>DATNBM010000023.1:0-46118 GCA_035571915.1 Solirubrobacteraceae bacterium | reverse complement strand
GCCGTCGTCGGTCTCGTGGTCCATGCCGAGCAGGTGCAGCATGCCGTGGACGATCGCCTCGCCGAGATCGGCCGTGTGGGACGGGCAGATCACGATGTCCCCCAGCTCGCGCTGCTCGCCCGCGCCGGAGCCGGCGCCGTCGATCGGGAAGGAGAGCACGTCGGTCGGGCCGTCTTTGCCGCGGTGCTCGCGGTTCAGCTCGCCGATCCGCTCGGCGCTCACGAACTCGATCGCGACGTGGCCATTCTCGGTGCTCCGGGTGGCGGCCGCGAGCTCGCACAGCCGCCGGATCTCCTCCCTGGCGGGCGCGCCGGGCGCGAGGCGCTCGCCGAAGACCTCGACCTCGAGCATCTCTGGGCTCAGGCGCTGCGGATCGCGGGGCGGGCGGCCGCGGGCTGTCCGCTCTCGCCGTCCCCGCGCTGGGAGTGTGCGTCGTAGGCCTCGACGATGCGCTGCACGAGCTTGTGGCGGACCACGTCCTCGCCGCCGAAGCGCACGAAGTCGACGTCCTCGACCGACCCCAGCACGTCCCCGACGACGATCAGCCCCGACTGCTGCTCGCGCGGCAGGTCGACCTGGGTGATGTCCCCCGTGACGACCATCCGCGAGCCGAAGCCGAGCCGCGTCAGGAACATCTTCATCTGCTCGGGGGTCGTGTTCTGGGCCTCGTCGAGGATGATGAAGGAGTCATTAAGCGTCCTTCCCCTCATGTATGCGAGCGGCGCGATCTCGATCACGCCGCGCTCGATGTGGGCGGAGACCTTCTCCGGGTCGAGCATGTCGTGCAGGGCGTCGAACAGCGGCCGCAGGTACGGGTCGACCTTCGCCATCAAATCGCCCGGCAGGAAGCCGAGCCGCTCGCCGGCCTCGACGGCGGGGCGCGTGAGGATGATCCGGTTGACCTCGTGGCGGGAGAGCGCGGCCGCGGCCATCGCGACGGCGAGGAACGTCTTGCCGGTCCCGGCCGGCCCGACGCCGAAGGTGATCGTGCTGTGGCGGACCGAGTCGACGTAGCGCTTCTGGTTGACGGTCTTCGGCGCGACGCGCAGGCCGCGGTGCGACCACACGACGTCCTCGAGGACCCGGGCGGGCGACTCGTGGGCGTCGAGCGCGCCCGTCACCGCGCTGATCGTGCCCGGCCCGATCTGGTGCCCGCGGGCGATCAGGTCCGAGAGCTCGCGCACGACGCGCTCGCCGGCGTCGGTCTCGGACTCGTCGCCCTCGAAGGTGAGGATGTTGCCGCGCAGGAAGACCCGACACTCGAGGTGCGCCTCGAGCGCCCGCAGCACCGCGTCCTGGCTGCCCGCCAGCTCCGCGGCGACGTCGTTGGAGAGCTCGATCTGGGTTCTCATCCCTGCAGGGCGGCGCGCACGAGCCCGGAGACCCGCTTGCCGTCGGCGCGCCCGTCGACGGCGGCCATCGCCGTCTTCATCGCCGCGCCCATGTCCTTGGCGCTCGTGGCGCCGCTCTCGCGGACCGCCCGCTCGACGATCGCGCCGAGCTCCTCGTCGGAGAGCTCGGCCGGCAGGTAGCCGCCGATCAGCTCGCCCTCGGCCTCCTCGGCCTCCGCCAGCTCCGCACGCCCGCCCTCGCGGAACTGCTCGGCGGCCTCCAGGCGGCGCTTGCGCTCGCGGCGCAGCACGGCGAGCTCGTCGTCGGAGCCCTCCTTGGCGGCCTTCTGGAGCTCGGAGAGGATCAGGCGCAGCGCGCCGACCTTCTCTTTTTCCCCAGCCCGCATCGCGCCCTGGAGGTCGGTTTTGATCTGCTCTGCGATCGCCATCCTCAGAGCAAGGATACGCGCCCGGAGGCGCCTACCCGGAGGGCGGTCGCCGCTCGGCGCGGGCGGCGTCCTGCAGGCCGGCCTCGCCGCGGCGGGCCGGCGCGGTGCTCGCCTCGACGTACGCCTCCGAGACGGTGATCACGCGAGCGCCGCGGCCGTGGGTGCCGAACGAGACGGCCCAGCGGATGAACACGAACAGGCGGTTCGCGAAGCCGACCAGGTACCAGAGGTGGACCGCCACCCAAGCGGCCCACGCAGGCAGGCCGCTCAGCTTCACTCCTTTCAGGTCCGCGACCGCCGAGGCGCGGCCGATCGTCGCGAGGTTGCCCTTGTCGTGGTAGCGGAAGGGCTCGATCGTCTTCCCCCGCAGGCGCGCCCGCACGAGCCGCGCCGCGTAGCGGCCCTCCTGCATCGCGACCGGCGCCACGCCGGGATGGACGACCGGCTGCCCGTCGGCGCCGCGCACCGCGACCATGTCGCCGAGCGCGAGGATCTCGGGGTGTCCCGCGAGCGAGAGGTCCGGCTCGACCGTCAGCCGGCCGGCCCGGTCCGTCTGCGCCCCGCCGATCGACGCCAGCATCGCGGCGAGCGGGGAGGCCGTGACCCCCGCGGCCCAGATCACGGTGCGCGCCGCGATCCGTGCGGTCTCGCCGTCCTCGCCGCGCACCGTGACGCCGCGCGCGTCGACGTCGACGACTGTTCGCGAGAGCATCGGCGTGACGCCGATCCTCTCCAGAGACCGCCGCGCGCGCTCCGACAGCGACGGCGGGAAGCTGCCGAGCACGCGGTCGGCGGCCTCGACCAGGACGATCCGGCCGGTGCTCGGGTCGGCCGAGCGGAAGTCGCGGCGCAGGCTGTCGCGGGCGAGCTCGGCGATCTGCCCGGCCATCTCGACGCCCGTCGGCCCCGCGCCGACGACGACGAACGAGAGCCACGACCCGCGCAGGTCGGGATCGCCGGCCATCTCGGCCGCCTCGAACGCGCTCAGGATCGCCGAGCGGGTCACGAGCGCGCTCTCCAGCGACTTGACCTCGTGGGCGAACTCGCCCCAGTCGTCGTGGCCGAAGTAGGAGTAGCGCGAGCCCCCGGCGACGATCAGCGTGTCGTAGGGGATGCTCGCCGGGGCGGGCACTCCCCCGACCGGCGCGAGCTCGAGCCGCCGCGCCGAGGCGTCGACCGCGCGGGCCTCCGCCATCAGCACCCGCACGTTCGGCGCCCGCTTGAAGATCGCGCGCAGCGGATAGGCGATTTCGCCCGGTGACAGCGCCCCGGTCGAGACCTGGTAGGTGAGCGGCTGGAAGAGGTGGAAGTTGCGGCGGTCGACGAGCGTGACCTCGACGGGCTCCCCGCGCAGGTGCATCGTCGCCTGCAGGCCACCGAAGCCGCCGCCGACGACCACGACGCGGTGTGCGCTCGTCGTCTCCATCCGGTCCTCCCAGGCTAGATGATCGATCCCAATGGATCATCTAAGGTGCCGCGCGTGAACGAATCGCTCTACGCCGAGGCGCTCGCGCCGTTCCTCGCAGAGACGGCGGCCCTGCGGCCGGCGGGAGCGGAAGTGATCGACGCCCACACCCACCTCGGCCTCGACGAGGACGGCCGTTCGCTGACGCTCGAGCAGCTGCTCGCCCAGCTCGACGACGCCGACGCGCGCCGCGCGTGCGTCTTTCCCCTGCACGACCCGGAGCGCAAGCCCGCCTACAGCCTGCCGAACGACCGGGTGCTCGCCTGGGCCGGCGAAAGCGAAGGCCGGCTCGTCCCGTTCTGCCGGCTCGACCCGACCGAAGACGCGATCGCGGAGGCCGAACGCTCGCTCGCCAACGGCGCCCGCGGCATCAAGCTGCATCCCCGCGCGCAGGACTTCACGTTCGACGGCGGCGACCTCGACGGCGTGTTCCGGCTCGCCGAAGAGGCCAAGGTGCCGGTCCTGATCCACGCGGGCCGGGGACTGCCGCCGCTCGCCGACGGCCTCGCCGACCTCGCGCTGCGCCACCCCGGCGCGGCCCTGATCCTCGCCCACGGCGCGATCTGCGACCAGGGCATCCTCGCGTCGAGGCTCGCCGACCACCCGGCGATCCTCTACGACACCTCGTGCTTCTTCGCGATCGACGTGATCGAGCTGTTCGCCCGCGTCCCCGCCGAGCGGATCGTGTTCGCGACCGACCCCCCGTACGGCCAGACGGCGACCGGCCTGTACCTCGCGCTGCGCTGCGCACGCCAGGCGGGCCTGGACGAGGCGACCACCCGGCTGATCCTCGGCGGCACGATGGCGGCCCTGATCGACGGGCAGGAGCTGCCCGCCGTCACGCCCCCGCGGCGCGGCCCGACGATCACCGTCTCCGGCCGGCTGATGCGCGCGTACGGCTACGCGAGCCTCGTCGGGCCGGCGCTGTTCACGGGCGTCGTCGAGCAGGCCGTCGCGATGCTCGACATGGCGATCGCGGCGACCCGAGACCCGGACCCCGGCGAGGACGGCGAGGCGCTCGAGACGATCGGCCGGGCGCTCTCGGCGGCCGCTGTCCTGGTGCGCGAAGAGGACGGCATCCGCCCCTCGATCGACCTCGTCTACCGCGCCAACGTGCTCGCCGCGACGCAGCTCGCCGACTCCGCCTGAGCCTGGCGGGCGAGCGCTCGCGCTAACGCCCGCGCCCGCCGCGCAGTCGCCCCATGCTCGGGCGCCTTCGCCCCCGCCACCGTGAGCGGCGCCGTGCAGCCGCCCACCGTCGGGGGCCATGGCCGACTGCGGCATCGGCCGCCTGAAACGCCTGCAAACCGGCACCGGCGCGGAACCGCCGCGACGGGCGGCTGCAGCCTCGCGGGGCGGCTGCGAGAGCGCTCGATGCGAGGTCTCGTCGTCGGGCTCTAAGGTCGGCGGGCCAACTCCGCTCCCCCCTCCTTCTCTCTCCTCCATATCGGCCCGATCGATCCCCCTGGTCGTAGACGACGCCGGGGACACCCGCGCGACCCCGGGTGGGGCGCGCCGAACCGAGGAGGCATGGATGACGAGCGCGACTGCTACCCCCCGAGGCCTTGCCCACGGCCGACCGCGGCGCCGGCGGGCGCGAGTGCTCGGACGCTACCGCGACGACGGCGGACTCGCCCGCGAGCTCGTCGCGCGTCCCGCCGCGCACGGCTCGCTGCTGCTCGTCGATCGCGACGCGCCGCACGGCGGCGACGAGCGATTGGTCGCCCACCTCGCCGCCGATGAGCCGAGCGAGAACGCCACGATCGCCGCGGGCCTCTATCTGGAGACCGATCCCGCGCGGCGACGCTGCCGGGCGCTCGAAGCCGAGGACGAGCTGCGCGGCCCGTTCGACCCGCCCGCCCGACGGGATCTGAGGGTTGTCTCGCCGGTTGCGACCGACTCGTCGGCCTTCGGGCTGCGGCTCGTGCCCTGCGGCATGTCGATTCCTGCGATCCGCTGGACGTTCGGCCCCGTGAGCGGACCGGTGCGTTGGGAGCCGGTGAGCCTGCGCGAGGTGATCGCGGCGACCGAGAGCTACGAGCCGTTCCGCGAGCTCACGCGCGCGGCGCTCGAACGCTACGACGAGGAGCCGCGCGTGTCCAGCACCGTGCTGCGGGCGGAGCTCGGGCGGGTGCTCGAGAGCCCGATCGTGCTCAACCGGGCGCTGCGCGAAGCCGTGCTCGAGCGCGTCGCGGGCGGCGAGGCGAGCATGAGCGAGATCGCGATGCGCTGCGGACGCTGCAAGCGCGATTCGAAAGGCAACACGACGGGCGAGACGAGCTGGCTCGCGCGCCGAATCGGCCTCCTGCGCGAGGGCGGCCAGGCCGAGCCGACACGCTGGGTGCACAGCGACGTGCTCGCGCTGATCGCCCGCGAGGGGCTCGGGATCGCGCCGCGCGAGGTCGAGCTGGGATGAGCGCCGTCGTGGCGCCGATCCTGCTGGTCGAGTCCGACCGGCGGCTCGGCGAGGCGATGGCCCGGCAGCTCGCGGCCGACGGGTACCGGGTCGAACTGGCGAGCAACGCCCGCCACGCCCGCGTGCTCGCCGCCGGAGCCCGTCCCCGCCTGGCGGTGCTCGGGAGGCTCGACTCGCCGCGAGGGGCGCTCGCGCTGCTCGAGGAGATCCGCTCCGACGAGGAAGGCCGCGTGTGGGACGCCGGCATGCCCGCCCTGGTGATCGGCGCCGCCGCCGGCGAGCTGGACGCCCTGCGGGCGTTCGAGTCGGGCGCCGACGACTTCCTCCCGGTGCCGATCGGCTATCTGGAGCTGCGCGCAAGGCTCGCGGCGCTGCTGCGGCGCGCCGACAGGCCCGGACCCGCGATGTCCGTCGTCGAGGTCGGCCCGCTTCGCGTCGACCCGGTCAGCCGCACGGCGACCTTCGACGGCGAGCCGCTCGCGCTGCGGCGGATGGAGTTCGAGCTGCTCCTGCACCTCGCATGCGAGCCCGACAGGGTCTTCACGCGCACGGAGCTGCTCTGCTCGATCTGGGGCTACCGCTCGACGGGCTCGACTCGGACGGTCGACACCCACGCGAGCCGCCTTCGCATCAAGCTGCGCCGCGCGGGCCGGCGCTGGCCGGTCACGGTGTGGGGCGTGGGGTACCGGCTGCGCTGAGCTTGACCTGAGCTGCCCCGAGCTGCCCTGGGCTGCCCTGCGCTGACCCGAGTCGCCTTAGCTGACCCGGCCGCGTCGCTCGCGGCCCACTTTCCCCCGGTGCCGCAGCGCGCCCGGGCCTTGTCTCCGTCTCATCCGGCGGCGTAGCGCCCCGGTTTCATCCCGCTTTCGCCCGGCGCATTGGACGCCCGGGCTTCATCTGCACGGACGGCCGTCGGCTCGTCCGGCCGCGCCGCCCCCAAACGGGTCGGTGCCACAGACCTCGGCGCGCGTCCCGAATGGGCCGCCGCCGTGACAGCGGTCGCGGCGCTCGCCGCGGCCTGATCCGCCGCCCGCCGGGCGGCCCTTCGAAAGGAACACCATGCATTCGACGAACGAAAGCGGCGACGCCGTAAGGGCGCTAGCCGCAGACGCACAGTCCCTGCTCTCCCACGGCTTCGAGCTGGCGCTGGCGCTGGCGGCGGGAGCCGTCCTCGCTCGGGCGCTGCGGCGCCGGAGCCTTCACTGGAGCTGGGCGCTCGCGGGACTCGCCGGCGTCCTGATCGGGGCGGGGCCGCTCGGACCGCTCGCCCCGCTCCTGCTCGCGGCGTTCGCGGCGGCGGCGCTGCGCGGACGGAGGCTCCACCGCGGGGACCTGGAGGCGGGTCTCGATCTCGCCCGCGCCGCCCGGGCACGCGTAACGCCCGCCGCGACGCTTCGCTCCGGGAAGCGTGCCCTGCGCGAGCACGGGTCAGCCGCGGCGGCCGGCCGGGAGCTCCTCGCCCGGGTGCGCGACCTCCTTGGCGAGAGGGACGTGCCGAGGCAGCGCCTCCTGCTCGGAGAGGACGCGGGCGGCCGTCCGGTCCGGGTGCCGTTCACCCCGGGCGGCGGCGGGCACACGCTCGTCGTCGGGGCGACCGGCTCGGGCAAGACCGTCACGCAGTCGCTGATCGTCGAGCGGGCGATCGAACAGGGCCGCGGCGCGATCGTCGTCGACCCGAAGGGCGACGCCTGCCTGCGGACGCGGCTCGCCGCGGCCGCCGAGCGAGCCGGTCGCGCTTTCGTCGACTGGACCCCGTCGGGCCCGTCCGCCTACAACCCCTACGCGCGGGGCGGGGAGACCGAGATCGCCGACCGCCTGCTGGCGGGCGAGCGGTTCACCGAGCCGCACTACCTGCGCCAGGCCCAGCGCTACCTCGGCCACGCGGTGCGGGCGCTGCGCTCGTGCGGCGTCGAGGTCTCCCTCGCGACGATCCTGCGGATGCTCGACCCGGCCGAGCTCGAGCAGATGCTCCGGGCCGCGCCGGAGGAGCGCTCCGTACCCGGGCACGCCTACCTCGACTCGCTGACGGCCCGGCAGCTCCGCGACCTCGCGGGCGTGCGGGACCGGATCGCGATCCTCGCCGAGTCCGACGTGGGTCGCTGGCTGGACCCCGCGGCCGGGGAGTGTCACGGCTTCGACCTGCTCGGGGCGGCCCGCGCGAGGTCGGTCGTCTACTTTGCGCTGGAGGCCGACAGCCGGCCGCTGCTCGCGCAGATGCTCGGCGCGGCGATCGTTCAGGACCTCCAGAGCGCGGTCGCCGAGATGCAGTCCTCGCCGGTCCCGACGCTCGTCGCGATCGACGAGTTCGCCGCAGTCTCCGCCGAGGGCGTGGTCGCGCTGTTCGGGCGCGCGCGCTCGGCTGGCGTCTCCCTGCTGCTCGGGACGCAGGAGATCTCCGACCTGCGCCTGCCGGGCCGCGAGCGGACGCTCGAGCAGGTGCTCGGGAACCTCTCGCTGCTGATCGCCCACCGCCAGGTCGTGCCCGCGTCCGCGGAGCTCCTCTCGCGACTCGCGGGCGAGCAGGGCGCGTGGCGGGTCACCCGCTCGAGCGGCGGCCGCACGACGCGGACGAGAACGACGGAGGCGTGTCTCGGCGTCCCGGAGCTCGCCGGCCTGGAGCCCGGGCGGGCGGCCGTGATCGAGCTCGGCAGCGGGGTTCCCGCGCGCGTGACACGCATCCGGCCCGCCGGGGAGGTGCAGCGATGACCCCCGCGCGCGCAGATCGACGGACCGGGCGAGGAGCTACGAGCGCGGAGCGCGGGGAGACCGAGGCCGGACGGCGCAACCTGCTGGCAACGACGGCTCGGCTGGGAGCGGTGAGCGCCGAGGCGCTCGCGGCGCTCGAACGGACGAGCGTCGCCTCGGCCCGGGGCCGGCTGGCCGCCGCCGAGCGGGCGGGTCTGACCGTCTCCTGGCGACCCGTGCGCGGGGTCCCGACGCTCCATACCGTGACCTCGCGCGGCGTGCGGGTCGCCGGGACTCGCGGGCTCTCCCCGGCCAGGGTGAGCGCGGCCGGCGCGCGCCACGCGGCCGAGGCCGCGACCGTCGCGGCCGGGCTGGCGGGCGCCTTCCCGGACCGCGAGGTGCTGGGCGAGCCTGGAGTCCGTGCGTGGGAACGCGAGCGGGGGCGCCCGCTCGCCGCGCTCGCCGAGGCCGCGCACCGGCCCGACCTTCTGCTCGTGCCCGGCGGCTCGTACGGGGGTCGTCCGCCGGAGCTACCGGTCGCGATCGAGGTCGAGCTGACCGTCAAGTCTCCGGCGCGGCTCGCGGCGATCTGCCGCGCGTGGGCGCGGAGCCGGGAGGTCTGCGGGGTGATCTACCTCGCAGCGGACCCGGTGCGCGCGCCTTTGGCGAGGGCGATCGCCGAGGCGGGCGCGGCGGATCGGATCGCCGCGCTGGCGCTCGACGCGTTCGGCTCAGCCATCGCAGGCGCCCCGTAGCGTGACCGGCGGTCGGGGGATCGACACCGAAAGAAACGGAGATCAGCATGCAATCGATCAACCGCGTCGTCCTCGTCGGCCGCCTCACGCGCGACCCCGAGCTCGGGGCGCTGCCGTCTGGACGCAGCGTCTGCCACCTGCGCCTCGCGTGCAACTCGAGCACCCGAGACGAGGCGGGCGAGTGGTCGGAGCGGCCGAACTACTTCGACGTGAGCGTGTTCGGTCCGGCCGGGGAGAACGTCGCGACCTACATGAGCCGCGGTCGCCTCGTCGCGATCGACGGACGGCTCTCCTGGCGCGAGTGGGAGACCCCCGATGAGCAGAAACGCCAGGCGGTGAGCATCGTCGCCGACAGCGTCCAGTTCCTCGAAGGCCCCGGCGAGCGCGGGGCGGACGGCGAGCTGGTCGGCGCGGGGGCCGCCGGGCTGGAGACCTGACGGCCGGCCTCTCGCGGGCGGGGTAAACTGCCCGCCCGCGAGAGAGCAGCCCCCCGCAAGGAGCGCATCAGATGCCAGTGAACAAAGCCGCGATCGGCAAGACATACGAGCCCGTCACCTACGCCGTCGGGCGCGAGAAGATCAGGGAGTACGCGCGCGCCGTCGGCGAGAACGATCCCGTCTGCATGGACGTGGAGGCCGCCCGCGCCGCCGGCTACGCGGACCTGCTCGCGCCGCCGATGTTCGCTGTCGTCTTCAGCGCGCCCTCCGTCGGGCCGCCGATCTTCGATCCCGAGATCGAACTGAACTTCGCGATGATGGTCCACGGGGGCCAGGAGTTCGTCTGGGGCGAGCCGGTCGTGGCGGGCGACGAAATCACGACGACCGCCTCGGTCAAGGACATCTCCGAAGCCGACGGGCGCGGCTACTACGTGTTCGAATCGGTCTCCGTCAACCAGCGCGGCGAGGAGGTCTGCCGCGGCACCTGGACCAACATCGTCAGAGGAGTGTGAGCGGATGAGCGATCTCAAGCCCGGCGAGCAGATCCCCGAGGTGAGGGTCACGCCCGACAAGTTCCTGACGGTCCGCTACGCGGGGGCCTCGGGCGACTTCAACCCGATCCACATCGACGAGGAGTTCGCGAAAGCGGTCGGCCTGCCCGGGCGGATCCTCCACGGGCTGTGGACGATGGCCCAGGTCGCGCGGGCCCAGACCGAGGCGGCGGGCGGCGCGGCGCACCTGAAGCGTCTGTCGGTCCAGTTCCGTGGGATGGGCGTTCCCGAGCACGAGGTGATCGTCACCGGGACCGTCCGCGAGGTCGCCGACGGGCGGGCCGTGATCGACACGGTCGCCGAACAGGACGGCAACCAGATCATCCGCAACGCCGTCGCCGAGGTCTCCCTGTAAGCGCGGCCGACGCCGGGGGCCGCCGCCAGCGCCCCGCCTACAATCAGGCCATGCTCACCCCCCGCCAGGAGCGCATCCTGGGCAAGGTAGTCGAGGAGTACCTGCACACCGGCCAGCCGGTGCCCTCGCGTGCGATCGCGGCCGACCCCGAGCTCGACTGCGGCCCCTCGACGGTCCGCAACGAGCTCGCCTTCCTCGAGGAGCACGGCCTGCTCGACCATCCGCACGTCTCCGCGGGGCGGGTGCCGACGGACGCCGGGCACCGCTACGTCGTCGACGGCCTGCTGAGCGGCGGCCGCGCGCTGCCGGCGCCACGCCGGACGCTCGAGCTGACGCTGATGCGCCGCGAGCTCGACGAGGCGATGCGGGCGACGACCGAGACGCTCTCGCAGGTCACGAACCTGCTCGCCGTCGTATCGGCGCCTTCGATCAACACCGCCACGATCCGCCACGTCGAGGTGCTCGAGCTGCAGCCCCGCGTCGTGCTCGTCGTGATCATCACCTCGGCCGGGAACGTCTCGAAGATGCTCGCGACGTTCGATCGCGACGTCGACCCGGGGCTCGTCGCGTGGGCCGGTGAGTACTTCAACGAGCGGCTCGTCGGCCTCGCGCTCGGCGCCCGGATGGTCCAGGCGCGGCTGTCGGACCCGAGCCTCTCCCCGACCGAGCTCGACTTCCTCGCCCGCTACGCGCCGGCGTTCGCCGAGCTCGCCGTCGAGAGCGAGGACTCGGTCTACCTCGACGGGACCGCCCACCTGTTCCAGGCCGGGCAGTTCGAGGACGTGGGGCGCGTGAACGAGCTGATCGCGCTGCTCGAGCGGCGCGTCGCGCTGCTGCGCGTGCTGCGCGCCGCCCTCGGCGAGCGCGGGGTGTACGTTCGTATCGGGCGCGAGAACGAGCTGCCGGCGATGCACTCCCTGGGGGTCGTCGCGACCGGGTACGGCCTCGCCCGCCGGCCGCTCGGGACCGTGTCGGTGATCGGCCCCGTGCGGATGGACTACGGGGGCGCGATCGCCACCGTACGCGAGGCGGCCAGCCAGCTGTCGCGGTTCGTCGAAGACGCCTACGCCGAGAACTGACGGCCTTGCCCCGCGACCCCTATGAGGTGCTCGGCGTCGAGCGCGAGGCCTCCGAGCAGGAGATCAAGAAAGCCTTCCGGCTGCTCGCCCGCGAGCTGCACCCCGACGTCAACGCGCACGATCCCGACGCCGAGGAGAAGTTCAAGGAGGCCGCGGAGGCGTACGAGATCCTCTCCGACGCCGAGCGGCGGGCGACGTACGACCGCTACGGGCACGACGGCCTTCGCTCCGGCGGCTACGCGCCGAACTTCGAGGGCTTCGGCTCGATCAACGACCTCTTCAACGCCTTCTTCGGGGGCGGCGCGGGCGGCTTCCAGACGGGCCAGGGCGAGGACGTCGCGGTCGCCGTGAAGATCGACCTGACCGAGGCCGCTGCGGGCACGACCGTCACCGTCCAGTACGACGCGGTCGACCGCTGCGAGCACTGCCACGGAAACGGCGCCGAGCCGGGCACGCCGATCGAGACGTGCGAGCAGTGCGGCGGTGCGGGCCACGTCCGCGCGGTGCGCCAGACGCTGCTCGGCCAGATGGTCCAGACGATGGTATGCGACCGGTGTCACGGCGACGGCAAGATCGCCAAGGAGCCGTGCAAGCGCTGCCGCGGTCGCGGCGAGGTGCGGGGCCGCCGCGAGCTCGAGGTCCAAGTTCCCGCCGGGATCGCAGACGGGCAGCGGATCCGCGTCGGCGGGCAGGGCAGCGCCGGACGGGCGGGCGCTCCCCCGGGAGACCTGTACGTGCTCGTCGGCGTCCGCGAGGACGAGCGCTTCGTGCGCGAAGGCGATCACCTGATCACCGCCCTGGACGTGCCCGCCCCGCTCGCCGCCCTCGGCGCCGAGCTGGAGGTGCCGACGCTCGAGGGCACGAGAACCGTCGAGCTCGCCCCGGGCACCCAGCCCGGCGAGGTCCTGACGATCCGGGGCGAGGGCATGCCGAGCCTCCGCCGCGGGCGCCGCGGGGACCTGCAGGTGGTCGTCAACGTCGTCGTGCCCCGGCGCCTGAGCGACGAGCAGCGGGAGATGCTGGAAACGCTCAACGAGAGCCTCACCGAGGAGAACCTCCGCTCGCAGGAGTCGATGTTCTCCAAGCTGCGCCGCGCACTCGGCAGCCAAGCCGCGTGATCCGACTCGCCGTCCGGGTCCCGCGCGAGCGGGCCGAGGTCGTGCTGGCCGAACTGCTCGACCTCGCTCCAGCGGGGGTCGAGGAGCTCGAGCTGGACGGCGGACGCGTCGAGTACGCCGTCTACGGGCCGCCGGGCGAGCTGCCCTCGCTGCCCGACCTGCAGGCTCTCGCAGGCGGAGAGACCGTCGAGATCTCCACGAGCGAGGTCGCCGACGACTGGCAGGAGCGCTGGCGTGACTTCCACCGGCCGGTGCTCATCGAGCCCCCGACGGACGCGCGGCTCATGCCGGCGCTTCGCATCCGCCCGCCGTGGGAGCCTGCCGCGCCGGACGGACCCGGGGCGCCGAACGGGGGCGGGACGATCGAGCTCGTGATCGACCCGGGCCAGGCCTTCGGCACCGGCGGGCACGCCAGCACGAGGCTCTGCCTGAACCTGCTGCTCGAGCTGTGCGGATCTCCGGAGTGCCCCCGCGCGGCGCTCGACGTCGGCACGGGGTCGGGTGTGCTCGCGATCGCCGCGGCGCGCCTCGGCCTCGACCCGGTCCTGGGGCTCGACAACGAGCGGGAGAGCGTGACGGCGGCCGCCGAGAACGCCGTCGTCAACGGCGTGGAGCTGCGCAGCGCCGATTTCGACCTGCGCCGCGACCCCCTCCCCTGGCTCGGCGCGGGCCGTGCGACGGGAGACCCGGAACCGGACCGGACGCTGCTGCTCGCGAACCTCCTGCGGCCGCTGCTGCTGGATCTCTCCGCGGCGATCGAGCGCGCCCCCGCGGCGCTGATCGCGAGCGGCCTGCTGGTCGACGAGCTCGACGAGATCGCCACCGAGTTCGCCGCCCGTCACGGTCTGCTGGAGCGACGACGCCTGACCGAGGGCGACTGGGGCGCGCTGCTGCTGGCGCCTCCCGCATCCGTCTGAGCGGGGCGGTCCCCGGCCGGCAGGCGCGCGACCAAGGCGGCGCCCTCCTCCCCCTTCTCCTCCTCGCGCAGCCCTGCCGGCAGCGCCGGGACCCGCCAGGCGAGAAGGCTTCCCTCGTGGACGTCGCGCTCGGCGACCCAGAGCATCCGCTCGCGGCCGAGATAGGCCCACTGGCGCGGGTGCTCCCCGCCGTAGGCTCGGCAGGCGCCGAGCAGCAGGTCGGCGCGACGCGCGCACTCGCGGGCACGCCTGCGGTCCCTGCACACGAACACGACGTGCGCGTCCGCCCGCCCGCCTCGGCGGTAGCGCGGGATCAGCTCCGACCAGCCGGCAAGGAAGTGGTCGTAGCGCTCGACCCGGTTCGCCCAGCCGGACGAGGAGCAACGATCGTCGAAGTCCAGCAGCAGCTCGGGCGCCGCACGCCCCCGGCCGGCCGCCGCCAGGGCGATCGTCGCATCGGGCCTGAGCGTCTGAAAGCGGACCGCCTCCGCCCGCTCACCCGAGGGCGCCGTGTGCAGGAACTCGTGCGGCGCCCTCCCACCCGGTAGCTCGAGGCTCGCCGGCCCGCTGCCGCGGGGCGGGACGAGGACCGACAGATGCGCGCCGCTCAAGCCCGCCACCTCGACGAGACCCGCGTACGCGAGCGACCACCCGGCGGCGTGGACGGCGCGCCGCACGACGGCGGCGCCCTCGCGACCCTGCTCGGAGGCGGGGAGCAGCTGCGGGGGGAGCCCTTCGACGCATCCCCGCAGCGCCTCCTCGCCCGCAGCGGTGAGGGCGTAGGCCATCGGTACGCCCCCGCCGTCCGGCCTGTGCAGCTGGAGGCGCGCGACGAGACCCGCCTCAGCGAGACGGCGCAGGCGCCGCTGCGTCGTGGTGGCGGCCCGGCCCGGGTTCACGCGGCGGTGCAGCTGGCTACTGAGCACGTGCCCGAGCCACGCGATCAGCTCGAGCAGCTGCCTGTCGCCCGCATCGAGCTCGCCCGCGGGCGGCCCGGCCCCCTTGGGCGCGGGGACCCGCCTGGCGGCGCCGGCGCGGTCGAGCTCGAGCAGCTCGCGGTAGCTCGCCGCCGGAACGGAAGGTGGCTGCGCGAGCTCCTCGGAGGGCGGCTCGTCGGGCTCCGGCGAGGTGAGCTCGTTGGGCTCCGGCGAGGACGGTGCGGGGATCGCCGCCTCTTCGATCGCGCTCGCCGCGGCGCCCTCGTCGCGGTTCTCCCAATGCGGCTGGCTGAGATCCGTCATCCGCCTCGCGCCGCGCTCGGCCTGCGCGGCCGCATGCGCCGCGACCCGCGCCGGGTCGATCCGCATCGGGATCGTCTCGGCGACGAAGGCTCCCTGGCGGCCGTCGGGGGTGGTCCAACTGGCGATCGCGTTGTGCCGCGGCAGCCGCAGCCGCACGTCGGGGCTGCCCAGCGCCGAGCTGCGTCCCACCCCGGGACGGACGGAGTCCGAGAACTCCGCCATCGTCAAAGCCGCCGACGCGCGCGCGTCGCCGACCGAAGCGGTCGCGAAGTAGACGCGATGCGCGAACAGCGCGTCCAGCTGGTCGCGCACCTCACGGTCGACCCACTGCGCGTCGGTCTGCCAGCAAGCGACCGTCTCCAGGCCAGCCGAGCGCTTCAGCGCCATCGTCTCGGCGAACCCGCGGTTGAGGACGAGTGGCGCCTCGTCGATCTTCAGCGCGACCGCCGTGCGCCGCTCGGGCGCGATGTGGTCCTGGCGGCGGGCGAGGGCCGCGTCGAGCATCCCCACGAGCAGCTGCATCAGGACCGACGTGTTGCCGGAGCCCATCGCGCCGAGCGCCCCCTTGACGACCAGCACCTCGCAACCCGCGATCACCTCGTCGAAGTCGAGCCGCAGCGAGTCGTTGAGCAGCACTCGCTTGATCGACGGCGAGTTCAGCAGGCGAGCGAGCTTGTTGACGGGCGCGTCGAGCTTGGAGGTCGTGGCGCTGCGGGCGTCCGCCAGCTGGGCGGTCAGCTCGGCCGTGAAGAAGCTCGAGATCTCCTTCAGCTCCGGCAGCGCCCGCACGCGGGCTGCGATCGCGCGGCGGTAGGCGTACCCCTCCTCCCCCACCGACAGCAGTCGCGCGGCGTCCCACAGCGTCGCGCGCCGGTCCGCGGCGAGGACGGCGATGATCGCGTTGCGCAGGTAGCGGTCTGAGCTGGCCCTGATGTCCGCATCGCTGAAGAGGTTCTTCAGCGCGGACACGACGTAGTCGGCGATCACGTCGGCCGGTGCGTCGACCGCGAGCGGGTTGAACCCGCACGTCGGGTCGGCGAAGTCGAGCAGCGTGCAGGTGCGACCGGGCGGCACCGCCGAGAGGGCCGCCTCGGCCGCGTCGCCCTTCGGGTCGAGAACGATCACCGCGCAGCGCTCGCGACGGAGGTCTTCGGCCACGCTCGCCGCGAGGAAGCTCGTCTTGCCCTGCTCGACCGTCCCCGGGACGGCCGTGTTCTGGCGGCGCAGCTCGGGGTGGATCGAGACCGGCCCGAGCGCGTCTCGCAGCAGCCCGCGACCGGGCCCGGGACGGAACACGCCGGGGGGCGCGGGCGCCACCGGCAGCGTGCCGCGAGCGAACGGAACGGCCGCGAAGTCGACGCTCGGAAGCTGCCACAGCTCGCATGCCTCGCGGGCGGCGAGCACGCCGCGGGCCGGGCTCGGGAGCGGGTCGCCCTCGCCGCGCTCGAGCCGGCGGACGATGCGCCGCGGGACGCGCCCGCCCGGCGCGAGCCGCCGTTCGACCAGACGGTTCTCGGCCCGCCGCGCGCGGAACACGGCGGCGATCCGCTCGCAATCGCCGATCCGCTCCGCCAGCACGCGGATCTCGGCGAAGAACAGCGGCGCGTGCTGGACCTCCAGGCCACCCCGCAGCTCCGCCTCGTCGACCAGCGAGCGGTCACGGGCGAACGGGTGCTCGTGACGGCGACGCGAGAGGCGCGCCTCGTGGGAGGTGAACATGCGCCTTGCGATCCGCTCGAAGGACGCCGGAGCCGGGGTCAGAGCGATCTGGGTCGCGCAGCGCCCGCCGCAGGCCGCCATCCGAACGAATAGCGCGTTGACGAGCGGCTCCTCGGCCGGCCCCCGCCCCCGCAGCTCGGCGGTTGCCGTGCGGCGGGTGAACTCGCCCCGCTTGCGCAGACTCACGAGGAAGCCCGGGCGAGACAGCGGGCCCTCCAGGGGCGTCAGGCGAAGGCTCGGATAGGCGACGCGCAGCGCGCTCTCGGCGACCGCGGCGAGGCCGTCCGGGCAGCAGAGCGCGAGGAACGCCTCGGCGGGGCCCCCGTCCTCGCTCCCTCCGTGATGGACCTCGAGCGCCACCGAGGGCTGGCCGTGCAAGGCGCGGACCCACCAGCGGCGCAGCAGCGCCGCGTGCAGCGCCGCCAGAGACCGCTCGAGCGCCGCCGGCTCCGCCACGTCGCCGCGGTAGGCGAGCACGCGCAGACGGACGTAGCGGCGCGCCGCGCGCGCGCGGAGACGAATGGCGCCGAGCAGGGCTCCGGCAAGCGCCAGGCACGCCGCGGCCGGCAGCAAGAGGCGCGCCGCCGAGCCGGCCGGGCCCACGAGGGCGTCCGGGAGCGCGCCGAGAGCATGCAGTGGGCTGCTGTGCGGCGACCTCCCGTGCGTGCTTCCGCGCAGCGCCCGGCCCGCCTCGCCGCTGAGCAGGCCCGCGATGAAGCCGGCGGCGAGCACGGCCCCGGCGAGGCCGAAGGAACGCCACAGAAGGGAACGGAGCACCTCCCCGGCTACGCCGGGGGGTGCATTACGGGACGTCGTCCCCGGTTACGCCCGGGGCTTCATGACCTGCCAGGGCGGCACGGGCCGCCCGGGAGCTCAGCGCGGCCTGGTAGCCCGCTCCACGGCCGCTCCGCGCGGGGTCAGGTGCCAGGCGTTGGCGGCGCCCTTTTCCTGGCCGTCGCCGGTGTTCTCGACGAGCTCGAGGCGGGCCAGCCGTCCGAGCAGCTTCGAGATCTGCCCCTGGTCGGCGATCCCGGACTGCTCGGCGATCTCGCGATTGCTCGCGCCGGGCTGTTCGGCGATCACCATCAGGACCCGCACCGTGCGGTAGGTGAGCCGCATTTTGAGCCCTTCGAGCGGGTCGGCGACCCCCTGTCGGGCGCGACGCGGCTGGGCACGGTCCGGGCGGGGGCTCTCCCGGCCGACTTCGCGGCCCGCGACCCTGGTCCCGAGGTAGGGTAGGACGATCATGCTCATCAGCGGCCCGAGCAGCTCGAAGAGCGGTTCCCGGCTCCCCTCGAGGACCCGCGTGTGGAGCACCTGGAAGACGGCGCCGACGATCCCTTCGGCGGTGACGACCGGGGGATCGAGCGCACCCTGCGCGCTCCGGCCCCCGTCGACCGCTTTCGCGAGCCGCTCCATCACGGCCGAGCGTCGCGCGAGCACCTTGTCCCCCGCCGCCAGCGACTCGACGACGCAAAGCTTCGTGAGCGCCGGCTCGTCGTCCATCAGCGCGAGCAGCCGTGCAAGGCCCATGCGGATCGCCTCGCGCCACGCCTCCTCTGCGGCGTACGCCTGGCCGACCAGCTCCTCGGC
Source organism: Solirubrobacteraceae bacterium (assembly GCA_035571915.1). Lineage (GTDB taxonomy): Bacteria > Actinomycetota > Thermoleophilia > Solirubrobacterales > Solirubrobacteraceae > Palsa-744. The sequence goes on along the minus strand of DATNBM010000023.1, from coordinate 28,007 downwards.
CTGCTCGAGCGTCTGCTCGAACGCCGCCAGGAAGCAATCCTCGCGGTCTGAGAAGACGTCGTAGAACGTCTTGCGAGAGACGCGCGCGCGACTGATCACCTGAGCGACCGTCATGCCCGCGTAGCCGACCTCGTCGACGGCGTCGACGGCCGCGGCCAGCATGCGGCCGCGCTGAATCTCTGTCACCTGCCCCCTTGGGATCCCGTTGGGACCGGGCCGGAGCCGGGGGGACTTGGATCGTGGTCTAGACGTCAATGTCATGTTCCCGCCTGTCGCTTTTTTCGCCGCCCGATGCCGGCACCACCGGACCGCGAGCCGTAACTGATCTCGCCGCACCGGCCCGCGCGTACGCGTAGCTCGACGCAGCTAAGAGAATGAAAAGCTTCATCGGTCCTGATTTCAAAGTCGAGGAGCGTTTCTGACTCGGCGCCGGACGGTGCGGGAACTTGCTCTGCGACGGTCGGAACGTCCGGGGACGCACGGGGCATGGCTGGCCCGTACCCACCGGGGGCGCGATCGACACATCGTTGGCCGGATCGGCTACTTGCGGGCTCCGCGACAGGCATCTGGGCATGTCGGTGCGGCTACCGCTGCGAGATGACGCCGGCGACGTGCTCGACCGGCTGATCGGCCGTGATCAGCCGATGCGCGCCATCGCGCGGAGGACTTGCGTCGACGCCCAGACCGGCACCCACTGGCCCTGGAACGCGAAAACGCCCCGGATTTCCGGGGCGAGTCGAGTACCGCTACGGGGATTCGAACCCCGGTTTCCGCCATGAGAGGGCGGCGTCCTAGTCCCCTAGACGATAGCGGCGCACTTGGGACGCATCGACGCTAGCAAAGCTGGGGCGCGAAGGCCGGGCGACCCCGGCTCTCATGTCGCTCATCGCGGGCCTCGCTTGCACCGTCCGCTGCGCGAAGGACCGGCGCGGGCCGGTGCGATATCTTCGCTCCTCCCCACGCGGATGTGGCGGAATTGGTAGACGCGCACGGTTCAGGTCCGTGTCCGGGAAACCGGGTGGAGGTTCGAGTCCTCTCATCCGCATCGAAGAAGCATCTGTGGACCTCGCCATCGTGGCGTCGTCGGCGCTGGCAGGAAGGCGGTCGAGCCCGCGGGAGACGGCGAGCCACCAGGCGCGCTGCAAAGATTGCCCGATGTGGCGCAGGCACGAGCAGCAGCAGCCCAGCGGCAGCGGGATTTTGGTCGCGCACCGAGCAGGCGCAGCCCTCACGGGAGGCGATCCGATCGCCGGGTTGGAGAAGCTTGCGCCGACCGACGTGGCGATGATCGAGTTCGACGTCCGCGCAACGGCAGATCGTGCACTCGTGATAAGCCACGATTCCGTCGCGGACGGACACGTGCTGGCGGAGAGCCGTTACGAGGAGCTCGTGCGCCGCGGTTCTCCTCCCCCTCTTCTCGAGGATCTACTCGGGATGGCAAATGGGCGCTTCAGCCTCGACGTCGAGCTGAAGGAGAGCGGCTATGAGCGTGAGGTCGTCGAGGCGGTCCTGAGGCGGGTGCCGAAGGAGCGGGTCGTGTTCACCTCGTTTCAGGACTCGGTCATCGCCTCGATCGCCGGGCTGGGCCTGGACGTGGGGACGGGCTTGATCGTCGGACGCTTTGCGGGCGCTCGCACTCCGCTCGTAGTTCTTCAGGACGCGCTGCCGCTCGGACGACTGAGGCGCTGCGGAGCCGACTTCCTCGTCGCACACCGGAGACTGCTCTCAACCGGCCTGCTGCGCAGAGCGAGGGCACACGGATACGGGGTGGCGGTGTGGGGGGTGGAAGCGGCCCCGGAGGTCGAGCGCCTGCTCGCCGAACCGGGCGTCCTCGGCGTGATAACTGACTCGCCTACGTTGCTGAGAGGCGTTCAGCTGCTGCTGGACTGAGGAAAGTTCAGGCTTCCGAAGTAACGGGTGGACTCCGAGCGGCGGATCTCCTCCGAGGCGTCGCGCAGCTTCGAGGTGAGCTCGTGAATCCTCTGAAGTCGCTCGGGCTCGCTCTGAGCGGTGATCGCCCCAATGTCGAGCTCCCACTTGTCCAGCAGGTAGGTGAGCTCGAAGTCGCTCTGGCGCAGCAGGCCCCAGAGGCGATCCCATTGATAGAAGTTGCGCAGGCCTGTGAGCAGCGCGATCGTGACCCCGATGACCGCCAGCAGGGTGTGCTGGGCGCCGTACTTCGAGATCGTCAGAGCCGGCAGCGAGGTGCTGAGGACGATCACGAGCACCCCGAAGGAGCGGAACCAACGCCGGTGCTGCTTTGCCCGCAACCGGTAGGAGTCGCGCAGACGCTCCACCTCGGTCACGACCCGCGCGGCCCAATCGGGGACGTTCTCGGTGCGCGCGCTCGAGGAGACCTGCGTCACAGTCCGGGGGGCCTGGTCGGGGCCTGAATGTAGGGAGGATCGAGCAGCGCCGGTCCAGCCGGATCGAGGAAGTCCATGAGGTCGTTGGCGTTCGCATCCCGGGCGGTCATCGCAGGGAGGTTCCACTTGCGCTCGATCGTCGCGAGGATCGAGGTGTGGTCGTAGACGTGGTCGGTCACGCCACCGCGCTTGGAGTACGGCGAGACGACGATCGCGGGAACGCGCGGGCCGTACATGTCGTAGCCCCCCGCGGGATCACCGGAAGCCAGGTCGGGCGGGATCCCGTCGGGGGGGATCGCGCCCGGCGGAGGGACGTGGTCGTAATAGCCGCCGTGCTCGTCGTATGTGTAGACGAGCAGGGTCCGGCCCCACTTCGGAGACTGAAGGACCGCCTCGACGACGCTGTGCGCCCAGGCCTCGCCCCAGTACATGTTCTGTGGATCCTCCTCGGTCTCGGCCGCCGGGACCTCGGCGAGGTTCGCGCCGAGGATCTTCAGGATCTCCTTGACGGGGAAGGGCAGCGACGCCAGGGCTGAGATGATCGAGGCGATCACGCCGACGCCCGGATCGACGAAGCTGACTGAGGGAAGCGTTCCGGCCGCGCAGTCGTGAAAGAACTTGCTGATCGGCGCATGGTGGGCGGCGTGCTTGAGGACGATCGATGGAATCACCGCGGTCATCGGCACATCGGTGAAGTAGTCGCACCAGCTGACGTTGTGGCTCGAGAGGCGATCGAAGATCGTGCCGTGCGGCGGCGGGGGGTCCAGCAGTGTCTGCGGACCGGTGACCGTGCCGCCGAAGGCCGTGCCGGCGAGCAGGAAGCGACGGTTCGGGTAGGTCGGACCGGGCACGGAGCAGAACCACCGGTTGGCGACGGTGAAGGTCCCGGCGAGCGAGTATGCGAATGGCAGCAGCTCGGGCGTGTAGTAGCCCATCGGCTCGATCGCGCCCGAGGCCCTGACGAAGCCGTTCATCGCGCCGCCCGCGATCTGCTCGTGCGTCGCCTTCCAGCTCTGTGAGACGTGCTTCGACTGCGCGAGGTTCGCGAGCGGGAAGGACGCCACCTCCGGGGGGGTGTGGTTGGCGCCTGGGTTGCTGTTGGTCGCCTTGCCGTTCTCGAAGCTGAGACCGTCTGCCGCCGGATTCGTGAGGGGAAGCGCACCGAGCAGATTGTCGAACGAGTGGTTCTCCATCATCACGACCACGATGTGATCGAACGGCATGGTGTCGTCGACACTGCCTGGCGCTCGGTCTGGAAAGGGCAGGCTACCGGCACCGCGCGCCGGTGCTCGGGCCAGTACGGGGATCATTGCTTGCGCAGGGTCGCGACGGTCACGTGCGGCCAGCGCAGGCCGTTGAAGTCGAGCTGCACGAGCTGGCTGTACTGCAGCTGCAGCGGCGCGGGTTTGCCCGCTTCGGCAGCGAGAGTCTCGATCCAGAAGTTGGCGTGCACCACCGCGGCTCGAGCGTTGCCGCCCGGCGGGTTGGACGCCGACGCGAGGAACGCGGTGTTGGCCGTTCCGCCGCCCTTGATCGGGCTCTGCGACGTCGAGACATCGATGAAGGTTCGGCTCGTGACATGCTCGCCCGCGAGCGCCTCTTGCAGCACGCTGTTCGGGTTCCTGATCATCTGCTGGGTCACGCCGGGGGACATCTGCCTGAAGCCGCTCGCGTGTGAGAGGTTGAGCTCGGGGAAGGTCTGCTCGGCGACCGGGAATTCCGATCCGTGCGGCGGCGGGCTGCCGATCGGGAACGGGATGATGTTGTTGTCAGGTATGTGCGGCGGGCCGCCCGAGTGGAACTGGGTGGTTCCCTGGGCGAGGATCACCGTCCCGTGCGGGATCGAAGCCATTCGCACGACCGTCGGCGGCTCGCTCGGGTTGCTCGTCGCCGGCACGTGCGCCCAAATGCCGGGCTCGATGTGTAGGCCTGCCCCGCTGCTCGTCTCGGCGATCTGCTGCATGTAGGTGATGCCGAACATCTCGATGTCCGGCATCAGCAGGCCGCGGTTGGGGATCGGCCCGTGGATCGGCGTGAAGACAAGCGTCTCCGTTGTCAGGTTGAGCTCCAGAAAGCGGTCCTGCCCCCCGTGGTGCGGTCGCCATATCGTGTTGAAGCCGTGTCCCTTCCAGGTGCCTGGCAGCTGCGCAAGCGGACCGAGCACGCCCGCTGGATGCGTTGGTACGGCAGCAGCTGATGCCGCCTGAGCGCCGGCTGGGTTCCCAAAAGCGAAGTCTGGGTCGGTCTGGGTGACTGCAGTCATCGTGCTCCTTTGACGTAGTCGGTCGAGCGTGCGCCGGTCATCCAATCTCGTGCTGAGGATCGGCTCATTGGCACTGGACGTCGAAGCTCGGCGTGATCCCGTTGTACGGGTTCTTCACTTGCAGGTGGCGGAGCACCGGCGTACCGCCGCCTGCGAGAGTCGGCGGGAGGACGGCGGTTATCGTCGTGCCGTCCGTGTGGACGTTGAGAGCCGGGACGCCATCGATGCTGACCTGCGGCGCCGCGTCGGTGGGTGCGGTCGGTTCCGCGGTCAGACTTTCGCCGATGATCGTGAAGCGGGTGTTCGCCTGAACCGGCTGCGGGAAGACGCCCGTTACGGTCGGCCGGCTGTGAGTGACCGCCTTCTTGCCGACATAGAGAGCCGCTGAGACGCTCGTCAGGCCGAGCAACGTGTCCGGCATCGTCGGAAGGCCACTTCCATCTGGCTTGACGAACTGGACTACGAAGTAGACGGCGGCGATCAGATTGAAGACCATGTACTGGAAGTCGCCGATGTCGGTGGTGCCGTCGTCGGCGCTGAATATCTCCGCTACGCGCGCGACCGGGTTCGGGCCGTCCTTGGCAACCGGGGCCTTGAAGCCCGTGCCGGTCGCCTGAGACTGGGTGATGCCCTTCGCTGCCACGCCCGCCGTGGCCGGCACGCCAAGCAACACGAGATAGTTGCCCGACACTCCAACCTGTAGGAAATGCTTCCAGCCGGCCTGCAGCAGTCCGACGTCGTTCCCGGCGCAAGAGGAGGCAGCGCTCTTCACCGCACCGGACGAGGACACGCACGCATGCAAGTGAGCGAACTCACCCGCGATCAGTAGGGCGCTCAGCGCCCACGCGACAAGCAGCGTCCACATCAAGATGAACGTCTTGGACGTCGAGGTGCGGCCGTCTCGGCCGAGGACCACCGTCGCGAGGAAGCTCCTGTGGTCGAGTCTGGCTATCGCTTCCACGAGCAACAGAAAGGCAACGACAGCCGCGCCGGCGAGAAGGTAGATCCCGGTCGCGCTCAAGCTGCGTCTCCGCCTGAGCAGATACGACGAGAAACCCCATGGACCCCCGGACGATTCGGCCGCTCTGGCCGGACTCGCACGCTCATCTGCTCACGCTCCCCAAGCGTGGAACCTGTTGGATTGGCGCGACCCTAACAGGGTGCCTTGTCGAAGTCCAGCTGTCGGATGCGGGCGGGAAGACGGAACAACGCGAGAATCTCCCTGCGGCTCGTCGGCTCGCGACGCGAGGCGCGATCGAGAACCACAGCCGGCGGACAGGAGTCGATCACAAGGCTACCCGACCCCCGATCGACCGTCCTCAGTAGCTGAACACCGTCGCAGCCCCCTCCCCGATCCACTCCCACAGCGCCGTCGCGCCGCCGATCTTCGCCCCCTCGATCAGGTTCTCGCGATCCAGGCGCCGCGCGTCGACGCAGATCGGACACAGCATCAGCTCCCCGCCGAGGCTCGTGAACTGCCCGAGCAGCCGCTCCACGGGCGGCGCGCCGGCCGCCTCGATCGCCTCGCCGTAGCCCGGGACGCCCAGCCGCACCGCCTCCTTGGTCGCGAACATCGCGACCGGCCGACCCTTTTCGAGGGCGGCGGTGGCGACCAGGAAGGCGACCGTCACCCGGTCGGCGTCCTCGTGTCCCGTCGCCAGGTTGACCACGACCTTGCTGTCCTCTGCGCCCATCGCTGCCTCCGTTTCTAAAGTGACCGATCACCCATATGACTGGTCGCCCACTATAATCGGGGAACCGTGCGAGTCAAGCCCGAGGTCAGAGCCGAACACCGCCGCGCCCTGCTCGAGGCGGCCGCCCGCTCGTTCGCAACCGACGGCTTCGACCGCGCCGGGATCGACGCGATCTCGGTGCAGGCCGGTCTAGCCAAGGGGACCGTCTACAACCACTTCCCCTCCAAGCGCGCGATCTTCGAGGCGGTTCTCCGCGAGGCTTGCGCGCTCGCGGCGGGCTCGGCCGAGGCCGTCCCCGAGCACGCCGGTACGGACGAGCGCCTGGAGGCCTTCGTCGCCGGCAACGTCGCCTGGGCGCGCGAGCGCCCCGAGCTCGCCGTCCTCGTCGCCCGCGAGATGCTCGGCGGAAGCGCCGAGACCCGGCGGCTGATCGTCGAGGCCTCCGCTCCCTGCATCGAGAAGGTCGCCACCGTCCTCGAGCGCGCCCGCCGCGAGGGCGAGCTCTCCGCCGAGGGCTCCCCCGCCGATCTCGCCCTCGGCTTCATCATGCTCGCCAACGGCCTGCTCCTGCAGGCCACCGCGACCAACTGGCCGAGCGTCGAGCGCCTCGCCGAGACGTCCGCCCGCCTGTTCCTCCACGGCGCCGCGGGCGCAGCGGGCGCCTGAAGCAGACGCAGGGCCGCGCGCCCCGCCGACAGGGGCGAGCGCCCCCGGTCGACGCGCCAAAGAGAAGAGCCACCGGCCGGGCGGCCGATGGCTCTTCTCACAAAGCTTCTTCCCCCGGGTCTCGCCCGGGGCTGTACTTCTAGAGCTAGCGCCCGCCCTCGCGACGGCGACGCTGCACCATCACGATCGAGAAGCCCGCGCCCATCAGCACGAGGCCGATGCCGAAGCTCCAGCGAAGGTCGAAGCCGGTGAAGGGAAGCGTTTTGGTCGACGCTTCTTTGGCCGGGCTCGACGTCGTGGTGGGTTCGGTTTCCTTCGGCGTGGTCGTCGTCGGCGTGCCTTCTTCTTTCGACGGCGAGGTCCCGGTCGTCGGGGTCGTCGACGGAGTCGTGGGCGTCGTCGGCGTCTGGCCGTAGCCGGACGTTTCTTCAGCGGCCACGGCCGCAGCCGGCGCGAGCAGCGTCAGCGCCATCAGCAGCACGACGGGAAGGGCGACGAGCGCGCGTGCCGCGCGGGATCGTCCGGTCTTGGGCGCTGCGCCTGCTGCCAGTGGCCTGCTCGAGGCCATGACGTCGGTCCGAGTCATGCCAACCTCCGTTGTGGTGGTGTGTAAGTGTTTCGGCCCTCACCGAGGGCCTTCTTTAGTGACGGTCGAAGCGGTGCAGACCGCAAGCTACCGACTCTGGTTCGCCGCAACTCGGCTCGCGCCTGCCTTCCCTACAGGAAATGATCTATCAGCTGATGCGGTCGACATAACACTTCGTCGAGCAATTACCGCAGAAAATGGGCCCGAAACCGGCGTTCCGGTCATATCTTGACCCGTCCCTCGAGCTCGCCCTCGGCGAGCTGTCCCCGCAGGACCTTCTTGTCGAACTTGCCGACGCTCGTCTTCGGGATCTCCTCGACGAACGCGAACTCGTCCGGCAGCCACCACTTCGCGACCCTGCTGCGCAGGTGCTCGACGAGATCCTCCGCGCCGGTCGCGCTGTCGCTCTTGAGCACCACGCAGCACAGCGGCCGCTCGGCCCAGCGCTCGTCGGGCTTCGCGATCACCGCCGCCTCGACGACGTCCGGGTGGGACATCAGCTCGTTCTCGAGCTCGACCGAGGAGATCCACTCGCCGCCCGACTTGATCACGTCCTTGGAGCGGTCGGTGATCTGCACGAACGCCTCCTCGTCGACCGAGGCGATGTCGCCCGTCCGCAGCCAGCCCGAGTCGAACTTCGCCGGGTCCGGGTCGCGGTAGTACTGGGCGGCGACCCACGGGCCCCGCACCTCGATCTCGCCCGTCGAGGTCCCGTCCCAGGGGGCCTCTCCCTCGTCGCCGACGATCCGCAGCTCGACCCACGGCAGCGGCCGGCCCTGCTTGGCCCGCATGTCCCAGTAGTGCTCGTCGCGCTCACCCTCCGGCGGCCGCGAGAAGGTCGCGACGGGGCTCGTCTCGGTCATCCCCCAGGCCTGGAAGATCCGCACCCCGTGGCGCTCCTCGAAGTCCTTCATCAGCTGCCGCGGGACAGCCGAGCCGCCGCACGTCGCGTTCGTCAGCGACGAGAGGTCGACGTCGGGGTGCTCGTCGGCGTAGCGCAACAGGTCGGAGAAGATCGTCGGCACGCACCCCATCAGCGTCGGGCGCTCGCTCATGATCAGCCCGGCCAGCGGCTCGGCGCCGAGGTAGCGGTCGGGCAGCACCAGGTCCGAGCCAGCCAGGGCGGCGCCGTGCGGCAGCCCCCAGGCGTTGGCGTGGAACATCGGCACGACCGCAAGGACCCGGTCGCTGCGGCTCAGGCCGAGCCCGTCCTTGAACATCGTCGCCGTCGAGTGCATCGCGATCGAGCGGTGCGAGTAGAGCACTCCCTTCGGGTTGCCCGTCGTGCCGCTCGTGTAGCAGAGCGCCGCGGCCTGGCGCTCGTCGATCTCCGGGTAGTCGTAGCCCCCCTCCCCCGCCTGCTCGAGCAGGTCCTCGTAGCGGACCGCGCCGGGGAGCGAGCCTGCCTCCCCGTCGCCCATCACGACGTAGTGGCGCACCGTCTCGAAGCTCGGCGCCAGCTTCTCGAGCAGCGGCACGAGCGAGTCGTCGACGAAGATCACCTTGTCCTCGGCGTGGTTGACGATGTAGGTCAGCTGCTCCTCGAAGAGGCGCACGTTGAGCGTGTGCAGGACCGCGCCGACGCACGGGATCGCGAAGTACAGCTCGAAGTGGCGCTGGTTGTTCCACGCGAAGGTCCCGACGCGGTCCCCCTGCTCGATCCCGAGCGTGCCGAGCGCGCGGGCGAGGCGGTCGACGCGGTCGGCGATCTCCCCGAAGGTCGCCTTCTGGACCCTCCCGGGCTCGAGCAGCGTCGCGACCGTCGCGTCCGGCCGGTTGGCGCGCAGCGCGCGCCTGATGTGATGCACCGACAGCTGGAAGTCGTTCTGCATCAGCCCTTCGAGCATCTCGGCCATCCCTCGCGTCCCTCCCCGTGTCTCGCCCTGTTGATCGGTCGGTCGTTCAGGCCCGGCGCGCGCCCTCGCGCGGGACGGGCCTCGCAACCGCATCGTAGATCGCGCGCGTGCGCTGGGCGATGTCGTCCCAGTCGAAGCGGAGCACGTGCTCGGAGGCTTCGGCCACGAGCCTGTCGCGCAGCGCCTCGTCGACGAGCAGCCGTTCGATCATCACCCCGAGGTGCTCGGCGTCGCCGCCGTTGAAGCGCAGCCCGACGCGCTCGCCTCGCGGCACGACCTCCCGCAGCCCCCCAGTGTCGGCGACGATGCACGGACAGCCCGAGGCCATCGCCTCGAGCGCGACCAGTCCGAACGGCTCGTAGATCGACGGGACCACGCAGAGGTCGGCGATCCGGTAGAGCGAGTGCAGGACGTCGTCGCCGATCCAGCCGAGGAAGGTCCCGTGCTCGGAGAGCCCGAGGCGCTCGGCCTGCTCCTTTAGCTCGCCCTCGTGGGTGCCGCTGCCCGCGACGAGGAAGCGGACGTCCCCGACCCGCTCGATCAGCCCCGGCATCGCGTCGAGCGCGAGCTGGAAGCCCTTCTCGTAGACGAGCCTGCCGACGAGCAGAACGAGACGCTCGTGAGGCTCGGCGAACTCGCTGCGCAGCCGCGCGAGGTCGCGGACCGGTCGCAGGTCGGAGGGGTCGACGCCGTTGGGGATCACGCTCGCGCGCCCCTCCTCGATGTCGAAGATGTCGGCGACGTGGCCGCGCATGTAGTGCGAGCAGACGATCACGCGGTCCGCCCGCTGCGCCATCCAGCGCTCGACGCCGTGGATGTGCGACTGGGGCTGGTCGGCCACCCAGCCCTGGTGGCGTCCGTGCTCGGTCGCGTGGATCGTCGTCACGTACGGGATCCCGAGCCGGTCCGACAGCGTCGCCGCGGCGCGCGCGACGAGCCAGTCGTGGCCGTGGATCAGCCCGTATGAGCTCTCCTGCGCGAGCGCCTCGCCGACGGCCAGCATGTCCTCGTTCATCTGCTCGACCCACGCGACGAACCGGTCGAGGTCCCGGGGCCAGTCCTGCTCGGGGACGCGGTGGACCTTCACGCCGCCCTGGATCGCGCCGGCGCCGCCCGCCGCGGGGGCGTCCGCGGCGCCCCGCGTCAGCACGTCAACGCCAACGCCCTGGCGGACCAGGGCCTCGGCGAGCTTGCGCACGTGGCGCGCGAGACCCCCCTCGATCACGGGCGGGTACTCCCAGGAGAGGATGAGCACGCGGTCGCTCACGCGAGGGACCCTACCTCGCTCGGCAAGTACTTCCCGTCCCGCTCGTGTCACCCCTCCGACGGGGCAATGCGCCATCATCGAGGCGTGAGCGCGCCCCAGCCGCTCTTCTACTTCGGGGCGATGTCCCCGTACTCGTGGTTCGCCGCCGAGCGGATCGGGACGATCCTGCCGGAGGCCCGCTGGCGGGGCGTGCTCGCCGGCGCGGTCTTCAAGTCCAACGGGCGCACCTCCTGGGGACTCACCGACGCCCGCGAGGCGGGCATCGCCGACTGCGACGCGCGCGCCGCCGAGCACGGCCTCGGGCCGATCCGCTGGCCCGACCCGTGGCCGACGAGCGACCTGCTCGTCGCCCGCGCGATGGCCTGGGCGGAGCTGAGGGGCGAGCTCGAGCCCTACGCGCTGGCCGCGATGCGCCTGTCCTTTCTGGAGGCCGTCGACCTGGGCGAGCTGGAGGCCGTGCTCGAGGCGGCGCGGCGGGCGGGGCTGGACGCCGAGGAGCTGCGCGTGGCGATCGGCTCGCAGGACGTCAAGGACGCGCTGCGCGATGTCACCGACGAGGCGCTGCGCGCCGGCGTCTTCGGGGTGCCCACGGTCGCGATCGGCGAGGAGCTCTACTGGGGCGATGACACGCTCGAGCGCGCCGCCGACGCCTACCGCGTCTTCGAGCAGCTCTGAGCCGGGCCGTCCGCGGGGGCCCCGGATGCCATCAGCCGGCGGCCTCGCGGGGCGTGAGATCCAGCTCCATCTGGCGGGGCGAGGGCAGCAGAGGATCGGAGGTCTCACGCGGGCGGCCCCGCTTGGCCCAGTGGCCGACCACTTCGCGGCTGCGGCAGGTGTAGTAGTTGACCCGCCGATCGGTCGGCTGGAGCGCCAGCCCGCCCGGAGCGGTGCCGGTCACGATCGCGTGGAAGCGCCGCCCCTTGCGGTCGACCTCGACGATGTCGCCGGTCTGGATGCCCTCGAGTCTCATCGCGGTGAACTCCAGCAGATCGCCGGGCCGGCCTCCGGCCGCCGCCGACCGCGACCGGTGACCAGGCGGTCAGGTTCTACGCTTCCGGTGTGCGGTGGCTCGTCGACGGGATGAACGTGATCGGCACCAGGCCCGACGCATGGTGGAAGGACCGCCACGGGGCGATGGTCGCCCTCGTCGACAAGCTCGAGCGCTGGGCGGCGGTCACCGGCGACGACGTGACGGTCGTCTTCGAGCAGCCGCCCCGGCCACCGATCCGCTCGACCGTGATCGTTGTGACCCACGCCCCCAAACCCCGCCGCGACTCGGCCGACGACGAGATCATCCGGCTGCTGCGCGCCGAGGCGAACCCGGGGTCGATCCGCGTCGTGACCTCAGACACGTTCCTCTCCGACCGGGCCCGCGCGGTCGGCGCGACGGTCGATCCGGCCGCCGCCTTCCGCTCGCTGCTGGAGGACCAGCCGTGATCCCCGAGACCCGCTACGCCCGTAGCGGCGGGGCCTCGATCGCCTACCAGGTGGTCGGGGAGGGCGGGCTGGACCTGCTCTTCCTGACCGGCTGGATCACCCAGATCGAGCACCTCTGGGAGGCGCCCGCCAACCAGCGCTTCCTCGAACGGCTGGCCGCGTTCGGGCGGCTGATCCTGTTCGACAGCCGCGGCACGGGGCTCTCCGACCGGGTCCTCGAGGACTACACCGTCGAGCAGGAGGCGACCGACGCCCTGGCAGTGCTCGACGCGGCCGGAAGCGAACGGGCCGCGATCCTCACCTACGCCCTCGGCGGGCTCGTCGGCGCCCAGCTCGCCGCGGAGCACCCCGAGCGGATCGGCGCGCTGATCATGTACGCGTCCGCCGCGCGGACCTCGTGGGCGCCCGACTACGACTGGGCGATGACCGTCGAGGAACGCGAGGAGCTGGCCGAACGCAACATCACGACCTGGGGCGAGGTCAACGCCGAGGCGATGGCCGGGTGGGCCCCGTCGATGGCCCAGGACCCCTCGCTCGTCAGGTGGTTCGCGCGGATGCAGCGCCTGGCGGCGAGCCCGACCGAGGCGCGGGTCATCGCGCGGGCGATGACCGACCTCGACGTCCGCCACCAGCTCCCCCGCATCCGGGTGCCGACGCTCGTCATGCACCGGCCCAAGGAGCTCGTCTGGGACGTGCGCCACTCGCGCTACCTGGCGGAGAACATCCCGGGCGCCCGATACGTCGAGCTCGACGGCGAGGACTCCTTCCCGTTCGTCGGCGACAGCGACGCGATCGTCGAGGAGGTCGAGGAGTTCCTCACCGGCGGACGCCGCGGCGGAGAGCTCGACCGGGCCCTGCTGACCGTCATGTTCACCGACATCGTCGACGCGACCGCGCGCGCCGCGGCGCTCGGAGACGGCCGCTGGCGCGACCTGCTCGCCCGCCACGACGAGCTGGTTCGCAAAGAGCTGCGGCGCTTCCACGGGCGCGAGGTCAAGACGGTCGGCGATGGCTTCCTCGCGACCTTCGACGGCCCCCCGACCCGCGCGCTGCGCTGCGCGCTCGCGATCAACGCCGCGGCGCGCGAGCTCGGCGTCGAGGTGCGGATCGGGATCCACACGGGCGAGTGCGAGCTGATCGGCGACGACGTCGGCGGCATGGCGGTCCACATCGCCTCGCGGGTGAGCGCGCTCGCGGGGCCCGCCGAGGTGCTCGTCTCGGGGACCGTGTTCGGGACGGTCGTCGGCGGCCCGTTCGAGTTCGCCGACCGTGGATTTCACGAGCTCAAGGGCGTGCCGGGTCGCTGGCCGCTCTTCTCGCTCGGCGCGCGAGCGGGAAGCGGCGAGCAGCGCGCCTCCGCCGAGAGTGTCGCGTGAGGAGGCGCGTTCGCAGCTACCGCCTGACCCCCGCCGGCCGAGGGATGCTGCTCGTCGCCGCCGCGGCGGTCGGAGTGCTGGCTGTCGGACCGGCCTCCGAGCAGACCCCGGCCGCGGTCGTGCTGATCCTGATCCTCGCGATGCTCGTCGTCCAGCCGGGCGGGACCAAAGCCGCCTGGTCGCGGCTGCGCGAGCGCGAGCGCCGCGCGCAGTTCGGGCCGCAGTTGCGAGCCGGACAGGAGTCGGTCGCCGACGATGCAGAGCTCGACGGCGCCTGGGAGCGCGAGCGCGAGCGCCGCGAACGCGAGCAACTGGAACGCGAGCGCAGCTAGAACGCGAGCATCGAAGCGCCGCCGGCGTGCTCGGCGCGCTCGAAGACCATCGCGCGGTCGCGGCCGGCTCGCTTGGCGGCGTAGAGGGCGGAGTCGGCTCCTCGCAGGAGCTCCTCGATCGACTCGGGGGCGCGGGCCGCACGGATCCCCGCGCTGGCGCGAGCCGTCGGAAGCCGCGACGGACCGCCGGCGGCCAGCGTCGCGCGCACGCGCTCGGCGAAGCCCTGCGCCTCGACGGCGTCGGCGCCGGGCAGCAGGACCACGAACTCCTCCCCACCGAAACGAGCCACGACGTCGATCTCACGGGCCTCGTCGCGGAGCACCTCGGCGGTCCTGGCGAGCACCCGGTCGCCGACCTCGTGGCCCCACTCGTCGTTGATCCGCTTGAAGAAGTCGAGGTCGAAGGAGGCGACGGCGAGGCAGCCGTCTTCACGCCGGGAGCGAGCGAGCTCCAGCGAGGCGCGCTCGTCGAACCCGCGCCTGTTGAGCAGGCCGGTCAGCGCGTCGGTCCGAGCCTCGCCCTCGAGCGTCTCGAGCAGCCGGTCGTTGTAACGAACCAGCGTGAGCACGACGATCGCGACGACGGTCGTAGAGACCATCACGTCGACCCAGCGCGCCGCGAAGCTGCTGACCGGCGGCACCTCGAGCAGGACGAACAGATGCGCGGCGGCGATGAACGCGAGGATCCCGACCGCGCCTCGCCGGCCGAAGAAGAACGTGCTCCACAGGACCGGCCACATGTAGAGGACGGCGCCGTCGCCGGCGCCCGGCGTCGTCGCCAGGGCCGCGGCGATCAGGACCACCCCCAGCGGGCCGAGCAGCGCCATCGCGGGCCTCGGGAGGCGGTGGCCGTAAAGGAGGAGCAGCGTCACGATCGCGGCCGCGGCGATCGCCGGCGCGACCGAGAAGGCCGGGTCGCCGGGGATCAGGCCCTCGATCGCGGCGTCGAGCGTCGCCCCGCCGTACATCGCGGCCGCCGTCCGGGCCATCAGCTTCTTGTTGTGCGAGAGCCTCCCCAGAGAGGGATTCATGTGCCTGATATCGGCGCGCGCGGGTAGATACACAAGCCCCTGGCATCCTTGACAGATCGCCCGGCCTGGCCCGGCTTCCTGTCAGGAGCCGGGACTTCTAACGTTCTGGAGGGACGAGATTGATCGCCGACGGGCTCGCAGCGAGACACTTCACCTTGCAGTCGCAGCTCCCCGCGGACGTGACCGCGGTGTCGATGGCCGCGATCGACGCGTTCCTGCGGAACCTCCTGGTGACCGACGGCACGGTCTCGCGGTCACTCGAAGCCCAGACGCTGAGACCGGTCGTCGTCGAGCCGGTGGAGCAATCCGAGACGCTCCCGCCCGATGCGGTCGCCGCGCATCTGGCGCTGGAGGAGGACGAGGCGTGCATGCGCAGGCGCGTGGTGATGCGGGTCGGCGCTCCCGGCCCGTCGGTCTGGGCCGAGTCGTTCCTGGTCCCCGGTCGTGCGCCGATCGAGTTCCTGCGCGCGCTGCGCTCGAACCAGCGCGGGATCGGCGGCACGATCGAGCAGCTGAAGCTCGAGAGCTGGCGCGAGCTGCTCTGGTTCGGCCTCGCCTCGCCCCCGTCCTGGCCCGAGCCGACGACGACGAGGAGAACGCTCAGGCGGGCCTACCTGGTGGCGATCGAGCGCAACCCCTCGATGCTCATCGTCGAGGACTTCGCGCTGAGCGAGGCCGAGGGCCTCTACTCACTCGAGGGCTGCGAGGACGGGGGCGGCGTCGCTTGAGCACGCGCACGGTCGGCCGCTCGGCCCACAACTCGAACGCCAGCCTCGTGCTCGACCGGCAGGTCGAAGCCGGCCGCGGGTGGCGCGCGGCGTATGTGAGCGACGCGGGGACCCTCAGCTACGAGCAGCTCCTCGATGACGTCGGACGCATGGCGAACCTGCTCTCCGGGCTGGGCGTCCTGCGGGAACAGCGGGTTCTGCTCGTCCTCGACGACACGCCGATCTTCCCGGTCGCCTTCATCGGCGCGATGCGGATCGGTGCGGTCCCCGTGCCGGTCAGCGTGCGCGAGCATCCCGAGAACTTCCGCCATTTCGTCGAGGACTGCTACGCGCGCGTCGTCGTCTGCGAGCCCGGGCTGCTGGACACGCTGCGCGACGCGCTGGCGGGCGTGGAGGTGACGCTGCTGGCCGCCGGCGCGCCTGGGGGCGAGCCGGACGCGATCGAGCTGGCGGGCGCGCTCGCCGCCCAGGAGCCGTTCCGCGACGCGGCCGCAGCGCAGCCCGAGGACATGGCCTTCTGGCTCTACACCTCGGGATCGACGGGCCGGCCGAAGGGGGTCGTCCACGTGCACCGCTCGATCCCCGCCGTCTGCGAGACCTTCGGCCGCGAGATCCTCGGCCTGGGCGCCGAGGACCGCGTCTTCTCGACGACGAAGCTCTACCACTCCTACGGGCTGGGGAACAGCTTCGCCTACCCGCTCCATTTCGGCGCGAGCGCCGTCCTGCTCGCCGGCCCGCCGGCCCCCGAGCGTCTGCTCGCGGCCCTGCGCCGGCACCGCCCGACGGTGCTCTGCTCGGTGCCGGCGCTCTACCGCCAGCTAGCCGAGGAGCCCGGGACGGGGGACGCGCTCGACTCGGTCCGGCTGTGCATCTCCGCGGCCGAGCCGCTTCCCGAGGCGACCTTCGCGCGCTGGCGGGAGCGGTTCGGGATCGAGATCCACGACGGCGTCGGGGCGACCGAGATGTTCGTCACGTTCTGCTCGAACCGCCCGGGCGACACCGCGCCGGGCACGACTGGGAGGCCGGTGCCCGGCTACGAGCTGCGACTGCTCGACGAGCACGGCGCGGAGGTCCTCGGCGAGGGCGAGGGGGCGCTCCACGTCAGGGGTCCTTCGCGGGCGGCACGCTACTGGCACCAGGAGGAGCGCACCAGGCGCGCGATGCCGGGAGCGTGGTTCGTCACGGGCGACCGCTTCCGTCGCCGGGCCGACGGGCGCTACACCTACGTGGGCCGCGAAGACGACATGCTCAAGGTCGGGGGCCTGTGGGTCTCACCGATCGACATGGAGCTCGCGATCGTCGAGCACGCCGGCGTGGCGGGCGTCGCGGTCGTCGGCGCTCGGGTCGATGACGCCGTCCGCCTCGTCGCGTTCGTCGAGCCCGCCGTACCCGGCGGCGAGGAGCAGCTCGAGTCCGAGCTGCGCGAGCTCTGCGCGGCGCGCCTGCGCGAGTACGAACAGCCGCACCTGATCCGCTTCGTGGAGGAGCTGCCGCGAACGACCAACGGCAAGCCTCGCCGCTTCATGCTGCGCGAGCGGATCGAGCGGGAGCTGGCGTGCCGCGTCGCGGCGCGCCACCCGACCACGCTGGATCTCACCGCGCTCGACGCGGGGGAGCGCTCTGCACGCCTGCTCGAGCTCGTGGTCGGGGAGACCTCCGCGCTGCTCGGTCTCCCGGGGGGCGCGACGGTCGAGGAGGGCCGCGGCTTCGCGCAGCTCGGCGTCGATTCGCTGATGGCCGTCGAGCTGCGCAACCGGCTCGTCGCCATGACGGGCCTCGAAGTGCCCTCGACGCTCGCCTTCGACCATCCGACGCCGGCGGCGGCCGCCCGCGCGCTCGCCGCCGCCGCCGAAGGGCGCGAGGCTCCCGCGGCGGCCGGAACCTCCGCGGCGGAGCTGGCGATCCTCGCGGACCTCGACGCGCCCGCGCCGCGGACCCCGATGCCCGGCGCGCCGTTCGCGATGCGGGTGAAGACCTCGGCGCTCGCCAACGCGCTGACCCCGGCGCCGCTGGCGGTGCGTCGCGCCGAACGGGTCGGAGCGGCGATATGGGAGACCGAGGCCGACCAGCGCGAGCGGGCCCTCGCGGCGATGGGCGCGGTCCTCGGCCGGATCGGCGAGCGCGAGCTCGAAGCGGTCGCGCGCGAGCACCTGATCGAGATGCAGGCCCTGACGGCGCTGTTCTGGCAGCGACCCTGGCGAGCCGAGATCGACCCGGGGTCGCGCGAGCGCGTGGAGCGGGCACTGGCCTCCGAGCGCGGCGTGCTGCTCAGCGCCTGCCACGTCGGCCCCTACGAACGCCTCGACCGCGCCCGCCCGTTCCGCGGCAGGCACACGTACCTGGTGCCCGGCGCGTGGTTCTTCGAGCGGCCGACGAGCGGACGCTGGGGCCGGCGGCTCGCTCGCTGGCGCCGCGCGACGAAGAGCCG
The DNA here is from genome assembly GCA_035571915.1 of Solirubrobacteraceae bacterium. Classification (GTDB taxonomy): domain Bacteria; phylum Actinomycetota; class Thermoleophilia; order Solirubrobacterales; family Solirubrobacteraceae; genus Palsa-744. The sequence goes on along the minus strand of DATNBM010000023.1, from coordinate 9,977 downwards.
CTGCGTGCCCGCCGACGGCTCGTTTCGGATCATCGCCGCGCTGCTCGAGCGCGGCGAGGCGGTGTTCGTGTTCTTCGACCTGCCCGGCCCGCGCCCGACGCGCTTCCTCGGCAGGCACGCGATGCTCGCCGACGGGACCGCCCAGCTGGCCGTGCGAAGCGGGGCGCTCGTGCTGCCGCTGCGAGCCCGTCGCGCGGGAGCGAGAGTGCTCGTCGAGGCGGGCGAGGCGCTCGACCCGGCGGACGCAGGCTCGGCCGATGAGCTCCACGAGCGCCTCGCGGCGGTGCACGAGCGGTGGATCCTCGAGATGCCCGCGGCGATGGAGGACCCGCGGGAGATCGGCTGGGGCGACGGCGCGACAGCGGAGGCGTGGGTCGCGCCGCAGCCCACCCGGGATCAGAAGTCCGCTGCGGCGGGCAGGCCCGCGTAGTTCTCCGCGAGGCTCGTCGCGGCCGCCCGCGAGCGGGCGAGATGCTCGAGGCGAGCGAGCTGCAGGCGCCGCTGGAACGGTCCGCCGCCGAGGTCGTGGAGCAGGTGGGTCATGTAGTTGGAGAAGTCCTGCACCTGCCAGACACGGCGGAGGGCCGAGCGCGAGTAGGAGTCGAGCGCGTCCTCGGCGCCCCCCTCGTACCAGTCGGCCAGCGCGGCCGCGAGCAGCCGCGCGTCGTTGACCGCCAGGTTCAGCCCCTTCGCCCCGGTCGGAGGCACGATGTGCGCGGCGTCGCCCAGCAGGAAGAGCCGTCCGTGGCGCATCGGCTCGCAGACGAAGCTCCGCATCGGCGTGACGCCGCGGTCGATCACCGGTCCTTCGGCGACCGTGAAGCCGTCGGCCGCCAGACGGGTCTGGAGCTCGGCGTAGATCCGCTCGTCGCTCCAGTCCTCGATCCGCTCGCCGGCCGGAACCTGGAGGTAGAGGCGGCTGATCGACGGCGAGCGCATCGAGTAGAGGGCGAAGCCCCGCTCGTGCCAGCCGTAGATCAGCTCGTCGGTGCTGGGCGGCGCCTCGGCGAGGATCCCGAGCCAGCTGAAGGGGTAGACGTGCTCGTGCTCGGAGAGCGCGCCCTGCGGCACGGAGAGACGGGATATGCCGTGGAAGCCGTCGCAGCCGGCGACCACGTCGCATTCGAGCTCCCCCGCCTCGCCGTTCTCGGTGAACGCGATCCGCGGCCGCTCCCCGTCGGCACCCTCGATCGCTGACGCGACGGCCTCGAAGCGGATCTCGCCGCCGCGCTCCAAGCGGGCAGCGACGAGGTCCTTGACGAGCTCCTGCTGGCCGTAGATCGTGATCCGCCGCCCGGTCAGGCCGGCGATGTCGATCCTGGTCGTGCCCGCGGGGCCCCGCAGGTAGATGCCCTCGTGGGTGAGCCCCTCGCGGCCCATCCTCTCCCCGACCCCGAGCTCGCCCATCAGCTCGACGGTGTTCTGCTCGAGCAGCCCGGCTCGGACGCGGCTCTCGACGTGCTCGCGCGTCCTCGCCTCCAGCACGACCGACTCGATCCCGGCGCGTTCCAGCAGCAGCGCGAGCGTGAGCCCGGCCGGCCCCGCTCCGACGATGCCGACCTGCGTCCTCACCGAGGGGATACTAATGTCGGCCCGTGGGCGATCCGGTCAGAGCGCTCGAGGCGATCATGCCGAAGGACGCCGTGTGCGTCGAGATCTTTCGCGAAGGCGCCGGCGAGGACTACGAGCCGGAGCTGTTCCCTGCGGAGCTGGAAGCAATCGAGGGCTCGACCCGGGGTCGCCGACGTGAGTTCGCCGCCGGCAGGTCGTGTGCGCGACGCGCCCTCCAACACGTCGGTGTCTCCGCCGGGTCGATCCCGATGGGCAAGGACGGGGCGCCGCTATGGCCCCGCGGGATCGTCGGCAGCATCACCCACAAGCGTGACTACCGCGCCGCCGTCGCAGCGCGGTCAACCTCGCTGGCCGCGATCGGACTCGACGCCGAGCTGAACGAGCCCCTGCCGGCGACCGTCCTGAACAGCATCGCGCTGCCGGATGAGCGTACGACCGTGGCGCGTTTGCTCGAAACCCTTGACGGGATCGCTTGGGATCGGCTTCTGTTCAGCGCAAAGGAGGCGGCATTGAAGGCCGCCTACTGGCTTGCGGCGGAGAAACCTGATCTTCGGTCCACATCGATAGAGCTCGACGCCAAGACCAGCTCTTTCCGGGCTCGGCCAGCAGGCCGAAACGCCGGGGGGTGCACGAAGGCAACGCCTGAGCTGACCGGTCGTTGGGTTGTTCGTGGCGAGCTGCTGACCGTGGTCGCCTCCGCTCCCGTTTCCACACAGAGCGAGACCCACAGTTCGAGCTCTCGATTCCAGTGAACGTTGAAAACGTGATGTCGAGTGCCTGCCCGGAAACGGAAACAGACGTTGCGAGAGACGTCCTCCGCTGAGAAGTTTGCTGATGGTCGCGCGTCCCGTGTGACGGTGGGTGGAAGCGCCTGGGGTCAAGACTTCGGCGCCTCCTTCTCGACAGGTTGGGGAAGCAGAGGCACGCGAAATGAAGCAGATGACGAGCGGTGCCGCCTTGCTGTGTGTCATCGCTGCTGTGGTGCTCCCAGCGACTGCCGCCTATGCGCACAAGGTATTGACGCTCGAGAGTGCCGGAATCACGGCACCCGATGGCAGCCCAGCACATGCCGGTCTGGTGATCGACGGATGCACCATCTACTCCGAAGGAACGCTCACCCGCAACGGCACCAGCAGGGTTCTGATATCCGCTTGGACAAACACGCTTGTCCAGTGTGAAGAAGAACATCAAGAGTCGGGGACGGTGACAGTGGCCCAACTCTCAGCCGGCGGCAAGGCTAGGTTCAAAGGGAAGATCGAGGTGACACGCCCCGGGCCGTGCGAGTACGTGTACACCCAGTTCAGGGCTAACTTCAACGTGCCCGGACAGACGATCTTCTTGGGTTTCACAGCCGGTAAGTTGAACAGCAGAACAAGCTCCGAAACATGCGAAAGCACGAACACGACGTTCTTTCTGGGAGACGCGAGCCCCGAACTGTTCGGCGAAGCATTCGAAGACTCCCTCGCATAGCGAAGGGAGACATGGCGGAACGGGTGACCTCTCGACCCCTCCAGAGACAGAGGCCGCCTCAACCAGCCCAGAGGGAAGCGCAATCATCGGGGCGCCCGGATTCGAACCGGGGACCTCTCGGACCCAAACCGAGTGCGCTACCAGACTGCGCCACGCCCCGCCAAGCCGAGTCTAGAGCCCCCACAACCGCCGGGCGGTGCCTGCCGCTGCTAGCCTCGCGACCGCGATGGCCGACGTCCAGCCGCTCCGAGCGCTCCACTACGACCCCGCGATCGTCGGCGACATCGGCGCGGTCGTGGCGCCCCCCTACGACGTGATCGACGACGGCCAGCGCGCGGCCCTGCTCGGCCGTTCCCCGTTCAACGTCGTCGCCGTGGACCTGCCGAAGCCCGGCGCGGACGGCCGGGACGCGTACGAGACCGCCCAGAGCGTGTTCGCCGAGTGGCAGCGCGAGGGCGCCGTCGTGCGCGACGAGGAGCCCGCGCTGTGGGCTCACACGCAGGACTACGCTGGCCCCGACGGCGTCGCGCGCACGAGGCGGGGATTCTTCTGCCGCGTGCGGATCGAGGGCTACGGGCCCGGCCGCGTCCGGCCCCACGAGCGGACCCACCCGGGACCGAAGGAGGATCGCCTGCGGCTGACGCGCGCGACCAAGGCGAACATCTCGCCGATCTTCTCGCTCTACTCTGACCCCGAGCAGGCCGCCTGGTCGGCGCTCGAGCCGGCGACCTCCGAGCAGCCCTGGGCCGATGTGACGGACGGCGACGGCACTCGCCACCGCCTGTGGCGTGTTTCCGACTCTGCGGCGATCGCCGCGGTCCGGGCCGCGACCGCCGACGCCGAGCTCCTGATCGCCGACGGGCACCACCGCTACGAGACGATGGACGCCTACGCCGAGGAGGTCGGCGGCGAGGGCGAGCACCGGTTCATCCTCATGTGCCTCGTCGCCCTTCAGGATCCCGGGCTGACGATCTTCCCGACCCACCGCCTCGTCCGCGGCCTCGACGACGCGCGACGCGCGGCTCTCGAGGAGGCGCTGGAGCGCGACTTCGAGATCGAGGAGGTCGACCGCTCCGAGCTCGCGCCGGCGCCGCAGGGCGACGTCCCGACGCCACTGCAGATGGGCTACGTGAGCGACAGGGACGGGCGCTTCCTGCGCTTGACCCTGAAGGACCAGGCGATCGCCAACGCGGCGCTCGCCGCCCACTCGGCGCCCTACCGCCGGCTCGACACGGGCGTGCTCGAGACGCTGATCCTCAAGAACGCGCTCGGCATGAGCGACGACGACATCTCGCACTTCAACGGGATGTTCTACGCGCGCGACACCGACGAGGCCGTCGCGATGGTCCGCGAGGGCGACTACCAGGCAGCGTTCGTGATGCGCCCGACGCCCGTCGGCCAGGTCTCCGAGCTCGCCGCGGAGGGCGAGAACATGCCTCCGAAGTCGACCTTCTTCTACCCCAAGCTGCTCACCGGGCTGCTGTTCAACCCCCTCACCTGAAAGGTTCGCCGGCCACACCTATCCGTGTCGCTGGCTAATATCGAGTTGGCGGGGAAGCAACGATCGAAGGGAACTCAATGGGTCAGACGCCTGAGCTTGCAAGGATGAAAGCGACTGCACGGCGCGAGGGGAGCACGCTCCGCCACACGGTGCAGGTCCGCGATCACCAGGTGATCGTCGACGAGCTCACGAGCAAAGGCGGCGAGGACACCGGCCCGGACCCGCTCGAGCTGCTCGCGGTCAGCCTCGCCTCCTGTACGGCGATCACGATGGAGATGTACGCGGCTCGCAAGGGATGGGAGATCGGCCACGTCGAGGTCGACGTCGAGTACAGCCCGGCCGAGCGCGGCTGCCCGACGAAGTTCCAGCTCGTCATGCGCCTCCCCGACGACCTCCCCGAGGATCAGGTCGAGCGGCTCCGCGTGATCGCGGCCAAGTGCCCCGTGCACCGGGCGCTCGACGGCGAGGTCATGTTTCAGGAGCGCATTGAGCGCGTTCACCTGGCCGCCTGACCCGCCTCCGTCTCCCCGCCTGCCCCCGAGCGCGGCCGAGCCGGTCGCATCGGCGGTGCTCGTCCCCCTCTACCGCGACGCGGCCGGCACCCGCCTCGTGCTGACCCGCCGGCGCGCCGACCTGCGCCGCCACGCGGGCGAGATCTCCTTTCCGGGAGGCCGGCGCGACGAGACCGACACGGACCTCGCTCACACCGCGATCCGGGAGGCCGAGGAGGAGATCGGGCTGCGCCCGGGCGACGTGACCGTGATCGGCGAGCTGCCCACCACCTCCACGTTCGCGACCAACTACCTCATCCACCCGTTCGTCGCGACGATCCCCGAAGGCCTCTCGTGGATCCCGTCGCCGCGCGAGGTCGACGCCGTACTCGAGCTTCCGCTCGCGGACGTGAGCGCAGGACGTACGGTCACGACCCTGAAGCGGCGCGGCTTCACCTTCCAGACCGACGCCTACATCGTCGGCGAGAACCTGATCTGGGGGGCGACCGCGAGGATCATCGAGCACCTGCTCGCGCGCCTCACCGACCGGCCGGACGAGCCGCTCCTGCTGAGCGGCGCCTGAGCTCAGGCGCCCGGCGTCCAGCCCGTCAACGCCGCCCAGACGTCCGGGCCGAGCGACTCGCCGGGCGCGATGCCCGGCAGCGACCGCGGCCACAGGCCGCCGAGCGAGATCATCAGCGATCCGAGCAGCGCCGTCCAGGCTCCCTCCCGCAGCGACAGCGCGAACGGGACGCCGAGCGGGTCGGGCAGCTGGACCATCCGGTAGACGATGCAGGCGGTCGCGAGCACGCCGAGCACGACCACCGCGCCACCCGCGCCCGCGGGGACGACGGAGGCGTGGCGGGCGATCGGAAAGAGCGCGTCGAGCAGCGCGAGGCCCGCGAGGACGAGCAGGACGACGGCGAGCCCACCGATCGCCTGCTGGCCGGTCAGCTGATCCGCGTGCCGCGAGAGCGCCGCCCCCGAGGTTCCGGCGCTCGCCGCGTACCAGGGAAGGTAGACCGAGACGGTCATCACGAGCGCACCGAGCGCCGAGACGAAGAGGCCGTATCGCGAACGCTCGCTTGTCATGTCTCCAACATCGGATCGGAGGGAGCGCCGCTTGACAGTCGACGGAGGAACTGCTCGTTCGTTCGATCGGCCGTCCCTCGGCGCCGCCTGCTCTTCGGCTGACCGCGAGGCCCGCTCGGGACGTCCGCCCGGGCCCCGCCGCGCCGTTAGCGCGCGGCCAAGATCCCCTCTACGGCGCCGAGCGCGGCCGTGACCCAGGCGTCGGTCGCGCGCGGGTCCTCGTCCAGCCACGCGAGCGGGATCTGGTTGCGCGCGGTGATCGTTCTCACGATCTCCTCGGCGCGCTCGCGCGCCGCCGCTGGTCCCCCCTCCCCACCGGCCTCGTAGACGAGACCCCGCACGGTCGTGTCGATCGCCTGCGTCAGGAACAGCTCGAGCCTGGTCGTGTGCAACGCGGTCAGCTTGTCCTCCTCGCCGCTCGCCGTGCCGAGCAGCCAGCACACGACGGTGACGCCGTCGAGCGCCCCGCGGAGCGTCTGCAGCAGATCGGGGGTCCCGATCCAGCAGTCGGCTCCGAGCGCCTCGATCTCGGCGCGGCCCCGCTCGGTTCGCGTCGTGATCCGCACGGCGTGCCCGCCGTCGATCAGCCGGGCCGCGAGCGCCCGTCCCCTGCACCCGCCCCCGACGATCAGCACCCGCGCCACGGCCGGGCATGTTACGACCGCGCCGCGCTCCCCGGCACTACGGCCGCCGTCCCGGACCCGTCGGCGCCGGCGTCGCCCGCCGCTCAGGCGGCGAGCAGCTCGATCCGCTCGAGGACCTCCTCGCGGTCCGTCCCGTGAGCGCGGAGCACGTGGTTGAAGTCGCTGCCGTAGACGTCGATCACCGCGAGCAGCACGTCGGCCGTGCCGAAGCTCGCGGCGTCGCGGCGCGCGGCGCTCGCCGCGGCGGCCTCGCCGACGCGCCCGACGATGTCCTCGGCGCCCGACGGGGCGCCTTCGTCGTGCTCGGGGGCCACTTCCAGCGGCCCCTCGCTGACGCCGAGCGACTGGAGGGTCGCCCCGGCCTCGCCGTGCAGCCGCAGGATCCGCAGCCAGCGCTCGGCCTCCGCCTCCCGCGAGTTCGCGAACGGGATCGCGGTCGAGGCCATGCCGAGGACGAGCGCGGCGTCCAGGTCTGGTACGGGTCGGTCGGTCACAATGCCACCTCCTGGGTGCGTGCCAGTGCGCGCGCCCGAAGCGGCGCGACGTTGTCGTGTGTAAGGGTCAGGCGGGGACTTCCCTCGGCCTCCCCGGCCTCGATCGTGAGCAGCGCGCTGCCGTGGTCGGCGGCGATCGCGCGGGCCGCCGAGAGCACCCTTCCGATCTCCGCCTGCGGGACGCCCGCGGCGGCGAGGAAGCGGCTCGCCCGAGCGTGGCCGGCCTCGCGGCCGTCGAGCTCGATCTGCTCGCTGACGATCCGCGGCGCCTCGTCGCCCCCCGAGATCCCGATCACGCAGGCGGCCATGTCGTCGGGACGACGGTCTGTCTGCTCGGCGACGCGGTCGAGCAGCGACGCGGCGCTCGCCTCGCCGGAGGAGAGCCGCTCGAGCTCGGCTGCGAGCCGCCCCTGGCCGTAGAGCTCCCCCTCGACCCGGGCCTCGATCACGCCGTCGGTGTAGAACGCGGCGAGCGCGCCGCCGGGGACGGCGAGGACCGTCTGGCGGGTGCCGGTCGGCCTGCCCGCGCCGATCGGGGGCGCCGACGCGGCGATGATCGCCTCACCCGGGTCCAGGCCGGTCAGCAGCGGGTGCGGGTGGCCCGCGCACGAGTACGTCAGGATGCGCTCGCGCGGATCGTAGGTGGCGAGCACGACGGTCGCGAACGAGCCACCGAGCTGGCGTTCGAGCGCCGGCGCCGCGGCCCGCAGCGCCTCGCGCGGGTCGAGCCCCGCCTCGAGATAGGCGCGCAGCGTGTAGCGCAGCAGGGTCGTGTGCGGCAGCGCGTCGCGCCCATGGCCCGAGACGTCGCCGACGACGATCGCGACGAGCCCCTCGGGGAGCGCGAACACGTCGTAGAAGTCGCCCCCCGCGCCGGGCCCGGAAGCGGGCCGGTATGCGGCCGTGGTGGCGACCGCGCCGAGACGTCCCGGCAGCTCGGGCAGTAGCGCCGCCTGCAGAAGGCCGACGTCCTCGAGCAGCTCGCGGCGCTGCCGGTCGAGCCGCCGCACGCGCCGTTCGGCCAGCCGAGAGCTCGTCGCGAACGCGAGCACGGCGAGCGCCAGCGCGCCCATCAGCAGCCAGACGGCGGTGGGGACGACGCCGATGATGCGCGTCACGGTCGTGACCAGGGGCGAGCTCCTCCTCGCCGCGGAGGCGTGCCGCTTCGCGCCGGCGTGCCGGCGGGGTTTCGCGGCGGAGCCGGCGCCGGTCGCCGCGCTCGCTTCGCCCGCCGTGGAGAGAGCCGCGACGGGAGCCGAGCCGCTCGCCGCCCCGGCGCCAGCGGCGTGACGGCGCCTCTTCGCGCGAGCCGGCACCCGGACGGTTTTCGCGCCCTGCACGGCGCGCGCGCCGGAGCCGACCGCGGCGGTCTTCGTTTCGGGCGTCGCCGACGGGGCGAGGCCGCCCGCGGCGGCGACCGCGGTGGGCGGCGTCACCTTGCCGGTCGACCCCTGCGAGCCGAGGCTCGCTTCGGCGGCTTCGCGTGCTTCACGCGCGATTCGCGCCTGCTTTTCCTTGTAGCTTTCGCGCCCGGACTTGCGGCGCTGTTCTTCGTGGGCGTGGCGACGTTCTTCGCGACTGCGTTCGCCGCCCTTGCCTTTCGCGGCCGCCGGCGCGGCGGCCCCCGCGTCTTCCTTGGGGGCGGACCCCGCGGCTTTGCGCGCGGCACGCTGAGCCGCCCTTTCGGCCCGCGCGGCCTGGCGGGAGGCCTTCGTGCCCGAGCCTCCGACGCCGTGGGTCGCGCTCGCGGGCGAGCCCGACCCGCCGGCTTCATCGGGCGTCTTGGCGGCCTTTTCGGCTTCGTGTTCGGCGCGGCGGAGCAGCCGTTCGGCCTTGTGGGTCGCGCCCTTTCCGCTCGACGCGCCTTCCGCAGCGCTTTCGGAGGGGGGGCTTTCGCCCGGGGGTTCCTGCTGGGCGGGCTGGTCGGCGGCGGCCGGGCTGAGCAGCGCGGCGAACGCGATCAGGATGCAGAGGACGAGCGCCAGGCTCGTGGGCGGCGCGACTTGGCAGCGGACACCGGGGCGACGGGGCATCAACCTGCCGCCGTCGTGCTCCCCTGGACATAGCCGAGCGCGTCCTGCAACGTCGGGACGATCTCGAACATCCCGTCGAGGCCCGTCAGTTCGAAGATCCGCAGGACGTTCTCCTCCGAGCACGCGATCGCCAGACGGACTCCCGGATCGAGCGCGCGCTGAGCGCCGACCAGCACGCCGAGCGCGGTCGAGTCGATGAAGCCGACTCGTGAGAGGTCGACGACGACGTGGCGGCTGTCGGCCGACTGCAGGTCGGCGAGCGCCCACTTCAGGCTCGGCGCGGAGGCGAGGTCCAGGTCGCCCTCGACCTCGAGCAGGCTCGTGTCGCGGGCGAGCTCCTTGCGGGTGACCAGAAACGCGACGTCACCGGTGCCCGTACCGCCGTGGTTGTCTCCGATGGCCTGCATCTGCGCTCCCTGAAGTCGAGTTTTCCAGTTCCGCCCGGGCCGGGGTCGATCGATCCGCGGCGGGGGACATCAGTGGCTTCGGCAGATCGGCGAGAGACCTTGACCGTCGCCACGGGCCCTCGTACAGACGTCGATTCCGCGGCGGCCCTGTCGGCTTGACTAGCATCCCTCGCCCGATGACCCCGCCGAGCGACAGCGACAGCAGCTCCCCGACCGCGGGCGACGCGGTCACGATGGACAAGATCGTCGCGCTGTGCAAGCGCCGCGGCTTCG
>DATNBM010000022.1:0-8160 GCA_035571915.1 Solirubrobacteraceae bacterium | reverse complement strand
CGCTGCCGGCGGGCCGGTTCGGCCGGGCGCTCGAGCTCGGCTGCTCGATCGGCGTCTTCACCGAGCAGCTCGCCCCCCGCTGCGGGCACCTGCTCGCCCTCGACTTCTCGGCGCCCGCGATCGCGCTGGCGGAGCGGCGCGTGGGCGGCTTGGAGAACGTCGAGCTTCGCCGGGCGAGCTTCCCCGACGAAGCCCCCGCCGGCCGCTGGGATCTGATCGTCTGCTCGGAGATCCTCTACTACCTGCAGCCCCCGGAGCTCGAGCGCGCGATCTCCTGGCTTCGCTGCCAGCTCTCCGACGGGGCGTGCGCGGTCGCGGTCAGCTGGCGGGGGGAGGGCCGCGACGAGCCGTTCCGCGGCGATGAGGTGCACGACCGCCTCGCGCGCGAGCTGGCCGTCTGGAAGACGCTCGACGACCGGCGCGAGGGCTACCGGCTCGACCGCTTCGGCGGCCGATGAGGGGCGGGGGGATCGTGATCGTCGGGGCCGGCCCCGCGGGCCTCGCCACCGCGCGCGCCTACCGCGAGAGCGGCGGGAGCGCCGCGGTTACGATCGTCGGTCGCGAGCGCGCCGCCCCCTACCGGCGGCCGCCCTTGACCAAGGAGTTCCTGCGCGGCGAGATCGCGGCCGAGGAGCTCCCCATAGAGCCGGAGGAGTGGTATCGCGAGAACGAGGTGAGGCTCGTGCTGGGGCGGGAGGTGAGCGCGATCGACCACCGGCGCGGCACCGTCTCACTCGAGGGCGAGGAGCTGCCGGCGGATGAGATCGTGCTCGCGACGGGCTCTGAGCCGGTGCGGCCGGAGCTGCCGGGGGCCGAGCACCCGCAGGTGATGACCGTGCGCGAGATCGAGAACAGCCGCCGCATCGCCGAGCGGGTCGGCGAGGGGACCCGCGTGATCGTGCTCGGAAGCGGCTTCGTCGGCTGCGAGCTGGCCGGTTCGCTCGCGCTGCTCGGCGCGCACGTGACGCTGATCGCGCAGGAGGCCGCGCCCCAGCAGGAGCGCCTCGGCGCGGAGGTCGCCAAGCGCCTGGCCGGGTGGCTCTCCGATCTCGGCGTCGAGCTGCTCGCCGGCGCCGAGGTCCGGGCGATCGAGGACGGGCGGGTCGCGGTGCTCGAGGACGGCCGGCGAGTTGCCGCCGAGTGCGTGCTGCTCGGGACCGGCGCCCGGCCCCGGGTCGAGCTCGCGCGGGACGCCGGGCTCGATGTCGAAGAGGGCGCGCTCCCCGTCGACGCGCGGATGCGCGCCTGCGAGGGGCTGCTCGCCGCCGGCGACGTCGCGTTCGCGCAGAACGCGAGCGCGGGCCGGCCGCTGCGGGTCGAACACTGGGGCGACGCCCTCGCTCAGGGAGAGATCGCGGGCGAAGCGCTCGCGGGCCGGGACAGCGCGTGGGCGCAGGTGCCGGGCTTCTGGTCGACGATCGGCGAGCACACCCTCAAGCACGCCGCCTGGGGCGACGGCTATGACTCCAGCGAGCTCGTGGAGCATCCCGGCGGCGCCTTCGTCTCGTGGTACTCCCGCGCGGGGACGCTCGTCGGCGTCCTGACGAGCGAACGCGACGGCGACTACGAGCGCGGCCGCGAGCTGATCGAGCGCGGAGCGGACGGGCCGTGACCGCGACGGTGCAGCTGCCGCCCCCAGACCCGCGCTTGCGCGCCGTCGTCGTCGTGCCCGCCCGCGACGAGGCCGAGCGGATCGCCGCCTGCCTGCGCGCGCTCGCCCGCCAGGAGGCGCTCGCCCCCGAGAGCTACGAGGCGATCGTCGTGCTCGACGGGTGCACCGACGCGACAGAGGCGATCGCCGTGGAGATCGCCCGGGAGACGCCGGCTCTTAGGCTGCATACGGTCGAGCTCCCGGTCTCCCGCGGAGTCGGCCGCGCCCGGCGGGTGGGGATGGACCTCGCGTGCGCGCGTCTTCTCAACGTAGGCCGGGAAGGCGGGCTGATCGCCAGCACCGACGCGGACAGCGTCGTCGCCGCGGACTGGCTCGCGGTCCAGCTCGAGCTCGTCGCGGCGGGGGCGGAGGCGATCGGCGGCCGGATCGAGCTGGACCCCGAGGAGGCGCGGGCGCTCGACCCGAGCGCGCCGGCGGCGCGCCGGAAGGCCGCGGTCGCGCGGAGGCTGAGCGCGCTCAGCCTCGCCGCGCGCGCCGAGCACGTCGACCATCACCAGTTCAGCGGCGCCTCGCTGTCCCTGACCGCGGCCACCTACGTCCGCTGCGGCGGGCTTCCCGTGCGGGCCGCGCTCGAGGACGAGGCGCTCGAGCGGGCGCTCCAGACGCGGGGAGTGGAGATCCACCGCAGTCGCCGGGTGCGGGTGCGGACCTCCGCGCGAACGAGCGCCCGCGCGCCGCGCGGGCTGGCGCGGGATCTCGCTCGCTCGCAGTGGCTCGCGCGACGCTGCTACGACGCGGAGGAGTTCACGCTCGAGCGGCTGCTCGCGGCCAAGCGCGACTCGGTCGCGCTGGTGCTGCCGGCGCGCGAGGTCGCGGAGACGATCGGTCCCGTGCTCGAGGCGGCGCTGCGGCTGAAAGACGCCGGGCTGCTCGACGAGGCGCTGGTGGTCGACGCCGCCTCCGAGGACGGGACGGCGCGACTCGCCGAACGGGCGGGCGTGCGCGTCGAGCAGGAGAGCGAGCTGCTGCCCGAGCACGGCCCGGCGCTCGGGAAGGGCGATGCGATGTGGCGCGGAGTGGCGGCGACCGTGAGCGACGTCGTCGTGTTCGCCGACACCGACACGAGCAACTTCGACGAGCGCTTCCTGCTCGGCATGCTCGGCCCGCTCATCTGCGAGCCCGAGGTGCGGTTCGTCAAGGGCACCTTCCGCCGGCCGTTCAGCAACGGCGGCGAGGTCCTCGCCGACGGCGGGGGCCGGGTCACCGAGCTGACGGCCAGGCCCCTGCTCAACCTGCACGCCCCCGATCTCGCGGTCTTCAGCCAGCCGCTCGCGGGGGAGACGGCGGCCAGGCGCGAGCTGCTCGAGCGAGTTCCCTTCGGCGCCGGGTACGGCGTCGAGATCGCGATGCTGATCGACGTCTGGCGGCTGATCGGCCTCGACGGGATGGCTCAGGTCGACCTCGGGATGCGCCAGAACCGTCATCAGCCGCTGCGGGATCTCTCGGCGATGGCCTACGCGGTGCTGATCGCCGCCCAGACGCGTTTCCTCGGGCGCGCGTTCGCTGACGCGAACGCGTGCGGCTCGATCCTGCTTCCGCCGACCGGCTCCGAGCGGGCGATGGAGTCGCGGCGGGTCGAGATCGAGGAGCGCCCGCCGCTCGCGGAACTCGGCGCCTGGCGACCCGTGGCGGATCTCGGCTCTTCAGAGGTGGCGGGTCAGCCGGCCGAGCGCCTCGCGCTCGCCCGGGTCCGGCGCGGCGACGGTCTGGTGAGCGCCCGCCGGTAGAGCTGGGTCGTTGCGAGGTTCCAGCGCTGGAGCTGCTCGGGGCTGAAGAACGGGGCGCCGAGCTGGGCGCTGATCGCCGGCTCCATCAGCACGGTCGCGAGGTTGAAGACGATCACGTGCAACGCCGCCCACTGCTCGTCGACCTCAGGGTCGAGCGCCCCGCCTCGCTTCAACGGCTCGAGCCAGCTCGCCCGCGCGATCGTCACGAGCGCGTCGAGCGTCCGCGCGGCCCCGTCGTCGCCTTCGGTCAGCGAGCGCGCGACGTAGCGCAGCGCGACGGCGTTGTCGCGGACCCAGTCGGTGGTGGTCGCGCCCATCGCGGCCCACACCTCCTCGCCGTCACCGGGCACGAGGTCGCGGAAGGTCTCGATCGCAACCTCGACGACGAACTCGTCGACCGCGTCGCGCAGCCGCGACTTGGTCCCGAAGTGGTGCTGGACGAGGCCCGGGGAGACGCCGGCGGCGGCCGCCACGTCGCGGATCGAGGTGCCGGCGACGCCGTTCTCGGCGAACCCCTCGAGGGCGGCGTTGCGGATCCGCGCGTAGGTGCTCAGGTCGGACCTGCGCACGCGAACCTGCGCAGAGCCCTTGCGATCGTCCGGGCTCATTCCGTATCGCCGATCATACATTCGTATCGGCTCGGCCCAGGATTCTCACGACACCGCGGCACGGGCGGCGCTCGGACGCCGGGCCGCACCGGGCGACGCGAGCGGCGAACATCCAATACGATCGTATGGTCACAGATACCGTCGTATGAGGAGGTCGCCGGCATGGCTCTCGCAGCGAGGGAGAAGGTTCATTTCGTGAGCGGTGGGACGCGCTGCGCCGCCTGGCACTACCCGGGAGACGGGCGCGGATGCCTGGTGATGGGAGGGGGGCTCGGCGTGATCAAGGAGGCGGCGACCGACCCGCTCGCGAAGCGCTTTCAGGATGCGGGCTACGGGGTGCTCGCGTTCGACTTCCGGCGTCTCGGAGAGAGCGGCGGCCGGCCGCGGCAGATCGCGCGGATCGGCGAGCAGCAGGCCGACTGGCAGGCCGCGATCGAGTTCGCCGAGACGCTGCCCGGCGCAGAGACGGGGCGGGTCGCGATCTGGGGCTTCTCGCTCTCCGGGGGGCACGTCTTCAAGGTCGCCGCGCGGACCCCGGGGCTCGCCGCGGCGATCGCCCACGCTCCTCTTGCGGACGGCGTCGCCGTGACGCCGAACGCGCTCCGGCACCAGTCGGCCGGAGCCGCGCTGCGTCTGACCGGGCGGGCGCTGGCGGACACGCTCGGCGGCCTGGCCGGCCGCGAGCCGCTGCTCGTCCCGCTCGCCGCGCCCGAAGGCACGGTCGCCTCGATCTCGACGCCGGATGCGCTGAACGGCGAGGGGGCCCTGAACCCCGGCGGCCGCTACCCCGAGTGGCAGAAAGAGATCGCGGCCAGGTCCGCGATCAGGCTCGGCTTCTACCGTCCCGGGCGCCACGCCTCACGCGTGCGGTGCCCTCTGCTCGTGCTCGTTCAGGAACACGACGGCGTAACGCCCCCGGGCCCGGCGGCCCGTGCCGGGAGGCGCGCGCCGCGGGGTGAGGTCGTCGAGCTGCCCGGCGGGCATTACGGGGCGTTTCTCGACCAGCACGAGCAGGCTGTGGACGCGATGCTGGACTTCCTCGGCAGGCACCTCGCCGCACCGTGAGGCTTCGTGGACGCGCGTCGTGGACGCGACGGCGCCGCCGGGCTTCCGGGCTCGGGTCGGGCGGCCCGGCTCAGCTCCGGGTGGTGCGGGCGATCATCGGCGTCAGGTGAGCGCGCGCGAACGCCTCCAGCTCGGCTGAGGTCCTCAGCCTGACCGTGCCGGCGGGGGTCAGGACGAACGACTGGATCAGGCGGATGACGATCTCGGCGACGCCCTGGGGGTCCTCGATCCCCGGGAGCAGGCCGTCGCTCTCCGCCTCCCGGAGCAGGCGGGTCCCGGCGGCGATCCCGATCGCCAGGAGGCTGCTCGCCTGGGTCGTGACGCGGGGCAGCATCGTGTCGCTGTCGAGCGCGAGCATGCGGTTGAAGAGGGCGTTCTCGCGGAGGTAGACGACGGCGGTCGCGAACGCCGTCGCGACGCGATCGTCCAGCGTCTCGAGCGTGGCGGTGGCGGCCTCGACCCGCTCGACGAGCCGTCCGGCCTCGCGGGCGAGGACGGCCTGGATCAGGTCGTCCTTGGACCCGACGCGCCGGTAGACCGTGACGCGGTCGATGCCGGCCCGGCGGGCGACGTCCTCGATCGTGCTGCGCCTGATGCCCACGTCCTCGAACTGCGCCAGGGCCGCGTCGAGGACCTCCTCGACCGCCGCGTTGGCGGCGCTCGCCGGCGCCCCGGCGGGGAGGGTGTTCGACGACGGGAGCTCCCGTGGTGCCATCCCCGGAAACGATAGCGTCGCCCTCCGCGCTGGTGCAACGATGCAACGGTATCTGTTGCGTTGTGTATGGTTTGCCGCGATGGCGCCTCAGCCCGAGCGAAGCGTGCGATGAGCCCTTCAGGCGAAGGCGCGCGGCCGTACGAGCTCGCTGAGAGCGTCGATCCCGCCGAGTCGACGTTCGTCGCCGGGTTCGAGCGGCTCGCGGGGTCTTTCGACACGGCGTTGGCGCGGCGGATGCTCGACGGCCTCTGGGAGTCCGATCGGGCCGCCGACGACGTCGTCGCGGAGTTCGCGGGCCTGCCCGACCGTTCGGGCTGGGAGGCGCTCGACCGGGCGCTGGCCGAGCGCTCCTGCACGCTGCGGGGGGTGCCGCCTGCGCTGAGGGCGATGCTCGAGCCGGTCCTCGATCCTCCCGAGTGGGTCAACTGGGAGCTGTTCGAGGCCGGGCGGATCGCACACTGGCGGGCCGGGCCGGCGGTCGCCGTCGGAGGCGCCCTCAGCCTCGGCTACGGATACCCGATCCCCCGGATCGCGAAGGTGCTGCTCCGAACCGGGCGGATCGATCAGAACGCGGGCAAGCGGCTGCTCGAGACCGGACAGTGGATCCTTGCGGCGACCGCCCCGCAGAACATGCGCCCGGATCGGCCCGGCAGCGGCATCGCGGCATCGATCCGCGTGCGCCTCATCCACGCCTACGTCCGCCGCCACCTGCTCGCCCAGGACGACTGGGATCTGCTCGGCGACGGGATCCCGATGAACGCCACGGACACCGCGGCGACGCTCAACATCGCGTTCTTCGCGCTGCACGTCGAGAGCGTGCAGAAGCTCGGGATCCGCTACTCGCCGGGAGAGATGGAGGCGATGGCACACATGTGGCGATGGATCGGTCACGTGCTCGGGATCCCGCACGAGCTCCAGCCCCGCTCCTACCGGCGGGCCGCCGAGATGCGCGAGATCTACGACGCGCTCGATCAGCGCACGGATCCCGACAGCGGCAGGGTCCTGACCGCCGCGCTGGTCCGGCACGGGCTCCCGCAGGTCGCGTTCGGGATCCCCGCCTCGCGCGCGAACGACCTCGCGCTCCTCACCGTGCCGTTCACGAGCGCCCTGCTCGGCTACATGCTCGGCGCCGACTCCGCTCGCCTCGTCGGCCTCGAGCGCAACCCGCTGACGCCGGCGATGCGCGCGGCGCCGCTGGCCGGCCACGCAATGAACGTGCTCCGCGCCGCGGGCGTGCTCGGCGACGACGCCGCGATCGCGCGCGCCTCGCACAAGCTGGCCGGGCGGCTGCTGGCCCGAGCCGGATCGCCGCTTGCGACGGTCCACCCGGAGCAGGCGGTCTCCGAGGCTCGCGACAGTCTCCAGCCGGCCTGAATTCACGAAGTGTTGGCCCGGCCCGCGCCGCCCTCCAGCTTCGCGCGAATCTCGTCGTACTGCTCGGTCGTGATGGCGCCGTCGACGAGCCGGTGGTCGAGAGCCTCCCGCGCGGAGACCGTGGGTGGAGGCGTGGCCGCATCCTGCCTGCGCTGCTGGGAGAGGAGCCAGAGCACGAGCGCGACGACCAGCACGATCAGGACGAGCATGCCGAGGGCCATGAAGATCCACCCTCCGGTTGTCATGTGTTCGCCCCGCTCACCGAAATCGACCATGGCTCACCTCCGGCATCGCGCCTGTCTCATGCAGCGGTCAGCGGAAGCGTAGATCGGCGGCTGGGTGGTTCGATCCGGGCGCAGCCACCCTTGCGCTCAGTAGGAGATACGGGTGGCGCAGGCGGCCCACGAGGCTCGACCACCCGCCAGGTGCGCATCGTCTGCGATGCGTTTCAGCCTTGGCGAAGCCCACGGCCCGACTGACCGCCAGCTCGATCTCAGATGTCAGACGACTGACCTCGAGTCAAGCTCGCCCCCTGTTTGCGCCGATAGGGACGCCATGGCTATAGAACGATCCGGCGCGACACAAGGCGAACACGGCTTCACGCTCATCGAGCTTCTGGTCGTGATCCTGATCATCGGCATCCTTGCCGCGATCGCGATTCCGTCGTTCCTGTCCCAGAAGAGCAAGGCGAACGACGCCTCGGCGAAGGAGCTTGCACGCACCGCCGAGACCACGGCTGAGACGATCGCCGTGGACAACAGCGGCAGCTACGCAACGATCACCGGCCCGGAAAGCCTGAGCGGGGTCGAGAAATCGATCCCGACGGCGGAAGTCAACGGCGGCGCATACCTGAGCGCGGCCGCGGGCACCGGGACGACGTTCTCGGTCACGGCGAAAGCCGGGTCGGCCAGCGGTGACACGTTCACCATCGCGCGCAGCGCCGAAGGCACGATCACCCGTACGTGCACGACCGCGGGCAAAGGTGGCTGTCCGGCCAGC
>DATNBM010000021.1:0-25866 GCA_035571915.1 Solirubrobacteraceae bacterium | reverse complement strand
TCTCGGCGCGCTTCTTCTCGCCGCCGGAGAACCCGTCGTTGAGGTGGCGCGAGGTGAAGGAGCGGTCGACGTCGAGCAACTCGATCGCGTGCTGGAGCTGGGTGCGGAACTCCTTGACCTGGATCGGCTCCTCGCGCTTGGCGTTGATCGCCATGCGCAGGAAGTTCGCGACCGACACGCCCGGGATCGAGACGGGGTACTGGAAGGCTAGGAACAGTCCCGCCTTGGCCCGCTCGTGAGGCTCGGCCTCGGTGATGTCCTCGCCTTTGAAGGTGATCGACCCCTGCGTGATCTCATAGGAGGGGTGGCCGAGCAGCGTGTTCGCCATCGTCGACTTCCCGGAGCCGTTGGGCCCCATCAGGGCGTGGATCTCGCCCCGGCTGATGTCCAGGTCCACTCCGCGGAGGATCTCGCGCTCCTCGATGCGCACGTGCAGGTCTCTGATCTCTAGGTCGGCCATGTCGGTCGGTCAGGCTCCGGTCGTTAGGGGTTCGATTTGCAGGCCGGCGTCCGCTGCCATCGGCGGCGTCACCAGCAGGTCGGCGAGGGTCGTCTCGCGCAAGGTGTGGACGATCGAGAAGCGCACCTTGGTCCACAGCAGCTTCGTCGGGCAGACGTGGTCGCGCTCGGACTCCCGGGCGCAGACGATCGAGCCGTCGGGGTCCTGAGAGATGCACTCGATCGGCGCGATCGACCCCTCGAGGGCCTCGACGACCTCGGCCATCGTGATCTGCGCGGCGGGCCGGGCGAGCAGGTAGCCGCCGCGGGATCCCCGCCGCGAGTCCACCAGGCCCGCCTTGCGCAGGCGCGCCACCAGGTGCTCCAGGTAGGCGAGGGGAAGTCCGTCGTTGGCGGCGATCTCCGCGAGCGGGATCGGCTCACCGCCGCTCCGCCGAGCGAGCTCCACCATCACGCGAACGCCGTACTCGGCCTTTGTCGAGAACATCATCTTGATTTCCTACCTGCGAGCTAGGGTATCAAGGGCGAGCGGGCGCTCACTGGAGCTTTCGGACGTCGTGGGCGAGCGCGTCGGGGGTCAGCTGTTCGGCGCCGTAGATGACGCGTTCGCGGCCCGCGGAGTCGAGCAGCCGCACGGTCGCGTACTTCGCGAACGCCGCCCTCCCGTCCGCGGCGGGGTGGACGCCGTAGGCCTTCCAGACCGCGGCGAGCCGCGTCTCGGTGCCCGTCAGGTAATGAACCCGGCCGCTGAGCGAGACCTGGGCGAGGAACGCGCGGACCGCCGGAGCGGTGTCTCCGGCGGGGTCGGCGCTGACGATCAGGACCCTGGCCGGCTTCGCCCCGAGTTCGTCGAGGGCGCCGCGGATCTGCTGGGCGAGCAGAACGCACGGGCCGCCGCAGCGCGCGTACAGGAACGCCAGCACGACGGGCTCGCCGCGCAGGGAGGCCAGCGACATCGTCAAGCCGTACTGGTCGGTCAGCGTGAAGCCCGGCGCCGGCCTGGCGCCGGGGAGGGCGGCCCCCTCGAAGCCGCCTCGCACGGGGCTGCTCTGAGTTTCGCCGGGGACGCTGACGACCGGCGAGGTGGTCGAGTGTGTGCCTTCTCTGCTCGCGACGATCGCGAAGACGAGGGCGGCTACGAGCAGCACGCCGAGGGCGGCGGACAGCAGCGGTCTGGGCCGTCGCATCGCCGAGAGGCTAGATGGTCCGGCCAGCTCGCCCGCGCGGTCCGCTCTTTGGCCCGGCGCCGGCGATGTCCCGATGGTCCGAACGCGGACGACATGCGGGCGCAGGAGATCGACGCACGGCGCCGTAATGGATGGGGTGAGAGCGAGCCGGTCATCTCGACGCGCCGCTCTCGTCTCGTCGCTCGCGGCGCTGCTCGCGGCCGGGGCCTGCACCGCGACCGCCGCCGAAGCCCCGCCGGCGAACGACACCCTCGCCGGTGCTCAGGTCGTCCGCGCGCTGCCGGCCACGCTGTCGGGGACGGTCGTCGGGTCCACCGTCGAACCGCTCGAAGCGTCCTCGGGCTGTGGGAGCGGCAGCGAACACACCGTCTGGTACGCGTTCCGTGCGCCGGCCGAGCAGCGCGTCGCGGTCAACCTCGCCGCGGCGGGGGCGCTCGACGCGACGATCGACGTCTACCACGCGATCCGCTCCGAACTCCGGCAGGTGGGCTGCGACCGGACCGACAGCCACGGCGGCGCCTCGCTCACCTTCAAGGCATCGAAGAACGGGCTCTACTACATCCGCGTCGCGGCTCTGCCCGCCTCCCAGCTGGCGGGCTTCACGCTCGAGGTCTTCCTCCCGACCCCGGCCGTCAACCCCCCGGGGCCGCGCCTGCCCGCCGGCGGGGCGGCCGGCCGGGTCGACCGCATCCAGAACATCAACGCGGCCTACTCCGTCGTGATGCGCGCCGGGGTCGGCTACATAGTCAGCCTCGCAACCAAGACGCCGGGAGCCTGCGTGAGCGCGGGGCTCTACCCGCCCGGCACCAGCTCCTTCGAAGAAGGCGCGCCGGTGATGCACCTGCGCTGCGGCGGCTTCGGCCTGTACACGCCGGGGCCCGCGCAGGGCGGCGTCTACAGCATCCAGCTGACCCCCCGCAGCGGCTTCAGGGGGGTCCAGCGCTTCCGCGTGGACGCCGCCCCGGCCACGCCCGGCGAGACCGCGCCGGGCATCCCGCTCGGCAACTACGGCCGCGCCCGCGGCCACCTCGACGGCAACGGCATCCAGGTGCTGCGGCTGTACCGGATCGACATCCACAGCCACTCGAACCTGACGCTGCGGCTGCTCGCCCCGGCTTCGGCGAGCTTCAACCTCCAGCTCCGCAACGTCAACGGCCGCGTGGTCGAATGCGAGTGCGGCGGGAGCGGGCCCGAGACGCTGACCCACCAGCTCGCCCCGGGCCGCTACTACGCGGTCGTCTCGACGAGGGGCGCCGCGGTCGGCAGCTTCACGTTGACCCGGCAGTCGCGGACGATCACGACCACGCGGATCTCCTTCGCGACCGCCAAGGCCGCCCCCGGCCAGTCGACCCCCGTCCAGGTCAAGGTCACGCCCGCCGTGTCCGGTCCCGTCACGGTCGACATCGAGCGCTTCGACCCGGTGTTCGGCTGGCAGTTCTACCGCCGCGAGAGCGGCTTCGCGAACGCCGGATCGGCCTCGCTCCCGTTCACCCCTCCGGCCGTCGGCCGCTGGCGCGCCCGGGTCCGCTACTCCGGCTCGCGAACCGCGAGCCCGAGCGCGGCGGGGTTCGCCTACCTGCTCGTCTCCTAGGCTTCCCCGACCGCCGGGAACAGGCCCTCGACGCGGGCCTTGGAAGCCCGTCGCGTGGCGCTATACTTTCTGAAGTCTATGAATCCCGACCTTCGTTTAGGAGTTTCAGGATGAGCACGTCCAGCGCGGAGCTGCTGCGTCAGATCAAGAGCAAGATTAAGGAGGTCGACCCCTCCGAGGTCAAGGAACTCACCCACGAGGGCGTGACGATCGTCGACGTCCGGGGCAGCGAAGAGTTCGCGACCGGCCACCTGCCGGGAGCCAAGAGCGTCCCCCGGGGCCACCTCGAGTCGCGCATCGAGGGCGTCGTGCCGGACCGCTCCAGCCACGTGATCCTCTACTGCGCCTCGGGTCAGCGCTCGGCCTACGCGGCGCGGACGATGATCGAGGACCTCGGCTACGAGAACGTCAGCTCGATGACGGGCGGGATCGCGCTCTGGAAGGACCGCGGCTACGAGGTCGAGGTGCCGCGGACGATGAGCGCGGAGCAGCGCGACCGCTACTCGCGCCACCTGCTGATCCCCGAGATCGGCATCGAGGGCCAGCAGAAGCTGCTCGACGCGAAGGTGCTGCTGCTCGGCGCCGGCGGGCTCGGCTCGCCGACCGCCCTGTATCTCGCGGCGGCCGGCGTCGGGACGCTCGGGATCGTCGACGACGACGAGGTCGACCTGTCCAACCTGCAGCGCCAGGTGATCCACTCCACGCAGCGGGTCGGCATCCCCAAGGTCGACTCGGCCGAGGAGTCGATCCACGCGCTGAACCCCGACGTGAACGTCGTCAAGTACAAGACGCGGATCGGCGCCTCGAACATCATGGAGATCATCGAGGGCTACGACGTGATCGTCGACGGGGTCGACAACTTCCCGACCCGCTACCTGCTCAACGACGCGACCGTGCGCCTGAAGATCCCCGTCGTCTCGGCGTCGATCCTCGGCTTCGACGGCCAGCTCTCGGTCTTCAAACCGTACGACGGCCCGTGCTACCGCTGCCTGTTCCGCGAGCCGCCGCCGGCCGAGCTCGCGCCCTCCTGCGGCGCCAACGGCGTGCTCGGCGTGCTGCCCGGGACGATGGGACTGCTGCAGGCGACGGAGGTCGTCAAGCTGATCCTCAACATCGGCGAACCCGCGATCGGGAGGCTGCTGCTCTACGACGCCCTCGGCGCGACGCTGACGGAGGTCAAAGTGCACCGCGACCCCGACTGCCCGATCTGCTCCCGTGAGCCGGACGAGATCTCCGACGAGGAGATGGGGGTCTTCCCGGATTACGAGGCCTTCTGCGCGGCGGCCGGTTAGCGGCCCGCCCCGGACCACGCTAACCTGCCGCGAGTCATGGCGACTGTGAAGATCCCACCCGTGCTGCGCGCCTCCGTCGGGGGCGAGAGAGAGGTCGGCGCGTCCGGCTCGAACGTCGGCGAGGTGCTGCGGGACCTGGCGGCGAGCCATCCCGCCACCGAGAGCCAGCTGTTCGGTCCCGACGGGGCGCTGAACCGCTACGTCAACGTGTATCTGAACGACGAGGACGTGCGCGTGCTCGACGGCCTCGAGACCGCCGTCGGCGAGGGCGACACGCTGCAGATCCTGCCGGCGATGGCCGGCGGCTCCCTCTAGCGCGCACCAGGTGCGCGATCGCCCGGCGTTGGTGGGCCGATGTGCCTGACGAGGGCGAGTCGGATGCCGACGATCGATTGCACATAGGTCGAAAGCGGTCATATGCCATCGATCGATGGCATATGCCGGGGAGCCTCCGCCTTGCGTCCAGTTTCGCGGTGAGAGCGTGGAGACGTCTCGCCGAACTCCGATCAGTGGCTATGGCCTCGACGCGACTCGTGCAGGCGATCTCCGTGGCGCGTGCCACGACGCTCCTGATCGCGCTCGTCCTGCTCGCCCTCGCGGCGGACGCGGGCGCGATGGCCGATCACACCGGCTGGCCCCGCATCGGCCGCCACGTGGGGCATCCGAACAACGAAAGCGGCGTCGAGCGGGGCCGCGACGGGGTTCACAACATGCTGCTCGGAGGCGACGGCAACGACACGATCTGGGCGGGGAACATCGGCGACGTGATGTGGGGCGACTCCCATCCGAACGATCCCCCCGGCCAGTCGGACACCCTGCACGGCGGCGCGGGACCAGACTGGATCTACGCGAGCATGGGCCACAACGTGATCTGGACGGGCGCCGGCAACGACCACCTCGCGCTCGTCTACGGCTACGGGACCGTGTTCTGCGACGGGCCCGGGCTGAAGACGCTCGTGGTGCGCTACCTGCCTCAGAACCGCCACTACAAGCTCGTCGGCTGCGACCACACGGTGCTCGTGCGCTACCGCGCGTGAGCGGCGGCGACGTCCGCGGCGCCGCCTAGCCTTCCCGTCCAATCGAGCGCTAGCCGCTCAAGCCGGCCGGGGCCGGATGCGATCGGTCCCCGTCCTGACGATCAGAAGAAGGAGCTTGCCGATGGGGGTTTCGCGGCTCACCGCGAGATGGGGCTTGGTCGTGGCGGCAGCAGCCGCGATCTTCGCGAGTGCGATGGGGCTGCCCGCGACGGCGGGCGCGAGCTCGCACGGGCCGCGCTACGAACTGAAGATCATCGAGGGGGCGACCGTCTTTCCCGAATGGCACCCCGTCGTCAGCACTAGCGCGACCGCGAGCGGCGGCGCCGAAGTCGTCATCACGATCGTCAGGCACGGCCTCACGATCGAACGATCTTCCGGTCACGGCTACACCTACTCCTCCCAGCAACCCGAGGTCGGCGACATCGTGACGCTCGAATCCCCCGCCGGCACGCCACCGATCGCCCAGACCGTCTACGACGGGCTGCCCTCGATCGACGCGACGGTGTGCGCGGGCTCGACCAACTTCTCCGGCTCGAACTCCCCCGGGAACATCGTCGAAGGCTTCTTCACGAGGGAAGCGCTGACGACGGACCCGTACGGCCGGGTGAACGGCTGGCAGCGCACGAGCGGGGGCGAAGCGCAGGTCAAATCTCTGACCGGGACGACCTTCGGGGGGAGCTTCCTCGTTCCGCTCGCCGCCGGTGACTCGGTCGAAGCCGTCGAGTCGCTGAAAACGCCGCTCGCGGGCGAAGGGACCTACACGTACGTCGCCGCGAACGTGCGTCCGGTCGGTGGCTGCCCGCCGCCTCCGCCTCCGCCTCCACCTCCACCGCCCACGCTCGGGGGGCTCGTCGTCAAGGCGCTGCACGCGTCGATCCACGGCTTCCTGCGCTTCGGCGCTAGCGACAAGGTGACGATCACGGTGCCGGGCTCGGTGATTCAGGACCTCTACCTGAGCGGCGGGGGCACGATCCCGGCGACGGCGGCGAGCGCCCGCAAGCACCACGCTCAGCCCGCCCTGCTGCTCGCGCGGGGTCTCGCGAAAGCCGCCAAGGCGGGAACCGTCACGGTCCACCTGCGGCTGACCAAGCGCGGCCGGGCGCGGCTCAAAGGCGCGCACACGATCCACGCGGTCCTGATCACGACGCTGCACAGCAGTGCCGGCGCCAAGCTCAACCTCGCGCGCCGAGCGATCACGCTTCGGCGCTAGGCGCGCCGTCGCGCCGGCGCTCGCGCTCGCGCTTGTGATCGCCGCCGGCACGGTGCCCGCGGTCGGGGCTGCGGGGGCACGGTGGGTGAAGCCGCCGCCGGTGCTGGGGCTGCCCTCGCGCAGCGGCGCGGAAGGCCCGCCGCGGCCGTACGGCTTCGAGCCCGGCGCCGGACCGGCCGCCCCGCGCACCGCGCCGGGGTTCGTCCGGGCTCAAGACCGGGCGATGCTCGACGGGCCGTTCCCGGCCGGGGGCCTGCGGCGCGGCGTCTCCGACGGGACGCTGTTCAAGAGCGCCGATCCGGCCCGCCGCCGGGCGGCCCTGGCGCTCGCGCGGGACGCGGGCGCCGCGATCGCCCGGATCTCCGTGGACTGGCGGAACGTCGCCCCCGCCGCGCCGCCGCCCGGGTTCGACGCGCGCGACCCGGCGAGCCCCGGCTACGACTTCACTGCGCTAGACGCCGCCGTGCGGGACGCCGCCGACGCGGGCCTCGAACCGCTGCTCGCCGTGTTCCACGCGCCGGCCTTCGCGGAAGCCCCGAACCGCTGGCCCCACGCCTTCGACGGCAGCTGGGATCCCGACCCGGCCGCGCTCGAAGCGTTCGCCGCCGCGCTGGCTGAGCGCTACGGCGGCTCCTGGCCCGATCCCTCTGCCCCAGGGCGGACGCTCCCGCGGGTGCGCCTGTGGCAGGCGTGGAACGAGCCGAACCTCGCGCGCTACCTGGAGCCGCAGTGGATCGTCTCCGGCGGCCGCTGGCGGGCCTTCTCGCCGCTGCTCTACCGGCAGCTGCTCGACGGCTTCTACCGGGGCGTCAAGTCGGTCGCGCCCGGAGACGTCGTGGCGGCCGCGGGCGTCGCGCCCAACGGCGACCGCGCCGGCGTCGGGCGGATGGCGCCGGTGACGTTCCTGCGAGGGCTGCTGTGCCTGACGAGCGGCCCGCACGGCGTGCTGCGGCGCGGTCACGGGTGCGGGGGCCCCGTGGACCTGGACGCGCTCGCGTTCCATCCGCTCTCGGTCGGCTCCCCTGACCTGGCCGCGACCTCGGCGCTCGACGTGGCGATCTCCGACGCGGGCAAGGTCGCGGCGCTCGCGCGCGCGGCCGTTCGCCTGCGCACGGTCGCGCCCGCGCGGCCGACGCAGCTGTGGGTGACGGAGCTCAACTGGGAAAGCTCGCCCCCGGCGACAGCGGGAGTCCCGCCCGCGCTGCAGGCGCCGTGGCTCTCGCGGGCGCTGCACCGCCTCTGGTCGGCCGGGGTCGACCTGGTCGCGTGGCAGTTCCTGATCGATCCCTTCCCGGCGCTGACGGTGGCCGCCCCGGACGGCGGTGTCGTCTCATACCAGCGCCCCGCGGGCCTCTACTCACCCGGTCCCGGCGGCGACCCGACGCTGGCGCAGGCGAAGCCGTTCGTGAGCGCTCTGCGACTGCCCTTCGATCCCCTGCGCCTCGACCGCCGGCGAGTCAGGGTGTGGGCGCTCGCGCGGCCTTCCGGGGGCCCGCCGCCGGCGTCCGCGCGGGCGTTGCTGCAGGCGCGCGGCGCGGACGGCGCCTGGCGGACCGTCGCGACGATCGCGATCGGGCGCGACGGCGTCGTCGACGCGGTCGTGCGGCTGCGCGGGGCGCTCCGGCTGAGACTGCAGGCGGGCGGGGTGCTGTCGGCCGAAGCGGCGCTCGGAACGCGCCGCTCGCTTCCCTCGGGCTAGGCCTGGCCGGCCGGCGCCTGGTGCGTCTGCGTCGGCGCCTGCGCCGCGCTGCCGTTCGTCGCGGCGGCGTTCATGCCCTTCGCCGGCACGAGGCTCATCGCGCGCTCCGCGAGCGCCGTGATCGTCAGCGACGGGTTCACGCCGACGTTCGCGGGCACCGCCGCGCCGTCGCAGACGAGCAGGTTCTCGTAGCCGAAGACGCGCTGGCGCGAGTCGACGACGCCGCGCGAGGGGTCGGGGGCGATCACCGCGCCGCCGAGGATGTGGGCCGTCGAGGGGATGTTGAACATCGCCTCGGTGAAGGAGCTCTGGGCGATCCCGCCGGTCCGCTTGGCGAACCATTCGGCGGCCTCGTTGGCGACCGGGATGAACGTCGGGTTCGGCCGCTCCGGGTCCTGTTCGGTCTGCAGCCAGAAGGATCCGAACGGGCCTTTGCGGGGACGCAGGGCGATCGCGTTGTCGAGCGTCTGCATCACGAGCAGGATGATCGTGCGCCGCGACCAGCGCTTGGCGAACAGGACCTTCGTGAGCCGCCCCGGGTGCTTGGCGATCTCGGCGAGCAGCTTCAGCGGGCGGGTGACGCGGGTCCCGTCGCCGGTCAGCAGGGTGTAGAGCAGGCGCATCGAGTCGCCGTCGTCGCCGTAGGTGACGGTCTCGATGTGGGTGTTCGGGTCGGGGTAGATCGAGGACGTGATCGCGACCCGCCTGATCAGGTCGTCGGGGTAGTCCTCGGGCACCGTCACCGTGAGGATCGACTCGGAGTTGGTCCGCACGAGCTCCCCGAGCCGCGAGGAGATCGCGGGCAGCGAGCCTTCCAGGCGACATTTCTGCAGCAGCCGGTTGGTGCCGAGCGGGCCTGCCGCGACGACCACGCCGCGCGTGCGCTGGACGCGACGTTCCTTGCGCAGCCAGGCGCCCGAGCGGACCGATTCGACCTCGTAGCCCTCGCTTCCGTCGCCGCCCCCGATCGGGCGGATGTCGACGACGGTCCGTTCGGGCATCACGTCGGCGCCGCGCTTCTCGGCGAACCACAGGTAGTTCTTGACGAGCGTGTTCTTGGCGCCGTGCACGCAGCCGACCATGCAGCGCCCGCACAGGTGACAGCCGGTCCGGTCCGGGCCCTCGCCGCCGAAGAAGGGGTCCGCGACGGTCTTGCCCTGCTCGCCGAAGTAGATCCCGACCGGCGTGTGTTTGTAGGTGCCGCCGACGCCGAGCTCCTCGCCCAGCTCGCGCAGCAGCTGATCGGCCGGATCGTCGTGGGGGTTTTCGGTCACCCCGAGCATCCGCTGCGCCTCGGCGTAGTGGGGCGCGAGCTCGGCCTCCCAGTCCTCCATCTCGGCCCACTGGCGGTCCTCGAAGAACTGCTTCGGCGGGACGTAGAGGGTGCACGCGTAGCCGAGGCTGCCGCCGCCGACGCCGCAGCCGGAGACGACGGAGACGTCCTTGAAGGTCGTCAGGCGGAAGATCCCCTTCATCCCCAGCCGTGGGTTCCAGAAGTAGCGCTTCAGGTCGCCCGTGTTCTTCGGGAACTCGTTGTCGGCGAAGCGCCGCCCGCACTCCAGCACGCCGACCGAGTAGCCCTTCTCGGACAGCCGCAGGGCGGAGACGCTGCCGCCGAAGCCGGAGCCGACGACCAGCCAGTCGTAGTCGAATGAGTTCTCGCGCGAAGCCATGGGCAGCCCCCTCCTTTCGGGAGCGAGGAAGTCTACGCGTTGTTTGGCCGGCTAGCCAGTCCGTAGGAGGTACGGGTCGGAGACAGGCTGCGCTGGGCCCCGCTGGCCGTACGGGCACGGTCGGCGACTGTGACGGGACCCCCACAAGTCTTGCCCGGGGGTCGCTATATTCCGTGAAGTAATGGCGGTGGAGAGGCTGAGAAACCGACCTTGCGGGGGACGCTACGGCGACATCGTCCAGTCGATCGGCAACACGCCGCTCGTGGAGCTGCCGAACTTGTCCCCCAAGCCCGGCGTGCACATCTGGGCGAAGCTCGAGTCGCGCAACCCGACCGGCTCGGTCAAGGATCGCGTCGCCAAGGCCCTGATCGAGGACGCCGAGGCGAAGGGCGCCGTCTCGCCCGGCTCGACGATCCTCGAACCGACCTCGGGCAACACCGGGATCTCGCTCGCGATGATCTGCTCGCGGCGGGGCTACAAGCTGAAGGTCGTGATGCCCGAGAACGTCACGCCCGAGCGCACCCAGCTGCTGAAGATGTACGGCGCGGAGATCGTCTACTCGCCCGGGGACCAGGGCTCCAACGGCGCCGTCGCAATGGCCTTGGAGATGGCCGAGGCCGACCCGTCGGTCTACATGCCCTACCAGTACGGCAACCCCGCGAACCCGGGCGCGCACTACAACGGCACGGCCGTCGAGATCCTTGAAGAGCTCGACGAGGTCGCCGCGTTCGTCGCCGGCCTGGGGACGGGCGGCACGCTGATGGGCAACGGCAGGCGCCTGAAGGAGGAGCTCGGCGACGCGGTGAAGATCGTCGCCGCAGAGCCGATGCAGGGCGAGCCCGTGCAGGGCCTGCGCTCGCTCGACGACGGCTTCATCCCGCCGATCATCGACATCTCGCTGCTCGACCGGAAGATCTTCGTGACCAACCGCGACGCGATCGTCTGGACGCGCAAGCTGCTCGACGAGGAGTCGCTGTTCGCCGGCGTCTCGACGGGCGCGATCGCCTCGATCGCCGTGCGGATCGCGAACGAGCTCGACGAGGGCAACGTCGTGTTCGTCGTCGCCGACGACGGCTGGAAGTACCTCTCAAGCGGCATCTACACGCTGCCCGTCGACGAGATCGAGAACCTCGAGTCGACCGTCTGGTGGTAGCCGGCGGTCAACCGCCGCGACGCCACGATGAAGATCCCCAAGCCACTGCTCGACGAGGTAGTCGCCCACGCGCTCGAGGATCCGGGCAACGAGGTCTGCGGCCTGGTCGCGGTCAGCGACGACGCCGCGGGCGTCGCGACCAGGGTGCTGCGCGCCACGAACGTCCACGCCAGCCCGATGAAGTTCGAGATCGATCCCAAGGAGCTGCTCTCGCTCCACAACGAGATCGAGGACGGGGGCGATGTGCTGGGGGCGATCTACCACTCGCACGTCCGCAGCCCCCCGTACCCGTCCCAGACGGACGTCAACTTCGCGCGCTCCTGGCCCGGCGTCGAGTGGGTCATCGTCGGGCTCTCCGCCGGCTCGGAGCCCGAGGTTCGCTCCTATCTGATCGAGGACGGGCGCATCGAGGAGGTCCCCGTCGGCGAGCCGGGCGGGTGAGCGGCGAGCCGCTGCTCTGCCCGACCTGCGCCCGCCCGCACCCGGCGAGCGAGCGCTTCTGCGAGGACTGCGGGATGCCCCTCGTGCACGAGGGCGGCGGCGAGACCGAGCGGACTGATCGCCAGCAGCGCGCTCGGAAGATCAAGCCCGAGTACGCCCGGGGGCCGCTCGTGAAGGTCGGCCGTGCTGCCAACCAGCCGGAGGCGGAGCTGATCGAGACGTTGCTGCTCGAGGAGGGCATCCCGAGCATGCAGCGCCGCTCCGGCGGCTTCGACGTGCCCGACTTCCTCGCCGCGGGTCCGCGCGACATCCTCGTCCCCGAGTCGGGCGCGCAAGCGGCGCGCGAAGCGCTCACGCCGGGGCTTGAGCAGCGCGGCGACTGAAACCGTGCGGCGCCGTTCACCCGGGGCGCGCCCGGCGATGGCGGCGTCCTGAGGCTCGAGGCGCGGAGGCGCGCCTGCAGCTAGACGAGAACCGGCTGGCCGGCTTCGCTCGTGATCGAGCGGATCTCTTCGGAGGCCCGCTCGAACTCGGCGTCGGAGAGCACGGGGGTGCCCTCGAAGGGAAGTTCGCGCGCCAGCTGGACCCACGCGTTCGGACCGAGGTACTCGTCCTTCACCTTCACGGTGACGGGACGGGGGATCCGGTAGGTGCGCAGCAGCAGCACGTGCAGTGGCTGGCGCCCGCGCCAGCCGAGGCGCTTTTCGGCGTAGTCCGGCGTCCACACGTAGAAGGGGGAGAGAGCGTCGACGCAGCGGGGGTCGACGATCGTGAAGTGGTCGGTGACCTCCGCCCAGGCCCGGATCCGAACGCGGTCCGGCTGCGGCACCGGGGCGCCCGAGACGAAGCTGTGCATCGGCGGCTCGCCGTCGCTCCACACGCCCTCCTCGAGCGCGCGGCGCAGCTCGGGCTGGTGGGACTCGCGCACCAGATCGCCCGCCTGGTGGTCGAAAGTCGGATACAGGAAGAACCGCTCGTGCGCGAGGCGGAAGGGTCGGTCCGGCTGCGGCGAGGCGCCGCGACGGATCGTGAGGAGCTGCTCACCTTCCGCCAGGGCGCGGACGGTGACCGCCCATTCTTTGAAAGCGATTGGCATGAACTGATGAGGGGGACGGCTTCTACGTGGTCGCGATCGAGGCCCTCGGCAGCGTCGCGACGGGTTAAAGATACGAAACCTGAGCGAAAATCCCAAATCGCCTGCAAATCAGGGGGTTTTTCAGAGGGTCCTGACTGACTAGCCAGTCAATTATGAGCGGCTGCTGTGAGGTTCCTGGGAGCGCCCGGGCTTCGTTCAGTCGCCGATGCGTCGTCCCGCGAGCCCCTCGGCGGCCTCGACGATCGAGGCGTAGTCCTCATCCCCGTGGCCGCGGCCGTGCGCCGCGGAGAGCAGATCGCGGGCGTGCGCGGCGGCCGGGAAGGGGACGCCCGCGCGCTGGGCCTCCTCCAGGCACAGCCGCACGTCCTTGAGCATGTGGTCGGTCTTGAAGAACGTCGTGTAGTCGTGCTCCCGCATCGCCTGCGACTTCAGCGCCAGCTGGGCGGAGCCGCCGGAGCCCGCCCCCGCCGCGGCGACGAGGTCGTCGAGCGCGATCCCGGTCGCCTCCGCCAGCACGAGCGCCTCCGCCACGGCCGCCGCGTTGGCCGCGCCGAGGGCGTTGTTGATCAGCTTCAGCATCTCGCCCTGGCCGAGCTCCCCGACGTGGAGGATCAGCTCGCCGAGGGTTTCCAGCAGCGGCAGGGCCCGCTCGTAGTCGGCGCGGGTGCCCCCCGCCATGATCGTCAGCGTGCCGTCCTCGGCTCTCGGCGAGGACCCCGTGACGGGCGCGTCGAGCATCGCCGCGCCGCGCTCGGCGAGGGCCGCGCCGATCCGTCGCGTGTCGCCGGGAGCGATCGTCGAGCAGTCGATCAGCAGCAGGCCCGGACGGGCCGATTCGAGCACGCCGCCGGGGCCGAGCACGAGCGCCTCGACCTGGGCGCCGTCGACGACCATGCTCACGACCGTCGCGCTGCGCGCCGCGACCTCGGCGGGGGTGGCGCAGGCGCTCGCCCCGTGCTCGGCGGCCCACGCCTCGGCCTTGCCGGGCGTGTGCGTCCAGACCGCCAGCTCGTATCCAGCCCGGGCGATGTTGGCGGCCATCCGCGAGCCCATGATCCCGAGGCCCAGGAAGCCGATCCGTTCAGCCATGACCGAATCCTCCTCCACCGGGCGTTTCGATGCGCAGCCGCCCGCCCGCCGGCAGCGTCCCCGCCGCCTTGCCGGGGAGCTCGGCGCCGTCGGGCGCCCCGTCGGGGGAGATGAGCAGGTCGCGCCCCGGCTTGCCGTCGCCGCCCCCCGCGGCGCCCCGCGGGGCGTGGCGCCGGCGCTCGGCGATCAGCGAGTAGGACATCTCGCGCAGCGCCTGCAGCTCGCGCACGACGCCGTCGCCGCCGCGGTGGGCGCCCGCGCCGCCCGACCCGCGCCGCAGCGAGTACTCGAGCACCCGCAGGGGGAACTCCCGCTCGAGCGCCTCGACGGGGGTGTTCAGCGTGTTGCTCATCGCGACGTGGACGCCGCTCGGGCCGTTCGCGTCAGCGCAGGCGCCCTGGCCGCCGCCGAGGGTCTCGTAGTAGGAGAAGGACTCGTCCCCGAGCGTCAGGTTGTTCATCGTGCCCTGGCCCTGGGCGCGGCCGAACGCGCTCAGGACCATGTCTGCGACCCGCGAGGAGGTCTCGACGTTGCCCGCGGCGACCGCCGCCCCGGGGCGCGCGTTGAGCACGCTCCCGAGCGGAGCGCGGACCTCGATCGGCCGGTACGCGCCGGCCGTCGGGGGGATGTCAGGATCGGTCAGGACGCGCACCGCGAACATGCAGGCCGAGGCGGTCACGGCCTCGGGGCAGTTGAGGTTGCCGGCGTGCTGGGCGGCGCTGCCGGCGAAGTCCAGCACCAGCGACGAGCCCCGCAGCTCCGCGCGGACCCGCAGCTGGAGGTCCTCCTCGGGCGCCTCGAGCACGTCGCTCCATTCGCGCGTCCCGTCGCCGAGCGCGGCGAGCGCCGCGCGGGTCCTCCGCTCGCAGTAGTCGAGCACCTCGTCGGTCCCCGCGCGCAGCCACTCGGGGCCGTGCCGGCCGGCGAGCTCTCCCAGGCGCGCCGCCCCGGCGCGGTTGGCGGCCAGCTGGGCGCGGAGGTCCGCGCGACGCTCCTCGGGCTGGCGCATCGCCGCGACGATCTCCTCGATCGCCTCGGCGGTGAGCGGTCGCGGGGAGATCACGAGGCCCTCCTCGGCCAGAGTCGTGCTGTCGGCCGGCATCGAGCCCGGGATGCGGCCGCCGACGTCGGCGTGGTGGGCCCGGCTGGCCGCGAAGCCGATCAGCGCGTCGTCGTGAAAGACCGGCGTGATGACCGTGATGTCGGGCAGGTGGGTCCCACCCGCGAAGGGGTCGTTGAGGATCCACGAGACGCCCGGCTCGTGGCGCTCGCCGAGCACGGCCCGCACCGCTGCCGGCATCGCGCCGAGGTGGACGGGGATGTGCTCGGCCTGCATCACCATCTGCCCGTCCGCGTCGAACAGCCCGGTCGAGGCGTCGCGGCGCTCCTTGATGTTCGAGGAGCGCGCCGAGCGGATCAGGACCGCGCCCATCTCCGCGCACGCGGCGCGCAGCCCGCCCGTCAGGACCTGCAGCTCGATCGGGTCGAGCCTCATGTGGCGGCCCGCCCGGATCGGCTCATCGCGATCGTGCCGTGCTCGTCGACCGCGGCGCTCCAGCCGGGCCTGAGGAGCAGCGTCGCCTCGGGCAGCGCGAACAGCGCCGGGCCCTCGACGAGGAGCCCGGGCTCGGGCTCGCCGCGCAGGACCGTTGCGCCGGTGCGCTCGCCGTCGAGCACGATCTTGCCGCTCGAGCGGGTCGCGGGGGAACCGCCGGAGGAGCGGGGCGAGAGCTCGGGCGCGGGCCCCCACACGGACGCCCGGAGGTTCACGAGCTCGACCTCGGCCGACTCGTCGCGGTAGCCGTAGCGGGACTCGTGGGCGGCGTGGAAGGCCTCCCGCAGCTCCTCGGCGGACATCCCCGCGGCCTCCGTGACCGCCTCCTCGACGGGCAGCTCGTGCGACTGCCCCCGGTAGCGCAGCTCGTAGCGGACGCGGGCCCGCACGGGCGCCGCGCCGAGATCCCCGCCGGCTCGCTCGATCAGCTCGCGGCGCGCTTCTCCCAAGGCGGCTCCCTCGAGCGCCTCGCCGGCGAGCATCACCGTCCGGGCGACGTCGCGCCGCGGCGCGGCGGCGGCGAGGCCGAGCGCCGAGAGCACGCCGGAGGCGCGCGGGCAGAGCACCCTCGAGATGCCGAGGCTCTCGGCCAGCGCCGCGGCGTGAAGCGGCCCGGCCCCGCCGAACGGCATCAGCGCGAACGAGCGGGGGTCGATGCCTCGCTCGACCGTCATCAGGCGCAGCGCCGCGAGCATCTCCGCCTCGGCTACCCGGACGATCCCCTCCGCGCAGGCCGCCGGCTCAAGCCCCAGCTCCTCCGCGAGCGTCCCGACCGCCCGCTCAGCTGCGGCGAGGTCGAGCTCGAGGCCGCCCGCGAGCGGCTGCCCGGGGTCGAGGCGCCCGAGCAGCAGGTTCGCGTCGGTCACCGTCGGGTCTCGCCCGCCGAGCCCGTAGCAGGCCGGCCCCGGGTCGGCCCCCGCCGAGGCCGGGCCGACGCGCAGCGCTCCGCCGGGGTCGCGCCACGCGATCGAGCCGCCGCCCGCGCCGACGGTGTGGATGTCGAGCGCGGGGAGCGCCACCGGGCGCCCCGCGATCACGCGCTCGGCCGTCTCGGGGACGGCGCCGCCCGCCACCAGGCAGACGTCGCAGGAGGTGCCGCCCATGTCGAAGCAGAGGACCTCCGGCTCCGCGGCGAGCCCGGCGAGCAGGGTCGCGCCCGCGACACCCCCGGCAGGCCCCGAGAGGACGGTCAGGGCCGCGTGGGCGCCCGCCCGGGCGGCCTCGGTGAGCCCGCCGGAGGACTGCATCACCTGGGGCGCCACGAGGCCCTCACGGGCAGCCAGGTCGCTCAGCGCGCTCAGATAGCTCGCCAGCGGCGGCGAGAGCGACGCGTCGAGCGCCGTCGTCGCCGTCCGCTCGAACTCGCGGAACGTGCCGACGAGCTCGCTCGACAGCGACAGCGAGGCTCCCGGCAGCAGCTCGGCCAGGAGCTCCCCGAGCGCCAGCTCGTGCGAGGGGTCGCGGTAGGAGTGCAGCAGCGAGACCGCGACCGCCTCGGGCGCCGCCGCCGTCACCTCGCTCGCGGCCCGCCGCGCCTGCTCGGGGGAGAGCGACAGCAACGTCTCCGAGGGGCCGATCCGCTCGGCCACCGCGAAGCGCAGCTCCTGCGGCACGAGCGGCTCCGGCGCCGCCTCACAGAGGCGGTACAGGTGGGGCCGCGCCTGACGGCCGAGCTCGATCACGTCGGTGAAGCCCTCCGTCGCGAGCAGGGCCGTGCGGGCCGTGCGGCCCTCGAGCAGCGCGTTCGTCGCGACCGTCATGCCGTGCGCGAAGCGCTCGACCTCCTCGGGCCGCGCGCCGGCACGGCGCAGGACCTCGGCTACGGCGCTCATCACGCCCAGCTCCTGCCCCGCGGGGGTCGTGGGGACCTTCGCGGTGTAGACGGCGCCGCCGGGGGCGACCAGGACGGCGTCGGTGAACGTCCCGCCGACGTCGACCCCGAGCAGCATCGGCCTCAGACTAGAGGGTCCCCCGTAAGGAGGATCGATCGGCGCGGGCGGCGCTCAGGCCGCGGCCAGCTCGCGGTCCTCGGTGTCGGCGAGGTGCTGGTGGGAGGGGCAGTAGCCGTTGCGGGCGAGCGGCGTGCGCTGGCAGGCCGATCCCTTGCGGGTCGTCGCCCGGCAGCGCGGGGGCGCGCCGCTGACGGCCGTATAGCCCTCGTTGGGGTGCTCGGCGAGGAAGCGCTGCGCGAGGTCGATGTAGCGCGAGACGACGAGGTGCACGCGCGCCTGGGCGGACATCGGGAAGTAGCCCCGGATGTCGCAGAACAGCGTGCGTTCGGGGCGCGCGAAGTAATGGCGGTCGATCGCCATCCTCGTGACTACCGCCTCGCAGGCCCGCAGCACCGCTGCGTGGTTGGCGGCGCAGGAGCCGCCGGGGGGCTCCTCGATCTGTGGAGAAAGCTCCCGGTAGATGGCCCGACTGAACTGGTACATGGCTACTGCTCCTGACCCTCTCTGTCGATCGAAAATGTCTCCTGGGAGCACGCCCGCCGTTCTCTCAGACTCCGACCGCACGACAGTCCTTCCACGACCGAGAACACGCCACCGATCTAAAAGGATCGAGATAAAGACCAGGTGCTGGATCTTTAAAAAGTCGCTCACGCGAGGGCGCTGATCCGCGGCGCGGATCAGCGCCAGGTCTGCCAGACCGGACCGTCCTCGCCGCCGAGGACGGCGTGACGGTGGTCGAGCGCGGGATCGCGCTCGGGAAAGTCCGCGCGCAGGTGGGCGCCGCGGCTCTCCTCGCGGGCCAGCGCGCAGCGCGCGATCATCCGCGCCAGCGGGTGCGGATCCTCGAGCAGCCGCCGCAGCTTCGCCGGCTCTCGCACGATGCCCGCGTCGCGCCAGAGCGCCTCGCGGGTCTCGCGGGTCGCCGCGGGCGGTCGCCGGCTCTCGAGCTCGGCGAGTTCCGCGGCTCCCGGCCCCGATCCGCCGCCGGGCTCGCCCGCGAGCGCGTGGGCGACCGCGCGGGCGGCGAACACGAAGCACTCGCTCAGCGAGTTCGAGGCCAGCCGGTTGGCGCCGTGGAGCCCCGTGCAGGAGCACTCGCCGACCGCGTAGAGGCCCGGGACGGTCGAGCGGCCGTCGAGGTCCGTCACGATCCCGCCCATCATGTAGTGGGCCGCCGGGGCGACGGGTACGAGCTCGGTGGTCGGATCGAGGCCCGCCTCGCGAAGCGCGCTGACGACGTTCGGGAAGCGCGCGGGGTCGATCGCGCGCATGTCGAGCCCGACCGACCGCTCGCCGGTGCGCGAGAGCAGCTCCTCGATCGCCCGCGCGACCTCGTCGCGGGGCGCGAGCTCCTCGACGAAGCGCTCGCCCGCGGCGTCGTGCAGCGTCGCGCCCTCGCCGCGGATCGCCTCGGTCACCAGGAAGCCCTCCCGGCCGGGGACGCCGATCACCGCCGTCGGGTGGAACTGCAGCAGCTCGAGGTCGGCGAGCGCCGCGCCCGCCTCGTGGGCGAGCACGAGCCCGATGCCCTGCGACCCCGGGGGGTTGGTCGTCCGGGACCACAGCGCGGCGGCACCACCGGTCGCGAGCAGGACGCCGCGGCGGGCGATCACGAGCTCGGACTCGCAGACGACGCCGCGACAGGTTCCGTCCTCGCGCCACAGGGCCCTGGCGCGGGAGCCCTCCAGCACGGTGATCCGCCTCTCCTCGACCGCGAGGGCCGAGAGCTGGCGCACGACGCGCCGTCCCGTCGCGCTGCCTCCCGCGTGGACGACGCGCCGGACCGAGTGCCCGCCCTCCAGGCCGAGCGCGAGACCCCCGAAGCGATCCGCGTCGAAGCGCACGCCGAGCGATTGCAGGTCGCGCACGCAGCGGGGCGCTTCCGCGACGAGGATCTCGGCCGCGGACCGCCGCACGAGGTCCCGGCCGGCCCGCTCGGTGTCGGCGAGATGGCGCTCGAAGCTGTCGTCCTCGGCGAGGGCCGCGGCGAGCCCGCCCTGGGCCCAGTAGCTCGCCGTCTGGGCGAGGGGCGTGGCCGAGACGAGGACCACGCTCGCCCCGGTCCGGGCAGCGCAGATCGCGGCGTAAAGGCCCGCCGCGCCCGCCCCGACGACGGCGATGTCGGCCTGATGCGTGCGCGCGGAGGGGCCGGGCATCGCGGACACCGTACTCGCAGGCGCGCCCGCCGCGTCGGCGGGCGCTACTTGCTGAGCAGGCCGCGCAGGCGGCCTTTGCCGGCTTTCGTGTTCTGGACTTTGCCGCTCGGGTTCAAGGGCGCGAGGGGTTTGACGGCCGTCGAGATGGTCGAGCCGCCCGTGACGGAGGGGCTGGTCGTCGTGGGGGTGCTCGTCGCGGGCGTGCTCGGCACGACCCCCGTCGAGGTGCCGCTCCCCGGAAGGCCCGTCCCGGGCAGCGCAGGCGTGGTGGCCGTCGCCCCCGCGACCGGCGCGGTCGTGAGGGTGCGGGTGACGGGAGCGGGCGCCGGCCCGGAGTCCCCGGCGAGCTTCACGAGCGCCGCCGCGATCACGCCGAGGGCGAGCGCAGCCACGACCGCGACCGTGACGATCGGCGCCTTCCAGCCCGGCGCGGCCGCAAGGCGCGTACGCGCCGCCGCGCCGCAGCGCAGGCACCACTCCTGCTCGGCCGCGAGCGGCGCGCCGCACAGCGGGCAGGCTTCGCCGGCCGGCGCCTGCTCGGGTGCGGCTGCGGGTGGCGCCGTGCTCGGCGGCGCCGCGCTCACGAGCCCGGCGCCTGCGGGCGGATGATCTCCGTCGGCTCCTCGGGGCCCGAGGTCGACGGGGGCGAGGTCTCGCGCTCGGCCTGACGGCCGAAGGGCGGCACGGGCGAGCGCCCGGCGCCGGCCGGGGCAGCGGGCTGGGCGGTGGCCTCGGGCTCCTCGCCGGCAGCGGACGCCGTCGGCGGCGCTTGCGGCTCGGAGTCCCCGGCCGTCTCCGTCGAGGATCCAGGTGCAGGAGCCTGCCCGGGCGCCTGAGGCGTCTCGGGGGTTCCGTCGGGCGACTTCGGCGCAGCGCCCGGCGCCGACGCGTCGAGAGCCGCGGAGGCGCCATCCTGCCCCGCGGGAGGCCAAACCGCCCCGGTGGCCGGCGGTGAGCCGGAGGTCGTCGCCGGAGCGTTGGGCGTCGCCGGGACGCTCGGGAAGCCGGAGGTCACAGGGGAAAGTGGACCCCCGGCCGAGTGAGGATCTCCAGGCGAGTTGGGACCCGCGGGCGAGTGGGGACCCGCGGGGGAGACCGGCGCTCCAGGCGAGACGGGAGCGCCGGGGGAGACGGGTGTCGATGGCGAGATCGGTGCTCCAGGCGAGTGGGGACCTGCGGCCGAGTGAGGACTCGCGGCGGAGACCGGCGCCCCGGGCGAGAGGGAGGCGCCGGGGGAGACGGAGGCGCCGGGGGAGACGGAAGCGCCGGGGGAGACCGGTGCCGCGGGGGCTACCGGTGCCCCAGGCGAGACCGGCGCTCCAGGCCAGTGGGGACCTGCGGCCGAATGGGGACCTGCGGGGGAGGCTGGCGCCGCGGGGGAGGCCGGCGCCGCGGGGGAGACCGGTGCCGCGGGGGAGACCGGTGCCGCGGGGGACACCGGCGCCGCGGTCGCGTCGCCCGCGGGCGCGCCTGCCACGGGGAGGTCGGCGTGGCGCGACATCGGCAGGCCGCAGTTGGGGCAGTAGCGGTCTTCGCTGCCGTGGATCGCGGCGCACCGCGGGCAGGCCGTGATGCCGGCCTCGCGGAGGACCGTCACCGGGCGCCGTTCCCCGAGGGCCGTTTCGATCGCCCGCAGCTCGCGGTCGATGTGGCTCAGCGTGCTCAGCTTCGCGAGGACGAGCGCGTCGTTGCGCTGCCCGAAGCGGTGCAGGTTGAAGACGAGGCCGCCGAGGTCCCGGTAGGCGAGCTCACGCGCGCGCCGCAGGAAGCGGGCGCGGCGCCGAGCCTGCCCGCGGGAGCGGAAGCCCGGCTGGGCCTCGGCAGGCTGCTCGACGGGGAGGCTTTCCTGTGGACTCTGCGCTGGCGGTGCGTCTGTGGGATTCGTGCCGGATGTCTGATCCACGCGCCACTAACACTACCCGCACGCCTACCGAGAGTCGCCCGTTGCCCGGGTCCACGCCTCCCGCACCCGCGCGGCCATCGCGGCCGCCGAGAAACGCTCCGCCGCGGCCCGCCCCGCGATCCGCGGGTCCTCGGTCGCGAGGTGGGGCGCGAGCGCGCGCGACCAGACGGCGGGCTCGAACGGGGCGCAGAGCGTGCCCGCGACGCCCGCGAGCGCCTCGGCGTGGACGCCGACGGGCGTCGCCAGCACCGGCACGTCGCACGCCAGCGCCTCCAGCACGGCCAGGCCGAAGCCCTCCCGCTCGGACGGGACGACGACGGCGCTCGCCGCGTTGACGTACAGCGGCACCCGCTCCGGCTCGACGTTCTCGAGGGCGACGAGCTCGGCGCCGACCTCCCGGGCGAGCCCCACGGCGCGATCGTGGCGCTTCTCAGGACGCCCCGGGTCGGCGGGGAAGAGCAGAACGGGTCCCCCCGCCGGGAGACCGAGCTCCGCGCGCGCCGCGGCTCTGGGGAGCGGCCTGAAGCGGCCCGTGTCCACCCCGCACGGGAGCACCGCCGCGCGAGCGCGCGCAGGGCCGGGGATGCGCGCCGCGAGCTCCGCCGAGACCGCCGCCGGGAGGTCGATCCGCCCCAGCACCGCCCGCGTGGCAAGGCGCGTGCGCGGGTCGGCGAGGTCGGTCCCGTGCATGGTCAACGCTCTGACACGAGCCGGCACGGCCAGCGCGGGCCACGCCGTCAGGCCGAAATGGGCGTGCACGACGTCGAACGGGGGGCGGCCCCGGTACGCGGTCCGCAGCGCCGCGAAGGCCCCGACCAGCGCCCGCGGCCCGGGCGGGAACTCGAACAGCTCGACGTCGAGGCCCTTGAGGGCTCGCAGCGCAGTCACCTGGTCGCGCACGAAGCGACCTCGCGCCGGGTGCGCGGCGTCGGGCTGCATGTTCGACACGACGAGCGCCCGCACGATCCCCCGACCGTACCGCTCTGGAATGATGGCCCCGGTGACCGACCCGACCCGCAGCTACGAGCGCTCGCCGGCCGACCTCCGTCCCTGCACGATCGAGCCGGGCTTCATGCGGACCGCGACCGGCTCCGCCCTGATCTCGATGGGCGAGACGCGCGTGATCTGCACGGCCTCCGCGCAGGAGAGCGTGCCGCGCTGGATGGCCGGGCAGGGGAAGGGCTGGGTGACGGCCGAGTACGGGATGCTGCCCGCGTCCACCGGCGAGCGCAAGCAGCGCGACGCCACGCGCGGGCGCCAGGACGGCCGGACCGTCGAGATCCAGCGCCTGATCGGGCGCTCGCTGCGCGTCATCATCGACTTCAAGGCCCTCGGCGAACGCACGATCTACCTCGACTGCGACGTCCTGCAGGCCGACGGGGGGACCCGCTGCGCCTCGATCACCGGCGCCTACGTCGCGCTGTCGCTCGCCTGCGCGCGCCTGCAGCGCGAGGGCCTGCTCGAGGCGAGTCCCCTGACCGGCTCGGTCGCCGCGATCTCCTGCGGGGTGATCGGCGGGGTGCCGATGCTCGACCTCGACTACAGCGAGGACTCCAAAGCCGAGGTCGACGCGAACGTCGTGATGACCGGCGAGGGGGGCCTCGTAGAGCTGCAGAGCACCGGCGAGCGCACGCCCCTCTCCCGCGCCCACCTCGACGAGCTGCTCGGCCTCGCCGAGGCGGGCATCGAGAGCCTGCGCGGGGTGCAGGAGCAGGCGATCGCCGCCGGGTCGGCCGCCTGAGCGCGAAGTGCGGCTGCTGCTCTCGACCCACAACGACCACAAGCGCCGCGAGTTCGAGCGGCTGCTGAAAGACCCCGCCCACCCCTCCGAGCCGATCGACCTCGACGTCCTCCCGGACGGCTTCGAGCTGCCCCCCGAGGACGGCGAGACGTTCGCCGAGAACGCCCTCGGCAAGGCCCGGGCGGCGGCCGCGGGCCTCGCCCGGATCGCGATCGCCGACGACTCGGGGATCTGCGCCGCGGCCCTCGGCGGCGCGCCGGGCGTGCGCTCCGCCCGCTTCGCCGGCGAGCGTGCGAGCGACGGGGAGAACCTCGCGAAGCTGCTCGCCGAGGCGCCCGTCGGGAGCGCTCTGGAATACGTCTGCGCGATCGCCTACGTCGACCCTGACGGCGGCGAGGAGCGCCTCTTCGAGGGTCGCTGCACCGGCCGCCTGGCCGCTGAGCCCCGCGGCGAGCGCGGCTTCGGCTACGACCCCGCGTTCCTCCCCGACGACGGCCCCGAGGGCCTCACGATGGCCGAGCTGAGCGACGCGCGGAAGGACGAGATCAGCCACCGCGGCCGCGCGGCACGGGCGATGCGGGCGTGGCTACACGAGCACGCCCCCGGATAGCGGCGTGGCCCCTCCTCGAAAGTCGGCTCCAGGCACGCGCGGCGCGGGCCGGGCGAACCCCCGTCCCTCTCTCTTAAAGGAGGTTGATCCCCGCGGAGATCGCCACGGCGAGGCCGAGTCCCGCGTAGCCGTTGTACCCGGACAGCAGCAGCAGCAGCGCGGTCACGAGCGCGACCAGCACGGTGGCGATCCAGGCGATGCGCTCGATGCCCACACCCTGATTCTTGCGCAGCGGGCAGCCGGTCGCCCTTGTCCGCCGCTGCTGTTAGCGTCGAATGACCCGACCGTACG
Source organism: Solirubrobacteraceae bacterium (assembly GCA_035571915.1). GTDB lineage: Bacteria > Actinomycetota > Thermoleophilia > Solirubrobacterales > Solirubrobacteraceae > Palsa-744. The sequence continues at coordinate 1,731 of DATNBM010000021.1, read as the reverse complement.
AACAAGGAGTGGTTGCAGTGACCAAGTCTGAGCTGGTCGATCAGGTGGCCGACCGCGCCCAGCTGACCAAGCAGGACGCGTTGCGCGCGGTCGACGCGGTGATCGCGACGGTCGAGGACGCCCTGCGCCGCGGCAGCGAGGTATCGGTGTCCGGGTTCGGGAAGTTCCACGTCTCCGAGCGGGGCGCCCGGATGGGCGTCAACCCCCGCACCGGCGAGCGGATCGAGATCGCCGCCTCGCGAGTCCCCCGCTTCACCGCCGGCAGCGGCCTGAAGAGCGCCGTGAAGGGGCGCTGAGCGAAGCTGGGCCTGGGCGACACCCTGGCCGCCCGGGTGGCCGAGCGCGAGTCCCAGATCGTGCTCGGCATCGACCCCGATCCCTCCTCGCTGTGGCCCGGCGAGCCCGCGGGGGAGGCGGGGTCTGTGGCCGACGTTGCGGCCGCGGCGGTGCTCGCGCACTGCCGCGCCCTGATCGACGCCGCCGGACCCGCGTGCGTCGCCGTCAAGCCGCAGCTCGCGCGCTTCGAGGCCCTCGGAGAGCCGGGACGGGCCGTTCTCGGAGCGGTCTGCGACCACGCCCGCGCCGCCGGGTTGCTCGTGATCGCCGACGGCAAGCGCGGCGACATCGACGTCACCGCCGCCGCCTACGCCGCCTCCCTGTTCGGGGGTCTGGATACGCCCTTCGGTCACATCGAGGGCCTCGGCGCCGACCTCGTGACCGTGAACCCCCTGATGGGCCGCGACGCGATCGAGCCGTTCCTCGCGCAGGCCCGGGCGGATGGAGCCGGTGTGCTGCTGCTCGTCCGAACCTCCAACCCGGGCGCGGCCGACATCGAGGACCTGCCGCTCGAAGGGGGCGGAACCGTCTGGGAGCGAACCGCCGCGCTCGTGCAGGAGCTGGGCTCCGATGGCGTGGGGGAGGCCGGGATCAGCGACGTCGGCGCCGTGATGGGGGCGACCGCCCCCTGGCACCTCGAACGGGCCCGCGAGCTGATGCCGAGCGCCGTCTTCCTGCTGCCCGGGATCGGCGCCCAAGGGGGACGCGTCGAAGAGCAGCGGGCCGCGTTCGAGCCCGGGCCGGCCGGAGGCCTAGTGTCGGCCTCGCGGAGCATCGCGGGGGCGCACCTCGCCTCGGGCGGGGATCCGGCCGCGGCGGCGCGGGCCGAGGCCGAGCGCCTCCGCGAGGCCGCCTGGGCCCTCGCCGGGGTTCGATAGCCTGTGACGAGCCGCCCCGAGAGAGGAGCTTCGGGCGAGCAAGGAAGGGGATCCGAGCAACGATGATCATCACGGTCACGCTCAACGCGGCCATCGACAAGTCGCTGGCCGTTCCGAACTTCCGGCTCGGGCGCCGCCACCGGACGGTCGAACAACGCACGATGGCGGGCGGCAAGGGCGTCAACATCGCCCGGACGCTCAAGGCGCTCGGCCAGCCCGTGATCGCGACCGGCTTCGCCGGCGGCGCGACGGGCACCCACATCGTCGAGCAGCTCACCGAGGAGTCGATCCTCAACGACTTCGTCCGCATCCGCGAGGAGTCCCGCACCAACACCTCCGTCCTCGACCCCACCACGGGCGTCCAGACGGAGATCAACGAACGGGGACCCTCCGTGACCCCCCGCGAGGTCGAGTTGTTCCGCGACAAGCTCCTCTACCTGGCCCGGGGCGCTGCGATCGTCGTCTTCGCCGGCTCGCTCCCCCGCGGGGTCGAGCCCGACCTCTACGCGGCCCTGAT
>DATNBM010000020.1:0-18734 GCA_035571915.1 Solirubrobacteraceae bacterium | reverse complement strand
TCCCGGCGCGGTAGTCCCAGTAGGTGTAGGGCTCGCCCTTCAGCGCGCGGGGCTGGACGTCGGTCAGCCCGAGCGTGAGCAGCGAGGCGACCGCGTCGCGCTCGCGGGGGGTCACGTGGGTGAGGCCGGCGAAGGCGGCGGGATCCCACACGTCGGCGTCGGTGGGGGCGACGTTGAAGTCGCCGAGGACCGCGAGGGACGCGCCGGAGGCGAGCTCGCGGCCGAGCGCCTCGCGGAGCGCGGCGAGCCAGGCGAGCTTGTACTCGTAGTGGGGGTCCTCGACGGTCCGGCCGTTGGGGACGTATACGGACCAGACGCGCACCCCTCCGCACGTGGCCGCGATCGAGCGGCGCTCGGGATCGGGGAAGCCCGGCTCCCCCTCGAAGCCCCGGGCGACGTCATCGAGCCCTACGCGGGAGAGGATCGCGACGCCGTTGTACGCGCCGTCCCCGGTCGCCGCCGCCTCGTATCCGAGCGCCTCGAGCTCGGCGGCGGGGAAGGCCGCGTCGGTCGCCTTCGTCTCCTGCAGGCAGACGACGTCGGGAGCCACCTGGTCGAGCCACGCGGTGACCCGCGGCATGCGGGCGGCCAGCGAGTTGACGTTCCAGGTTGCGATCCGCAGCTGACCCATTGCCTCGCCGGGAACCTTAGGCGCCCGGGGTCGATCGGCGCGCCCCGCCCCGGCGGTGATTTCGCGCCGACACGGGGTACCTGTCATGTAAGCGTGCGCACGGACCCGCAAAGAGGAGGACGACTTCCCGGCCTGCACCGGGCGCGTGTCCGCGCGGCTTGCGGGGTCGGGTCGGTCGTCATCGCGTGCCTCGCGCTCTCGGCGGACGCGGGGGCGCTGCCGGTCGTCGAGGATCCGCTCGGGGGACCTGCCGTGGGCCTGCCGCGAATCGCGCCCGTCGGACCGCCTGGCGTCCAGCCGCCCAAGGTCGATCCCCCGAGGCTCGAAGTCCCCTCGCTCGAAGCCCCGAAGCCGAGCGTCCCGTCTCCGCTCCCGAGCGGCGGCCGACCCTCGCCTCCTTCTCTTGAGCAGACCCCGCGCGGCGATCCGCGGCCCGGCTCGGGCCCTGCGCCCGTCACGGTGCTCACGGCCGCGACGCGGAGCGCTGCGTCGCCGAGGACCGATGGACGCGCCCCGGCGAGGTTCGGTGGGTCGGTGGGGAGCGGCGGGGTGCCTGCGCCGGCACAGAAGAGCCGGCCCGCGGAACGGGCCGCCGGCTCGCGCGCCTCACACCACAGAGCATCGGGCGGCGCGACTGCGCTGCGCCGCCCCAGCGGCTTTGCGCTCGTCGCGGCCTCGGCGCCCGGGCCTGCGGCGGCGGTCGACGGGACGAGCTCGCCGGGCGGTCTCGGCGCGGCGCTCGCGCCGCTGCGAGGCCAGTCCCCCTTGGGACTGGCGGCGTTGCTCGCGGCCGTTCTCGCCGGGCTCGCGCTGATCGGCCTGATGTGCGCTGACGCGCTCGGAGCCGGCCCGCGCCACCACGTCTACCCTCGCCGTGCGCGACGCTCCGGGCGGAGGTGGCCCCGTTGGCGGTGAGCGCCCGCCGCCGACTTCGCGCCGTCGTCGCGGTCCTCGCGGTGCTCGCTTTGCTCGGCGCGGGCGCGGGAAGCGCCAGCGGCGAAGGCGTCGTGGAAGGGGTGCTCTCGCGCGTCTCCGCCACGGTCGACCGAACGGCCGAAGGGGCGCTCACGAGCCACACCGCGCCGGCAGACGCGAGTCGGGAAGGACCCGAAAGCTCCCCCGGCCCTCCCGCCGGCGATGCGAGCGCGGAAGGCGAACGTGAACCGCCAGCCGAAACCACCGGCGGCGGCGGCGCGCCCGCAAGCCCGGGCACGTCCCGGCCGCGCGAGGCGCGCCCGCACGCCTCGGGTCCACCGGCATCGGAGCCGGCCGGCCATCCTCTTCGCAGGCTCGTATCGAAGGTGACGTCGGCGGTTCCGGGCGGCGGTCGGGCCCCGGCCGTGGGGAGGGTGCTGCACGACGTCGCGGCGCCCGCCCTGGCGGCCGTGAGGTCCGTGCCGGTCCCGACGCTGCCGGGCGGGGGCACGCTGCCAGCCGTGGGAGCGACGCTGCTCGGCGCAGCGGGAGGCGTGGCCGAAGGTCTTCTTTCCGGTGTGACGGCGGGCCGCGCCGCCGGCGTGCTCGGAACCCCGGTCGAAGGGCCGTGGGAACCGCCGCTCGGCCTGGCAGCGACCTTCTCACCGGCCGGCGCGATCGCCTCGCTCGCCGGCGCCGGTGCCGTCGACACCGGCGTCGCGGGGTCGGTCTCCGCCCTCTCCAGCGAGGATCCGACGGCCGCCCGTGGTGTCGCTGCGCAGACCGGTACCGGTGCGGCTTCCGCGCGTGCCGGTCGGCAGCGCGCAGCGATCGAAGGCGCCGCTCTCGGCACGCGCGCAGATCCCGCACGAGCGGGCGGCGTAGGCAGGGCGTCGCGCGGCTCGGAGCTCACCCACCGCTCTCCGCTCGTACCGGTCGAACCCGGATCGGGCGTCGCCCCGACCCTCGCTGGGGCCGCCGCCGCGGGGATCGCCGGGATCGCGATCGCCTTGATGGCGCTCGTCTCGACGCGTCCGCCGGGCCGGCTTCGGCGGCTGCTTGCGGGCGTTCCGCGCGGCCCGTCCGAGCCGTTCGCGCTGCTGCTCTCTCGACCGGGCTAGCGCTCGCCGACGCCGTCCCGAGGGGACGGCGGGCGACCGTGTGACCGATCGAAAGGAGCAGCGCGATGACAGGCAGAACAGCGCCCCCGGGCAGCGCCCCGGCACGGGCGATCGAGCAGCAGGAGCAGAGCGCAGGGAGGCCGGAGGGCCCGGCTCCTCCGCGTGGACGATTCGAGCGGGGCTCTGCGGCCTCGAGGACCCGACTGGGGAGCGGCCGGGCGGCGGCGCGGCCGGTGCCGATCCGCCCGGCGGCCGAGCGGACCCACCGCCTGGCTCTCACGGGGCGCCTCGCGCATGACAACGCGCCGGCCCTCGAAGCGGCGCTCGACGAGCTGTGCGACGCCGGCATCGGCGAGCTCGTGCTCGACCTCGGCGCTCTACGGGGGGTTGACGAGACGGGGATGAAGGTGATCGCCATGCGCTGCGAGCTGTGCCGGCGGCGGGGGATCGCGGTCCGCGTCGAGCGGCTCGAAGGAGCGGTGCTCGACGCGTTCGGCTCGGCCGGGCTGCTGGCCCGGCTTCCGCTCCACGGCCAGACGGGAGGCCCCGCCGAGCGCAGCCGCGAAGGGCGTCGATGAGAATCCTCTGAAGAACCGCCGAAAGATCGTCGAGACGGTTGATCGCTCATCGTTCGCCATGCTCTACTTGTCAGCACGCGGACTTGGGGCGAGCACAGGCGCACGTCCGTGCAATCGACCGACACGAGAGGGGATTCACCGTGAACACCGCCCGCCGCACCACCCTGGGCGCGATCGCCGCCGGGCTGCTCGCCCTCGGCCTCGCTCCCGCGGCGCAGGCCGCCGGTCCGTACCAGCTGGTGCTCGACCAGGGCTCGGCCTTCTCGCTGCTCGGGCACTCCTGCGGGGGCATTCAGGAGGAAACGTCCGTGACGGGCTTCGCGCCGAGCGGCTACCCGCAGGGAACCGCCTACCTCTCGACCCGCTGCGGCGGCAGCGGACGCGGCGGGGGTTACAAAACGACCACCTACACGGCCTGGGCGAGCGTCGAATGGACGTGGTTCGGCGAAACGCGCTCCTTCGCGCGGCTCGAAGGCCCCGGCGGCGGCGCCCCGGGCTTCGAAGAAACCGACGCGCACGGCGACCGCATCTACAACTCGGGCGCCCGGGGCTACCTGGAAACGGGCGAACCGCCGCTTGCGCCCCCGGCGGCCCCGACGGGCGTCGCCGCCTCGGTCCACCTCGCGGAATCGGGCGAAAGCGAATACCTGCAGATGACCGTCACCTGGAGCGTCGACCCGGCGACCGCGCACCTGCTGAGCTCGAACGCCGTGACGGTGCGGCCCGCCACGCCCGGCCCGCCGGTGCTGACGGCGAGCACCGCGGGCAACTGGACGACGGCGAACCTCGCGCCGCTCGAACCGAACACGAAATACGTGGTGACCGTGACGAGCACCGACGCCGAAGGAACGAGCGAAGCCAGCGCGCCGCTTGAAGTGACGAGCCCGAACGCGGACGGAGAAGGCGGGGGCGAAAAAGGCGGAGGGGGAGGCAAAGAAGGCTCGACGGTCTGCGAACTGGCGGAAGGGACGATCAAGCTGTCGCCCGGTCTGAGCGAAACGCCGAAGGTCCAGAACATCACCCTGAAAGGCGTGCTGAAAGGCTGCGACGGCTCGGCGCCGGTCGAATCGGCGAAGTTCACCGACCACCTGAAGACGACCGAAGAAGTCACCTGCCTCGCGCTCCAGAGCTTCGCGCTCGAACCCACCACGACCCCCGTGTCGCTCGTCTTCAAGTGGGCTCCCAAGGAAGCGGGGACCTCGCACGGCTCGCTGGTGGTGCCGATCACCGAAGCGAGCGGGGCGATCGTCGAAGGCGCCCTCGAAGGGGGGCCGTTCGGCTCGCCCACGGCGCTCGGGGGGACGCTGTTCGAGTCGTTCTCGGGCGGGCCGTCCTGCGGCGTCGCGGAAGGCTCGAAGAAGGCGAAGGCCGTCAAGAGCGGCACCTTCTACGGCTCCAACCTGGAACTCGGCTAGCGAAGACGGCTGGCACACGAACCTGGACCGCGCGCGGCACCCCCTCGCTGCGCGCGGTCCGGGGCTGGGCGGCCCCTCTCAAGCGCAGGAACGCGGGGTAGGCGAGCGAACACCGCGGTAAGCAGCCGGGGAGTCGGCGAGGGCGCCCCGGCCCCGAGCGAGCGAGAGGAGCCGGCGATGTTGATGCGCAAGCTTTCCCTGGAGTTCATCGGTACGTTCGTGCTCGTCTTCTTCGCGGTGGGGGTCGCGACGCTGACGTTCGGCTTCAAGCTCGCGGGGTCGAGCACCGCGGCCGGCGTGCTCCTCACCGGCCTCGCCTTCGGCCTCGTGCTGCTCGCGCTCGTCTACGCGATCGGGCCGATCTCGGGGTGCCACGTCAACCCGGCCGTGACGATCGGCTTCGTGCTCTCGGGCCGTATGCCGGTCGGCGAAGCGCTCGGCTACTGGGGCGCGCAGTTCCTCGGCGGCCTCGCCGGCGCGGGCGCGCTGTGGGCGGTCTTCACCGGGTCGAGCGGTTACGACCGCGGCGTGCAGGGGCTCGGGACCGACGGCTGGGGCTCGCACTCGATCATCGGGCTGAACGAGGGTGGGGCGTTCGTGGCCGAGGTCGTCCTGACCGCTCTCTTCGTGCTGATCGTCCTGGCGGCGACGAGCCACGTCGCCTCGGCCGGCTTCGCGGGCCTCGCGATCGGCATGGGCCTTACTGTCGTGCACCTGATCGGGATCCCCCTGACCGGCACGTCGGTCAACCCGGCCCGCTCGCTAGGTCCCGCGATCGTCGTCGGCGGGGACGCCCTCGACCAAGTCTGGCTGTTCATCGTCGCCCCGCTGATCGGGGGCGCGCTCGCGGCGGGGGTCTGGCTGATGCTGATCGCCGAGCGCCCGGAGTCGGCCGCGGCGGGTCAGGTGCTGGGCTCGGACATCGTCGCCTGAGGCGACTCAGTGGCCGGTCCGCGCGAGGGCCCGCTCGTAGGCGGGGCGGGCCTCGAGGCGGGCGAGGTAGTCGCGGAGGTTCTCGGGGAGCTCATCCGCGAAGCCGACCCGGCCAGTGAATTTGAGGGCTGAGCCCACCATCACGTCGGCGACGGTGAAGCCATCGCCGACCAGGTGCTCCCGCTTGCCGAGCGCCGCGGCGACGGCCTCGACTCGCTCGTCGAAGCGCTTGCGCGCCTTGCCCGAGCGCTCAGGATCGGTCTGGGCGTAGATGGCGTGCTCGATCAGCGGCGCCTCCATCTCGGCCGGCCCGAAGACGACCCACTGGTAGACGAGCGCGCGCTCGCGGCTGCCCGGCTCGGCGATCAGGCCCGCCTCGGGGAACGAGTCGGCGATGTGCAGGACGATCGCCGCGGACTCGAAGAGGAAGCCGCCGTCGTCCTCGAGCACCGGCACCTTCGCGAGCGGGTGACGGGCGCGGTGCGCCTCGGACTTGCCCTCCTCGGTAGTCATTTCGAGGATCTCGTAGTCGTCCTGGCCGGCCTCCTCGAGGGCCCAGGCCGCGCGAAGCGGGCGTCCCGCGTATTCACGGTGGTAGATGCGCATCGCGGGTGGACTATATGGAGCACCCCGTGTTCGCGCCCGCCTCCTCGGGCGCGCGATCAGCGGCGCGCGGCCGGGAAGCCGTCTTCGAGCGCGCGCAAGAGTTCCGCGGCCTCATCGCTCGTCACCGGCCCGGGCCGGTTCAGCCGACGGCAGAGACGTCGGCTGTAGTAGAGCGGGAAGCCCCGCACTCGCAGCGTTCGCAGCAGCGGCAGCTCGACGTCGGCCAGCAGGCCCTCGGGTTGGACGAAGCAGAGGCACCCGTGGACCGGCACCGCGTCGAAGCCCGCCGCTGCGAGCGTCCGCCGGACGAGCTGCACCTGCCTTTCCAGGCCGTCGATCAGCTTCGTCCTGTCGCGGCCCGCGATCAGCAGCCGCTCGCGGCGCAGCAGGCCGCCCGCGACGGTGATCCGGCCCTTGTAGCGCTTTGCGTCGATCACGAAGACGCCGCCGGGCGTGACGGCGAGATGGTCGACGTTCGCGCGGCTGCCGCGGACGGCGCGGTCGTGCAGCACGGCGACGGCGGGACAGCGCCGGGCGATGTCGCGGGCGAGCATCTGCTCGCCGACCGCGCCACGCGCCCACCGGCCCTCGGCGACGCGCGAGCGCCGTTCGGCCTTCGTCGGGCCCGCGAGGACCCTCAGAGCCCGCCCGGCCGTCGAGCGTCGCGCGGCTTCGCGCTCGCGGTTGCGGCGGATCGAGTCGGCCTTCGCGTTCGCGCTGGCGCCGGCGGAGCCGCGGTGGAGCGGGTGAGATGGCACACCCCCCTCTACGACGGGCTCTCGCAGGTCTGGACGCTGTTCGGGCTCGGACGCCATCGCTCTCGCTAGAGGACGCGCCGTCCCCACGTGAACTCCTTGGCCAGCCAGCCCGAGTCGAGGGGCAGCACGTACACGCCCTGTCCAGAGGAGTGGATCGCCCATTCGCCGCTCAGCGCGACGCCCTCGTGGATCACGTTCGCCTCGGTGGCCTTAGAGCCGAAATGCGCGCTCCCGAAGAAGAGGAGGTCGGCGGGCTGAACCTGCTGGAGGCGCACGCGCGCGGACTTCGGTATCTCCCCGGCCTGTTCGGCGGCGGTGCGGCCGAGGATCTTCGCGCCCCAGGAGAGGCCGGAGACCTTGTAGACGCGCCACGCGAACCCCGAGCAGTCGTAGCCGCCGTGTTCGAGGCCGTCTTCGGTGCCGTCGGTCGTCCCGCCCCACACGTAGGGCATGCCGATCTTCGAGACGGCGATCCGCAGGACGCGGAGCTGGGCTGCGCTGTAGTGGGGCAGCGAGAACGCTTCGAGCGTTTCCCGTGCGTCCTGAACGGCCCAGCCGCCCTGTTCGAGCACGACGGCGAAGGAATGGGCCGCCTCGGCGCGGGTGATCGGGTTCCACGGGTAGAGCTCGAGCGAGTCTTCGCCCGAAGGGTGGTCGTAGCGCAGGCCGAGGTAGCGGGCGACGACCTCGGTGCCGAAGTACGACGGGGGCCGCAGGCCCGCCGCCGCGGCCGTGGCCTGCACGTGGGCGGCGGTCGCGGAGAGCCCGAGGGCTTCGACGAGCAGCGCGTCGAAGCGGGTGACGGTCATCGTCGCCGTGGAGGACACGGCGGGCTGCGGGGCCGGCGCGGGCGTCCCTTCGGCTTCGACCGCTTCTGCTTCGGCGGCGGCGCGGGCGGCGAGCGCGGCGAGGGCCACGCGCTCGGCCTCCGGCGTCAGGGGCGCCGCGCCGGCGAAGTTCTTGGGCGAGGCTTCGCTCATCAGCCCCGCGCGCACGACGATCCGCTGCTGCGATGCGTCCCAGTTCGCCGCCGTCTTCCTCGCGAGGGCGGGTGCGGCGGCGAGCAGCGTAAGGGCGGCGGGGAGCAGCGTGAGGGCGGCGGCGAGCGCCGACGTGCGCGAACGGATCGAGGCGAGGAGGTCCACGCCTAACCATCGGCGCTCCGTCGCATCTCGTTAGCGTCGGGATCGGGCGCCTGGACGGCGGACCGAGCCGGGCGCGGGGACGGGTGGGCGCTTGCTAGCGGTCGAGGCTTCGCTCGGGCCCGTCGACGTGCTGGTCGTCAACCACGGGTACGCCCGGCGGCGGCGTTCCGGGGCGGCGTGATCGGCCCCGACTACGCCGCCTCGAAGTCGGGCCTGCACGGGCTGACCCACTTCCTCGCCTCGCGCGCGGGCCGTGAGGGCGTGACCGTCAACGCGATCGCGCCCGGCTTCGTCGCAACGCCGATGCTGCCCGGCGATCCCGAGCGGCTCGGCGGGTCGGTGCCGATCGGTCGGGTCGGGCGGCCCGAGGAGGTCGCCGAGATGGCGCTCGCGGTTCTCGCCAACGGCTACGTGAACAGCCAGGTGGTGAGGATCGACGGCGGGATGTACCCGCGCTAGCGCAGCCTGTGCCTGGGACTCCTCGGGCCCATGGGAACTCGGAGATCCAGTGTCGGCTCGGACGGCGCGAGTTCCAGCCGACGCTCTATTCAGAAACGCGGTGCCCCGACTCGTGTCCGCCGCAGTCCAAAAATCCAGAAATAGAGGAACTGGTCCCACGCTGGGCGCCGAGGTGATCGCGACGCCGGCGCGACGTCGGGGCGGTCGCTCGCAGACGGGCGGCGCCCAGAGTCCCTGTATCGTTCCGCATAGAGGAAAGAGTTTCCTACGGCGGCAAATGAAGAAGGCGACGACGCGCCCGGATTGCACCCCCAGCGCGCCGCCGCCTCCATATATCGAGGTATTCCGGCCTACCTCTGGCGCCGGTATGGACCCGAGCGCTGGGGTCTAGTCTACATTCTGATCCTCCGAATCAATTGGGCAGGCGGGCGGAGGACAGGAGACGCGCGACGCGCTCACGGTCCAGCTGTCTTTCGGCTGGAAGCGATCGGGCTGCAGAGGGAGCGAGGTCGCAAGGATCGCCCGCGATCTGCGGGCCGATGGGCGCGGCGGGTTTCGAACCTGCGACCTCTCGCGTGTGAAGCGAGCGCTCTCCCACTGAGCTACGCGCCCTCGGCGGTCGATTGTATTGACCGGCGTGTCCCGGTCGTCGGCGGCCGGCGTATCAACGAGGGCAGGCATGAGCGTCCAGGCGCCCGGGCTGGATCGACGCGAGTCCGGTCCGGGCGTGGGGCGAGTCAGCCTGCCGGCGCGGGGGGAGTCAGCCTGCCGGCGTGTGGGGAGTCAGCCTGCCGGCGCGGGCGAGCCGGCCGCGCTCCACGCGAACGCAAGCAGCGAGCTCGCCGTCAGGTCGATCGCGGGCTCGGTCGTCGTGTAGCTCTGTGCGTTGTCGGAGAAGACCGCGCCGCTCCCGTTGAAGCGGCCGTAGCCGCCGTCGCCCGAGCCGGCGGGGCAGGGTCGCATGCCTTCCACTTCGCCCGAGCTCGGTTCGTCGCTCGGCCCCTCGACGACGGCTCCGGCGAGCACCGGCGGCGATGAGTCGAGCGACCCGAGGAGGTTCGCGACCTGGTGGGAGGGGCAGCGGACCCAGTTCGAGCCGTCGCCGACGATCAGCGAGATCCCCCAGGCGTTCGCGCCCAGCACGTTGCCGAGCCAGCGGACCTGGTCCGCGGCGTAGGCGCTCGTGCCGCTCAGCCAGTCGTACTCGGCGGCCATCGCGGCGAGGCCGTCGCCGTGGGAGGCGGTGTCCGCCTGCGCCCACGGGAAGCCGAAGCCGAAGGGGTCCTTGGCCGACTGCGTCGCGGCCCCGTCGAGCTCGCCGCGCAGCGCTCCGAGCAGCGACGCTTCGGTCTCGTCGAGCCCCGACGGCTCACCGGCCGCGCGGAGCGCCCGGATCAGGTCGTAGTGGGCGAGGCCGCTGACGTCGTAGAGGTTGAGCGTGTCGGCCGTCGCTTTGCTCTTCTTGACGTATTCGCGGGCCCATCGCGCCCCTTCGCCGAGGTAGAAGGTGGCTTCGGTGCGGGGAAGCCCCGCGGGCAGCTCGCCCGGCGCGGCGTCGAGCAGCGCGAGCGCGAGCTCGCTCGCGCCGAGCTCGAGGTCGTCGCGCCACTGCTTCTCGGGATAGAAGCCGAACGGGATCGCGGTCAGGAGCTTCCCCTTGTGGGCCGTGTCGGCGAGCGCGAAGATGCGCTCCCCGACCTTCAGGCAGCGCGCCGCGAGCGCCGGCTGGGTCGCGTGGAAGAGCTGGAAGCAGAGGCCGAACGCGGCCGCGTCGCGTCCCGCCAGGTTCGGGCTGATCGGTGAGCCCGGCGGACCCGCGCGGAAGACGGGACGTTCGCGGATGTAGCGGGCGGCCGGGTCCGAGCCGCCCCAAGTGTCGTCGGCCTGGGGCAGGCGCCAGATGTCGTGGTCGCCGAGGATCGCCTTGTCGCCCTCCCCGATCCCCACCTGGTAGTAGAGCGTCGCCGTTTCTTCATCCCACATCCGCAGCATCCATTCGACCCCGAAGCGGGCCTCGTTCGTGAAGTCCGAGGCCGGCGCGCCCGCGCCGAGCTGGGCCGGGAAGTCGCGGACCCCGGCCTCCATCACGGCGATCGTGTAGCCGGTCGTCTGCAGGAACTTCAGGTAGTCGCCCGCGTCCCACCAGCCCCCCGCCGCGTCGATCCTCACGCCGAGCGGCCTCAGATCCCCCTTGAAGGCGCCGTTGCCGTTGACCTTCGGGGTCTCGTAGGTCATCGCGGCGGCGTCGTTGAGGTGGCTCGGCGCGGTGCGAAGCGCCGAGGGGATGTATTCCGGCCCGTCGCGCTCGTTCTCGTAGAAGGAGAGCCCGTTGGCGAGCGGCGCTCCATACAACGACGAAGGTTCTCCGATCGCGAAGGCCGGCGAGCTCGCCGGGACGGCGCCGCCGACGGACACGATGTAGCGGCCCGGTGCGCTGACGGCGTCGAAGTCGATCGCGTAGACGTCGGGGAAGGAGCCGCTCCACGAGCCCGTCGAGTCGCCGATAGTGCCCGTGGCGACGGTCGCCCCGCCTTCGGTCTTCACCTCGTAGGGCGCGCCCTTCTCGCCGGCGCTCGCCATCACGTAGGCGCGCTTCGGGCCGAGGGCCGGGTAGCCCGCCTGGTCGACGCGCACGAAGGCTTCCTGCGCGGCGAGCGCGAGGCCGGGCGAGGAGAGCGCGCAGGCGAGCCCGCACGCGAGCGCGGCGCACAGCCACGCGCATTCCCTCCCGATCCCTCTCATCCGCCCCATCGGGCGCATGATCTCACCCCCAGGCGAGCTGCAGGCCGATCAGGGCGGCGATCGCGGCGAAGCAGTAGAGGTGCTCGCTGAGGATCCGCCGGGCCAGGGTGCTTTGGGTCGCCGCGTCGTCGCGGCGGCTGCCGAGCTGAACCGCGGCGGGCACCGTCCGCGCCCCCGCGAGCCCGATCGCGGATCCGGCGAGCACGAGCGATGCCCAGGGCATCCAGTCCGGTCCGGCCCCGTCGAGGACCTCGACTACGATCGCCGCGAGGGTCGCGAGCATCGCGGTCGCGATCAGCCTGTTCATCGGTCGGGCGGCCGTCGTCACGCGCGCGTAGTAGGCGGCGATCGAGGCGAGGGCGGGCTCGGGCACCGATCCGCCCGGCCCGGCCGCGCCCCGTCGCGTCTGCACGTCGAACATGAGGTCGAACCACAGCACCGCGAGCAGGAAGCCGGCGCCTGCAGTGACGAATGCGTTCACGAGCCGAGCTTGACGCCGTCGTGGGGATGGAGCCGGTAGTTGCGTTCGGAATAGAGCCCCGCCAGCCGCTCGACTTCACCGCGTGGCAGCGAGCCGCCGAACGAGCCGGTGCCGCCGAGCTTTTCCCAGCCGGCGAGCAGCTTCTTGCCGATCTGGGCGAGGCCGAAGTGGCCGTCGTAGACCGACTCGATGTAGAGCGCGACGTTGGCGCGGGCGAAGGCGGCCGCCCGGTCGCCGTCGCGCTGGCGCCCGAGCGTGTAGTCGATCATCTGCCAGCCGCGGCTCGTGAGGCCCTGGAAGCTCCGGAACGCGCCGGAGATCGAGGCGGCCGGGCCGGTCAGCGTGGAGGCCGTCGATTCGCCGAACACGCCGGGCAGCCTCAGCGCCGCGGCGCTCCTCGCCGCAGCCGCGATCGCCGCAGTTTCGGCCGGCGAGGGCGACGCCTTCAGGCCGTTCGCGACCAGCGGCCACGCGGCTTTCGTCGCGGTCGCCTCGGCGGCGACTTCGCCCGAGGACCGCTCGAGGGCCTTGGCGGTGGCGATCAGGTCTTCGCGCTGCAGCCGCAGCCCGGCCTCGGTTGCGCGGCTGCTCGATCCGCAGCCCGCTCCGAAAACGACTGCGGCGCCGCTCGCGATGAGCAGCGCCGCTTTGCGTACCGTGCCCGCCTTCACGGCGAGGAGCTCTGCCGGCTCAGGCCTTGAGCAGGTCGACGACGAAGATCAGTGCTTCGTTCTTGGGGATCTTCGGGGCGTTGCCGAGCTTTCCGTAGGCTTCTTCGGAGGGGATCCGCAGTTCGCGACGGCCGCCGACCTTCATGCCGATCACGCCCTTGTCCCATCCCTTGATGACCTCGCCCGTGCCGATCACGAACAGGAACGGTTCTTTGCGCTTCCAAGAGGAGTCGAATTCCTGGCCGTTTTTCCAGAGCGCGCCCACGTAGTTCACGTAGACGGTGGAGCCTTTCTTGGCTTCCTTCCCGGTCCCCACGATCAGATCCTTCGATTCGAGTTTCGTCGGCGCGGCGCCTTTGCCGGCTTCGATCGTCGGCTTCGTGGCGAGCGGGCCCGAGGCGGGCGTTTTCGGCACCTGCGGGTCTTCCGCGGTGATCAGTTTGTTGTCGGCCTTGTTCTCGTTGCCGATCGTGATCGTGCTCGATTCGCCAGAGCTTCCGCAGCCGGCGATCAGCAGGCCCGCGACGAGCAGCAGCAGGCCGGTGAGCAGCACGGTCCGCAGCCGGCGCGGCCGGGCCGGGGTGGGGTAGGTGGCGTCTTTGTAGTTGTTCACGGTCGCGCAGCCTACCGGAAGGCGCCTAACCGGGAGCTAAGCGTGCCTGGAGCCGCCGCTCGGGTGTTCAGCGCTTGACGGTGACCATGAGCGCCTTGGTCACCTGCAGGCCGACCGAGCTGTCGATCGTGGCGCCCAGAGCGGCCGTCACCTTCTTGCGCTTCTTCAGCGCCGCCGCGATCAGTTCGCGCTGGCTCTTGTTCAGCCGAAGCGGGATCCGCGCCTTCTTGCCCTGCAGGATCGTGACCCTTGAGGAGTGGATCTTGATCTTCGTCTTGCCGACCGTGATCGTCGCCTTGACGCTGACCTTGCAGGTCGCGACTTCGCACAGGAACGTGGCGAACAGTTCCCGGCCCTGTTTTTGGGCGGGGACCGTGCCGAGGCGTCCGGCGCTGGGGATCGTCGGGGTCGGAGTGGGCGTCGGGGTCGGGGTCGGTTTGGCGGGGGTTTCTTCGGGCGCGAGGACCGTCCAGCTCAGCGTCACCGAGCTCGTGGCGCCGGCTCCGTTGGACGCTTCGAGCGTCACGGTCGTGGCGGCTTTGGCCGTCGTGGGGGTGCCGCTGATCGTCCATTCGGTTACGGAGACTTTCGTCAGTTCCAGCCCCGCGGGCAGTTCTTTGGCGGTCAGGGCCGCGAGGTTCGAGCCCCTGATTGCGACAGGGGTGATCGGTTTGCCCACCGTGGCCGTCTGATCAGACGGTGCTTCGAGCGCCGGGAAGGGTTCACCGACGGTCCATTGGAATACCGCGGTCGCGGCCGTCGCTTCTTTGTTGGTCGCTTCGAGCGTGACTTCGGTCGCCGCTTTTTCGGTCGTGGGTGTGCCGCTGATCGTCCATTCGGTTTCCGAGACTTTGGTCAGCAGGAGGCCCGCCGGGAGTCCTTTCGCGGTCAGCGAGTGGAGGTTCGTCCCGGTCACGACGACTGGGACGATCGCGCGGCCCGCCGGCGTCGTTTGGTTGGCCGGTGCCGCGATCGTGGGCGCCGCTTCGGCGACGGTCCATTCGAAGGTCACGGGGGTGCCGGCCGTCGCTTCTTTGTTGCTGGCTTCGAGCGTGACTTTGGTCGCGGCTTTTTCGGTCGTGGGTGTGCCGCTGATCGTCCATTCGGTTTCCGAGACTTTGGTCAGCAGGAGGCCCGCCGGGAGTTCTTTGGCGGTCAGCGTCGCGAGGTTCGTCCCGGTCACGGCGACTGGGACGATCGCGCGGCCCGCCGGCGTCGTTTGGTTGGCCGGTGCCGCGATCGTGGGCGCCGCTTCGGCGACGGTCCATTCGAAGGTCACGGGGGTGCCGGCGGTCGCTTCTTTGTTGGTCGCTTCGAGCGTGACGACCGTGGCGGCTTTGGCCGTGGCGGGTGTGCCGCTGATCGTCCATTCGGCTTCGGAGACTTTCGTCAGTTCGAGCCCGGCGGGGAGTTCTTTGGCGGTCAGCGTCGCGAGGTTCGTCCCGGTCACGGTCACGGGGGCGATCGCCGTGCCTGCGACGCTGGACTGGTCGCCGGGTTTGGCGATCGTCGGTTCCGCTTCCGCCGCCAGCGCCGACCCTCCGAACGCGAGCAGCACTACGAGCGCGAGCAGCGACGCCCACGCGACGGATCGTGATCGTTGAATGAACCCTCGCATCACTGACTGCAACACCGGCGGCACGCTGCAGTCGCGCCCCGGATCAGTCGCGCACATTACCCCGCCTTGGCCCGTGGCGCTAGGATCGCAAGCGGACCGTGCTAGGCGGGGAGGTAGCGGTGCCCTGCACCCGCAATCCGCTCTAGCGGGGCTGAATTCCCTTCCGAGGGGTTCCGCTCCGGTCGCTCCGCCGTTCGGGGCGTCGATGGTTCGGGTCCCGCGCGGTGTCGGCTTGCGAATCAGGTCAGGTCCGGAAGGAAGCAGCCTTAAGCGACCACCGGCAGGCGCAGCGGGAGTTCCCGGACCGGAGCCGTGGACGCGCGATCAGGGCGCCCGTGGGTGGATTCTCGACGCGGGGTGCACGGTCCGCTCATTCGCACCGGCTGAACACCAGCCAGGAGCGGTTGCTGCCCGACGCCCTGAACCCGGGCGGGACGCTGACCGCTTCGTGGGGGTCCTTGGTGTCGAGGATGTATTCCCTTTCGACCTCTTCGTCGGCGGGGTCGAGGTAGACGCCGCGGGAGATGTGGGCGGCCTGCGCGCTCACGATCCGCGCGGGGCTCGCCCGCAGATAGAGCGCGAGCAGCGGGACCGGCGCGTGGTTCGGCACCCCGACCGGCCCGCAGCGCAGGTTCACCGCGCCGCTCGCGACGAGCGCCTGGAGATCGCCTTCGATCCGCTCCTGGGCGGACAGTTTCCGCAGTTCGCGGTCGAAGGTGCGGTGCTGGGTGGGGGCGGTCGCGAGCAGCGCCACGACGATCAGCCCGCCGAGCGCCATCCACGGCCTGCGCCGGGAGTCGTCGTGGTCGAGCATCCGCCACCCGAACGCGCCCGCGCCGCAGAACACGCACAGGATCGCCGCGGCGAGGAAGGCGTAGCGGGTGTTGATCGGCAGGCCCACGGACGCGAAGGCGGCGAAGACGACGACCGCGACGACCCCGGCCACGGCGCCCGGGAGCGCCCGCGCCCGCAGCCACAGCAGCGAGAGCACCCCGCCGATCGCCCCGCCGGCCAGCGCGGCGGCCTGGAGCACCTCCCCGATCCGTTTCGGGACGTAGACGGGGACGTCGCCGATGCCGCTGTGGCGATCCAGCGCCGAGGCCGTGTGGCGGGTGTTCGTCAGCGACCACAGCGGGTCGCCCGTCACGAGCAGGTCGCTGCCGAGCCAGATCAGGGGCCCGGTCGCCGCGAGCACGGTCAGGCGTCCGAGCGCCGCCCGCTCCCGGACGGGCTCGCCGCCGGGCAGCCGCTCGCGTATCCGCTCGGGGAGCAGCCCGGTCAGGTAGAGCCAGTAGAGACCCGAGAAGACCCACGCCTCGGGGCGCAGCAGGCCGGCCGCGGCCAGCAGCGCGAGGACCGGCGCCCCCGCTCTCGGTCTCCCCGCGAGGATCAGCAGCGCGCCGAGGACGAACGCGAGGTAGGGGATGTCGAGGTAGGCCCGCACCCCGTCGGAGATGATCGGGACGCGCGTCAGGAAGACGAGCGCAGCCAGCGCGCCCGCCGCCCACCCGAACCAGCGGGCGCCGAGCCGGTAGATCAGCCACGCGCAGGTCGCGAGCGCGAGGAAGGCGAGCGCGACGACGACCTCGATCTCCGCGTGCGGCGAGAGCGGCCTGAGGATCACCCCGAGCAGCTCGAGCAGGGGATGGGGGGTGGGGGCGATCGGCACCCCGTAGGCCGGCGTTTCCCCCTGCGCGAGCTGTCCCCCCCAGGCCAGCGCGTAGAGCGTGTCGTAGTTGGCGAACGCGACGCCGTAGATCAAGCGCAGGGCGACGGCCCCGGCGAGGATCGCGGGCAGGGCGGCGAGGCGGGCGCCGGGGCGCCTGGTCGGGCTCCTCACGCGGCGGACGCTATCCGCCTGTGCCCCGGATCGGGCGTGCGCGGCGTCGTTCGGCGGCGAGATGGGCGGGCAGGCCGGAGGCTAGACTCAGCCGAGGTGTCCGCCGAGCAGCAGCAATCCGAGCACGAGGGCCGCGTCGGGTCCCTCTACCGCCGGCACCGGCCCCGCACGTTCGCCGACGTCGTCGGGCAGGAGCCGGTCGTGCGGACCCTGCGCAACGCCGTGGAGCGCGGCAAGGTCCACCACGCCTACCTGTTCGTCGGCTCCCGCGGCACCGGCAAGACCTCGATGGCGAAGATCCTCGCCGCCTGCCTGAACTGCGAGAACGGCCCGACGATCGAGCCCTGCGGGGTGTGCGACTCGTGCCGCTCGATCGCCTCCGCGACCTCGCTCGACGTGATCGAGATGGACGCGGCCTCGAACAACTCGGTCGACGACATCCGCGAGCTGCGCGAGTCCGTCGCCTACGCGCCCGTCAGCGGCCGCCGCAAGGTCTACATCCTCGACGAGGCGCACATGCTCTCCACGGCCGCCTGGAACGCCTTCCTGAAGACGCTCGAGGAGCCGCCCCCGAACACCGTCTTCGTGCTCGCCACGACCGAGGCCGCGAAGGTCCCGGCGACCGTCATCGACCGCTGCCACCGCTTCGACTTCCACCGCCCGACCGTCGAGCAGATCGTCTCCGTGCTGGCGCGCGCGGCGGCCGCCGAGCCGATCGAGATCCCGCCCCCGGCGCTGGCGGCGATCGCCCGCTCGGCGACCGGCAGCTTCCGCGACGCGCTCGGCACGCTCGAGCAGCTCGTCACCTACTCGGGCGCCGCGATCTCGCTGGAGGACGTGCTCGCCGTCCTCGGGGTCGCCGACGCCAGGCTGCTCGCCGAGGCGATCGACGCCGTCGCCGCGGGCGACGCCCCCGCCGCGCTCGGAACGCTCGAGCGCTGCGCCGCCCAGGGCCGCGACGCCGCCTCCTTCGCGACCGACCTCGAGGCGCGGCTGCGCGAGCTGATGATCGTCCAGGCGCTCGGCGGCGTCCCGGCCGAGCTCGCGCTCACGCCCGAGTCCGACGAGGCCCTGGCCGAGCAGGCGGGCCGCCTTCCCCACGCCGTCGTCGTCCGGCTGCTCGAGCTGCTCGGCGAGGCGCTCGAGGCGATCCGGGCGGGCGCCGACGCCCGCACCCGGCTCGAGCTCGCCCTCGTCAAGGCCTCCCGGCCCGAGGTCGACAGCACGCTGCGCGCCCTGCTCGCGCGGATCGAGCGCCTCGAGCAGGGAGGGACGGTCGCGGCCGTGACGCCCAACCGCGAGATCGAGGTTCCGCAGCGGCCCGAGGCGACCCCTCACCCCGCAGGCGGACCGGCGCAGTCCGCCGCAACTGGACCGTCGCCGTCCGCGGCGCCTGGACCGGCGAGCGCCGGCGCCACGACGGCTCCCGCGGACCCGGAGACACCGCCCGTCGGTCCGGCTCCGCCTGCGGCCTCCGCCTCGGCCCCGCAGCCCCCGCCCCCTCAGCAGCCCTCGGCGGCAACCCCGGCCTCGCAGCAGCCCCCGGCGGCAACCCCGGCCTCACAGTCGGTCCCGCTGGCTGCCGGCACCCCGGCGACGGTCGCCGGGGCGCTCGCCGCGGAGGGCCGCACGATCGTGCAAAGCGCTCCGGCGGAGCCAGGGGCCGCTCCCGAGACGCCTGCTGCCGAGACGCCTGCCGCCGAGACGCCTGCCGCCGAGACGCCTGCCGCCGCGGGTCTCCGGGACCTCGCTTCGGTCGCCTCCGTGTGGCCCGCCGTCGTCGACGTCGTCCGTGCCGAGAACGCGCTGCTCGGGGCGCTGATCGCCGAGGCGCGCCCGGTCGAGGCGCAGGGCGAGGAGCTGACGCTCGCGTTCGCCTCGACGTTCCTGAAGAAGAAGGCCGAGGACCCGGCGAACCGGATGACCGTGGCGGAGGCGCTCCGCGTGGTGACGGGCGCGCGCTGGCGGCTGGCCTACGAGCTACGTGAGGACCTCCCCGATCAGCCCTCCGCGGTCGCGCCCGCCGAGGGCGAGTCCGAGGAGCGCTGGCTGGCTCGCTTCATGGAGGAGTTCGACGCCGAGGAGATCCCCGCCGAGCCGGGCGGGGGCGAGCCCGCGGTCACCAGCAACGAGAAAGGCGCCTGATGCCCAAGCAGCCTCCCCGCATGCCGAACATGCAGCAGATGATGCAGCAGGTCCAGAAGATGC
>DATNBM010000019.1:0-9606 GCA_035571915.1 Solirubrobacteraceae bacterium | reverse complement strand
CGTGCGCGTACTGCACGTAGTAAACGGGGTTCTCGCTCGACTGCTCCCGCGCGAGGTCGAGGTCGAGGTCGATCGTCGTGTCGTGCGAGCGCGACAGCAGGAACCAGCGCGCCGCGTCGACCCCGATCTCCTGCACGAGGTCGTCCAGCGTCACGAACTCTCCCGCCCGCTTTGACATCTGCGCGCGCTCGCCGCGATGCAGGAGGTGCACGAGCTGCATGATGATCAGCTCCAGCTGCTGCGGGTCGCCGCCGAGCATCGCGTACGCCGCCTTCATGCGCCCCACGTAACCGTGGTGGTCGGCGCCCCACACGTCGATCTGGCGCTGGAAGCCGCGCTCGCGCTTCTCCTGGTGGTAGGCGATGTCGGAGGCGAAGTAGGTGTGCTCGCCGCTCGAGCGGACGAGCACGCGGTCCTTGTCGTCGCCGAACTCGGTCGTGCGCAGCCACAGGGCCCCGTCCTCGGTGAAGGTCCGGCCCTGCTCGGCGAGCATCGCGAGCGTCTGGGCGACGGGGCTCGGCTCGCCCTTGTGCAGCGCGCTCTCATACGTCCAGTGGTCGTACTCCTCGACCCGGAACCGTCCGAGCGACTCCCGCATCCGCTCGAGCATCACGTCGACGGCGGCGCGGCCGAGCGCCGCGGGCTCCATCTCGGCAGCGCCGGGCAGGAGGGCGGCCAGCTCGGGCACGTAGTCGCCCTTGTAACCGTCCTCGGGCACCGGCTCGCCGCGGGCGATCGCGCCGATCGTCTCGCCGAACTTCTCGATCTGCGAGCCGGCGTCGTTGACGTAGAACTCCCGCCCGACCTCGTGGCCGTGGAAGGCGAGCATCCGCGCGAGCGAGTCGCCGTAGGCGGCGTTGCGGGCGTGGCCGACGTGCAGCGGCCCGGTCGGGTTGGCCGAGACGAACTCGATGTTGATCCGCTCGGGCCGGTCGGCGCCGCCGGCCCCGAAGCGCTCGCCGGCGGCGAGCACGCCGGCGAGGGCGCCGCGGACCCAGCCGTCGGAGAGGAACAGGTTGACGAAGCCCGGGCCGGCGACCTCGAAGCGCTCGAGGCTCGCGCCGAGCAGCTGCTCGAGCGAGCCCCCGAGCCGCTCGGCGACCTCGCGGGGCGGCGCGCCGACGCCCGGGGCGAGCAGCAGCGCGGCGTTCGTCGAGTAGTCCCCGAACTCGGCCCTTTTCGGGCGCTCGAGCGTGATCGGCCGGCTCGCGGCGACCGCCTCGCCGCCGTCGCCCAGGAGGTCCGCGGCGCTCCGCTCGACGGCGCGGCG
Organism: Solirubrobacteraceae bacterium; assembly: GCA_035571915.1. GTDB lineage: Bacteria > Actinomycetota > Thermoleophilia > Solirubrobacterales > Solirubrobacteraceae > Palsa-744. The sequence continues at coordinate 8,336 of DATNBM010000019.1, read as the reverse complement.
GAGCGCCCGCAGCGGCTCGGTCGCGTCCTCTTTGGCGTGGGCTGCGGAGTGCTCGTTCATGGTCCGTACTCGGGGCTTGCGATACTAGCCGTGTGAACGAGCAAGACTCAGGCTCCGAACGCCACATCAACATCCACCTCTCCCCCGAGATCATGGGGGGCGTCTACGCGAACTTCGCGAACGTCAGCCACTCCGACTACGAGTTCACGGTCACCTTCGCGCGGGTCGACCACGAGGTCGAGGCGGAGGAGGTCCCGGGGGTCGTCGTCTCCCGCGTGAACCTCTCGCCGCGCTTCATGCGGGAGCTGATCGACGCGATGGAGGACAACTACTCGAAGTGGCTGACCCGCGAGGGGATCAAGAACCTCCCCGAGTACGGCGGCGGAGAGTCGGGCCAAGAGCCCGGCTGAGTGCCCGACGGCGTGCCGCCGGGCACCGTGACGCGCCCCGCCGAGCCCGCCGCGAGCGGGCTTGCAGCCGGCCGCGCGGTGGAACGGCCGGTCGCCGGTGGTGTTCCTACCCTGCAGTGATGAAGGTCGCGGTCGTCTCAGACATCCACGCCAACAGGCACGCCTTCGAGGCGACGCTCGAGGCCGTCGCGGCCAGCGACGCCTCGGAGCTGTGGTGCCTCGGCGACCTGGTCGGCTACGGCGCGGAGCCCGACGCGTGCGTCGAGCTGGCGCGGGAGCACGCGGCGGTGTGCCTGGCGGGCAACCACGACCTGGCGGTGACGGGCGAGATCCCGCTCGACGAGTTCTCGCGCGGGGCGAGCGTCGCGGCGCAGTGGACACGCGAGGTAATCGACCCCGAGAACCTCGAGTTCCTGAGGACGCTCAGCCCCCAGGGGGAGGAGTCCGAGGTCGGGCTGTTCCACGCGAGCCCGCGCGACCCGGTCTGGGAGTACGTGCTCTCGGCGCTGCTCGCGGAGCTGTGCATGAACGCGCAGAAGAACCGGATCTGCCTGATCGGCCACAGCCACGTGGCGCTGTCGTTCGAGCGCGCCGAGGGCGAGCTCGCGACGGGCGAGCCGCGGCGCGACGGGACGCGCCTGGACATCGCCGCCGGCGAGTGGCTGCTGAACCCGGGCAGCGTCGGGCAGCCCCGCGACGGGGACGCCCGCGCGGCGTGGCTGCTGCTCGACCTGGGGGGCATGGAGGCGACCTTCTACCGGGCCGACTACGACGTCGCGGGCGCGGCGGCGGCGATCCGTGCCGCGCGCCTGCCGGACTCGCTGGCCGAGCGGCTGGAGTACGGGCAGTGAGGCGGATCCTCCCGCGGGCCCTGCTGGCGGCCGCGCTCGGCGCGGCGGTCGCGCTGCTCGTCGCCTGCGGAAGCTCCGGCGGGGGCCTGATCCCGGCCTCGCAGGGCGGCCCGCTGCAGAGCGACGTCGAAGCGGTCGAGCAGGCCGCCGAATCCGGCAACGGCGACTGCACCCAGACCGAAACGGCGCTGCTGAAAACCGACCAGGACTTCGCGGCGCTGCCCGCGTCGGTCGACTCGGGCCTGCGCGACAAAATCCGCCTGGGCATAGAAAACCTTCACAAGGTCGCCAAAGAAGCCTGCGAACAGCCGTTCGCGCAGACGAAGACGGCGACGACCCCGAAGACGACCTCGACGGCGACCACGCCGACGCAGACGACGCCGACCACGCCGACGACCACCACGACCACGACCGAACCGCCGGCCGAAGGCGAAGAAGAAGAACCGGGCGCGGGCGGCGGGACGCCCGCCCCGGGCGAAGGGAACGGCAAAGGGCCGGCGGAAGGCGTCGGCGGCGCCTCGCCGGAAGAAGGCAAGGGCAACAACGGCAACGGCGGATCGGAAGGCGGGAAATGAGCAGCGCGGAGATCGCGGGCCGCTACCGCCTGGAGGGCCGGCTCGGCTTCGGGGGGATGTCGACGGTCCACCTCGCGATGGACCTGCGGCTGGAGCGTCGGGTGGCGGTCAAGCTGCTCGCCGAGCACCTCGCGGACGACCCGGCGTTCGTGTCGCGCTTCCAGCGCGAGGCGCAGGCGGCGGCGCGGCTGATCCACCCGAACATCGTGCAGGTCTTCGACTCGGGCCGCGACAAGGGCTCGGACCAGTACTTCATCGTGATGGAGTACATCGAGGGGCAGTCGTGTGCGGAGATCCTGCGCGACGACGGCTGGGTCGAGGTCCCGGAGGCGCTGTCGATCATCGAACAGGCCTGCGAGGGCCTGGACTACGCGCACCGCCACGGGGTCGTCCACCGCGACGTCAAGCCGGGCAACCTGCTGCGCTCGCTCGAAGGCGAGGTCAAGCTGGCCGACTTCGGGATCGCGAAGGCGACCGAGCAGTCGAGCATCACGCAGGTCGGCTCGGTGCTGGGCACGGCGGCCTACCTGGCGCCCGAGCAGGCGCGGGGCGAGGAGGCGGGCCCGAGCGCGGACCTCTACGCGCTCGGGGTCGTCACCTACCAGCTGATCTCCGGGCGCCTCCCGTATGAGGCGAACTCGCTGACGGAGCTGGCGCTCAAGCAGCAGCAGGAGGCGCCGCCGACGCTCGACACGCTCGTCGCGGCGGTCGGGCCGGAGCTCGCCGACGCGGTCGCGATCGCGCTCGCGCTCGACCCCCGGGAACGCTTCAAGACGGCCAACGAGATGCGCCGGGCGCTGCACGACGGCGCCCGCGGGATCACGCCGCAGCGGCCCACGGGCGGGGGGGCGGCTACGCAGGCCACGACGGTCCTGGCCGCGGGCCGGCGCTCCGGGCGCGGAGCCCCGGCACCGGCGACCGCCCAGACGCAGGCGCTGGCCGCCGCTCGCAAACCGCGTCAGGGGCCGCCGCGGGCGCGGGCCGCAGCCGCCAAGGCGCCCCCGCCGCGTTCCCGCCCGCCGCGCAGCAACGGCAGAGGACGGCTCGTCGGCGTGCTGCTGGCGCTGCTCGCGATCGCGCTCGTGGTCGTCGCGATCGTCGTGATCACGGCCCCGTCGCCGACGCGGGTCGTGCTGCGCAACGTGGTCTACTCGGACCTGGGCCAGGCCTCCTCGGCGCTCAAGCAGCTGATCTCCGAAAACACGAAGTAGCGGCGCGCGCCGTGTCCGAGGTCCGGGGTGCGGCATGCTGGGCGCCGACATGATCCTCGCCCTGCTCAACGTCGAACACCTCGTCGAGACGGCCGGTTACCCGCTGCTGTTCGTGATCGTGATGAGCGAGTCGAGCGGGCTGCCGGTGCCGGGCGAGACGGGTCTGATCACGGCGGCCGTCCTCGCCAGCCAGGGGAACCTGAAAATCGCGCTCGTGATCCCGCTGGCGGCGGCGGGGGCGATCGTCGGCGACAACATCGGCTACCTGATCGGCCGCAAGGGCGGGCGCTGGATCCTCGACCGCCCTGGCCGCTTCGCCACCCAACGTCGCCAGGTCCTACTGATCGGCGAGCCGTTCTTCGAACGACACGGGCCGAAGGCTGTCTTCTTCGGCCGCTTCCTGCTCGGGCTGCGCGTGTGGGCGTCGTGGCTGGCGGGCGCGACGCGGATGCACTGGCGCTCGTTCGTGATCTGGAACGCGCTCGGGGGGATCGTGTGGGCGACGGCGATCGGCCTGATCGCCTACTTCCTCGGCCACTCGGCGAGCAACGCGATCCAGGCCTTCGGCCTCTACGGGCTGGCGGCGGTCGCGCTGGCGGTGGTCAGCTTCCTGCTCATGCACCGTCGTCGCAAGCGCGCAAACGCAAGCGCCCGCCCCGGTGAGGGGACGGGCGCGAGCGGCTCGGAGGAGGCGTCCGAGAGCTAGGACTGCTGGGGCGCGGCCTCGGCGGCCTCGGCCGCGACGGCCTTCGGCTCGGCGGCGGGCTTGATCGCGACGCGGCGGGGCTTGGCCTGCTCGGGCTTGGGGATCGAGACCTCGAGCACGCCGTTGGCGAAGCTCGCCTCGATCGCCTCGGGCGCGACGCCCTGCGGGAGCCGGACGGAGCGGCTGAAGCTGCCGCTCGAGCGCTCGAGGCGGTAGTAGCCCTCCTTGCGCTGCTCGTTCTCGGAGCGACGCTCGCCGGAGACCGTCAGGACCCCGTCCTCGACCTCGATCTTGACGTCGTCCTCGGTCAGGCCGGGCAGGTCGGCGCGAAGCGCGTAGCGCTCGTCCTCCTCGACTACGTCGATCGCGGGAACCCAGCGGCGCGCTGGGGTCGCCGCGCCGGTCTGGCTGTCGAAGACCGTCCCGAACAACCGGTTGAACTCGCGCTGGAGCGAGTAGAGCTCACCGCCGCGGCGGCTGGGCTCGAACCTGATCAATGCCATTTCAATACCTCCTGAATCTTGGTGTTGCGCCAACTGGTAGTCAGTATAAAACCTAAGTCGGTCCATATCAAGTCTTATGAATGAAGATAATGAGATCCAGGCTACGCGCGGCGCAGCCCGGGCCGGCCGGATGTACCTGGGCGGGGCCCAAAAAAACCGCCTCGCGGGCGGCGTGTTCGGAGGTGTCGGCGGGGGCTCAGCAGCCGCTGCAGGGAGCGATCCGCTCCCACATGTCGGCGAGGAGCGTGAGCTCCTGCTCGGAGAAGCGCGAGAAGAACGCCTCCCGGACCGCGGCGAGATGCGTGACGCGGGCTTCGGCGAGGCGCTCGCGGCCGACGGCGGTGAGGCAGGCGTAGGAGCCGCGCGCGTCGTGGCTGCAGGAGCAGCGCTCGAGCAGCCCGTCCCGCTCGAGGCGGTCGACGAGGCGGGTCAGGCCGCTGCGGGAGAGCTGGGCCTGCTCGGCGAGGTCGCACATCCGCATGCGCCCGTCGGGGGCCTCCTCGAGGTGATGGAGGACCTCGTAGGAGCTGAGCGGCAGGCGGTGCGCCCGCTCGAGGTCGGCGTCGAGGCGCTTGGCGAGGCAGGCGTGGGCGCGGAGCAGTCCCCGCCAGGCGCGAAGCTCCCCGAGCGTGAGCGCCTCCTGCTGCTGCCCCGCAAGCGGGGGGTCGGCGGTCGGTATCTGAACTGCGCTCGCGGTTGCCATGACGGTCCGAATCTCAGGCCCTCTCTCTGCTCCGAATGTAGCAGCGTCGGACGCCCGCGAGCGGCCGAAAGCTGTCAGCGCCGTGTCGCCCTCCACGCCCACAGCATCATCAGCGGCTGCAGGGGAAGGCGCGCGTACAGCGCCCACCGCGGCATCCCGAAGCGCTCGGGCTCGCGGGCCATGTGGAGGTTCGCGGGGAAGACGGCGGCGAGCAGCGCGATCAGGCCGGCGCCGGAGAGCCGTCGCGCGAACGGGAGCATCACGCCGATCCCGCCCAGCACCTCGGCGACGCCGCTGAGGAGCACGACGCGCTCCTTCTCGTGCTGCAGCGAAGGCGGCACGATCGCTTCGTAGAAGCGCGGGTTGACGAAGTGGTTGACGCCGGCGCCGACGAAGAAGAGGGCGAGCAGCCGGCGCGAGCGACCGCTCGGCTGGACCTCGGGAGCGGCGGCTTCCTCCATGCCGGAAATCTATCCGCCCTCGATCAGCGAGGTCCCGGTCATCGCCTCGGGCTGGGCGATCCCGAGCATCGCGAGCACGGTCGGCGCGACGTCGGCGAGGATCCCGCCCTCGGCGCGCAGCCGCACGCCGGCGCACGTCACGATCGCCGGGACGGGGTTCATCGAGTGGGCCGTGTTGGGGCTCCCGTCCGGCTCGAGCATGTGGTCGGCGTTGCCGTGGTCGGCGGTGATCAGGCAGGCGCCCCCGCTCTCGTGGACCGCCGCGACGACGCGCCCGAGGCACGCGTCGACCGTTTCGACGGCCTCCACGGCGGCGGCGATCACGCCGGTGTGGCCGACCATGTCGGCGTTGGCGAAGTTGATGATCCCGAAGCGGTAGCCGTCCTCGCGCCAGGCCTTCACGAACGCGTCGGCCGCCTCCCCCGCGCTCATCTGAGGCTTGTGGTCGTAGGTCGGCACGTCGCGCGGCGAGGGGACCATCTCGCGCCGCTCGCCCTCCTGCGGGGCCTCGTCGCCGCCGTTGAAGAAGTACGTGACGTGGGGGTACTTCTCGGTCTCGGCGACGTGCAGCTGGCGCGCGCCCGCGGCGGCGAGCACCTCGGCGAGCGTGCTGGCGGGGTGTTCGGGGGCGAATGCGACCGGGTAGGGCCAGCCCTCCTCGTAGCGGGTCAGCGTCGCCAGGCGCTTCACCGGCTCCCCCCCGCCCCCGGCGCCGTCCCGCCCCGGCCATCCCGGGAGGTCCTCGTCGCTCTCGCCGAAGCCGGGCTCGGCCAGGGCGCGGACGATCTCGCGCATCCGGTCGGGGCGGAAGTTGAAGCAGATCACGCTGTCGGCGGCGGGGTCGATGCGGGCCTCGGCGCCGACCGTCGTCGGCTCGATGAACTCGTCGGTCTCGCCCCGCTCGTAGGCGTCGCGGACGGCCTGCTCGCCGCTGTCGGCGTGGTGCGGCGCGTTGCCGTGAACGAGCATCTCGTAGGCCCGCGCGGTCCGGTCCCAGCGGCGGTCGCGGTCCATCGCCCAGTAGCGCCCGACGACCGAGCCGACGCGCGCCCCGTCGAGACCGTCGACCTCGGCGAGGAAGTCCGCGCCGGCGTGCGGGAGCGTGTCGCGGCCGTCCGTGAAGGCGTGCACGACGACGTCCTCCGCGCCGAGCTCGCGCCCGAGCGCGACAAGCGCGCGCAGGTGCTCGAGCGAGGAGTGCACGCCGCCGTCGGAGACGAGCCCGAGCAGGTGCACGCGCCGGGCGCCCGTGAAGGCGGTCCGCAGCACCTCGTTGCGGGCCAGCTCGCCGTCCGCGACGGCGTCGTCGATCCGCATCAGGTCCTGGCGCACGACGGCGCCGGCGCCGAGGTTCAGGTGGCCGACCTCGCTGTTGCCCATCTGCCCTTCGGGCAGGCCGACGGCGCGCCCCCAGGCGGTCAGCGAGCCGTGCGGGTAGGCCTCCCAGAGGCCGTCGAAGACGGGCGTGTCGGCGAGATCGATCGCGTTGCCGGGCCCGGGCGCGGCGAGCCCCCAGCCGTCGAGCACGATCAGGGCGGCGCGGGGGACCGGGAGCTCCCCGGGGCCGGGGGGCAGATCCGCGCCGGCGCTCATTGCGGTGCCGCGGCGGCGATCTCGGCGAACGCGGCGGGATCGAGCGAGGCGCCGCCTACGAGCGCTCCGTCGACGTCGGGCAGGGCGAGCAGCTCGGCCGCGTTCTCGGGCTTGACCGAGCCTCCGTAGAGGATCCGCACGCTCTCGGCGGCCTCGGCGTCGCGGCCGGCGACGAGCGCGCGGATGAACCCGACCGCCTCCTGGGCCTGCTCGGGGGTCGCGACGCGTCCGGTGCCGATCGCCCAGATCGGCTCGTAGGCGATCACGACCTCGGCGAGCCTCCCCGCCGGCACCCCCGCCAGGTCCTCGTTGATCTGGTTGCGAAGCTTGCGCTCGGTCTCCTGCGCGTCGCGCTCCTCCTCGGTCTCCCCCACGCAGAGGATCGGGACGAGGCCGGCGTCGAGCGCGGCGGGGACCTTCAGCGCGAGCGCCTTGTCGGTCTCGCCGAAAAGGTGGCGTCGCTCGCAGTGCCCGAGCACGACGCCGCGGACGTCGAGCTCGCGCAGCATCGGCGCGGAGATCTCGCCCGTGAAGGCGCCCTCGGCCTCCTGGTGCATGTTCTGCGCGAACACCTCGACGCGCGAGCCGCGCGCGCTGTCGACCATCGCCCGCAGGTCGGTGAAGGGGACGCAGATCGCGACGTCGACGTCGCCGAGCGCCGAGACTCGCGGCAGCAGGCCCTGGATGAACTCCTCGGCCTGCTCCTCGGTCTTGTACATCTTCCAGTTGCCCGCGATCAGCGGCGTCCGGGAGGGCATCAGGAGGCCCAGGCTGCTCTCACAGGACCCTCTGGACGAGGTCGACGAGGCGGTTGGAATAGCCCCACTCGTTGTCGTACCAGGCGACGAGCTTGACCATCGTGCCCTGCATCACCGCCGTCAGTTTCGAGTCGAGGATCGAGGAGTAGGGCGACTGGTTGATATCGGTCGAGACGATCGGGTCCTCGGTGTACTGGAGGATGCCCTCGAGCGGCCCCTCGGCGGCGGCCTTCAGCGCGGCGTTGAGCTCCTCGACGGTCGTCTCGCGGCCGGCCTCGACGGTCAGGTCGACGACCGATCCGGTCGGGACGGGGGCGCGCACCGCGAACCCGTGCAGCTTGCCCTGCAGCTCCGGGATCACGAGCCCGATCGCCTTCGCCGCGCCGGTCGAGGTCGGGACGATGTTCAGCCCCGCCGCGCGCGCCCGGCGCAGGTCCTTGTGCGGCAGGTCGACAAGGCGCTGGTCGCCCGTGTACGCGTGGACGGTGGTCATCGCGCCGTGCCGGATCCCGAGCGCCTCGTGCAACACCTGCGCGACCGGGGCCAGGCAGTTCGTTGTGCACGA
>DATNBM010000018.1:0-25623 GCA_035571915.1 Solirubrobacteraceae bacterium | reverse complement strand
CGGCTCATACGTGGCGTTCAGAACGAGCACCCGACCGCCCATCGCCGTGCGGGGCGATGATTCAGGTCCGTGCCGGTGGTGCTCTGAGGACGGCACGGACCCCACCGGCTCTGGTGGGATCGCGCTCTCCATCTCGCGCCGGAGTGTAGCGGGCACAATCCCCGCGTAGCGCCCCGGCGTCGCCGGACAGAGCCCGCGGTGTCAGGCCGACGGCGCGGCCGCCGCGTAGGAGCCGAGCACGCGAACCTCTTCGCAGACCCCGCGCAGACCGTCGAGCGCCGCCCGCACCGGCTCCTCGTCGACCCCCCGGTCGAGGTCGGCGAAGAACATGTAGGAGCCCATCGCCTCACGCCGCGGACGCGACTCGATCTTGGTTAGGTTGATGTCGCGCTCGGCGAACTCGCCCAGGCAACGCACGAGCCAGCCCGCGTGGTCGGCGCCGGCGCCCCAGAAGACGATCGAGCAGCGCCGTCGCGCCGTCGCGCCGGCGTCGCGCAGTGGCGCCCCGCGCGCGGCGTCCTGCGCGCGGGCCAGCCAGACGAAACGGGTTTCGTTGTCGGAGCGGTCCTCGACGCCCTCGCGAAGGACCGTCGCGCCGTAGATCTTCGCCGCGAGCGTCGTCCCGAGCGCGGCGACGTGGGGGTCGCCCGCGGCGACGACCGACCGCACCGCCTCGGCCGTCGAGGCGGCGGGCACGATCTCGGCCCCGGGCAGCTCCCCCCGCAGGAAGCGGGTGCACTGCCCGGGCACCTGGGGGTGTGAGACGACGGTCGCGATCTCCGTCAGCGGGACCTCGCCCGCGGCGATCAGCGAGTGGCGGACGCGCAGCAGCGCCTCGCCGACGATCTGCACCTCGGCCGCCCGCTCGGCGAGCAGGTCGAGGGTCACGTTGATCGAGCCCTCCAGCGAGTTCTCGATCGGCACGATCGCAAGCTCGCAGCGCCCCTCCCGCAGGCTCGTGACCGCCTCGTAGATGCTCGCCGCGGGCACCGGCTCGACCGCGCCCGGCGCGGCGCTCGCCAGCAGCGCCTCCTCGCTGAACGTCCCCGCCGGTCCCAGGAACGCCGCGCGGACGCGCCCGGCGGGCGGCTCAGCCGTGCGGTCCATCGGCGCCCGCGGCCTCCCCCGAACCGGCAGAGCCGGCCAACGCCAGACGCACGGCCTCGGCCTCCTCGGGCGAGAGCTCGAGTTCCCCGCGGCCCGACAGCACGCGCTTGCCGTAGACGCGCGCCTGGTCGCGGTGGTGGATGCAGGAGAGGACGATCCCCGACCGTTGGTCGTCGAGCAGGGCGATCGACATCGACTGGTGGCCGGAGTGCTCGTTGTAGGCGTCGTAGCGCACCAGCGCCCGGTGCGCGAACGTTCCGCGGAGGGTCGCCTCGGCGCCCGCGAGACGAGAGTCGAGGCGCGTCGCGGTCTCCTCGACGTAGTCCCGCAGCGATTCGAAGGCCTGCTGCATCGTCGCCGCGTGGGCGACGAGGTCCTGCTCCCCGTCCCCGCCGAGGACCAGCAGCTGGGCCTGCCGGAGCCGCCTCACGCGCAGGTTCAGCGCGACGCAGCCGATCAGCGCGGCGAGCGCCACCGCCGCGGCCGCGATCGCGACGATGCCCTGCGTATCGGTGATGGCTCCGAGCATGCAGCCACAAGTTAGCTGCCCGCGAGGCCGCTATTCGCCGAAGATCGCCAGGTAGGTGCTCTTGTTGTTTTCGCTGTTCGTCTCGCCCGGCACCGACGCCACTTCGACCTGGATCTTCGAGGCCACCCCGACGGATACGCCGCTGACGGGGATTTCGACGTTCACCTTGCTGCCGGGCTGGGTCGAGTTGATCACGTGCGAGGCCTTCACGGATTTGCCCGCGGCCGTCACGTCGACTTCGACCTTCACGTTCGACTCCGCGCTTTCGCCGGTGTTTTCGACCGTGACCGTGAACGTGGGGCTCCCGCCGCCCGCGATGTGGTTGAGCGTCGGTTCGGGCTGCAGCGTGTTCGTGCCGACCGCGGTGCCGATCAGCGCGCTGCCGTGCGTCCCCGGCGTGACCGACGCGGAGCCCCCCGCTTTCGACTGGCCCGTGAGCCGTTCGACGACGGCGTTCGTTTCGAGCCAGCCGAGGTTCGGGAGCGAGCGGCTGCCCTGGGTCGAGAGCTTGATCCCGTTGGAGTCGAGCGTCTCCTGAATCAGCGGCGCGACGCGCTGGGAGTAGACGACGTCCGAGGCCAGGAACAGCTCCATGTCGCCCGCGATCTTCGGCGCGGCCTGGGCGCTCTGGCCGCCGAGCGCGGTCGGCAGCAGCGCCCCGATCTTCGTGATCCCTTCGACCCTCAGGTCGAGCGCCAGCAGGAAGTTGCGCTGCGCGTCGGTCATTTCCCCCGGCACGCTCAGCCCCTTGGCCCGCGAGGCGAGCTTCTGCGCTTCGACGAGCAGCTGGTTGACCTGGACCTGGACGTTGATGCCCGACTTCCCGGCCGCCCCGGCCAGCGTCGTGAACAGCGGTTTGGCGACCTGGGTGTCGTATTCCAGGGCGATTTCGCCGACGTTGCGGTTGTAGTCCTTCAGCGACTGCTGCTTCTGGGATTTCAGGCAGCCGTTGATGACCAGGACGATGATGATCAGCAGCACGACGGCCGCCCCCGCCGCGATGCGGCGGCGCATCATCAACGTGTGCTGGTCGTACCCGGAGGGGCCGGAGCGGGCGGGCCGGCGCGGGCTGGGACGTCGCGGCGCACCCGGCGCAGCGCGCTCACCCGCCGCGCGTGAGCGCGGCGCCCGGGCTGACGGCCGAGGAGCCGTGTCCTCGCCATCGTCAAAGAACGACAATAGCCTCCACTCCTTTGCAGGGTCCTGAGAGGGCCCCAGTATGACCCGCGGGCTTCATCCCTGACGATTTGCAACTTCTCGCTCATCGCGAATCTTCCTGCAAACCGGCGAGAGGAGAGGGCTTCCCCGCGGCGAACGCGGAAGCCGGTGGAGTCGACAGACACCCTTCCCAAGCACCGCCGGGGCCCGGACGAGACGCTCGACGCCCGTCTCGTCCTCGGCCGCTATCGCCTGCTGGCGAAGCTCGGCGCGGGCGGGTTCGGGGTGGTTTGGCGCGCCCGCGACGAGCTGCTCGGCCGCGAAGTGGCCGTGAAGCTGATCGACCTCGGTCCCGGCGGCGACCCGGACCGCGCCGCGCGCGAGGCCCAGGCCACCGCCCGACTGGCTCACCCGGCGATCGTCGCCCTGTACGAGGCCTGCCCGCAGGGCGAGGCCTTCTACCTGATCTCCGAGCTCGTCCACGGTCAGACGCTCGGGCGCCTGCTGGCCGCGGACGCGCTCTGCGACGAGGAGATCCTCGAGATCGGGATCGACCTCGCCGACGCGCTCGAGCACGCGCACGCCCGGGGGGTCGTCCACCGCGACATCAAGCCCCAGAACGTGCTGATCCCCGACGAGCCTTCGGCCCGCACCGCCCGCGGGCGTCCGGTCGCCGCGAAGCTGACCGACTTCGGCGGGGCGAGCATCGCCGAGGAGGACGCGCTGACCCGCACCGGCGACGTCCTCGGGACGCTCGCCTACATGGCGCCCGAGCAGAGCGAAGGACGCGAGGTGGGCGAGGAGGCCGATCTCTACTCGCTCGCGCTCGTCCTGTACGAGGCGCTCAGCGGCGAGAACCCGGTGCGCGGCGCGACCCCTGCGGCGACCGCGCGACGGATCGGCTCGAGGCTCCCGCCGCTAGCCAGGAGCAGGCGCGACCTTCCCGCCGAGCTGACCTGCGCGCTCGACGACGCGCTCGCGCCCCACCCCCGCGACCGCGGGACCCTGCAGGACCTTCGCGAGGCGCTCGAGGACGCGCTCGAGCAGGGCCTAGAGGCGCCGAGGCGCCGGATCCTCTCGACCCGCCGCCTCGCCGCCGCACCAGCGCCCACGCACCAGCCCCGCCCGCGGATGCCGCGCCGGCCCGGCGCGGAGCCGGTTCCCCGCCTCGCGCCGGCCGGGGAGGCATCCGCCTTCGAGGACGACCCGCCGCCGCTCGCCCAGCAGGGCCGGCTGCCCGCGCGAGACCACGGCGGGCTGCCGCGCACGCTGTGGGTCGCGCTCGCGCTCGCGGGGGCGGTCTGGCTCGCGGTCACGGGCATGCCCGGAGCCGCCCTGCTGCTGCTCGCCGCCCTCGCGCCGTTGGCGGCGATGCCGGTCGAGCCGTACTCGCGCCGGGTCTCGCCGCTGTGGCTCCTCGCGCTGCTTGCCCCGGCGCTCGGCCTCGCCGGTCTCGCCGGCGCCTACCCGGCCGCCGCCGGGCAGGCCGCCCGCTGGCGCCAGCGCGTCGTGCTGGGCGCGCTCGGCTACTGGTGGCTCGTGCTCGCCGAGCCCTTGGCCGCCCGCCGCCTGTGGCTCGGTCCCCCCGCGCACGCGCCCGCCCGCCCCGTCTGGGAGGCGTCGCTCTCGATTGCCGCCTCCCACGTGGTCGGACCGCTGCTGAGCACCGGCGTGCTGCTCGGCGCCGCGCTGTGGGGGGTCGGCGCTCTGGTGCTGCCCTGGATCGTCCGCGGCGCTCACGCCGCACTCGACGTCGTCGCGGCCGTCGTCTGGTCGGCCGCGCTTTGCGCCGCCGCGCCGCGGCTCGACGCCGGCCTCGCGGTCGCGGCGTCTCATCCCTCGCCGCGGGGCGCCGTGCTGGGCGCGGTCCTCGGCGGCCTGCTCGCGATCGGCTCGCGGGCGCTTCGCGGGCCGGTCTAACCCGTCGCAGCGCCCGGAGTGTGCGTAGCATGGCCCTGACGGCCACTTGCCGGACCGCCGTCCCCTGCCCCGCCGCGGTCCGTCCGGGACGGCCCCCGGCGGTAGGGCCCCAATCGAGATGAACCTGCTCAAGAGCGTCGAGAACACGATCGCGAAACTCGTCGAGGGCGCGTTCGGCCGCGCCTTCCGCTCGGAGGTCCGCCCGATGGAACTCGCGCGCAAGCTCGCCCGTGAGATGGACGCCCACCGGACCGTCTCGGTGTCGCGCACCTACGTGCCGAACGAGTACGTCGTGTGGCTCTCCCCGGAGGACCGTGAACGCTACGAAGGCGTCGAGGACGAGGTGATCGAAGAGCTCTGCGCCTACCTGCTCGAGCACGCCCGCCGCGAGGAGCTGATCCTCGCCGGGCCCGTCGCGGTGGGATTCGACACCGACGAGCGGCTGACCCTCGGCGAGTTCGGGATCCAGGCGCAGTTGGTCCGCCCCGACGGTCACAGTTCGCAAGGCGCTGCCGAGCGCCCGCTCGAAGCAGACGAGCACGGCAAGACGATGATCTACAGCACCTCCGCCCGCGTTCGCGGCCCCGTCGAAGACGCGCACGCCCAGCGCGCGCCCCGCGCGCTGCTCGTCCTGGGGGGCCCGCCCACCCGGCGGCTGCTGCTGCCCCCCACGGGCGGCACCGTAGGGCGCAGCCGCGAATGCGACGTGGTGCTCGACGACACCGGCATCTCGCGCCGGCACGCGCAGATCCGGCCCGGGGGCGCGGGCTGGGAGATCGAGGACCTCGGCTCCACCAACGGCGTCCACGTCAACGGCGTCGAGGTGACCGGGCGGCGGGCGCTGCACTCGGGCGATCTGATCGAGTTCGGCTCAACGGAGGCTCGCTTCGAGCTCGCATGAACTCGCTCGATCCCGCATCGGTCGCTCTCAAGTTCGGCTTCCTCGCCGTCATGTACCTGTTCCTGCTGTGGGTCGCCCGCAGCGCGCGGCGCGACCTCGGCGGGTCCACCGCCCCCGAACGCCACGCCGAAGGGGCCGAGATGCCGCCGCCCGACGCGACCGGCATGTACTCGGCCTCGGCGCTCGGCACCGTCGACTACGCCGCGCGGGCTCCGCGCCTGGTCGTCGAGCGCGCGCCGGGCCACGAGGCGGGCATGATCTACGACCTCGACGAAGACCTCGTCCTCGGCCGCGGCGACGCCGCCGCGATCCGCCTCGAGGACCCGTTCGCCTCGGCCCGCCACGCCCGCGTCTACGACCGCGCGGGGAGCGTGATCGTCGAAGACCTCGGCTCGACGAACGGCACTTACCTGAATGAGGAGCTGCTCGAGTCGCCGCGACCGCTGCACCCCGGCGACCGCGTTCGGATCGGCGACAGCGAATTCTCCTTCGAGGTCGACTGAGCGATGGACGCGATCTAGATGCTCCGCGTGGTCGAGCAGTACTCCGGCAGCGACACGGGCCGCCAGCGGCGGGCCAACGAGGACTCGCTGATGGTTCGCTCGCCGCTGTTCGTCGTCGCCGACGGGATGGGCGGCGCCCAGGCCGGCGAGGTCGCCTCCCACCTGGCCGCCGAGACCTTCCGCTCGGGCCTGCCGGACGGGGCCGAGCCGGAGGCCGCCCTTGCGACGCTCGCGCAGGAAGCGAACGCGCGCATCTACGAGCTCTCCCACGCCAACGCCGAGCAGGCCGGGATGGGCACGACGCTGACCGCGGTCTACGTCGGCGAGCTCGAGGTCGCGATCGCGCACGTCGGCGACAGCCGCGCGTACTGCCTGCGCGACGGCGAGCTCTTGCGCCTGACCGACGACCACTCGCTCGTCGACGAGCTGCTCAGGCAGGGACGCCTCACGCCCGAGGAAGCCGTCGAGCACCCGCAGCGATCGGTGATCACCCGCGCCCTCGGCATCGAGGGCTTCGTGGACGTCGACACGCGCTCGTTCCGCGGCATGGCCGGCGATGTCTACCTGCTCTGCAGCGACGGCCTGACGACGATGGTCTCCGAGCAGCAGATCGCCGACGTGCTCGTGCGCGCGGGCAGCCTGCGGGAAGCCGGCGAGGCGCTGATCGGGGCCGCCAACGAGGCCGGCGGCCGCGACAACATCACAGTCGTCCTCCTGCGCCTCGACGAGGTCCAGATGCAGGGCGCGGCGGCCGAGCAGGCGACGATGACGGGCCTGCCCGCCGTGACCGCGACGCCCGCCCCCGAACCGGCCGCCTCGGGCGGGCCGACCGAAGCCCACGCCGTCGCCCCGCCGCCCCCGCGCCGGCCCCGCGCCGCTGAGGGTCCGTCCCCGGCGCCGCGCCGCCGGAGGTTCACGCCGCGCCGCGCCGGCTTTCTCGCCGCGAGCGTCGTCGTGCTGGCGCTGCTCGTGGCCGGCCTGTTCCTGGCGCTTCAGTCGGTCTACTTCATCGGCACCAACGGGCGCGGCCTGGTGACGCTCTACCAGGGCCTGCCCTTCACGCTCCCGGGCAACATCGAGCTCTACAGCAGCCAGTACGTCTCGGGCGTGAGCGCCTCGACGCTCACCGCCGGGCAACGTCACACCCTGCTCGACCACACGCTGCGCTCGGAAGCGAAGGCGGCGTCGCTGATCCACAGCCTCGAAGTCGACGAGCTCGAATGAGTGACTCCCAGAGCGCGACATGAACCGGCCGATCGTCCGCCTCTACGGCCTCGTGGTCGTCCTGTTCGCGCTGCTCGTCGGCTTCACCTCGCGCTGGACGATCTTCGAAGCCTCCTCGCTGCGCGAAAACAAGCTCAACGCGCGCACGCTGCTCGAGCACGAGCGCATAAACCGGGGGCCGATCGTCGCCGCCGACGGGACCGTCCTCGCGCGCAGCCGCCGCAAGAGCGAAGGCGTCTACGAACGCACCTACCCGACCGGCAGCCTGTTCGCGAACACCGTCGGCTACTACTTCACCAACCCGGGCAGCACGGGCATCGAGCGCTTCCGCAGCGCCGACCTCAACGGCCAGACCGACACCGGCCTGCAGGCGATCCTCGATCAGCTCCAGGGGCACAAGCCGACGGGCGAGAAGCTGATCACGACGCTCGACCCGAAGGCGCAGCGTGTCGCGGTCGAAGCGCTCGGCGAACACAAGGGCGCGGTCGTGGCGCTCGAACCGCGCACCGGCGCCGTGACCGTGATGGCGTCCTCGCCGAGCTACGACCCGAACTCGGTCAACTCGCCGACCGCGCTCGAACGGCTGAACCACGACAGCGCCGCGCCGCTGGTCAACCGGGCGACCCAGTTCGGCTACGCGCCCGGCTCGACGTTCAAGGTGGTGACCGCCTCCGCCGCGATCGACACCGGTCGCTTCACTCCCGAATCGCGCCTCAGCGGACGCAACGAAATCCCGATCTCGGGCGTCAAGCTGAAAAACGACGAAAACGAGAGCCTCGGCGAAATAACCCTCACGGAAGCGCTCGCGAAATCGGTCAACACGGTCTGGGCGCAGGTCGCGGAGAAGCTCGGCAAGGGGACGATGGCCGAGTACATGAGCCGCTTCGGCTTCGACCGCAAGCCGCAGCTGGACTATCCGGCGACGGAAATGTCGGCGAGCGGCGAGAGCGCAGGCGAAAGGATCATCCCGCCCACCAGCGAACGAGTCGACGTGGGTCGCATGGGGATCGGCCAGGACAAACTCGCGGTCACGCCCCTGCAGATGGCGGAGGTCGCGGCGACAGTCGCCAACGGCGGCACGCTGATGGTTCCCCACCTCACCTCGCGGATCGTCGACTCCGAAGGCCAGACGGTGCTGAAGGTCCAGCCCCGCGTCCAGTCGGTCGTGATGAAACGGTCCACCGCGGCGGCGGTCAGGTCGATGATGGAAGCGGTCGTCAACGTTGGCACGGGCGTCTCGGCGCAGATCCCGGGCGTGCAGGTAGCGGGCAAGACGGGAACCGCCGAGACCCAGATCGGAACCGCGATCAACAACGTCTGGTTCATCGCGTTCGCTCCGGCGCAGAACCCGCGCGTCGCCGTCGCGGTCACGCTCAGGGGCGTCCCCGGCCAGGGCGCCGCCTTCGCCGCGCCGGTCGCCAAGCAGGTCATCGAAAGGCTGCTCAATGATTGACCCGGACACGATCATCGACGGCCGCTACCGCGTCCTCTCCCGGCTCGGCTCGGGCGGGATGGCCGACGTCTATCTCGCCCACGACCAGCTGCTCGGCCGCGAGGTCGCCGTCAAGATCCTCCACCACCACTTCGCCGAAGACCAGGAGTTCGTCGAGCGCTTCAAGCGCGAGGCCTCGAGCGCCGCCGCGCTCTCCCACCCGAACATCGTCGGGATCTTCGACCGCGGGGAGTGGAACGGCACCTACTACATCGCGATGGAGTACGTCGCGGGTCGGTCGCTGAAGGCGATCGTGCGGGAAAGCGGCCCGCTCGACCCCGACACCGCGATCGACACGGTGATCCAGATCCTCCGCGCGGCCCGCTTCGCCCACCGCCGCGGGGTCATCCACCGCGACCTGAAGCCCCACAACGTGATCCTCGACGAGGAGGGCCGGGCGCGGGTGACGGACTTCGGGATCGCCCGGGCGGGCGCCTCGGACATGACGCTCACCGGCTCGATCATGGGCACCGCGCAGTACCTCTCGCCCGAGCAGGCCCAGGGCTACGCCGTCAGCGCGGCCTCCGACATCTACTCGGTCGGCGTGATCCTCTACGAGCTCCTCACGGGCGTCGTCCCGTTCGAGGGCGACACGGCGGTCGCGGTCGCCTTCAAGCAGGTCTCCGCCGTGCCGCGCCCGCCGAGCGAGCTGAACCCGGCGATCCCACGCTCGCTCGACGCGGTCGTGCTGCGGGCGCTCGCGAAGGACCCGATCGAACGCTACGCCGACGACGACGAGCTGATCGCGGCGCTGCAGACCGAGCGGGCGGCGCTCCCCGCCCACGCCGACGCTCAAGCCGACGGGCACGCCGAGGCGCCGCCGCAGCCCGCGCCGTACGAGCCGCGGACCGGGATCATGCTGGCCGCGCCCGCGCCGTACGAGGAGTACCCGCCCGCCGAGGAGGAGGCGCGGCGGCGGCGCAACCGGCAGATCCTGTGGTGGACGCTCGGCACGCTGCTCGTGCTCGGCGCCGTCGCGGCCGCCGTGCTGCTGCTCCAGCCGGCCGCCAAGGTCTCGGTGCCCGACGTCGGGGGCCAGAGCGAACAGGCCGCCTCGGCCGCCCTGCGTCGCGCCGGGCTGAGCCCCGACCCGTCGCTGTCGCCGAGCTCGACGGTGCCGAGCGGCCTCGTGATCAGCCAGTCGCCCGCGGCGGGGGCGCGGGTGGAAAAGGGCAGCAAGGTCGCGATCGTGGTCTCCGGCGGCCCCGCGAGCGCCCCCGTCACGGACGTCGAAGGGCTGTCCGCCGCCGAAGCGGTCGCGAAGCTCCGCAAGGCGGGCTTCAAGCCCCACGTGACCAAGGAAACGAGCTCGACGGTGCCGGCGGGCAAGGTGATCGGCACGAACCCGACGGCGGGGACCGAGAAGCAACTCGGCAGCCCGGTCGTGGTGCTGGTCTCCAGCGGCCCCGCCCCGGTCAAGGTGCCGGACGTGACCGGGCAGTCGCTGTCCGCCGCCGAAGCGACGCTGACGAACGCGGGGCTGAAGGTCGGCAAGGTGACGAAACGAACCTCCGCCACGCAGGCGCCCGACACGGTGCTCGCCCAGACCCCCGCGACGGGCACCTCCGTGAAGGCCGAAAGCAAGGTCGACCTGACCGTCGCCCAGGCGCCGAAGGAAATCGCGGTCCCGGACGTCGTCGGCGACAGTCAGACGCTCGCGCTCGTCACGCTCGGCCAGGCCGGCTTCAAGCCGAAGACGACCACCGTGCAGACGAGCGAAGCGTCCCAGGTCGGCGTCGTCCTGCGCCAGACCCCCGCGGCCGGCTCGCAGGCCCCGAAGGGCTCGGTCGTGACGGTCGCCGTCGGCGCGCTGGGGCCCGAAACGACGCCGACGACACCCACCACGCCGACGACGCCCACGACGCCGACCCCTGGAGGTCCCGGTGGCTG
This sequence comes from Solirubrobacteraceae bacterium, assembly GCA_035571915.1. Taxonomy (GTDB): domain Bacteria; phylum Actinomycetota; class Thermoleophilia; order Solirubrobacterales; family Solirubrobacteraceae; genus Palsa-744. The sequence goes on along the minus strand of DATNBM010000018.1, from coordinate 14,899 downwards.
AGCGGTCCCTCGCGGCGCCCTCGCCGTCGCTTACGGGCTCTGTCAGGACGACCGTCGGCACGCTCCGGGTCGCCGTGCTGGCCGGCGGGCGCTCCTCCGAGCACGACGTCTCGCTCTCCTCCGCGGCGGCGGTCGGCGAGGGTTTGCGCGCGGCCGGCCACGAGGTCGTCCCGATCGAGGTGGGACGCGACGGCGTCTGGCGGCGCGACGGCGCGACGATCAGCGTCACGCCTGGCGAGGGGCTGCCCGGGATCGACGTCGTCTTCGCGGCCCTGCACGGCCCCTACGGGGAGGACGGCTCGATGCAGGGGATGCTCGAGACCCTCGGCGTCCCCTACGTCGGGGCGGGGGTGGCGGCCTCGGCGGTGTGCATGGACAAGGTCCTCTTCAAGGACGTGGCCTCGACGCTCGGCGTTCCGCAGGTCGCCTACGCGGGGATCCGCGAGGCCGAGTTCGCCGCGGACCCCGCCGCCGCGCTCGGTCGGGCCGCCGCGATCGGCTTCCCCTCCTTCGTCAAGCCCGCCCATCTCGGCTCCTCGGTCGGGATCGCGAAGGTCACCGACCGCGAGCAGCTCGCCGCGGCGCTCGGCGTCGCGTTCGCCCACGACGCGCTCGCGATCGTCGAGGCGGCCGCATCCGGGATCGAGGTCGAGTGCGGGGTGCTCGAGGCGCCGGGCGGCGCCGAGCCGCTCGCCTCCGAGCCCGGCGAGATCGTCTTCGAAGGCGAGTTCTACGACTACGAGGCCAAGTACACGCCCGGCGGCATGGAGCTGCTGATCCCGGCCCGCATCTCCGCGAGCGCCCGCGCGCGGGTCCGCGCGCTGGCGGTGAAGACCTTCCGCGCGGTCGGCTGCGAGGGTCTCGCCCGCGTCGACTTCTTCGTCGACGGGGAGGAGGTGCTCGTCAACGAGCTCAACACGATGCCCGGCTTCACCCCGACGAGCGTCTACGCGAAGCTGCTCGCCGCCAGCGGCGTCGAGTACCCGGTCCTCGTCGACCGCCTCTGCCGGCTGGCGCTCGAGCGCCGCGAGCGCGAGTCCGCGCGCCGCAACTGAGCGACTCGAAGATCCGCCGGCGCTCCATGCCGGCCTCCCTATCGGAACAGCGTGACGTCGGCGATCGTCGCGGACTGCCGGCGAGGGGGGAGCGTCGTCATCCAGATCAGGTAGTAGCGGTGGGGCCCCGACAGGGGACGCAGGCGGATCCGTTCGCCGTCGTGGACGTAGCCGCTCTGGCCGACGGGGCCTTTCCATCCGCGGGTCGCGAGCGACGCCGAGTCGCCGTAGGGGAGGGATAGGTCGAGGTGGTCGCCGACGTAGACCTGGACGGCGAAGCCCGGCGTCGGCGTCTGGATCTCGACCCCCCGGCCGACGATGCCGGGCGCCGCGTCGAGGTAGACGCCGAGGCCGGTCCCGCCGGCCTTGCGGAGGTTCCCTTCGTAGTAGCGCTCCGTGCTCCAGGTCGTCGACGGGTCGCTGTCGACGACGTTGCCGATCTGGTCGCGGTTTTCCGGGCCGGTCCCGAACGGGTTGTAGTCGTGCGCCGAGGACTGCCCGAGCGCGACCGCGACGAGCCCCGCGCGCGAGGACGCGCCCGGCGCGGTTCCGGTGCCGCGGTGCGCGTTTTCGCCCGCCAGGAAGAGGAAGATCGCGAGGATCGCGATCAGCAGCCCGAGCGAGACCAGCCAGCGGCCGGGATGCCGGGTCCGCCACGGCAGCCGCCGACGGGCGCGGCCGCGCAGGCTGCGCAGCACGGTCGTCACCTCGCCGGTCGTCTGGCCGCTGCGTGTGGCCTCGATCGCGAGCACGTTTTCCAGGTCGGCGGTCATCTCGCCCGCGTCGGCGTAGCGGTGGGAGAGGTCCTTGGCGACGGCGCGGTCCACGACCGAGGCGGTCGCGGCCGATATCTCCGGCCGGCGGGCCTGCACGTCGGGGATCTCCTCGCGTACGTGCTTCATCGCCACCGCGACGGGGGAGTCGCCGTGGAACGGCACGTCGCCGGTCAGCATCTCGTAGAGGACGATCCCGAGCGAGTACAGGTCCGACTGGGGCGTGACCGCCTGGCCGAGGGCCTGCTCGGGGGAGACGTAGTCGGTCGTGCCGAGCACCCGCCCGGCCATCGTCAGGCCCTCCTCGCTGAGCGACCGCGCGATCCCGAAGTCGGTGATCTTCGCGCCGCCCTCGGGGTCGATCAGGACGTTGTGGGGCTTGACGTCGCGGTGCACGATCCGCTGGTCGTGGGCCGCCCCGAGAGCGCGCGCGATCTCGATCGCATAGGCGAGCGCCTGCGGGACCTCGAGCGGCCCGTCGCGGCGGATCACGCTCTTCAGCGTCTCCCCGTCGACGTATTCGAGCACGATGTAGGGCGTTCCCGCGCCGTGCGGGGCGTCGCCCAGCTCGTCCTCCGGGAGGGGCTCCTCGCCGGCGTCGATCACCGACACGACGTTCGGGTGGTTCAGCTGCGCGATCGAGCGGGCCTCGCGGCGGAAGCGCTCGAGGTGGTCTGAGTCGGTCGCGATCTCGCGGTGCATCAGCTTGATCGCCACGGGCCGCTCGAGCACCGTGTCGAAGGCCTTGTAGACCGTCGACATGCCGCCCCGCCCGATCACCGCGTCGAGCCGGTAGCGACCGCCGATCAGGGTGCCGACCGCTGCCATCGGCTCCCTATTGTGCGCAAGGCGTGGGCGTCGGGCTCAGCCGGCCGCATTCTCGGCCGGCTCGCGGCGTTCCCGACGCCGCCGCGCGACCCAGTAGACGACGCCGATCACGGCCGCCGCGACGACCACGTAGTCGACGTACTCGAAGCCCTTGCGAACGCTCTTCCAGTCGCCGCCGACGGCGTGGCCTGCGATCGCCAGGCCGACGACCCATGGGACCGTGCCGATCAGCGAGAAGACCGTGAAGCGCCCGAGCGGCATCTTCGCGATCCCGGCGGGCAGCGAGACGAACGCGCGCACGACCGGGATCACGCGGCCGAACAGCACCGCGGCCTCGCCGTGGCGCTGGAACCAGCGGTCGGCCTTCTCGACCTGGGCCGGCCCCATGTGGAGCTTCGCCCCGTGCCGTTCGAACAGCTCCAGGCGCCCCCCGCGGCCGACGCCGTAGGCGAACCACGAGCCGACCATCGTTCCGATCAGGCCGGCGAGGATCACCCCGACCATCGTCATGTGGTGATGGGAGGCGCTCTGCGTCGGGTCGGCGACCGCGAAGCCCGCGAACAGCATCACGACCTCGGAGGGGATCGGGATGCACGCGCTCGAGGCGGCCATCAGCACGAAGATCCCGGGCAGGCCGGCTTCGCGCACGAAGTGCGAGGTTTCGTTGACCAGCGATTCGGATATCGAGGCGAGGACCAGCACCGGCGGGCCAACGATAGCGGCAGGCCCTTACGGCGCGATGAGAATCCGCTCTCGGGCGCCCGTGGCGTTACCGTGCCTCGCGATGCGAGTCTGGGTCGATCTGACCAACAGCCCCCACGTCCTGGTGATGCGTCCCGTGATCGCGCGGCTGCGCGAGGAAGGCCACGAGGTGGAGGTCACGGCCCGTGACTTCGCCCAGACGCTCGAGCTCTGCGAGCGCTTCGGGATCGAGCACACGGCGATCGGCAGGCACCGCGGGGGGCGCGTCGCGGCGAAGGCCGGCGGCCTCCTCGCGCGCACCTCGGAGCTCGTGCGCTGGGCGCGCCGCAGCGGGCGCGCTGCGTCCGGGGAGCGCCGGTTCGACATCGCCCTGGGCCACGGCTCCAACGACGTGACGGTCGCCGCGGCGTTGCTGCGGATCCCGAGCGCGACGATGTTCGACTACGAGTGGGCGACGGTTCAGCACAACGTCAACTGCCGCCTGGCCGCGGCCGTCGTCGTGCCCGAGGCGATCCCGCCCGAGCGCCTGCGCCGTTACGGGGCGGCGCGCAAGCTGCGCCGCTACGAGGGCCTGAAGGAGGAGTACTACCTGGCGGACTTCGAGCCCGATCCGGCCGTCCCGGGCGAGCTCGGCCTCGACGCCGGGCGGCCGATCGTGGTCGTGCGCACGCCCCCCGAGCTCGCCCTCTATCACCGCCTGGAGAGCGACCTGTTCGGCGCGGTGCTGGAGCGGTTGCGCGTGGCGGCCGAGCGCGACGGGGTCCAGCCCGTGATCCTGCCGCGCGTCGCCTCCCAGCGCGCGCCGCTCGCGGAGGTCCCGGGCTTCGTCGTGCCCGAGCGCGCGATCGACGCCCAGTCGCTGATCGCGGCCGCGGCGCTCGTGATCTCGGCGGGGGGCACGATGAACCGCGAGGCGGTCGCGCTGGGCGTCCCCGTCTACACGACCTTCCAGGGGCGGATGGGGGCGGTGGACGAACGGCTGATCGGCGAAGGCAGGCTCCGAACGCTGACCGACGCGGGGTCGCTGGAGATACCCGCACGGCCCGAACCGCACCCGAGCGCCCGCGTGCGACGCGATCCGCGCGTCCTGGTCGAGTTGCTCCTCTCGCCCCTCGCGGGCCGCAGAACCGCCCGATCGGGCACCTAGGCCCTTACAATCTCCACAATGCGCCGACGGATCCGCTCGGCGGCCTTCCCGATCCATCGTCACTCGCTGCCCCAGCTCGCAGTGGACGGGGCCCTGGTCGCCCTCGCGTACTACCTCGCCTTCCAGCTCCGCTTCAACAGCGGGCCGCCGAAGCACTACGAAGAGCTGCGCTCGGCGACGCTCTGGTGGGTGCTCGCCGGCAGCCTCCCCGTGCTGGTCCTCTCGGGGGTCTACCAGCGGCGCTGGCGCTACGCGGGCCAGCGCGACTACGAGGCCGTCGTGAGGGCCGTCGTGGCAATCGTCCTGCTGACGGTCGTCGCGATCGAGATCTTCCGCCCGACGCACGCCTACCCGTTCGACGGGAGCCACGAGCGCCACCCGACCGTCGCGGTCGTCTTGCCCAACGGGGTGATCATCCTCTACGCGCTGCTCCTGCTCGCGTTCCTGGTCGGCGTGAGGGGGCTCGCTCGGACGATCTACGAGCGCCGGCCGCTGGCCGCCTTCCGCTCCTCGCGCAAGGGCGACCGGACGGTCCTGATCGCGGGCGCCGGCGAGGGCGGGCGGATGGTCCTGCGCGAGATCATGCGCAACCGCGAGCTCGGTCTCGTCCCGGTCGGCTTTCTGGACGACGATCCCGCCAAGCACCGGCTGCGCATCGACGGGGTGCGGGTGCGTGGCGACACCGAAGGCGACCTGCCGCGCATCCTCGACGACTCCGAGCCCGACGAAGTCATCATCGCGATCCCCTCGGCGCCCGGGTCGACGCGGGCGCGGATCGTCAAAGAGTGCCGCCAGCGGGGGATCCCCGTGCGGACGCTGCCGACGGTCTTCGAGCTGCTGCAGACGCGCGGCGCGCTGGCCCGGCAGGTGCGCGAGGTGCGGGTCGAGGACGTGCTCGGCCGCGAGCCCGTCCACATGGAGCTTGAGACGGTCGGCGCCTACCTGCAGGGCCAGGTCGTGCTCGTCACCGGCGCCGGCGGCTCGATCGGCTCGGAGCTGTGCCGCCAGATCGCCCGCGTGGAGCCGCACCGGATCGTGCTGCTCGACCACGCCGAGGACAACCTCTTCTCGATCCTCCGCGAGCTTCAGGACGAGCGCCACGTGCCGGAGTCGATGCTCGCCGCCGTGCTGGCCGACTGCAAGGAAGAGGAGCGGATGCGCGAGGTCTTCGCCGAGCACCGTCCCTCGATCGTCTTCCACGCGGCGGCCTACAAGCACGTCGGCCTGATGGAGGCCAACCCGGTCGAGGCGGTGCGCAACAACGCGATCGCCACGCAGGTCGTCGCCCACGTGGCGGGCGGCAGCGGCGCGACCCGCTTCGTGCTCGTCTCGACCGACAAGGCCGTCGCCCCGGCGACCGTGATGGGCGCCTCCAAGGCGCTCGCCGAGTTCGCGCTGGAGGCCGCCACGGCTCGCTTCCCGAAGACCCGCTACGCCGCGGTCCGCTTCGGCAACGTGCTCGGGTCCTCGGGCAGCGTCGTCCCGATCTTCCGCCGCCAGATCGAGCGGGGCGGCCCGGTGACGGTCACCGACGAGCGGATGACCCGCTACTTCATGACGATCCCTGAGGCGGTCCAGCTGATCATCCGCTCGGGCTCGCTTGCGGCCTCGCGCGCACCGCAGAACGGGGCCGGCCGCCGGCGGATCTCGGAGACGCCCGCGGGAGCCGACGTCTACGTCCTCGACATGGGCGAACCGGTCAGGATCGTCGACCTCGCCCGCGCGATGATCGAGCTCTCGGGCCTCGACCCGGACCGCGACATCGACGTCGAGATCGTCGGCAGCCGCCCCGGCGAGAAGCTTCACGAGCAGCTCTTCAACAGCTACGAGCGCGCGCGCCCGACAGACGCGGAGAAGATCCTGCGCGCGGAGCGCGAGCCGCTGGGCCTGCAGGCGGTCGAGTCGATGTTCGCGGAGATCCGGCTGCTCGTGCTCGAGGGCGACGCGGCCGGCCTCGCGGCGAAGGTCTCCGAGCTGGCCGTGGACCTGCGCGGCGAGGCCGAGGAGGAGAGCTCGCCCGAGCAGCCGCCGGCGCCGGATTCCGGCCCGGGCGGCGGCGCCGCGACCGCCCCGACGCCCGCCGGGAAGCGCGGTGCGCCTGAGCCCCTCGTACACTCCCCGGATTCATGAGCATCTCGCTGCTCGCCTTCTCGGTTTCGAGCACGTTCACGGAGATCGGCGCGATCGTCGCCTTCGCGGGACTGCTCGGGATCGCCGTCCTCTCGCTGCTCGTCTTCTCCCAGGCGCGGGAGATCCGACGCCTGCGCGAGTGGGCCGGCAGGGCTCCCGAGCGGGCCGCCGACATGGAGCAGCGCGTGTCCGCGGCCGCCGCCGCGCGCGCCCAGCAGGGGGCCGCGGCGACCGCCCCCGCAGTCAGGCAGGTTCCGCGAGCGCAGCCGATCCATGCGCGGCCCGGCGCCCCCGGCACGGTCGTCCCGCCCGGGCAGCCGGTCGCCGCGTCCGGCGCCCCGGCGCCGCCGGTCCCCGCGGGCGCGCCGGCCAGCCCCGCGCCGGCGAACCCTTCGACCTCTCCTCCGGGCGGGGCTCAGCAGCAGCCCGGCGTCCCGGCTGCGCCCGGACAGACCCCCCAGCCGATCCCCTGGCAGCAGCCGGCCGCCAAGCCCCCGGCCCCGCAGTCGCCCCCGCTCGGCGCCCCCGCCTCGGCGGCCGGCGGGCAGCGCGCTGCCGCCGAGCCCGCGAGCCGGAACGGCGCGGCCGAGCAGCCCGCCGCCCCCGTCGCGGCGCCTCCGGCGCCGGCGACCGTCGCCGCGGCTGCGAGCGCGACCGGTGCGACGGCTGCGACCGCCGGGCCGCGCTCGCCCAACCCGCCTGCCGTCGCCGCCCCTCCCGTGGCCGCCGCCGGCGCTCCCGCGGCAGCCGCCGGCGCTGCGGCCCAGACCCCCGCGGAGGCGGGCCGGACACGCCCGCCGCTTCCCCCCGCGCCGAGCGCCCCGCGCCGTCCCGCGGCCCGCGCCGAGGGTGTCGGGGCGACGGCGTCGCGCGCCGTGGCCGCGGGCGGCGCCGCGTCGCGCGTCGGCGCGGAGAGCGTCCGCAGCCGCCGTGGGGGCGGGGAGCGTGCCGAGCGGGAGCGGGGCGGCTCCCGCGGCCGCGTCGCGCTCGTCGCGCTCGGTCTCGCGGCGATCCTCGCGCTGGTCGTCGTGCTCGTGACGAAAGGCTCCTCCTCGCCGACCAAGGCCCACACGGGCACCGTGCAGACGACGGCCGGCACGACCGCGACGACGGCGACGAGCAAACACGCGAGCTCGAAATCCGCCCCCAAGCAGGCGAAGGCGACCCCACCCGCCGAAACGAACGTGGTCGTGCTCAACGGGACCGAAGCGACGGGCCTCGCGTCGCGCGTCTCGACGCAGCTCCAGCAGAGCGGCTACTCGCAGGCGGCGGCCCGTTACGGGCGACCCCCCGGGGCCAACGAAGTCACGGTCGTGGAGTACGCGGCGGGCCACCAGGCCGACGCGGCGCAGGTGGCGCGCTCGCTGTCGGTCAGCCACGTCGAGCCGATGGAACAGGGCGTCTCCGTCCTGGCGGGCTCAGCCAAGGTCGTCGTCGTGGTGGGCGCCGACAAGGCCACCACGACGCCATAGCCGGCTTCCTCGACATCCCCGAGCGGTCCAGCAAGCCGCGCGAGCGCGGCATCACCCACGTGATCGATCGCGGGCTGTCGGTCGCGGAGATCGACGGCCTGCTGGAGGTCGCCGGGCCGAGCGTCGACATCGTCAAGCTCGGGTGGGGCACCGCGCTGGTCACGCAGAACCTGCGCGAGAAGCTGGCCCGCTACGAGGCGCACGGGATCCCGGTCGTGCTGGGGGGGACGCTGACGGAGGTCGCGATCCGCCAGGGACGCGTCGACGGGCTCGTCGCGTGGCTGCGCGAGCTCGGCATCCGCCACGTCGAGATCTCCGACGGGACGATCGAGCTCGCCGCGGAGGTCAAGCGCGAGCTGATCGAACGGCTCGCGAGGGAGTTCACGGTCTTCGCCGAGGTCGGCAGCAAGGACGTCGACTTCATCATGGCCCCCTACGTGTGGGTGGAACAGATCGAACGCGACCTCGAGGCGGGCGCGTGGAAGGTGATCGCCGAGGCGCGCGAGTCGGGCACGGCGGGGATCTACCGCGCCAACGGCGAACCCCGCACGGGGCTGATCGAGGAGATCGCCCACTCGATCGACCCGGACCGGCTGATCTTCGACGCCCCCCAGCAGGCCCAGCAGGTCTGGCTCCTGAAGCACTTCGGGACGGAGTGCAACCTGGGCAACATCGCCCCGGCCGACGTGCTCTCGCTCGAGACGCTGCGGCTGGGCCTGCGCTCGGACACCGTCGAGCGCTTCGCGCTGGGCGGCGAGGATTGAGCGCCGCCGCGGGGGCCGGTGGCGACGCCGAGGAGGGGAGCGCTCATCCGCGGCGGGTCGAGCCGCTGGCGCGAACGGTGTTCGCGGCGCTCGTCCTGGCCTGCTTCTTGGCCTTCTTCCTGACCCAGCGCCTGAAGCACGCGCCGACGGTCGTGCAGCAGTTCTTCCTTTCGACGAACTTCGCCCCGACGCCGACGGGGCGCCACAAAGAAGAGCGGATCTCCTTCAAGCTCTCCCACGCCGAACGCGCGACGGTCGCGATCATCGACTCGCGCGGGAACGTGGTTGCGACCCTGCTGCGGGCCTATCCGGTGGTCCGCTACAAACGGCTCTCGCTGCGCTGGAACGGACGTCGCGGTGAGGCCCGCTCGTTCCGCACCGCGACCGAACCGTCCGGTCACCGCTACCTGATCCCGCGCAACACGGGGCGGCGGGCGCCGGCCGGCGAATACCGCGTGCGCCTGACGCTGAGCGGCCAGAGCAACCCGTACCTCTCGCCCAAGAGCTTCACCCTGGTGGGCCGGTGAGCGGAGCGCTCGCGACGGGCCTGCCCTCGGCCGGGACGCTCGCCGCCCTGCTCGCCGGAGGCGCGGTCGCGGTCGCGGTGCTGGCTGTGCTGATGCGCCGTCGCGAGGATGCGCTGCCCCTGCTGGCGGTCCTCGCGCTGCCCTTCCGCGTGCCGGTCGCGGCGGACGGGCGCACCGTCAACCTGCTGATCCCGCTCTACGTGGTGATCGCGGCGGGCACCGTCGCCCACCTGCTGCCTCGGCTGCTCGCGGCCCGCGCCGGCGCGCCCTCGCTCGCAAGCGCCGAGAGCGCGGGGGATCCCCGCGCGCGGCGGCGTGCGCGGCGCCTGCAGTGGCTGCTGCTCGGCGCGGTCGTGCTCTACGTGCTGCAGATCGCCTACTCCGACGATCGCGCGAAGGCGGCCGAGAACGTGGCCTTCTTCTACGTCCCCTTCGGGCTGCTGTTCGTGCTGCTGCGGGACGTCCGCTGGACGCGCGAGCTGATCGTGCGCTGCCTGGCGCTGCTGGCGGGGCTCGCGGTCGTGCTCGCGGGGGTCGGGTTCGTCGAGTACGGCCAGAAGAAACTGTTCCTGAACCCGAAGCTGGTCGCGGCCAACCAGTACGACAACTTCTTCCGGGTCAACTCGGTCTTCTTCGACCCGAGCATCTACGGGCGCTTTCTGATGCTCGTGATGCTGTGCGTGATGACCGCGGTGCTGTGGGGCTCCCGGCGCGAGGCGAAGATCGGAGCGGCGGTGCTCGCGTGGCTGCTCGCGGGCCTGGTGACGAGCTTCTCGCAGTCGAGCATCGCCGCCCTGCTGGTCGGTCTGGCGGTGCTGGCGGCGTTCTGCTGGGGCTGGGAACGGACCGCGATCGCGGTCGGCGCGCTGGCGCTGCTCGCGGCGGCGGTCGTGGCGCTCGCGCCGGAAGGGTGGCATCTCGGCCTGAGCGGCAAGCACGGCTCGGCGAACAACGCCACGACGGGCCGGGCCGGGCTGGTCGAAGGGGGACTCGAACTGTTCGCCGACCGGCCGCTTGAGGGCTTCGGCTCGGGCTCCTTCGAACGCGAGTACAAGCTCCACGTAAGCGCCCGCCAGGCGACGAGCCAGAACGCGACCTCGGCCTCGCACACGATCCCGGTGACGGTCGCCGCCGAGCAGGGGATCGTCGGCCTGGCCGTCTACGTATCGCTGCTCGTCGCCGCTTTCCTCGTCCTGTTCGACGGCGCCGGCCGCTCGCCCCCGCGGATCGCCCTGGCTGCCTGCTTCGTCGCGCTCGTGCTGCACACGTGGACGTACGCGGACTTCCTCGAGGACCCCTTCACGTGGGCGCTGCTCGCGATCGGCGTGGCGCTCGCCCGCGCGCCGCGCGAGTCGCCGGCGACCCCGCCCGCGACTACCGTCTAGCCGTGCTCGGCTACCTGAGGCGCCTGGTCACGACCGGGGCGGCGTACCAGTTCGGCGACATCCTCGCCAAGGCGCTGGCGCTGATCACGCTCCCCCTCTACACGCACCACCTGAGCCCGAACGCCTACGGCGTGGCCGAATCGCTGCTGACCGCGGTGATCCTCTCGAGCATCGTGCTGCGAGCCGGAGTCGGGGAGGCCTTCATCCGGTTCTATTTCGACGATGAGGATGGGGAGCGCAAGGCCCGCATCGCGCGCACGGCGACGGCGACGGTCGCCTGGAGCACGTCGCTGGCCGCGGTCCTGGCGCTCGTCTTCGCCGGGCCGCTCTCGAAGCTGATCGTCGGCTTCCGCGATCCGCTGCTGCTCGACTGCGCGGTGCTCGGGCTGTGGGCGTTCACGAACCTGGAGGTGGCCTACGCGCAGCTGCGCGTGGACGAACGGTCGCGCGCCTACATCTACGCCTCGGGCGCGAACGTGGCGCTGACGGTGAGCTTCACGGTCGCCCTCGTCGTCTTCGCCGGCGAGGGCGCGCGGGGCCTGCTGCTCGGGAACTTCGCCGCCTCGGCGCTGGTCGTGCTCGGGCTCTGGTGGGGGCTGCGCGGGCGCGTCTCGCTGCGCGTCCGCCCCACGGACCTGCGCGCGATGCTCGCCTTCGGGCTGCCGACGGTCCCCGCCGACGCGAGCGTCTACGCGCTGCAGGTGGTCGACCGCTTCTACCTCTACCGCTCCTACTCGCACGGCGCGGCCGGGCTGTACGCGGTCGCGATCAAGCTCGCCACCGTGGTGTTCGTCGCCGTGCGGGGCTTCCAGTACGCCTGGCCGCCGTTGGCCTACTCGATCGAGGACGACGAGGAGGCGGGCCGGCTCTACTCGCTCGTCACCACCTACTACGTGCTGGCGACGGGCGCGGTCGTCTGCGGCGTGGCGCTGCTCGGGCGCTGGCTGGTGCGGCTGCTCTCCGCCCACCAGTACTTCGGCGCGCACCGCGCGCTGCCGTGGCTGGCGCTCGGCTGGGCGCTGTACGGGCTCTATCTGGTCTTCCTGGCGATCGCGGGTCGCGCGCGCGTGACGAGGCGAAACCTGCCGGCGGCGGCGCTCGGCCTGCTGGTCAACGTCGTGCTGCTCGTCGTCCTCGTCCCCGCGAGCGGCGCGGGGCTGGGCATCGCGGGCGCGGGGCTTGCGCTGTGCGGCGCCTACCTGGCGATGCTGGGCGCGATGTACGCGCTCACGCGACGGCTGTTCCCGGTCGGCTTCGAATGGGTCCGCCTCGCCAAGCTCGTCGCGATCCTCGGCGGCGTCGCGGTCTCGGGCGAGCTGCTGCTCCCCGACCACGGGGCGGCCGGCCTCGCGCTGCGGGCGGCGTGGCTCGCGCTCGTCCCCGCGGGACTGCTCGCGACCCGCTTCGTGCACGCCCACGAGCGCGAGCACGCCCGGCGCTTGTGGGCAGACGGCCGCGCCCGCGTGGCGGCCTTCCGGGCCGGTCACGGCGACGTAGAGGCCTACGCCGAGGATCCGCTCCGCGACGTGTGAGGGGGGCGTCCAACCCCGCGCGCGAGGCTCAAGCCCGTCAGACCTGTAACCGATCAGCCAATATGGTTCAGCTGGCTACTGCCCGGCCGCGCCCCGCGGGGGCCCATGAGCGGCGCGTCCGCGAGGAGGCGCTGCGGCGTCACCGCGAGGAACTCCGCGCTCGCGAGGAGGCTCGCTCGGGCGAGCTCGCCTACCTGCGCGCGCAGCTCGACGTCGCCTCGCGGCTGAACGGACGCCTCGCCGCGGCGCGGGATCCGCGCGAGATGGCCGCGCTCGTGGTCGAGGAGCTGCACGAGTCCTTCGCGTTCTACCTCGCCGCGGTCCAGCAGCTGCACGACGGCGGGACGCTCCACCTCGTAGCGGCGCGCGGGCGGCTCGCGGCCGTGATGGAGGAGTTCCTGCTCGTCGAGCAGCCCGTGCACTCGGGCGTCAACGGCCGCGTCGCCCGCACCGGCCTGACCGAGCTCGTCGCCGACACGCGCCTGGACCCGGACTACGTCGTGCGCGACCCCGGCACCGACCCCCGTTCTGAGCTGAGCGTCCCGATCTTCGTCGACGGCCTCGTCTGGGGAGTGCTGAACATCGAAGGCGCGGAGCCCGACGCGTTCACGGAGGCCGACGCCGTGCTCGTCGAGGCGATCGCGGCGAGCCTCGGCTCGGCGCTGCACCGCGCGCGCCTGATCGAGGAGCTCGAGGGGGCCTTCTCGACGACGCTCGCGCTGCTGACGAGCACTGTCGAGGCGAAGGACGATTACACGGCCGACCACGGCGAGGACGTCGCGGAGATGGCCGAGCTGGTGGCGCTGCGGATGGGACTCGGCGCCGGGGAGGCGCGCGACGTGCGTCTCGCCGCGCTGCTCCACGACATCGGCAAGGTCGCCGTGCCCAGCGAGATCCTGCTGAAGCCCGGCCCGCTGACCGACGAGGAGTGGGTCACGATGCGCGGCCACGCCGCGGCGGGCGGGGACCTCGTCGCCCGGATCGCGGCCTTCGCGCACCTGGCGCCGGCGGTGCGGGCGAGCCACGAGCGCTGGGACGGCGGCGGCTACCCCGACGGGCTGGCGGGCGAGGAGATCCCGCTCGCGGCGCGCATCATCGCCGCCTGCGACAGCTACGACGCGATCGTCACCGACCGTCCCTACCGCCCCGCGCGCTCGCCGCTCGAGGCGATCGAGGAGCTCGACCGCGTGCGCGGGACCCAGCTCGACCCGGCCGTCGTCGCCGTGTTGATCGAAGAGCTCCGTCAGCCCTCGCGGTTGTAGCGCTCGGCCGCCTCGCGTAGGCCCTCGCCGCGTCCGGGTCTCAGCGTCGCGGTGACGTGGCGCCACATGCGCCGCGGGTCGCGCCGCGGGAGGACGAGCGCGGCCAGGGCCCTGACGGCGTACGCGTAGGCCGTCAGCCAGCGCACCGCCCGGGCGGCCGCGGCGGAGTGGTGCTTTCGCATGTAGAGGTCGCGGTTGCGCGCGAGCTCGACGATGCGCCGCTCGGGCACCGCGCCGGTCGCGAGCTGCTCGTGGTGGATCGCGCGGGCGGCGGGCACGAACAGGCTGCTCCAGCCGGCCTTGCGGAGCCGGTAGGCGAAGTCGACCTCGTCGGAGTAGACGAAGAAGTCCGGGTCCAGGTAGCCGACCTCGGCGGCGGCCGCCCGCCGCACGAGCAGCGCGGAGGACTGGCACCAGTCGACCTCGCGCACGGCCGTCCCGCGGCTCTGGACCGTGAAGAGGCGGTGCAGGAAGAGCGCGCCTGCCAGGGCCGTCGCGGGGCTCGGGAAGCGCCACGCGCAGGGCTGGGGGGTGAGCCCGTCCCCATCCTCCCTCAGCAGCCGAGCGCCCGCGAGCGCCGCGCGGGGGTGCTCCTCGAGCGCCCGCCGCAGCTCGGCCGTCGCGCCGGGCAGCAGCTCCGAGTCCTCGTTGAGGAGCAGGGCGTAGCGGCCCCGCGCGGTCCCCAGCAGCTCGCTGTCGTTGGACGCCTTGCCGCGGCGCTCGCCGAGCGCGATCGTGCGGTCGACGGCGGGGTGCGCCTCGGCGGCCGCGGCCGACCCGTCGCGGGAGCCGTTGTCGAGCACCAGCACCTCCGTTGCGAACGGCAGCGTCTCGCGCTCGCGGGCGATCGCGTCGAGGCCCCGCAGAAGCAGCTCCCGCTGGGAGGTGTTCACGACGCAGAAGCTGAGCTCGACGTCTGCGGCGTCTCGCCCCGGGGCGGCCATGGCGGCATTCTCGCCGCTTCGGCCTATTGTCCGTCGCCGTGCGCGTGCACCTGGTTGACCCCTCGGCGTTCACACCGCCCTACGACCACGCCCTTGCCGCGTCGCTCGCCGCAGCCGGGGCCGAGGTCGAGCTGTTCACGAGCCGCTTCGCCTACGGGCCGGTGATGCCCGCCGCGGGCTACCGCCGCGAGGAGCTCTTCTACCGCCTGGCGGCCCGGGTCGGGAACGACCGCGCACGGCGACTGGTCAAGCTCGCGGAGCACGTGCCCGACATGCTCCGCTACCGCAGACGATCCGCGGCGGCCGACGTCGTGCACTTCCAGTGGCTGACCGTCCAGCACCTCGACGGCGGCCTGCTGCCCGAGCGCCGCCGCGGGC
>DATNBM010000017.1:0-45921 GCA_035571915.1 Solirubrobacteraceae bacterium | reverse complement strand
ATGCAGAGCTCGGAGTGAGCCTCGCTCGGGACCCAGTACATCTCCATCCGAACGCCGCCGAGCGTGACGGCGTACTCGTCGCCGAACACCTCGGTGGGGGGCACGAAGCCGTTCTCGCCGGCGCGCAGGAAGGGGCCGATGCCGAGGTTCATGCCCTCCATGTCCTCCCCGTCGAGCGCGATGTTGTACATCGAGATCGCCCGCGCGCCCATGATCGGGCCGATCGCCCCGTTCTCCTGAACGTACTGGTCGAGCAGCGACTCGTGGGCGATGATCGGGACGGAGCCGGAGTCGATCTCGGCCTCGGAGGCGAAGGCCCGCGTCCCCTGCACGTGGTCGACGTGGTGGTGGGTGTAGACGATCGCCGCGACCGGCTTGGCGGTGATCTCGCGCAGGTCCGCCAGCACCTCTTCGCCCTGGCGCATCTCCAATCCGGTGTCGACGACCACCAGTCCGTCGGGCCCGTCGACGGCGATGATGTTCGCGAGGTTGTACCCGACCGCGCAGTAGACCCGCTCGCCGATGCGGTGGATCTTGCGCTCGAACAGGCCCGAGTGGGCCGCCAGCTCAGGGTCTATCCAGGGGCGCCGGCCGTGCGCCCCCTCAGGCTCCCCCATCGTCTCCCCACGCGAGCATGGTGAGACAAGCTTGACAGATGTCTCATCGTCCGGCAGCTCGAGCGCGATCGCCGCGCAGCGCGCCGGTCGTCGGTCGCCGGGTAGAACTCCGAGCATGCGAATCGCACAGCGCCGACGCCTCGCAGCGACGGGGACCCTGCTCGCCGGCCTCGCGCTCTGCGGCAGTCCTGCTGGGGCGGCGGCGTCTCACTCGCGTCCCGCCGGCGCCCCTGCGCGCGCCGCGCGCATCTCACAGGTTCCCCTGCGAACCCGCGTGACGTGCACCGGCGCACCTCGGCTGTGCCCTCGCCTGCACAGCAGCCCGATGCTCTACTCCTACCTGGCGGGGCAACCCGTTCGCCCCCTGCTGACCGGCAACGCCTACGCGATCTACTCGGGCGTCTGGCTCGCGCGGAGCCGTCCCCGCCTGACCTTCGAATGGCTCTCACGGCGCGGGCGGGTCGTGTCGCGCAGCGACCGTCTGATCGTCCCCGAATCGCTGGCGGGCGCCGTCACGCTCGCCCGCGAGTGCGCGCGCACGGCGGCAGCGACCAGCTGCACGAAGCTGCGCGCCCCCGAAGCGCTGCGCACGCCGCGGGCCTACCTGGCGGCCGCCTGCGGCGCGTCTCGCCCGAAACCCCCTCCGTACGACCCGAACTTCGCGCTGCTCAGCGCGCCGCGGATCACGGGCGGATGGAACCCCTGCGAGTCGATCGTGTGGGCGATCGACGAATACGGCGAGCCGCCGCTCGCGTCGAGCGAAGGCGCGACCTGGAGGTCGCTCGTGGCGCGCGCGGTCGCGCAGCTCGGGGACGCGACCGGCATCCGGTTCGTGCAGGCGCCGGCCTACAGCCTCGCCCCGAACGGCACGTTCGCCCCCCGCCCCGCGGGAGTCGAGCTCGCGATCGCCTTCCAGCCGCTGCGCGCGGACGTCGGCGGGCTCGGAGGACAGACGTCGAGTCGCGGCCAGTTCGCGACCGGCGGCGGCGTGGAGATCGCGAGCAACCAGGCGTGGAACGTGCCCGAAGCGACCGTCGCGGTCCTGCACGAGCTGGGACACGCGATGGGGCTCGGCCACCCCGTGCCCAAGCCGCCCGCGCCCGACCCCCTCAACGTGGTCATGGACCCGGCCGTCACCCCGTTCACGAGCTACCGGCCCGGCGACCTGTGCGGACTGTATGAGATCGTCTGGCGCGCGCCGTGTGCGGGCTCGGCGACCGTCACGCTCGGGCAGGGCGTGGTCGCGCAGTGAGCGCCGGTCCCCGCCGTGCCCCGGGCGGGAAGCTCCTCTAAGGTCCAGGGCACGAGCCTCGCAGGCAGGCGGGGCGGCCACGAAGGGGGCGCAAGATGGACAGCACGGTGGACCACGAGATCGTCGTGATCGGCGCCGGCTTCTCCGGCATCGGCGCAGCGATCAAGCTCGAGCAGGCGGGCTTCTCGGACTTCGTCGTGCTCGACGAGGCCGACGGAGTCGGCGGCACCTGGCACTGGAACACCTACCCGGGCGTCGCCGTGGACATCCCCTCCTTCAGCTACCAGTTCTCCTTCGAGAAGCGCAGCGACTGGTCGCGCGTCTACGCCCCCGGCCGCGAGCTGAAGGCCTACGCCGAGCACTGCGCCGACAAGTACGGCGTGCGCGACCACCTGCGGCTGAACACGAAGGTCACGGGGGCGCGCTTCGAAGCGGACGCGGACCTCTGGCGGATCGCCACCGAGACGGGCGAGGAGATCACCGCGCGCTACGTGATCGGCGCGACCGGCGTCTTCAGCCAGCCGAAGCTCCCCGACATCCCCGGCGTCGAGACGTTCGCCGGGCCTACCGTCCACACCGCCCGCTGGGACCACTCCCTCGAGCTGCGCGGCAGGCGGATCGGCGTGATCGGCACGGGCGCCTCGGCGATTCAGCTGATCCCCGCGGTGGCCGGGGAGGCGGAGCGGCTGACGGTCTTCCAGCGCACGCCGATCTGGTGCCTGCCGAAGCTCGACGCGCCGCTCTCGAGTCGCCGCCAGCGGATCCTGCGCCGCGTCCCGGGCGCGATGCTCGCGGCGCGCTGGCTCAGCCAGGCCTTCGTCGAGCTGACGTTCGTGCTCGTCGCCCACTTCGCCGGCACGTTCCCGTTCCTCGCCAAGCGCGGGGAAGCCGAGGCGCGCAAGCTCCTCGGCGGGGTCTCCGACGAGGAGCTGCGCGAGAAGCTCACGCCGCGCTACCGCCTCGGCTGCAAGCGCCCGAGCTTCTCCAACGAGTACATACGGACCTTCAACCGCGAGAACGTCCACCTCGAGACGAGCGCGATCGAGGCGATCGAGCCGGCCGGCGTGCGGACCGGCGACGGGACCCTGCACGAGCTCGACGTGCTCGTCCTCGCGACCGGCTTCAAGGTCTTCGACAAGGGCAACCTCCCCCCGTTCGAGGTCCGCGGCCGCGACGGCCTCGACCTCGCCGAGTTCTGGGATCGGAACCGCCAGCAGGCCTACGAGGGCGTCAGCGTCCCGGGCTTCCCCAACTGGTTCTCGATCCTCGGCCCCTACGGCTTCAACGGCCAGTCCTACTTCGGCCTGATCGAGACCCAGATGCGCCACATCGTGCGCTGCCTGAACAGGGCCCGCGCCGAGCGCGCGACGCGCGTCGAGGTCAGGCCCGAGGCGAACCGGCGCTACTTCGAATCGGTCCTCGCCCGCCGCGGCAACCAGGTCTTCTTCCAGGGATCGTGCGCGACCGCCAACAGCTACTACTTCGACGCCCACGGGGACGTGCCGTTCCGCCCCAGCCTGACGCTCGAGGCGGCCTGGCGCAGCGCCCGCTTCGACCTCGACGACTACGCCTTCAGCTCGCCGCCGACGACGCTCGCGACCGCCTGAGGCCCCGGCCGGCGCAGTCGCCCCCTGCGGCGGGCGGCTCTACGCCGAGCAGCGCCGCGCTCGCAGCGCTTCCACGCCGTTGCTCGTCCGCCGCTCCACGGCGCAGTGCGCGCGCACCCATCGCACCGCGGCCATTTCGGCGGGGTGCCCCTGCTCGTCGGCGTCGACTTCGCCGAACACGAGCCACAGGCTGCCCCTGCCCTCGCGCGCCAGGCCCCGCACGAGCGCGACGCTCGGCGGGCCGTTGGCGGCGCGCCCGTACCCGGTCGGGTCCTTGAAGCCGTGGACGCCCGCGGGCAGCGGCGTGTCGCGCCATTCCCACACGACGAGCTTCCCCCCGGACGCCCTGAGCGCAGGGTCGTAGTAGCCCATCGAGGGCAGCATCAGGACGTTGTCGATCACGATCGGCTGCCCTGCAGTCCGCTCCGCCCGCAGCCAGCTCATCACCGGCGGCCAGTCCTGCTGGGTCGCGCTCGCCTGCTTGCCGTCCGCATAGGCGCCCACCACGAGGAGCAACGCGACGCTTCCGATCGCGACCGATCGCAAGGCGGCGACGCCGCCCTCGGCCAGCGTCCGGGCGCACAGCGCCGCGAGCACGCACAGCCCGGGCAGCGCGACGATCGCGTAGCGCGGCCAGAAGACCGCGACCTTCGCCGAGACGACCAGCAGCAGCACGGGCGCGAGCACGCCCCAGGCGAGCGCGACCGCGATCGCCGCGGCCGGGCCGGGGCCGACGAGCGGGCGCAGCTCACGCCGCCGCGCGAGCACGGCCGTCGCGCCCCCGCTCAGCACCAGCAGAGCCAGCAGCGTCAGCCATCGCACCGCCGTGACGCCGGAGTAGCCGCCCGAGAACTCCTGCAGGCCGGTCTCGACGAGGCCTTTGTCGAGCTTCGGCAGCCAGTAGAGCGCGTCGCGGCGGCCGAGCGAGACGATCGCGGCGACCAGCAGCGGCACGCACAGCAGAGCCGCCCCGGCGAGTGCGACGATCGTCCGTCTCACGCCGGCCGCCCCGCCCCGCCCCGCCAGCAGCAGCTGCGCGGGCAGGACGATCACGGGCGCGAGCAGGTCGCTGTAGGCGACGAGCGCCGTCGCCACCGCGTAGAGCGCCCACATCTCCCGCCGCGAGGGCCGCTCGAGGGCCCGCACGAGCGCCCCGAAGGCCAGACACGCTCCCAGCACGACGAACGCGTAGGAGCGCGCGACCTGCGAGTACCAGACGGCCATCGGGTTCAGAGCGAGCAGCGCGGCCGCGAGCAGCGCGACCCAGCGCTCGGCGACGAGCCCCCGCACCGCCCACCACAGCGCGGGCACGCTCGCCACGCCGGCGATCAGGGCCGGCGTCCGCAGCAGCTCGACGCTCGTCCCGAAGATCCGCGTCACGGGCCACAGCAGCACCGGGTAGGGCGCGCCGTTGGCCTCGTAGCCGAACAGCCCGAGCATGTGCCCGAAGCCACGCTGGGAGAGCGCGAAGGAGACAGTTTCGTCGTTGAAGAGGCTGCGCGAAAGGCTGGTCAGGCGCAGCGCGAACGCGAGCACGCAGAGCCCCAGAAGCCACCAGGTCGCACGCGCGGCCGGCCGCGCGGCCGTGCCGCGATCGCGCGCGAGGGCAGGGTCGCTCATCGCGGGCGTAGGGAGGTGGGCGGGCGGCCGGCTCATCGCTGGGGCGGGTCGCGCCGCGACTCACGGTGCGCTCCCAGCCCCTGCTTCTACCCGATCGTCCGGCGACCCGCACCAAAGGCCCGCCCGCGGCGACGATCCACGGTCCCACCGACTCCCCGAGCGAGTATGTTTGGCCGCGCCGCGACGATGACCGGCTTGCTGGAGAACCACTGACGAGCCCGGCGACAGCGTCCGCTGCCGCGCCGGTCCCGGGCCGCTCGGGACGGATCTGGACACGCGCGCTGCTCGCTGCCGCGACTCTGCTCGCGGTCCTCGCGATCTTCGCGGTGTGGGCAGACCGTCAGCTGCTCGAGCCGCGCAACTGGGCCGACACCAGCAGCAGGCTCTTGCAGAGGCAGACGATCCGCGACGCCGTCTCCGCCTACCTCGTCGATCAGCTCTACGTCCGCGTCGACGTGCCGGGCGAGCTCGAGTCCGGCCTGCCCGCGAAGCTGCGGCCGCTGGGCGGGCCGATTGCGGGCGCCCTGCACAGCGTCGCCGAAGACGCGGCCTCGCGGCTGCTGGAGAGCGCCCGCGTGCAGGACGCCTGGAGGACGGCCAACTACACCGCCGCCGCGACCCTCAAGCGGATCGTCGACGGAGGAGGCGCGACGGTCAGCATCACACGCGGCACCGTCTACCTGGACCTGCGCCGGATCGTCACCGAGCTGGCCCGCAGGCTCGGCGTCGGCGCCGATCTCGCCGGCCGGCTGCCGCCCTCCGCGGCGCGGATCAGGATCCTCACCTCCGAAGACCTCGGCCTGTTCCGCAACCTCGCCAAAGCGCTCCACGCGCTCGCGCTCGCGCTCTGCATCCTCGTCGCGGGGATCTACGCGCTCGCCGTGCTCCAGGCCCGGGGCCGGCGACGGCGCACGCTGATGTCGGCCGGGGCCGGGCTCGCGCTCGCGGGGGTGGCGGTGCTCGTCGCCCGCAAGGTCGCGGGCGCCCAGCTCGTCCCCTCGATCACGAAGGACGCGTCGATCGAAGCGGCCGCGGGCGACGCCTACTCGGTCGCGACCTCGCTGCTCGTCGAGGTCGCGGGCGCGACGATCGCGATCGGCGCGCCGCTGATCGCCGCGGGCTGGTTCGCCGGGCCTTCCGGCTGGGCGGTCGCAGGGCGCCGCTTCTGGGCCGCGCCGCTGCGCGCCCGGCCCGCGCTCGGCTACTGGCTGACCGCGGCGCTGTTGGGAGCGCTCTTCATCTGGTCGCCGATCGCCGCGACGAGCAACCCGCTCGCGATGATCCTCATCACGATCGTCGCCTTCGCGGGCGCCCACACGCTCACGAGGCAGATCGCGCGCGAGTTCCCCGACGTCGAGGCGATCTCCGCTCGCGCCGCGATCTCGCGCTACGCCCACTCGATCTCAGAGCGGGCGGGTCGCGCCGGCGCCGCCCTGCTCGCGGTCCCCGCGAAGGACCCGCCGTCGCTGGCCGGCGAGCTGGAGCGTCTCGATGCGCTGCGCCGGAGCGGCGCGATCGACGAGCTCGAGTTCCGCGAGGCCAAGCGCGAGATCCTCGGCGACGGTCGGACCGGCTGACCGGGCCCGCCGAGCGCCGCCCGCACCGCCCGGCGAGCGACCGCCGTCGGTGGTTTCCCGCAAGGCTCACCGGCGATGTCCCCGGATGAGGGCCGGCGCGCCACCGCGTAGGTTCGTCTCATGAACGCATCCGAGCGCAGGCACGCGCCTCACATCGTCATCGCCGGCGGCGGCGTGGCCGCGGTCGAGGGTCTGATCGCGATCCGCGAGCTGCTCGACGGCCTCGTCCATGTCACGCTCGTCGCGCCCGGCGGAGAGTTCGTCTACCGCCCGCTGCTCGTCGCCGAGCCGTTCGGGCTGGGCGAGCGTCACAGCTTCGACCTGGAGACGATCGCGGCCGACCACTCGGCGACGCTCGTGCGGGGGAGGCTCGCGGGCGTCGACGGGGACGCTGCGAGGATCGCCCTCGACGACGGGACGACCCTCGACTACGACGCCCTGCTCGTCGCGATCGGCGCGCGGCCGCGGGAGTGGCTCGCGGGAGCGATCCACTTCTCCTCGCCGGCGGAGGTCTCGAGCGTCCGCGAGCTGGCCTGGGAGCTCGACCAGGGCCGCGTCCGCAGCGTCGTGTTCGCGGGGCCGACCGCGGCCGCCTGGACCCTGCCCCTGTATGAGCTCGCGCTACTCACCGCGGCGCACGTCGGCGAGTCGGGGACCGCCGAGGTGGAGCTGACGATCGTCACCCCCGAGAGCGAGCCGCTCGCCGCCTTCGGCCTCGCCGCGGCCGAGCACATCCGCGACCTCTGCAGCGATCGCGGCATCCGCCTGCGGACGGGCGTCACCGCGACGGCGTTCGAGGACGGCCGCGTCGAGCTCGACACCGGCGAGGGCATCGAGGCCGATCGCGTGGTGGCGCTGCCCGCTCTGAGTGGCGAAGAGCTCGGCGGGATGCCCCACGACCGCGAGGGCTTCATCCCCGTCGACGAGCACTGCGCCGTACGTGGCCTGCGCAACGTCTACGCCGCCGGCGACGGCATCGCCTACCCGGTCAAGCAGGGGGGCCTCGGCACGCAGCAGGCCGACGCCGCGGCGCGAGCGATCGCCGCCCGGCTCGGCGCGGCGGTCGAGCCGACCCCGTTCCGGCCCGAGCTGCGCGGGCTGCTGCTCACCGGGCTGGGGCCGAGCTACCTGCACGCCGTCCCCGGGAGGGGAGGCAAGAACGGATCGGTCGTGGCGTTGAACCCGCTCTGGTGGCCGCCGAGCAAGATCGCCGGACGCCACCTGGCGCCTTATCTCGCCGGCCTCCCCCACGTCCCGACCACCGCGCAGGTGCTCGAGGACCGCCCGCCGAGCCACGGCGACGCCGCGCAGCACGACGCCGTCCGCGAGCTCGCGATGATCTTCGCCGACCAGGACGCCCGCCACGGCGACCACCGCTCGGCGCTCGCCTGGCTGGACACCCTCGAGCAGATCGACGGGGTGCTCTCCCCCGAGCTCGAGGCCCGGCGGACGCTGTGGCGCGCCGCCAGGGAGAAGGACTAGCGCTCGACCTGCAGCGCCGGCAGGCGCTCGGGGCTGATCCCCGCGGCCAGACAGGACAGGTAGGCGATCGCGCGGTGGATCCCGTCGATCACCATCACCCGCCCGCCGAACACGCCGATCCGCACGACCACTCCAGAGCGCCACCGTTCGTTGGTCATGTCCAGAATGAATCGCTCGACGCGGAGATCGTCGTCGCGGTCCTCCGCGGGGGTGATCGTCGCGCGCCGCTCGCGGTAGATCGCCTGCAGCTGACCGATCGTGCCGTGGCGCGCGTCGCGCCGTCCCATGAACTCCGACAGCACGGTCGGGGTCCCAGCGAGGTCGTGCGGCGAGATCGGCTCGAGGGCCATGTGCAAAGGCTCGCGCGGGGACGAGCACGGGCATATGGACAAATGGCCAAAGTCCCCTATGGGCGGTGGTACCTGCGTCCCGACGGCTCCGATCGGAGCGCCTTCGCGACACAGCACCGCGACCGCCGTTAGCTTGAGACGCAAAGACTCGAGAAAAGGGGACCTATGTACGTACGTGTCGTGCGCTTCACCGGCGTCACCGCGGACCAGCTGGCCGCAACCGAAGCCCGGGTCAGGGAGTCCGGCGGGCCGCCGCCGGGGGTCAACTCGACGGGCATCTCGTTCCTCTACGACGCCGATCAGCAGAACGTCGTCGTGCTCCAGAACTACGCGAGCGCGTCGGACATGGAGGAGGCCGCGAAGATCCTCGACGCGATGGACAGCGGCGAGACGCCCGGGACGCGCGTGTCGGTCGACTCCTGCGAGGTGCGCCTCGAGCTGAAAGGCTGAGCGCTCCGCGGCGGCGCGCGCCTGCGAAGCGGCCGTCTCAGCCCCGGGCTGGACCCACTTCGTAGGTGTGCCCCGCCGCGCGCAGCCGCTCGACGAGCGGGCCGGCCAGAGCGGTCGCGGGTGTCAGCACCCCGGCGGTGGCGGGCAGGCGCTCGCCGTCGTAGGCGAGCGCCATCGCGCTCTCGCCGAACATCACGGCCGTCGCCTTGTAGCCGGGATCGCCATTGGCCGCGATGCGGCAGACCCAGTGCTCGCCCCCGGCGCTCCGCGCGTGCGTCTCGATGCGGAAATGGCCGCGCTCGCGGGCGCGCTCGCCGGGACCCTCGCCGGGTGCGGGCAGGACGCGGTCGAGGACCGTAGCGGCGGGGCCGAACTGCAGGCCGAGCAGCATCGCGCCCATGCCTGCCGCCGTGCCCGCCGCAAGCGCCGGCGCGAGCGGGCCGCCGAAGCCCATCACCTCGCGGTAGCGGAGCTTGCGGCCGTAGGCCCAGCCGAGCAGCGCGTTGCTGCGCCGCACGACCCGGGTGTTGAACTGGGCCATCACGAACGGGCCGACCCACCCGCCCGTGAGCTCGTCGCGCTCGACGCCCAGCAGATCGCGCTCGTCGCCGAGGTCGGGCTCGGCGCCACGGTCCGGGCTGAGCGCGTACGGGTCGTCGATCAGCGCCGCGAGCGAAGGGTCGCGCTTGCGATCCTCGATCATCAGTTTGATCGAGGCGAGCGTGCCGCCGCTGGCGCCCCCGCGCAGCGCCCGCACCACCAGCGTCGTCTCCTCGAGCTCGCCGCCCGCGGCCTCGTGCAGGAGCATCACGCCGAGGTCCGAGGGGATCGAGTCGAAGCCGCAGCTGTGGACGATCTTCGCGCCCGACTCGGTGGCCTGCTCGTGGAAGCGGTCGATCGACTCGCGGATGAAGAGGACCTCGCCGGTCAGGTCCGCGTAGTGCGTGCCGGCGCGCGCGCAGGCCTCCACGACCGGGATGCCGTAGCGGCGGTAAGGCCCCACGGTGCTCGCGAGCACGCGCGTCGACTGCGCCAGCGACGCGAGGGAGTCCGGGTCATCGACGTCGGCTACGAGCAGCGGCCACTCCACGCCGAGCGAGGAGCGCAGCTCCTGCAGACGCTGTTGCGAGCGGCCCGCGAGCGCTACGCGCGCGCCGTCGGGCGCGGCGCCGAGCAGGTAGCGGGCGGTCAGCCTGCCGACGAAGCTCGTCGCGCCGAACAGGACGACGTCGAAGTCGCGGCCGCTCATCGCAGCTGATCGTACGGGAACGCCGCTGCCGGAGCAGGGCCGCGAGGCTCGCTGTTGCCTCGGCCGAGGGCCATCGCTTACAGTCGCCTGCGTGGAGTCAGCGACGGCGACCGCACAGGATCCGGGGGCGCGCCTGCGGGCGGCGCGGTCGGTCTGCGAGCTGTTTCAGGCGACGGCGCTCGAACGGGCGGCCGAGCCGGCGCTGCGCACGGCCGGCGATGGGCGTGAGCTGAGCTGGGCCGAGTACCGCGAGGCGGTCCGGGAGATTGCGGGGGGCCTCGCCGGGCTCGGCGTGGGCCGGGGCGACAGCGTCGCGCTGATGATGCTCAACCGGCACGAGTTCGCGCTCGCGGACTGCGCGGCGATGCACCTCGGCGCGACGCCCTTCTCCGTCTACAACACGTTCCCCGTGGAGGTCATCCACCATCTGCTCGCGAACTCTGGCTGCCGGGTCGCGATCTGCGAGGAGCGATTCGCCGAGACCGTCGGCCTTGCGGCCGCCGGCACGAGCGTCGAGCGCGTCGTCTGCGTCGATGCGGCCCCTGCCGGCACGATCTCGCTCGAGGATCTGCCCGCCCGCGCGAGGCCCGACTTCGACTTCGAGGCGGCCTGGCGCGCGGTCGGCCCGGAGGACGTGCTGACGCTGATCTACACGTCCGGCACGACCGGGCCGCCGAAGGGCGTCGAGCTGACCCACGCGAACATGCTCGCCCAGCTGCGGGGCATGGCGCACGCGCTCCCGCTGAAGCCCGGCGGGCGCACCGTCTCCTACCTGCCCTCGGCCCACATCGCCGATCGCTGGTCCTCTCTCTACACCGCGATGGCGCACGGCCTGTCGATCACCTACGTGCCCGACCCGGCCGCGCTCGGCGCGACCGTGGCCGCCGTCAAACCGACGGTCTGGGGCGGCGTGCCGCGCGTCTTCGAGAAGATGCGCGCGGGCCTCGAGGCCGCCCTCTCGGCCGAGCCCGACCCGGCGCGGCGAGCGGCCGCGCAGGCCGCTCTGCAGACAGGCCGCGAGGTCCTCGCGCGCACGCAGGAAGGCGCCGCGCCCGACCCCGAGCTCGCCGCGCGGCATGAGCAGGCCGACCGGATGGTGCTCGCGCCGCTCCGCGCCCGCCTCGGGCTCGACGAGGCCGAATGGCTCGCGATCGGGGCGGCGCCGGCGGCTCCCGAGATGCTCGAGTTCTTCTGCGCGATCGGCCTGCCGCTGTGCGAGGTGTGGGGGATGTCGGAGCTGTCGTGCGTCTGCACCACCAACCGCGTCGAGCGGATGCGCATCGGGACCGTCGGCCTGCCGATCGAGGGCGCCGAGCTGCGGCTCGCCGAGGACGGCGAGCTGCTCGTCCGGGGCCCGCTGGTGACGCGCGGCTACCGCGGCGAGCCGGAGAAGACGGCCGAGGCGATCGACCCCGAGGGCTGGCTCCACACCGGGGACATCGGAAAGATCGACGCGGACGGGTTCGTCTCGATCGTGGACCGCAAGAAGGAGCTGATCATCAACTCGGCGGGCAAGAACATGTCGCCCGCGAACATCGAGTCCCACCTCAAGAGCGCCCATCCGGCGATCGGCCAGGCCGTCTGCATCGGCGACCGGCGTCCCTACAACGTCGCGCTGCTCGTGCTCGAGCCCGAAGCGCTCGCCGCGTGGGCCGCGCGACACGACCTCGCGGACGTCGGCGCGGATCGACTCGCCCGCGACGAGCGGCTGCTCGAGGAGATCGGCGCGGCGGTGCGGACCGCCAACGAGAACCTCGCCAGGGTCGAACAGATCAAGCGCTGGCTCGTGCTCGGAGAGGAGTGGCTGCCCGGCGGCGAGGAGCTGACGCCGACGATGAAGCTGCGGCGCACCCCGATCGCGCGCAAGTACGCGGCCGAGATCGAGCGCCTCTACGAACAGGAGTGAGGCGACGGCGCCGCGCGCATCAGACGCGCGCCTGAGCGCGACGGCGCATCACCTTTCGGACGACACGCGGCTGCCCGCTTGCGAGGACTGCCCGTCGGCCGCGGCGGCCGAAACGTAATGCGAATGTCGAAGATCGCGACGCCGCCCCGCCGCAGGGCCCATCCTGCACGCAGCAGAACGACATCCAGGGCGGGCACGGCAGCCGTGGCGCTCTTCATCAAGGGGGCAGCATGGGAATCTTGCGAGGGAACAGGCACTCCGGCTCGGCGGCAATCGAGCTGACCGGGCGGGAAGTCGAGGAGACGCCGCTGGGGCGCTGCGAAGCGCAGGCGATCGCGCCGCGGACGCGGGTGGTCGACCCGTACGCGGAGTGGGTCGCCCGGCGCGAGCAGCAGCAGACGCGCGAACGGCCGGAGGTCCGCTGGGTCGTCGGTGCCGGGGGAGGCATCAGGGCCGCCGCGGCCGCGCCTCGCCGCGATGGCGGACGGCAGGCATCGGGCGGGCTGGCAGGCGTGGTCTAGAGCGGACGCCGCCGTACGGCGGCGACGGTCGGCCGGGGGCGACCCCTCGATCCGCCCCCGGCCGCGCTCCACGTCTAGCCTGCCGTCGGTGAGGATCCGCGATGCCCGCCCGGGCGACGAGCGCGCCGTCGCCGACGTCCACGTCCGCTCTTGGAAGACGGCCTACCGCGGCCTGCTTCCCGACGACTACCTCGACGCGCTGAGACCCGAGGACCGGATCCCCGGGTACGCGTTCGGCTCGACCTCCGATCCGGTGACGCTGCTGGCGCTGGGCGAGGACGGGGGCCTGCTCGGCTTCGCTACGTTCGGCGCCTCGCGCGACGACGACGCGCCCGCCGCGGGGGAGCTGTTCGCGCTCTACGTCGACCCCGACCGGCGGCGGACCGGCACGGGGCGGGCGCTGCTCGACCAGACGCGCGCACGGCTCGCCGAGCGCGGTCACGGGGAGGCGATCGCGTGGGTGCTGCGCGGGAACGAGGACGCCGAGCGCTTCTACGAAGCCGACGGCTGGGCGCGGGACGGCGCGACCCGTTGGGAGGACCCCTGGGGAGTCCGCTCGGAGGTCTTCCGCCTGAGGCGGGCGCTCACCACTGGAGGAGCGTCTGCAGCGAGCCGCTGAGCGGCCCCGCGACGCTCACGGCCGCAGCCGCTTCGCCGCTCACGAACGTGAAACGCGCTTTTTTCGCCGCCGGGCTGACGCCGTTCGGGGTAGTGACGGCGACCGCGACGGTCCCGCCCGCCTCGGCCGGGGTGACCGCTTCGATCAGCGTCGGGGAGACGATCGTGTAGGAGGCCGCCTGGGCGGCGCCGAAGGCGACCGAGGTGGTGCCGCTGAAGCGTTTGCCGACGATCTTCACGCTCGTCCCGCCCGAGGCAGGGCCGGAGGCCGGTTCGACGGACGTGATGACCGGTTCTTTTTCGGCCGCCACGTAGGTGAAGCGGTCGGCGGGGCCGGTTTCGCTCGGGCCGCCGGGGTTCGCGACGGTGACGTCGACGGTGCCGGCCGCCGCGGCCGGGGCCACGGCCGTGATCGAGCTCGCCGATTCGACCGTGAAGGCGGTCGCGGGCTTGTTCCCGAAGCTCACCGAGCTGGCTTCCGAGAATCCAGCGCCCGTGATCGTCACCGACGTCCCGCCGCTGACGAGGCCCGCGTTCGGCTGGACGCCGACGACCGCGGGAGCGCTGGGCAGCGTCTTGAAGGTGGCTTGCGCCCCCTGCGAGGAGCCGGATTCGCTGGACGCGACGATCCGATAGACGTAGGTCTGGCCGACGGCGAGCCCGCTCAGGGCGGCGGTGACCGTCACCGCGGTCGTGCCCGAGCCGGGCGCGGGGTTGCACGGGGCCTGCGCTTCGGAGACGCTCGCCGTGCCGTATTCGAAGCTGCAGCTCGTCACTTCGCTGCCGTTGGGGTTCACCGTCGCTTCGATAGTCGCGCTCGTCTGCCGCACGTGCGTCGCGGCGCCGGTGGTCGCGACCGGCGGGGCCGTTCCGGTCGAGAAGCTCATGTCGGGACCGCTGCCGGCGCCGCCGGGATTGCTCGCGACGAGCCGGAAGTGATAGGTCGCGGCGGCGATCAGGCCGCTCACCTGGGCCGAGACGGCGACCGGTTCCGTGCCCGAGCCGACCGCGGCGTCGCACGGGACGCTCGCGCCATATCCGCTCGTGGTCCCGTATTCGAAGCGGCAGTCGGTGACTTCGCCGCCGTCCGGGTTGACGGTCCCGTTGAGGGTCGCGCCGCCCCCGCCGATCGAGCTCGCGGGCGCGGTTTCGAGCGCCGGCGGCTGCTGGCCGCCGGGCGGGGCGGACGCGCCGCCGGCCACGGGCCGCGAGGGCAGCAGCACAGGCGCGCGCGGCTTCTGTTCGAAGTTGAAGTCCGAGATCAGGCTACCGAGGCCGGGAGCGTTCTCGCGCACGCTCGGGCGCGAATCGGGCCGCCCGTCGGTGGCCGGGTCGAGGCGCGAGCCGCCGAGGAAGTCATCCTCGATGAACTTCAGGTAGGCGTCGTGGGAGAACTGCTGGTGGTCGACGAAGCCGGCTCGCGCGTAGGGCGAGATCACGATCCCGGGGACGCGCAGGCCGTACCCGTTCTGGTCGACGTTGGGCGGGACGACGTGGTCGTAGTAGCCGCCCCAGTCGTCCCAGGAGAGCAGGATCGCCGTCGAGCCCCAGCAGGGCGAGCGCATGATCGTGTTGATCAGCGTCGTCACGTAGGACTGCCCCGAGCTGATCGGTTCGGGCGGGTGTTCGGAGTGGGCGAGGTCGGGCACGATCCAGGCGACGTTCGGCAGGCCGCATTCCTGCGTGTTGGTAGCCGCTTCGTAGAACTTGGGCAGCGGCTGGATGTTGCCGACCTGGCCGTCCTGTTTGACGTCGGTGAAGTCCGCTAGCGGGTTCCAGATGCCCGGCGTCTTGGCGTTCTGGAAGACCTTCGAGCAGGAGGTGGCTTCGTCGTCCTCGCAGTCCGGCTCGATCCCTTCGTGGACGTAGTAGCGCCAGCTGACGCCCGCCTGGTCCATCAGGTAGGTGAGGTCGGTCCACGGGTACCGGGTCTTCTTGGCCGGTTCCAGCGGCGAGGCCCAGTACCTCGCGGGCGCCAGCGGACTGAGGCTGCTGGCGCACGTCAGCGGGTTTTCCGGTTCTTTCTTGGAGCAGACGGCCGACCAGGCGGAGACCATCGCGAGGTGCTCGGGCAGGCTCCAAGAGGCCTGCGACTCGAACATGTTGTCCTGCAGGACGTAGTTGCGCGCGTATTCCCAGTAGTTGGGAATGTCGCGCGCGTCGCGGTAGGTGACGACTTCCTCGGCGCACAGCGGGTTCTTCTTGCACTTCCCGCAGCCGCCGGTCCCCTTGCAGCCCTGCTTTTCCTCCGATTGGGCGAGGAAGCCGTCCATTTTGCCCCCGTTGACGTCGGCGACCGCCGCACCGGTTCCGTGGGGGCCGCCTTCGCTCTTGTTGAAGGAGCTGTGGAACGGGACGACGCAGCCGCCGTTGGCGGGGTCCGGGACGCAGGCCGAGGCGGGAATCCCGTTGCCGCCGGGGTACGTCCCGAAGTAGGAGTCGTAGGACCGGTTCTCCTGCATGATCATCACGACGTGCTGGATCTTGTGGATCCCTTCCGGCGCTTCGGAGGCGCCGGCGCCGGCGGCGCCGAGCGCAAGCAGAACGCCGAGCGCGAGCAAGGCCGCAGCCGCTGCGTGGATTCCCTTCCGTGCGCGCGACATCAGTACGCAAGCGTACAGGAGAGCCAGACCGGGCGGACCGAGGCGCCGCCCGAGCGGGGGGTTTATGATCCCCTGCTCCGGGAAAAGCACGAGCAGCGAGGACAGATGCTCGCGACGCCCCTAGATTCCTCGACACGGACGCTCACGTCATGGCTACTGAAGTCAGCGTTCCCGGCCGCCCTGATCGTGCTAGCGCTCGCGGCGCCGGCACAGGCCGAAACCGCGTCGGGAGGAGAAGGGGCCGGAACGCCCGTCGCCGGGGTCGAACAGGGCGAAGGCCCGGAAACGAGCGCCCCGGCGGAAACCCCGGCCGAATCGACGGCTCCGGCGGAAACGCAGCCCCCGGCCGAAGCGGTCGCGCCCGGCGAACCTGCCCCGCCGGCCGAAGCCGTCGCGACCGAACCCGCTCCGCCCGCCGAAGCGACACCGCCGGCCGAAGCGACACCGCCGGCCGAAGCGACACCGCCGACCGAACCGGCTCCGCCCGCCGAAGCGACACCCCCGACCGAACCGGCCCCCCCCGCCGAAGCGACGACCCCGGCGGAACCGGCTCCGCCGACCGAAGCCGTGGCCGAACCGGTGCCCGGTCCCGAAACGCCCGAAACGCCGCGCGGCGAAACGAAGACGCCGGCCGAATCCTCACCGCCCCACGGCGGCGAAGGGCTGACCGGAGGAACCGAACGCGAACACGCGTCGCTGACCGGCGCCGGTACGCCGGGCGGCGGATCGCCGGGGGCGCCGGAACCCGTCGCGCCGAACACCCCCACCGGCTCTGAGGTCGTCACGCTCGGGACCCAACCGGCCGAAGGCGCACCGCTCGCGGCGGGCGCGCTCCAAGCCGAACGGCGAGCGGCCCAGCGCAGCTGCGAGCTGTCGATGCTCGGCGGCCCGGCCGCGAGCTGCAGCGGCGGTTGGGCGACGAGCGCCCCCGCTGCGGCGGCGCCCGGCGCCCTGGCGGGCGCCGTGACCGCGGTGCTCGCCCCGGTCGCCGGGGCGGATGGGGGCGACAACGGCGACGGCGGCAGCGGCGCGGCGGGCGGGCGCCCGGTCGGCCCCGAGCCCGGCCCGGCGCCGGGCGGCGCGGCGGGCGGCGTGGCCGCGGGCGGCAGCGGCGCGGGCGTCGGACTCTCAGGCTTTCTGACCATCGCCGCCCTGCTCCTGCTGGCGTCTCCGCGCGCGTTGCGACGGCTGCGGCTCTCCTGCCGCCCGTACCGCACGGCGTTCTTCGTTCTGATCCCAGAGCGACCCGGCTAGCCCGAGCCCGGACCACCCCACGGGCGCCGCCGATCGTGCGCGCCCGTCCCGGAACCCATCTCGAGGCTGCTCTGGAAGGAGCCGTTATGAAGCGTCATCCGACAACGTCGGCATTGAAGATAGGAAGGTCCAAGCGAAGCGCGACCGCGCTGCGCGAGCCCGAGCTGATCCAGCTCGAACCCGATCCGCCGCTGCACGAGGAGAGCGACCGCTTCGTGCTGCGGGGCGTCAGCCCGTGGAACCACACGGTGATCCTCACCGGCGAGCTGACGCACCGCTCCGCCCACGCCCTCGAGGTGGAGATCGAGCGACTGTGCGAGGAAGGCGTCACCGACATCACCCTCGACCTCCGCGACCTCACCGGGATCGATCCCGTCGGCGTGGCGGTGATCGCGTTCCGCTTCGGGCTGTGCGAGAAGCGCGGCTACGGCTTCCGCCTGATTCGCGGCTCGCAGGGCGTGCAGCGCGCGTTCGAGCGGGCCGGCGTCCTGGGGACGCTGCCGTTCTACGACGACGACATCTCAGGGGCGGATCTCGGCGCCCTCGCTCACCGCTCGCTGGACGCCTGCGAGCGGTGAGCAGCCGGGAGGCGCCTCGCGCGACCTTGCGCGTGCGCGCCGGAGATTCCGAGAATATGATCCGTACTATCGGAGGGGCCACGCGCGTACGCCGAGGATGAGCTTCAAGACCGACCAGCTGCGTTACTTCGTGGCCGTCGCCGAAGAGGGCCAGATCACGCGTGCGGCCGAGAAGCTCTACATCGCGCAGCCGGCCCTCTCACAGGCGATCTCGCAGCTCGAGGGCGAGCTCGGCCTGCAGCTGCTCGAGCGCCACCCCCGCGGCGTCAGGCTGACGCCGTCAGGCGAGGCGTTCCTCGAGAAGGCGCGCGCAGTCGTCGCCACCGAGCGCGACGTGAAGCTCACCGCGCAGTCGCTCGCGCGAGCCGCGCGCGGCGTCGTCGAGGTCGGCTTCATCGGACCGCCCCCGACGATGACGGCCCCCGATCTCTTCACCGCCTTCACCGGCGCTCATCCCGAGGCCGAAGTCAGCTTCCGCGAGCTGCCCTTCCCCCGAGGCAGCACCCGCACGTGGCTCGAGGGCGTCGACGTCGCCTTCTGCCAACCCCCCGAACCATCCGAGCACATCGAGGTCCACCACGTCAGGGTCGAGCCACGAGCGCTGGTCGTGCCCGCCGGGCACCCGCTCGCCGCGGCCGGCGAGGCGAGCGTCGAGCAGGCGCTGGGCGAGCGCTTCGTCAGCTACCACCCCTCCGTGCAGCGACGCTGGGCCGGCTTCCACAGCCTCGACGACCACCGCGGCGGGCCTCCCGCCGAAACCACCGAGGACCAGGTCTCGACCTCGCTGGAGATGCTCGGCAGGCTCGGCGGCCTGGCCGCCGCGGAGGCTGTCACGGCGCTGCCGAGCGCGGACGCGCGGCTCGTCTCACACGTGCTCGCGGGGGTCGCCGTGGTCCCCCTCACGGACGCGGCGCCGGCGACCGTCTCGCTCGTCTGGCACTCCGGCGACGCCCACCCGCTGGTTCAGGCGCTGGTCGAATCGGCGCAGAGCTGCGCCGAGGACGCAGCCGCGACCGGGCGCGTAGAGCCGTCCTAAGCCGGGTCGGGGGCGTGCTTCTCCCCGGGCCAGCGTCCGGTCACCCGCCTGAAGGCCTGCCGCGAGCCGTGGTCGACCAGGCCGCGCACGGCGCGGAAGACGGCGCCCTGCAGGAGCAGCGCGGTCGCGAGCTTGCCGAGGGAGACCTGGCTCTGCTCGGGGTCCGGCGGCTCCTCCTTGTCGACGAGCCTCCAGATGCGCGCGAACAGCCGGCTCGCCAGCGCGGCGGCGAGCAGGCCGCCGAGGACGCGGAACGGTATGAACATCAGCTTCAGCACCACCCGAACCCTAGCTGTCGCGTGCCGCGATCCGTTCGCGCTGGGGCTGCACGGTGTAGCGGGGGTCCCGCGCCGAGGCCATGCCGGCGGCGAACAGGCCGAAGCGGGTCAGCGCGGAGCCCGCGAGCAGGCACGCGCCCGACGCGACCGCCGCGGACCGCGAGCGCCCGGCGAGCGTCGCGGCACCGATCAGCCCGGCTCCGGTCAGCGCCTTGGCGGCTCGCAGACGGGTGCCCGCGGACCCCTCGCGGAGGGTCTCGGCGACGACCCCGAGTCGTCGCTCGAGCAGCTGCGAAGCGAGGAGCTCGCCCGTGGCCCCGAGCAGCGCCATTCGTCGCGCCGGCCCGCTCTCGGCCCTCGGCGCCGCGATCAGCGCGAAGCCCGACCCCGCCGCGGCGGCCGAGCCGGCGAACAGGAACGGCAGCTCGCGATGGCCGCCGTGCCACGCGGGCACGGCGGTGTCGGCGATCAGCGCGGCCGTGTAGGTGCTGACGCCCGCGCCGAGGACGCCCGCGCCGACGGTCGCCGCACGGCCCGCGCGGGGCGCGACGCCGAGCAGGTCGCTCGCCGCCGCCGCGCCCATCACAGGCCCGTACACGCTCAACAGCCACGAGCCCATGTTCATCGGCGAGGTCGGCTTGAAGACCCGCAGCATGTTCAGGAAGCGCTCGGGCCGGCCGAGGTCGTGGACGAGCGCCGCGAGCGAGGCCGCCAGCGCGGCGGCGGCGGCGAGCTTGCTGCGCCGCGCCAGCCGGCGGCGGCCGGTCAGCTCGGCGCCGGCCGCGAGGATCGAGCTCGAGCCGGCCAGCCCGCCGGCGAACAGGTAGCCGGCGATGTCCCGCTCCGCCCACACCGGCGGGTTGATGATCGGCCGCCCGTAGTAGGAGTCGCCGGGGTGATCGGCGCGCGGCGCATCGCGACGGCGGCGGCCGTCGCCGGCGCGCATCTGCGCTTCGCGCCCCGGGCGCACCCCGGTGAGCCCGTCACGGGTCACCTCGGCGTCGCTCATCGCGTGGTGCCCCCGATCACTC
This sequence comes from Solirubrobacteraceae bacterium, assembly GCA_035571915.1. GTDB lineage: Bacteria > Actinomycetota > Thermoleophilia > Solirubrobacterales > Solirubrobacteraceae > Palsa-744. The sequence continues at coordinate 25,892 of DATNBM010000017.1, read as the reverse complement.
CGCCGTCGCTCATCGCCTCGAGCCCGCGAAGCACGCGGCGGCGCCCGCGAGCATCGCCCCGGCGGCGATCGCGACCCGGCCGTACATCGCCGGCAGATCGCGCGTGGTGACGATCGGGTCGGGGGGCAGCCCGTAGACCTCAGGCTCGTCGAGCAGCAGGAAGAAGGCGCCGTCGCCGCCGACCCCGTCCGCCGGGTCGTGCCCGTAGAGCCTCGCCTCGACGATCCCCCCGTCGCGGAGCTGCTCGACGCGACCGGCGGCGCGCTCGCGCAGCTCCTCGAGCTCGCCGAACTGGATCGACTCGGTCGGACAGGCCTTCGCGCAGGCGGGCTCCTGTCCGACCTCGAGGCGGTCGTAGCAGAGCGTGCACTTGAAGATGCGCCCGTCCTCCTCGCGCTTGTCGAGCACCCCGTACGGGCAGGCCGGCACGCAGTAGCCGCAGCCGTTGCACACGTCGGCCTGGACGACGACGGTGCCGAACTCGGTGCGGAAGATCGCCCCCGTCGGGCACACGTCCAGGCAGGCGGCGTGCGTGCAGTGCTTGCAGACGTCGGAGGCCATCAGCCAGCGGAAGCCCTCCTCCCCGCCCGCGCCCGGGCGCTTGAAGTTGGTCTGGCCGGAGTCCAGCGGCACGCGCTGCTCGACGAACGCGACGTGGCGCCAGGTGTCGGCGCCGAGGCCCCCGGAGTTGTCGTGCGAGCGCCCGCTCCAGCTCAGCCCGTCCTCGGGCACGCCGTTCCACTCCTTGCAGGCGACCTCGCACGCCTTGCAGCCGATGCACAGCGAGGTGTCGGTGAAGAACCCGACCCGCGGCGGGTGCTCCTCCCAGCCCGCCGATACGGCCGGGTCCTGACCGCCGAGCAGGATCTCGAGCAGCCCGTCCTCGCTCATCGCTCCATCCCCGTCTCAGCCGTGATCGAGGCGCGGGCGCGGTAGGAGCGGACGAGCTCGGTGCGGGCGGGCCCGCGCGGCCGGCGGCCGGGGCGGATGTCGAGCGACAGCGCCTTCACCTCCTGAATGTGCGAGCTCGGGTCCAGCGACATCGAGGAGAGCTCGTTCATCGAGTCGCCTTTGGCGTAGCCGTTCGCGCCCCAGTGGTAGGGCATCCCGATCTGGTGGACGGTGCGCCCGTCGATCTCCAGGGCGACCATCCGGTCGGTGACCATCACCCGCGCCTCGATCGCGCCCCGCGCGCTGATCAGGGTCGCCCAGCCGCCGTGCTCGAGGCCCCGCTCGGCGGCCAGCTCCGGGGAGACCTCGCAGAAGAACTCGGGCTGGAGCTCGGCCAGGTAGGGGGTCCAGCGGCTCATCCCGCCCGCGGTGAAGTGCTCGGTCAGGCGGTAGGTCGTGGCGACGAACGGGAACACGTCGGAGCCCGGTTCTCCCGGGGTCGGGTGGTAGCGGTTGTTCTCGTGCTCGTAGGTCTGGCGGGCGGGGTTGCGCTGGCGCTCGTGCAGGCGGTTGCGGACCGGCGAGTCCTGCGGCTCGTAGTGGGTCGGCAGAGGGCCGTCGGCGACGCCGCCGGGGGCGTAGAGCCAGCCGCGGCCGTCGGCCTGCATGATGAACGGGTCATCGCCCGCGATCCCCGCGGGACCCCACGCGCCGGGGGGCGGCCGGTAGGAGGGCGGCTTCTCGGCCTCGAAGTCGGGCGTGTCGTGGCCGGTCCATTCGCCCTTCTCCTCGTCCCACCAGACGAGCGCCTTGCGCTCGCTCCACGGCCGCCCCTCCGGGTCCGCCGAGGCGCGGTTGTAGAGGATGCGGCGGTTCATCGGCCAGGCCCAGGCCCACTCGCCCCCCGTCCAGTTCTGCTCGCTCGCGGGGGTGCGCCGGGCGGTCTGGTTGACCCCGTCGGCGAAGCAGCCGCTGTAGATCCAGCAGCCGCAGGAGGTCGAGCCGTCCCCCTTCAGGTCGGTGTAGCCGGAGACGAGCTCGCCGTCGGCGTCGTAGCCGTTGATCTCACGCAGCACGGCCTCGGCGCTCGGATCCTCGTGCGGGCCCTCGGTCGGGTAATCCCAGGTGAGGTCGAGCAGCGGCCGGTCGGCCTCGTCCTCGGAGCCGCGCAGCCGCTCGCGCAGCCTGCGGCCGAGGTGGTAGACGAACCACAGGTCGCTGCGCTGGTCCTCGCTCGGCTCCTGTCCCTTGTGGTGCCACTGGAGCATCCGCTGGGTGTTCGTGAAGGTCCCGTCCTTCTCGATGTGGGCCGCGGCCGGGAAGAAGAAGACCTCCGTCGCGATGTCCTCGGTGCGCATCTCGCCGCTCTCGATCTCCGGACCGTCCTTCCACCAGGTCGCGGACTCGATCAGCGAGAAGTCGCGCACGACGAGCCAGTCGAGCTTCGACATCCCGAGCCGCTGCATGCGCGTGTTGGCCGAGCCGACGGCGGGGTTCTGGCCGAACAGGAAGTAGCCCTTGACGCGGCCCGCGATCTGCTCCATCACGGTGTCGTAGGTCGAATGGCTGCCGGTCAGGCGCGGCAGGTACTGGAAGCAGTATTCGTTCTCCTCGGTGGCGGCCTCCCCGAAGTACGCCTTCAGCAGGCTCACGACGTAGGAGCGCATGTTCCCCCAGTAGCCCTTGCGCGGCGCGTCGGCGCACAGGAACTCGTCGAGGCTCTCGTGCGCGTAGGCGTGCGGCATCGGGATGTAGCCCGGCAGCGTGTCGAAGAGGGTCGGGATGTCGCTCGAGCCCTGGATCGAGGCGTGGCCGCGTATCGCCATCACGCCGCCGCCGGGACGCCCCATGTTGCCGAGCAGCAGCTGCAGGATCGAGGCCGCGCGGATGTACTGGGAGCCGATCGTGTGCTGCGTCCAGCCGACGCCGTGGACGAACGACGTGGTGCGCTCACGCCCGGAGTTCTCGACGAACAGCCGGCAGACCTCGGCGAAGACGTCCTGAGGCACGCCGCAGACCCGTTCGACCATCTCCGGGGTGTAGGAGGCGTAGTGGCGCTTGAGCACCTGCCATACGCAGCGCGGGTGCTGCAGGGTCTCGTCGAGCTTCGGCTCGGCCCGCTCCCCTTCGGCGGCCTCCCCGTCGCGGCCGTTGCGCAGGATGTTGCCCTCCTGGTCGCGCTGGCCGGCGGCTGCGGCGACGAAGGTGCCCTCGTACTGCCAGCTCGCCGGGTCGTACACCCCCTGCTCGGGATCGAACCCTGAGAACACGCCGTCGGCGCCCGCGTCGGCGAAGTCCTCGCCGAGGATCGTCGGCGCGTTCGTGTACGCGAGCACGTACTCGCGGAAGTCCGATTCGGTCTGCAGGACGTGGTTGACGATCCCGCCGAGGAAGGCGATGTCGGTCCCGGCGCGCAGCGGCACGAACAGGTCGGCGAGGACGCTCGTGCGGCTGTAGTGGGGGTCGATGTGGATCACCTTCGCCCCCCGCGCCTTCGCCTCGGCGACCCACTGGAAGGCGACCGGGTGGGCCTCGGCCATGTTCGAGCCCTCGAGCACGATCAGGTCGGAGTTCTGCAGGTCCCCGGGCAGCGTGCTCGACGCGCCCCGTCCGAACGAGGTGCCGAGGCCGACGACCGTCGAGCTGTGACAGACGCGGGCCTGGTTCTCGACCTGCACGACGCCGGCCGCGGTGAGGAGCTTCTTGATCAGGTAGTTCTCCTCGTTGTCGAGCGTCGCGCCGCCGAGGGCGGCGATGCTCATGCAGCGCCGCGTCGTCTTGCCCTCGTGCTCCCACTCCCAGCCGTCCCGCCGCGCGGCGAGGAATCTCTCGGCGACCATGTCCATCGCGCGGTCGAGGTCGAGCCGCTCCCACTCGGTGCCGTACGGCCGGCGGTAGAGGACGAACTGCTCGCGCGAGGCGCCCGTCGTCAGCTGCAGGGTCGCCGAGCCCTTGGGGCACAGCCGCCCGCGGCTGTGGGGCGCGTCGGGATCGCCCTCGATCTGGATCACCTTGCCGTCCTTGACGTACATGTTCTGGGCGCAGCCGACGGCGCAATACGGGCAGACCGACTTCACGACGCGGTCGGCCGTCGCCGTCCGCGCCTGCGTCGATGCGGTCACGGCCGAGCGCGCGGCCGCTCCTCGCCCGGCGCGGTCGGGCCCGAGAACCTGGCGCAGCACGGGCCAGTCCGCGGGCCGGAGCATCAGCCGCGGCGTCCGTGCCGGAGGGGAGCGGCCGTCGCCCGGGGACGATCCCGGCGGAACGGCTCGATCGGATGCGTGCCGAGACCGGAGGCCATAGGAGGAATCTACCCCCAGGACGGGCCCGGAATCGCGGCAACCGGGCGGCGGGGAGGCCGCTTGCTAGTACATACGTCGAGATCGCTTGCGCCGGCGAAGGCCCGGCGTACACTCGCTGGCGCACTGACAAAGGACTGAAAAGGGCTAACCCGTCGTGAGACGGGGGCGCAAAGTCAGAGGTCTCGGTGAGAGAGACGGCTCGACTACCAGGTGAACGCCAGGGAGGGTCGAGTTGTCCAAGGCATCGCCGCAGGCCGTTGGGGGATCAACCGCCGGAGAGAGCCACGACGGCGAGCTTGTCGGGAGCCCGCGCGCCGAGCACGGCTTCTCGCTGATCGAGCTGCTCGTCGTGTGCCTCGTCATCGCCGTTCTGTGCGCGATCGCGATCCCGCAGTTCCTCTCCCAGAGCGACAAGGCCAGGGATGCCTCTGCGAAGGAGCTCGTCCACCACGCCGAGGTCGCCGCCGAGGCGATCGCGACCGACCACGACGGCTCCTACGAAAACGTCACCCGCGAAGAGATCCGCAAGGTCGAGCCGAACATCCCGGTCGAAAAGACCGAAGGCAACGCGTACATCAGCGCGGCGAGGAGCGCCCGCGGCGAATACGCGATCACCGCGACCGCGACCGACGGCGACGAACTGACGCTGTCCCGCAGCCCGAGCGGCGCGATCACGCGGACCTGCCGCAGCCCGATCTCCAAGAAGGGCTGCGCGGAAGGGGAAACCGGAAACTGGTGATGGGGGCAACGCGCCCGGCCGGTCGGGGGATCCGGCCGGGCACCGCCGCGGCGACGAGGGACCGGGCTCTTTTACAGGGCAGCCCGGTCTCTCGTCACCCGGCCCGCCGCCGCCCGCTAGCCTCTGCGCGGTGAGCGGGGAGAAGGGCGGGCAGGAGGGGCCGGACGGCGAAGCGCCGCGCGTGGCGATCGTGACCGGCGCCGCGTCGGGGATCGGGGCGGCCACCGCGGCGCGCCTGCTCGCGAGCGGCATGACGGTGCTCGCGGCCGACCTGCGGCCCGGCGACGTCGCCGCCGGCCGCGGACTCGAGGCTTTCGAGGTCGACGTCGCCGAGGAGGCCTCGGTGGCGGAGTTCGCGGCGACCGTCAGGCGCGACCACGGCGCGCCACGGGTGATCGTGAACTGCGCGGGCTGGGACGAGACGCGTCGCTTCACCGACACCGACCGACCGTTCTGGGAGCGCGTGCTGGCGATCAACCTGCTCGGCGTGCTGGCGGTGACGCACGCCTTTCTGGAGGCGATGATCGAGGGCGGCCGGGGCGGACGGATCGTCAACGTCGCAAGCGACGCGGGGCGGGTCGGGTCGAGCGGCGAGGCCGTCTACGCGGGGGCGAAGGGCGGCGTGATCGCGTTCACGAAGTCGCTCGCCCGCGAGACCGCCCGTCACGGGATCACGGCGAACGCCGTCTGCCCGGGCCCGACCGACACGCCCCTGTTCAGGGCCCAGCCGCAGAAGCTTCAGGAGGCGCTCGCGCGGGCCGTGCCGATGGGAAGGCTCGGCGACCCCGACGACGTGGCCGGCGCGATCGCGTTCTTCGCCTCCGAGCAGGCGGGCTACGTGACGGGGCAGGTGCTAAGCGTGAGCGGCGGACTGACGATGGCCGGATGAGCGCGGCGCGCTTCGAGACCTACGAGCACCTGCGCTTCGAGCGACGCGAGCACGGCGTGCTGCTGATCACGATCGACCGGCCCGAGCGGATGAACGCGACCAACGAGCGGCTGCACCGCGAGCTGCACGACGTCTGGCGCGACGTCGCCGCCGACGAGCAGACGCGCGTCGCGGTCGTGACCGGCGCGGGACGCGCGTTCTCGGCCGGCGGGGACCTCGAGATGGTGCAGCGGATGGCGGGCGACTACGGTCGCGTCGCGGCGATGGCGAGCGAGGCGGCGGGGCTCGTGACGAACATGCTCGACTGCGAGAAGCCGATCGTCTCGGCGATCAACGGCACGGCCGTCGGCGCCGGCCTCGCGGTCGCGCTGATGGCCGAGATCAGCGTGATCGCCGAGGACGCCCGGCTGACCGACGGCCACCTTCGCCTCGGCGTCGTCGCGGGCGACCACGCGGCGATCGTCTGGCCGCTGCTGTGCGGCATGGCGAAGGCGAAGTACTACCTGCTGACGGCGGACTTCATCGACGGCCGCGAGGCCGAGCGGATCGGGCTGGTGAGCCGCTGCGTGGCGCGCGAGGAGGTGCTCCCGGTGGCGCTCGAGGTGGCCGAACGGATCGCGCGCGGCCCCGAGCACGCCGCGCGGTGGACCAAGCGGACGCTCAACCACTGGCTGCGCCAGGCGATCCCCGCCTTCGACGCGAGCGTCGCCTACGAGATGCTGAGCTTCCTCGGCTCCGACGTGAGCGAGGGCGCGCGGGCGATTCAGGAGCGCCGGCCGCCGGACTTCGGCAGCTGAGGGACGACCCGAGGCGCGGCCGGCCCGAGACCCCTCGACGGGGATCCCGGGCCCGAGCTTGCGCCGCGCGTCTGTCGCTACTGGACCTTCGACTTGCCTTCGACGGCGTTGGGCGCGTCGATCACCGTGCCGGTGTTGCCCTTGACCGTCAGGTTGCCGTTGATCGAGTTGTTCCGAACCGTCGTGCCGCCGCCGTTTGAGGTGACGCCCAGCGAGCCGTGGAACATGTTTTCTTCGACCATCGAGGTGCCTTCGATCAGGACGCCGCCGGTGTTCGCCTTGACGACCACGTTCGAGAAGAACGAGGACGCCGGGCATTCGCCGCCGGAGCGACCGAACGTCACGGGCCCGGTCGTGCCGACCGCTTTGACGGGGCCCGAGATGCTCGCGCCGCAGACGCGGACGACGGTGGCTTTGCTCGTGGCGAGGCCGCCGGCGAGGGTCGCGCCCTCGACGTCGATCGCACCGCCGGGCTTGACCTTGACCGCCCCGGTCACTTTCGCGCCGGGAGCGATCTCGACGCCCTGACCGGAGGACACCGTGACTTTGCCTTTGACGGCCCCGCTGATCACCTGGCTGTATTTGACGGTCGTCGAGCAGGACGCTTCCGCGCTGTGCCCGACGTTGTCTGTGGCCGTCGCGGAGGTCGTCTTCATCCCGACGGTGTTCGTGTCGATCGCGACCGTCCCGCTCGGGTCGACCGCCAGCCCCGACTGGCCGTCGGAAGCGGCGACCGTCGCCGACGCTTTGCTGCCGAACATCGCGCTCGCCGGGCATTTGACTTCGACGCCCGGCGGGCTTGCGTCGACCTGGACCGTCAGTTCCACGCCGGCGACGTTGCCGGCGAAGTCGGCGTCACCGCCGGAGGTCGTGTGCGAGCCGTCGGTGGTGAACGTCTGGGCAGCCGGGATCGAGCTCGGGTTCACGCCCGAGCCGGGGCTGCCGTCTGCCAGGTTCGGGTCGCCGTTGCTGGCGAACGTCACCGTGACCGTGTCCTTGTACCAGCCGCCGGCGCCCGCGTAGTCGGGCAGGCGGTCGGCGGTCGCGCTCGGTTCGTTCGGGGGCGTCTCATCGACGACCACGGCCGGCGAGACTTCGGAGGTCGAGGACGGACCTTCGTCGCTGGCCGTGACGCGGTAGTTCCACGTCCCTTCGCCCTCCGGGCTTGCTTCCGTGAACGCGTGTTCAGTGCCCGTCAGGCCGCTCGCAACGACGCTCCAGCCGCCGCTCGCGTTCTTGTGTTCGAGCGTGTAGCTGAGCGCAGTGGCCGCCTCCGACGGTTCCCAACCGATCGCGAAGACGCCCGTCTTGTTCGGGCTCGGCCCGATCAGGTAGGGCTGTCCGGGCGCCGTCGTGCGCTCGTTGCGCGCGAGCGTGTAGCCGGTGGGCAGGTAGGGCGCCTGCGGTGCTGTGATCGCGCCGCCGTCCCCGCCCGGCCCTTCGACCGTCGGGACGCGCAGTTCGAGGTTCTTGACCTGCGTCGACTGCGGCGTCGAGGAGTTGCGCGCGTAGGTCGAGTCCTGCGCGAGCAGCTCCAGCCTCAGCGAGTGGCCCGGTTCGACCTTCCAGGCCTGCGGGTGCAGCTGGAAGACCTGCTTGACGAAGCCGCCGCCGGGGCTGATCGGACGGTAGATGGCGCGACCGATCAGCTGCTCGGTGGCGCCGTTCACGTCGTACAGGCGCGCGATCACCTGGGCGTTTTCGCCCGGCGTCGAGAGTTCCGCGATCACGGTCGAGGAGCCCACGAGCGTGAACGCTTCGGCCGCCGGCGCCGAGGTGTAAGTCGCCGCCGAGGCGTTGACCCCCGAGCTCTGGGTCGAGCAGACGGTGCCGGACGTGAACGCGCTCGCCGAGGCAGTGCCCGGCGCCACGATCGTCTGTTCGGCGGCCCCGGAGACGTCGAGCTCGCCCGCGTCGAGGCTCGCCCAGTTGGCGGCTTTGACTTCGTGGCCCGAGCCGCCCGCGCTCTGCGGGCAGAAGCTCGTGATCGCCGTCGCGCCGCCCTGGGCCGCGGCCGGTTCCGAGCCTTCGCCGCGGAGGTAGTGCGCGAACCATTCGTTCTGGGCCGCCTGCAGCTTGCCCACGTCGGTCGTCGAGACCGTCGAGGCCGAGCGCGGGTTGTGCCCGAGGTCGAGGTCGAACAGCTCGATCGGCTGGTGCGGGTAGGCCGCGCGGACCTTGTTGTAGTACTTGACCGTTTCGTCGACCGGGAAGAGGTCGTCGTTCCAGCCGTTCTCCATGATCGCCGGCGCCGGAGCCTCTTCGAGGTTCGTGTAGTAGGCGCTGTGGTTCGGCAGCTGTTCCATCTGCTGGATCGCGAGCGGTTTGCCGTTGTAGGGGCCGCCCGTGATGTTGAAGTTGTGCCATTCCGTGATGTTCGCTTCGGGGTCGCCCGCCGGGCCGTAGTAGCCCAGCAGCGCGCCCGCGCCGTACAGGCTCGCGTTCCAGTTGTTCTTTTCGATCCCGTATTCGTGGTTGCCGAGCATCCCGGCGTAGGGAGCGTTTTCAACGTAGTCGAGCGTCGACCCGTTCGGCTGCAGCGCCTGGGCGATGTCGGTCCACGGGTATTCGGCGGCCGTGGCGGCGATTTTCATCGCTTTGCCTTCGGGGCTCGTCCACGGGACGAGTTCGCCGTTGGTCAGCTCGACGCGGTCCTTCAGCGAGCCGAGCTCGAGCGACATGCCGCCGCCGTATGAGCCGCCGGTGGCGCCGATCTGCTGCGGGTTGATGACGCCTTCGTCGGCGAGCTTGCCGAGCAGGGTCTGGACGTCACGCACCTCGTAGCGGCGGCTGAGCAGGTGGATGTAGCCGTGTTCGCAGGGCGCCGCCTTGACCGTGTTGGCGGGTTTGGACGGGCCTCCGCACGAGGAGCCCCAGCCGCGGTCGGTGATGCTGAAGACGGCGTAGCCGAGTTTCAGCCAGCGCTGCGCGGTCGAGCTCGACGGGGTGATCTTGCTCCCGCCCCAGCCGTGGTAGATGCCCACGACGGGATAGTTCTTGTCTTCGCCCGTCGCCGGCGGGAACGCCACGGCGACGTCGATCGGCGTCCCGTCGAAGCTCGCGACGGTGCTGCCAGCTGAGTTTCCGCACCAGCGCTGGCCGGCGTTGCCGCCGGTCTGTTCGGTGCACGTGACGGTGCCGAACACCGACGGGATCGCGGCCGAGGCGGCCGTCGGTACGGCGAGCAGGCAGACGAGCGCGCCTGCGAGCAGGAACAAGCTGCGGACCTTCAACATTCCCTCCCCCTCCATCTCAATCCGTTTTCTCGCGCCGGCGAGTACCGGCGCGTACTCCTCCGTGTACGCGGGCGTATCCTACACTCAAGGCCGTGGAGGACGTCAAGATCGTCGAGGAGCTGCTGATCCCCGCGGGCCGTCACACGCTCGAGCCGGACGAGGTCAGCGCGCGCCAGCACGAGCGGCTGCTGCGGGCGATGGGGCTGTGCGTCAGCGAGCGGGGCTACGTCGAGACGACGATCGCCGACGTGGTACGCGTCGCGCGGACCTCACGGACGGTCTTCTACCGGCACTTCTCGGACAAGGAAACGTGTTTCCTGCAGACCTACGAGCAGATGACGCGGGGGCGGATCGGCGCCTCGCTCGACGCCGCGGGCGCGGTCGAGCCGTGGCGAGAGAAGCTCCACGCGGGAATCGGGGCGTACTTCCGCTGGATGTCCGAGCACCCGGAGGTCGCGGTCACGACGGTCGTCGAGGTCCACCGCGCGGGGCGCAGGGCGCTCGAGGCGCGGGCCCGGGCGCTCGCGGACTGGAGCCGGACGCTGGAGGGCGTCGCGGTGCTCGCGGCACGGACGGGCGAGCCCGTCGAGGTCGACGAGACGGCTTGCTCGGCGATCCTGCTCACGGCCGAGGCGTACGTGCACGACTACGCGCGGAAGGGACGCCTCGAGCACGTGATCGAGCGCGCCCCGGCGGTACAGGCGCTGGCCGCGAGGCTGTTCGAGCCGGCCGCCTGAGGCGGCGGCGCTACTCGAAGGTGAGGCGCTCCTGGCCCGGCAGCGGCTCGGGCGGGGGCTCGGCGGAGCGATCCGGCATCTCCCAGTCGAGCAGCTCGTCCTCGACGCCGGCCTCGGGCTGAACGCCGGGCGCGGGATGGGGCGCCTGGGCTTCGGCGGCGAGCCGCTCGTCCTGGGCGAGGACCGCCTCCATGTCGAGCTCGGCCGTCTCCTCGCCGATCGACGCGACGGGATGCGAGGACGCCGCCTCGGCGCCGAGCGGATCGCCCTGCGGAGGCTCTTCGTCGAGCAGCGGGGCCGCCTGGGGCTCCTCGTCGAGAGCGGCGGGACGGGGCTCGTCGGGGAACACCGGCTCGAGCGCCTCGCGCTCCTCACGCGCGATCTCGCCCGGGTCGGCGCCGCGGCGCCGCTTCAGCTCCAGGTGGTCGCGTATGGCCTCGTCGAGCAGTCCCATGACGCCCCCACACCATACTGGGCCCGCCCGAACGAGTTATGCGACTAAACTGCCCCTGGCCGCCCGAGGCGGTGCCTTGGGGCTATAGCTCAGTTGGGAGAGCGCCTGGATCGCACCCAGGAGGTCGCCGGTTCGAGTCCGGCTAGCTCCATTTCGAGGTTTGCCTGCTCGTGGGCTGGTTTTCGTCTCGGCGTGGTCCCGGGGGATCGCCGAGCATCGCCGATAGTTTTGGGCACTAGTGCCTCAAAGCATCGGGATGGCCGTGGATTGCGGGTGATCCGGCTCGATCCCGGTCGCGAGCGGAGCTAGCGGTCGGCGGCAGCGATGCGTTTGGGCTGGTCGGCGGCGTGGCGACGATAGCTCTGCGTCGGCTTGGGAAGCAAGTCGCGGAGACTCGCTGCGGATCCGTGGCGATTTGCTGTGCTGCGCCCACAGCTCAGCCGTCCCGTGCTCCTCCGCCAGATCCTCCACACGGCGCATCGCCTCCACCAATCCCGGACCGCGATTGCCAGTGTAAGCCGAAACGCCTCATCCATATACCCGCCACCCCAACACCGGGCCGGGACACGATCGATAGCTCACGGCACTCCCCGAACTGGTCGGGGATAGAGCTACGCTTTCCCGCAGCGCTCTTAGCGGCATTGACGTCGCAGCAAATCGAGATAGACGGATGCACCGATCCGCGATAGTAATCCGTCCGCAAACCGTCCGAACGGCAGGTTTTGGCAGCCACCGAGAAATCCCAGGGACACATAGTCCGTCCTGTCGGAAACAGGCGCTTACGACCATAGATCTGATTGTCGGTTTGGGGACTTCTGTGCTTTCCAGGCCTGTCGCTGTCTAGTCGTCGTGGCTCTATTCAGCTCGCTTGCTTTTAGCGCTTTGCGCTGCAAACGTGCCCCTGGGGTTCCGTTTGACGGAATCCGATCCGGAATCAGTATTAGTGGCTTAGCGGGAGGAATCTGATGCGATATGCAAAGACACTCGCACTGGCGCTCCTCGCGATACTCGCGATCAGTCCAGTCACGGCTAGCCCGGCGCGTGCGGCCGAAGCTTCACTCTTAGGTGCAAAAGGAGAATCCACGACCAAAGACAACGGCACGGCCACCTTCGAAAGCACGGGCGGCGGAATTGCTGTCAAATGCACCTCGTCGGAGGGCAAACTCACAGAAATAACCAGCACCTCAGCACAACTGGACGAATTACTCTTAGGGTGCACCGCGGGCGGCTTCAAATGCACCGGCTTAAAAGACGCCACCACAGGTTCGATTTTACTCAGGATCTTTCGCCGCAGCTATGGGCTAATCCTCTTCGGACACTTAGTATATGGATGGGTCGAGGAAGTCCAAGAACCGGTCCATTTCGAGTGCCTTGGGGTCTTAACGGAAGTGAGGGGGTCCGTCGTCGGCACAGTCACAAACGCCAATGGGGAAAAAACGACCAAAGTCACGTCGAGCTTTGTAGGTAAAGAAGGCAAACAAGAAGTTACCGAAGTCGAAGGCGTGAATCACCATCTTGAATCGGAGACCGGTGGATCTGCCTTCGTTGAATCCTCGCTAAACCAGAACGTGACTGAGACTGGTAGTGAAGTCGAAGTGATGTACTGACTTTTCGAGTATGACGATCTAAGGTTGACGAGTGGGGCATGCGGCGCCTGTCGAGGGGAGACGCTGCGCTACCCCGCTCGTGAGCCGTCAGCCTTGTTGGCGCATCTCTCAGAGGATGTACTGCGGGGACACCAGCGGGCAGTGCGACGTAATTCTGGCGTCGCATTCCACCTCGATGGCTAGGGCGGAGCGAGAGAGCAGCCTCTGGACGACACCGAGCGGACCGTTCGACGGAGGCGGCGCGAAGTCGACCGCGCAGGACGACGAGGTGCGCGCGCGGCCGGGCGCCACGCTCACGCAACGCGCCGTCTAATCGCGTGTTTCGGGAGCGATCGCGATTAGATCATCGATCGTTAGGAGGTCAACCGGCGTTCTCTCGGCCAAGGCACGGGCTGACGCGGTGAAGCCAGAGCTGGCGATAAGAAGCCCACCAGCGGCACGCTCGGCAGCCACCAGACCAAGGAGCTGTCTAACGACTGCGGCACCTACGCGGTTTTGTGCGCTATATCTCTTGCACTCCACCAACCACCGTCCGCCGGCAGGGCCCTTCTTTACGATCTCCAGATCGTAGCCAGCGAACCCGTGGGGCGGCACGCGGCGAACATCAAAGCCGCGCTGCATCAGTAGTTGCGAAACGAGCTCCTCGAACTCGGGTCCGCTCAGCCTTTCGGCAGCATCGCGATTCTGGAGAGCGTCGGTCGCGGACTCGGCGGGTGATGGCTTTTCATGCCGGGGATCTTGGCGCGGGATCGCCAGTGGCGCAACCCGTCGGACTATTTCAAGCGCGTCACGGACAATCTCGCCGGTTAGCAGGACAAACGGCATCGCTCGCACGTCGAATGGGACATCTTGGTCGCGCGGCATCGCCAGTACGATTGGGACATTGGCTCCTGCAGCGATACCCATCTCATAGTAAACGTTGACGCTGCTTGATCCGGGTAGCGCCACGAGTACATCCGCGTCCCTAATTGCCGAAGAAATCGCAGACGCGAGATCGGCACCAATTCCAGCTTCAATCGGGGTGACGGTATATCCAGAGCCACTAAGCGCGCGCGTCAGCTCTTGGACGAGCGCATCGTTTTGTGGCGCGTGAGAAATGTACACCTTCATCTCGCATCACCGAGCGCTCGGGACAGTGCCCAGTATTCGTAGAGCAGGTGCGTCTTGTCGGTTTGCTCCTCGGCAGTCTCAACCCCATGCTCCGTAAACGCCTTGAGCGTCTGGCAACACTCCTCAAGTCGACGGGACATAAGGCCCCGTATGACTTTCCCCGTCTCAGACACCGCGGTAGCCCGACGCGCCTTAAGCGCGTCATCCGACAACCCTACATCCTGTCGATCGACTTGCAGATTCCATCCATCCACAGTTCTGTGATGCCACCGACCAACCCCCGGATGGTATCCGTGAACTCCGAAGCCCTTCATGAGCTGATCCACAATCACACGCATATCAGGCCCCGTCCACGAGAGCGCTCCGAGCTCGGGGGGTTCGATGCGCTCCATGTCATACACAAACAAGACCCCACGCTCGGTTAGCCGACACACTGCGTCAGCAAGCAGGTGGGCCAGCGCAGATGGCGCGACCTCGTGAACCGTGTTCGTCAAGGTGATGAAGTCATAGCTCTTGTTCTCCGGGAGGAGCCGGTCGAATTGCCTAAGGTCACCAACTGTGATGTCCACCGCCGCAAAGCCGAGCAATGCGGCAGCCCGGTGGGTCTCCCTCGCGTAGTCCTGGTCAACATCGTAAGCGCAGAAGTCGATCTTCGAACGCTCAAGATCAGACAGGCTATCTGTGAGCCCCTCCAAGATCTGTCCGCGGCCGCAGGCGAGATCGAGCCATCCCACCGTACGATGCGCGGGAGACGCGAGGCGGCCCTGCAGCAAGGTCAGGGCCGACTGGTGCTGCGGCAGCTGCCCGCGTGAGATCTTCACGGCGCTCGAGTCGCGGATCGCGGGCATCGGGCGCACGATAGCGATCGCGGATTCGATCGATATAGAGACAATTGATGCGTGCTTGATTATTCGCGTATAGGTCGCCTAACCGCCAGACGACGTTCGCCGCTCGCGCCATGCGTCCTTTACTTTCCGGGAGCTAGCTGCTTCGGAGCCTCGCCGCCGGGGAGTATGTCTTGCGCCTTGCGGCCAAACGGCCGCCACCGGGCGCGTCTACGGCGTGGGGCCTGCTCGTCGAGTAGGTCGCGTGCGATCTTGAGGTATCCGCGCCTGATGCTCGCGATGTCCTCCGGTGACGCACCGGCTTCTTCGGCGCGCACCTGGACATGCGCAAGCGCGTCCGCGTCACCGCGAGCCCTCTCCTGCCGCAAACCATGGTGAAGATCGCCCGCGGCCTCTCGTAGTTCCTCGACGGACCTCTTACCGGTCATTGCACGGAACTCGAGGTCGGGTAGGTCACGCCGACCTATCGGAGGCGCTGGCCTCCGTCCGGTCATTCCGGGTCCCACGGATTGCGGCACGCCTCGTGCCAGCGGAAAGCACCTGTTGCTGAGTCGCGTCGAGGGCGAGAGTGGCCTCAGCAAGCCGGTCAGCTGCGAGGAGCAGTTGCCTCAGCTCCGTCGGCGCTCTGAGGCGGATCGCTGAGCGCGGGGAATCCGACGCAACGACTCCTACTAGACGAAGCGACTTGAGAGCTCTAGAGATGCCGCTCTGGCCCAGCTGGAGCACTTCTACTAGCTCGGACTGGGTACGCTCGCCGGCAACTGGGATGCTCGAGCCCCTGAGCCTTCTGGCGTTCAAGTGGCTCGAGTGCCGTGTTCGAACCGCCCGGCAATTGCGGTTCCGAGCTTGTCGGCGATCCGGCACGGCCACCAATTGCGACTAGGATCATTGTCCTACATGTCGGACTTATCGGCTTCCGGTGGTAGGGGGACCGGTCGTGCCTGACCGCAAGCGGCGCCCACGGCCGCGAGGCCCATGCGGAGCTCAGGGGCGGGTGCGTCGTCCGGCGCAGCTCTTGGGACTGACGGTCCGTACCGCGTGCGACGCGACCGTGCTCAGGATGCGGCGCAAGGTCACAGGCCAGGACACAGCCGACTTCCACGCGCGTACGGCCGAGCGCTATGCCGAGCTGCTCGGCCATTCCAAGGGGATGCTGATGAAGGCCGGCCAGCTTCTCTCCTTCGCTCCTATCAATCTCCTGGTGGCGCCCGAGCATCTCCCCACCTACGAAGAAGCTCTCGCGCGACTGTGCGGCAACGTTCCGGCGATGGAGGCCGACTTGGCGCTCGCGCTGCTGGAAAGCGAGCTCGGCCCACTCCAGATGGTCTTCGCCGAGTTCACCCCGACGCCAATCGCAGCTGCCTCGATCGGTCAGGTGCACGCCGCGACGCTCCGTGACGGGCGGCCCGTCGCGGTGAAGATCCAGTACCCGGAAGTCGCCGATGTCGTCGGCGGCGATCTGAAGAACATCCATCTGCTCGCGAGTCTCATAGATCTGCTTCAGAACGGCATGTCGTCGAGGAGGACCAAGACCGACATTCGCGGGATGGCCCAGGAGGTGAGCGCACGGGTCGCCGAGGAGCTCGACTACCGGCATGAGGCATCCGTTCAGGCCGAGTTCGCGCACTTGTTCCGCGGGCACCCGTTCATCCACGTTCCCGCTGTGGTCTCGGAGCTATGTACGAGCAGCGTGCTGTGCCAGGAACTCGTGGAAGGACTGCCATGGGAGCGAGCCCTGGAAGCCGATCAGGAGCTGCGCAATCGCTGGGCAGAGTCGATCCTTCGCTTCCTCCAGAGAAGTGCAACGCAGCTCGGCGCGTTCCACGCCGACCCGAACCCCGGGAACTACCTGTTTCACGAGGACGGCGGCGTCAGCTTCTTGGACTTCGGATGCGTCAAGCGCCTCACGGCCGAGGAGCTCGGGCCGAGGATACGCGTCGAGCAATGCTGTCTCGCAGGGGATGCGGACGGGGCCTGGCAGGCCGTCGTGGATAGCGGTGTGCTGCGCGCGTACGACCCGGTCAGGCCCGAGGAAGTGCTCGCCTACTGGCGCGGATACCTCGATGTGTTGATCGAGGACTCGGCAGTGCAACTGACCCCGGCACGGTACGGGGAGTGGATGCGCCGCATGCTGCGAGAAAGGCCTGCGAGCTTCTTCCGATACGCCGCCCTGCCGCCGGTCTATGCCCTGGCACCTCGTGTTGAAATTGGAACCAGGTCGTTGATCGCACAGTTGAATGCTGCGATCGACTGGCGATCCATCCAGGCGGAGTACCTCATGGGAGCCGCGCCGGTCACTGAAATGGGGGCGCAGGAACAAGCGTTCTTCGGCGATCACGCGTAAGGAGTCGCGGTCCTATCGGTCGCGTGGAACCGCCGCTCAGCACGCTCGTGCTTCATCCCCACCCCCTTGTGCCCGAGCGCCCCTCTGCCGATACACGCCGATAGACGGCTGCGCATCGCAGCCTCCGACCAAGTTCTCATGGATTTCGCCCGGCCGGACCGGACGGGCGAGACGGACCGAACCGACAGGAGCGACATGCACGCGAGGCACGACCGACAGGCCGCACGACCGGTGGCGAAGCTGCTGCGCCCCCGTCATGGCGCGCTGCCAGCAGTGCTGGCGCTGGCCTTCCTCGCGACGAGCGCCCAGGCGTGGGCGCAGAGCGTGACGTTCACCCCCGGTCCCCGGCAGGAACTCAAGCTCCCGCTGGGCGCCGCGAAGGTCGAAGCGACGGTTGTGGGTGGCGAAGGCGAACCTGGAGGCCGGTGTCGTTCCGGCTCCGGCTCGAGCGTGGCAGAAGGGGGGTCGGGAGCATTGGTCACAGCGACGATCCCCGTCAGGGGCGGGGAGGTGCTGTACGTCGACTTCGGCGGAGGCGGAGCAGGCGGGACCAACCAAGGCCCCTGCGAAAGGGGAGGGGCTGGCGGCGGAGCCTCCGAGGTGCTCGCCGAAACGTCGACACCGCTGGTCGTGGCCGGCGGCGGTGGTGGCGGGGGCGCGAGCATGGGCCAAGCCGAAGCGGAAGAAGAAGAAAGCGAACACGGCGGTGCCGGGGCGAACGCCACGAGCACGGTCGCCGACGGCGGCGACGGGGTGCGCATGTTCGGGTCGTCGTTCAGTCAGGAAGAAGGCCTCGGCGGCGAAGGCGGCGGCCCGAGCAGCGGCGGCGCAGCCGGCAGCAACGACAACCGCCTCGGAGCCTGGACGAGCCCTTCGACCGCCGGCACGCTCGCCGAAGGCGGCAACGGCGGTAGTTACAACGGCGCCTCGGGTGCCCCGTTCGTCTTCGGGGGCGGCGGCGGCGGTGGCGGTTACTACGGGGGCGGAGGAGGCGGTGCCGGCAACCTGAACGGCGGGGGCGGCGGCGCCGGCTCCAGCTTCCTCGACGAAGCCGGCGGCACCACCGGGGTGGTCGGGCCGAGCTCGGGACAGCCCCAGGCGGTCACGCTGACCTACACGGTCGCCGCGCCACCCGCGGTCGTGATCGGCTCGCCCGGCGCGGGCGGAACGTACACGCAGGGCGCGGCCGTGAAGACCGGGTTCTCCTGCGAAGAGGGCGCCGGCGGGTCGGGCATCGAATCGTGCGTCGACTCGAGCGGCGCGTCCGCCGGTACCGGCACGCTCGACACCTCCACCCTCGGCTCGCACGGCTACACGGTGACCGCGACGAGCAAGGATGGGCTGACGGCGACCTCCACGATCGAATACACCGTGGTCCCGTCGACCCCGACCCTGGCGCCGGGCCTCCCGGCGCCGTCGGCGACCTCACCGGCACCCGGACCCAAGACCTGCGTCAGCGGCCGCGAGATCACGATTCACCCGGCCGATCGCCTGACGCTGCCCAGGGGCACGAGGATCCTGCGCGCGGAGGTGCTGCTGGCGGGTCGGCTGGTGGCGAGAATCCCGGGCCCGAACCCGGTCGCCCAC
Organism: Solirubrobacteraceae bacterium; assembly: GCA_035571915.1. Lineage (GTDB taxonomy): Bacteria > Actinomycetota > Thermoleophilia > Solirubrobacterales > Solirubrobacteraceae > Palsa-744. Next base: position 7,354 of record DATNBM010000017.1, on the reverse strand, counting down.
GTCAGCCTCGCCGGGCTGCCCAAAGGGACCTACCCCCTGACGTTCTTCGTGAGGACGGCGAGCGGGAGGCTGCTGAGGGGCTCCACGACCTTCCACACCTGCGCAGCCAGACGAGGCGCCCGGTAGGAAGCCTCACCCGATCGGAAAATCGAAATACGTCTCCGGGTAGGGCTCGTCGTTCAGCGTGTAGTGCCACCACTCACACTCATATGAGCTGAAGTCGCAGGCCTCCATGATCGAGCGCAGATGCCGACCGAGCGCCAGCTGCTGGAGGCGCTGCTGATCCCCTCCGGCAACAACGTCGCCGAGCTGCTGGCCGGCCTGACGGCGGGCGGCGAGGCTCGCTTCATCGCCGAGATGAACGCCAAGGCTCGCGCGCTCGGGATGGACCACACGATCTACACCGATCCGAGCGGCTTCGATCCGGGCACGGTCTCCACCGCCGCCGACCAGCTGCGCGTCTTCCGGCGGACGATGCGCTTCCCGGTCTTCCGCGAAGTCGTCTCGACGGCCCGCGTGAGCCTGCCCGTCGCGGGCACGCTCACCAACTTCAACCCCCTGATCGCCGAGGGCTACGCCGGGAAGACCGGGTCGGACTCCGCGGCGGGGGGATGCCTGGCCTTCTTCACCCGCGTGAGGGTGGGCGGGCGCCCGCAGACCGCCGTCGGGGTGGTGCTGGGGCAGGGCGAGGGCAGCGACACCTCGGCGATCCTCGCCGCCGCGGGCGAGGCGGCCAGGCAACTGGTGGAAGGCTGACCGCTACACCGGCGCTGCGACCGGCGCGCCATGCGGCGAGCGGGCGCCGCGTGCGTGCGAGCCGTTGTGCTTCGAGACCTTCGCCTCGTAGAGACCGCTGTCGGCACGCGCGAGGACCGCGGGCAGCGGCTCGCCGGCCTCCCACTCGCACAGGCCCACCGACCAGCCCACCTGCTCGTGGGCGCCGCGCAGCCGCGCCAGCACTGTGTGAGCCTCGGACTCGGAGGTCGACGGGAGCAGCAGCACGAACTCGTCGCCGCCCTGGCGCGCGAGGAGGTCCGTCGGACGCAGGCGGGCCTGCCATTCGCGCGCGAGCGTCGCGAGGATGCGGTCGCCGGCGGCGTGGCCGGCGCGATCGTTGATCTGCTTGAAGCCGTCGAGGTCGATCGCCGCGACCACCAGCGGCCTTCCGGTGCGATCGGCGAGCGCCCGCTCGCGCAGGGCCGCCGCGCTGAACCCGGCCCGGTTCAGCGTCCCCGTGAGCTGATCCGTGGCGACCTGCCGGCGCAGATCCTCGCTCAGGCCGCCCAGCACGACGCAGATCGACCACACCGTCGTCGTCACGACGAGCCAGTAGATGACCGCGTGGTCGATGCCGTCCGCGGCGAGTCCCGCGGCGAAGCCCAGGGTGACGAAGGCCCCGAGCGCGTTGACGGTGCGCCGCGGGAAGAAGTGCGCGGCGTAGATCGCGATCCAGGGGTAGGCGAAGGCCGCGACCATCATCCCGCCCGCGGTGTGAGCGTCCGCGACGAGCGCGCTGGCAGCGAGGACGCCGATCGCCGCGACGAGCTCGAAGCCGCGCATCGAGAGGCGCGGACCGAGGACCCAGACGGCACAGGCGGCGACGAGCGCGATCGTCCCGCCCGCCGCGATGAGGCCCGTCGGCTGACGGGCGTCGAGCGGGAACACCACGACGGCCAGCGCGATCAGCGCTTTGAACGCGAACAGCAACGAGAGCGACCACACGACCGGAGCCCGTCCCGGGGATCCGCGCACCGCGAACGCACCTGCGTCCGCCGAGTCCTCCATCGCGAGCGCGCCGACCTTCGACGGCGGTTCCGTCGAAGGCGCGCACTGGCCGGGGAGGGGTCGGGACGTCCGCATCCGGGATTGCTTCGGATGCATTCGGCCTTCGCTTGAGTGCTAGGCGCTGCGGCCCCGCCTTCTACCGCCTGGGGCAGGGCACCTTCAGCGTCTTCGTCACGGTCGTCTGCGTCAGCCCGCCGAGGCCCGCGAACGTCAGTTCCGCCTTCGCCGGGAAGCCGCCCTTCGGGCACTTCTTCGGCACGCGCCCGTAGTAGATCGCTTTGCCGTTCTTGCGGATCGCCGAGCCGACCTTCACGGAGATCGTTTTGACCGAGGCGTCCTGGGCGCCGGGGACCGTTTCCACCAGCGGCACCTCCGCGATCAGCTCCTTGCTGTAGAGCCCGCTCGCGCCGACGTAGTGGGCCTTGGAGAGGATTTCCAACAGCACGGGCGAGTGCCCGAACGTGAAGAACTCGAGGCCCCCGCCCGGCGCGTAGAACGGTTCGATCGTCACCGTCTCGGGGACGATTTCGGTGCCGAACGCGACGACGCCGGTCGCTTTGCCGACGGGACCCGCCGCGGATCCTTTCGGGCAGCCCTTCGGGCCGATCCCGTTTGGTTCGAGGATTTCCGGCTTGCACACCGGGAAGCCGCTCGGGTGCAACACCGTCCCTTTCGGCAGGAACACGTTGACCCCGATCAGCGGCGGCGGGAAGCCGCCGTATTCCGTTCCCGAGATCGTGACCTCGCTTTCGACGGCGGCGCCGGCTCCGAGTTTGTTGCCCGTCCCCGGGAAGCCCTTGATCGCCACGATCTTCGCTTTCACGGTCACGGTCGGAACCGCGGCGGCCGAGGCCGGCAGCGAGAGCGCCACGAGCCCGAGAACGGCGAGACACCCCATAGACACCTTGCGCATTTTGCGTCTCCTCCGAGCTCGACTTCCTCCCGCCGGGGCGGGTGGACACGTTCGCGTCCTCTGACTTCCTAACACGAACGGAGGACACACGACTCGGTGTGTTCCTCACCCCGCGCGCCTCCCGCTCTGGCAGCATTGCGCACGTGCCCGCGATCGAGACCGAGCGGCTGACGAAGTTCTACGGCTCCCACCGGGGCATCGAGGAGCTGACGCTGAGCGTTCAGGAGGGGGAGGTGTTCGGCTTCCTCGGCCCCAACGGCGCGGGGAAGACGACGACGATCCGCACGCTGCTCGACCTGCTGCACCCGAGCTCGGGCAGCGCCCGCATCTTCGGCCTCGACAGCCGGCGCGACAGCGTCGCGATCCGCGCCAGGCTCGGCAACCTTCCCGGCGACTTCGGTTTCGGCAAGCACGCCACCGGACGCGAGGCGCTGGCGGTGCTCGCGCGCCTGCGCGGGATCGAGCGGACCGACCGCGCGCAGGAGCTGGCGCGGCGCCTGCGCGCGGACCTGACGCGACCGCTGGGCCAGCTCTCGCGCGGCAACCGGCAGAAGGTCGGCCTGATCCTCGCGCTCTTCCACCGGCCCGAGCTGCTCGTCTTCGACGAGCCGACGAGCGGTCTCGACCCGCTCATGCAGGAGGAGTTCCTGGCGCTGGTGCGCGAGGAACGCGAGCGCGGCTGCACGATCTTCCTCTCCTCCCACGAGCTCGACGAGGTGCAGCGCGTGTGCGACCGGGTCGGGATCATCCGCGACGGACGGCTGATCGCCGTCGAGCGGGTCGAGGATCTCGTCGGCAGGACCCAGCGGCACGTGTCGGTCGAGTTCGCCGCGCCGGTCGAGCTCGACGAGCTGCGGGCCTGCCCCGGCGTGAGCTCCGTTCAGGCCGAGGGGGTCACCGTCAAGTTCCGCGTCGCCGGGGACATCGACCCGGTCGTGAAGGCGATCTCCCGCCACACCGTCGTGGACCTCGAGTTCGCCCGCCCGACGCTCGAGGAGGTCTTTCTCACCTACTACGAGGAGGAGCCCCGGTGATCGCCCTCGTGATCGCCCAGCTGAACGAGCGCCGCCGCTCGCCGCTCTCGTGGGGGCTGCCGCTCGGGCTGTGGTCGGCGTTCGTGGTCGGCATCTACCCGTCGATCGAATCGGCGCTCTCGAAAGCGGTCCGCAACTACCCACACGCGCTGAAGGAAGCGTTCGGCATCGGCGAGCTCTCGACCGTCCGTGAGTACCTGCACGCGGAGATGCTGAGCCTGATCGTGCCGCTCGCGGTCGGCTACCTCGCCGTGCGCGCCGTCTCGAGCGCGCTGTCGGGTGCCGCCGAAAGCGGCCGCCTGGACGTGCTGCTCTCCGCGCCCGTGTCGCGACGCGCGATCGTCGCCGCCGGCTTCATCGCCACCGCAATCGAGCTGCTCATCGTGCTCTTGCTCGCGCTGCTGCTGGCGATGCTCGGCAGCGCGCTCGCGGGCGCCGGGCTGCCCTTTTCCTCGGCGCTGGCCGGGTTCTTGAACGTGTGGCCGCTGGCGCTGCTGTTCGCCGCCCTGGGGATCGTCGCGACTGGCGTGACGCTGCGCACGAGCATCGTCACCGGCGCGGTTGCGGGCGTGCTCGTCGGGATGTACGTGCTCGACCTTGTCGGGCGGCTTGACACGAGCCTCGACGGGATCCGCTACGCGTCCGTCTTCCGCTACTACGGCAAAGCGGTCGAGGAAGGCATCGACCCGCTCTCGTTCATCGGCGTGACGGCAACCGCCGTAGCGCTCGCCGCGGTCGGCGCGGTGCTGTTCGAGCGGCGCGACCTGTCGGTGTAGCGGCCGAGGGCGAGCCTCCTCAGGTCCCCGACAGGGCCCGCAGCGGGGCCGCCACAGTCACGCCCAAGCGATCCCTCTACGTACTCCGCCACGCCGCATGCCGGAGAACTCCAGATGTCCGGCGACGGCGACGCGCCTACGTTCTGCTCATTCGGTTTCGCGACGCCGGCGCAAAGACCGCCGGCCGAAGTTCAGGAGGACAGGACATGAAGGCGCTCGTCTATCACGGCCCCGGTCGACGCAGCTGGGACACGGTCGATGACCCGACGATCATCGATCCGACCGACGCGATCGTGCGCATCGACACCACGACGATCTGCGGCACCGACCTGCACATACTGAAAGGCGACGTGCCGGAGACGACTCCCGGCACGATCCTCGGCCACGAGGCCGTCGGCACCGTCCAAGAGGTGGGCCCCGGCGTCACCACGGTCGCACCCGGCGACAGAGTGCTGCTGTCCTGCATCAGCGCCTGCGGCCGCTGCCGGTTCTGCAAGGAGGGCCACTACGGGCTCTGCGTGGGCGGCGGCGGCTGGATCTTCGGGCACACGATCAACGGCGTGCAGGCGGAGTACGCGCGCGTGCCGTTCGCCGACAACTCCGTCTACCGGATCCCCGATGGGCTCACCGACGAGCAGGTCCTGTTCCTCGCCGACATCCTCCCCACCTCCTTCGAGGTCGGCGTGCTCAACGGGCGCGTCGCCCCCGGCGACGTGGTCGCGATCGTCGGCGCCGGCCCGATCGGGCTGGCGGCGATCCTGACCGCGCGGCTGTACACGCCCGGCAGGATCGTCGCGATCGACCTCGCCGACAGCCGCCTCGCGAGCGCGGAGCGGTTCGGGGCGGACACGACAATCAACAACTCTCGCGACGACGCCGTCGCGAAGGTCATGGAGCTGACCGACGGTCTCGGCGCGGACGTCGCGTTCGAGGCGGTGGGGGTCCCCGACACCTTCGAGCTGGCCGCCGAGCTGATCCGGCCGGGCGGCCGGGTCGCGAACATCGGCGTGCACGGGCAGGCCGCGCATCTGCACCTCGAGAAGCTGTGGATTCGCGACGTGACGATCACGACGGGGCTGGTCGACACGTTCAGCATCCCGCAGCTGCTGCGGCTGATCTCGAGCGGTCGCCTGGACCCGTCCCTGTTCGCCACCCACCACTTCGCGCTCGACGACGCGACCTCCGCATACGACACGTTCGCCGACGCCGCCAACACGAACGCGCTGAAGGTCGTCCTCGAGGGCGCGCACAGCACCGGAGAACGGGCGAGCGCCGAGCGGGTGTCGGCGCTCGCCTGACGCGAGCCGCCGCTTTCGCCGGGCAACTCCCACCGCGCGGCCGCAGTCCGGTGCCGAGCCGGGCCGTCAGGCCCCGGCCCGGCGCCGAGCCGGCCCGTCAGGCGCCCGTGCGCTCGGAACGCTGGGCGTCGTGCGCGGGGTCTTCCGAAAGTCGCCGGTAGGCGTCGGGGCGGCGCGTGTCGAGGAACGGGAACAGCTCGAGCCAGTCGTGGCGCTGGTCGAGGTCGAGCTCGGCGACGAGCACGGCCGGCTCATCGCGCGGTGCCTGCACGAGCTTGCGGCCGTAGGGGTCGCAGACGAACGAGGAGCCGTAGAAGCGCAGCGGCGGCTCCTCGCCGATGCGGTTGACGGCGACCATGAACACGCCGTTGGAGATCGCGTTGCCGACGATCACCTGCTCCCACAGGGGCTGGGTGTCGAACTCCGGGTGCTCTGGCTCCGAGCCGATCGCGGTCGGGTAGATCAGGACGTCGGCGCCCTCGAGGCTGTACGCGCGGGCGACCTCGGGGAACCACTGGTCCCAGCAGGTCGGCAGTCCGAGCCGTGCGTCGGCCACCCCGACCAGCGGGTAGGGGTTGCCTCCGCCGGGCCCGGGACGGAAGTAGCGATCCTCGTGGTAGCCGGCTGTGACGGGGATGTGGAGCTTGCGTGTCCGCGCGATCAGCTCGCCGCCGGGGGCGACGACGATCGCGGTGTTGTAGCCGAGCCCGTCCACGTGCTCGTCCTCGGCGCGCTCGTAGAGCGAGGCGTGGACGTGAACGCCGGTCTCGGCGGCGAGCTTCGCGGCGAACCGGAACGTCGGCCCGCCGGGGAGATCCTCGGGCTCGGCGCCCGCGGCCTTGGGGCCGCCCGGGTCGACCGCGAAGTAGCGGCTGAGCGTCAGCTCCTGCAGGCAGACCAGCTGGGCCCCCTGCCCGGCGGCGCGGCGGATGCCGGCCGCGAGCGCCGCTTCGTGCTCGTCGGGGTCCGGGTGCCAGCGCTCCTGTACGAGCCCGATGCGGAAGTGCCCGCGACTCGCGGGGCGCTTGCGCGCGAGCGAGACGTGCGGGCCGCCGGACTCGATCAGATCGCCGCTCTCGCTCACCCGCCCAACTCTAGGCGCTCGTGGCGAGCGGCGGCGCGCCTGCCGCCCCCTCATCGTCGGTAGTTCTCGCGGATAGCCTCGGCGGGCGAACGCCGATGGCTCGCGGCGCCGCCCCGCGCAGACTGGCGGGTATGAAGCACTTCGTCGACACCCAGGACTTCGACCGCTCGGAGCTCGTCGAGCTGCTCGCGCTGATCCGGCTGCTCAAGGACGCCGACCGTGACGGGGCGGTGCCGACGCTGCTGACGCGCCGCTCGCTGGGCATGATCTTCGAGGAGCCCTCGACCCGCACCCGCGTCTCCTTCGAGGTGGCGATGGCAAAGCTCGGCGGGCACGCCCTCTACCTGAAGCCCGGCGAGATCCACCTCGGCGCCCGCGAGTCGCTCTACGACACGGCGAAGGTCCTCTCGCGGATGTGCGACGTGATCGAGGCGCGCGCGCTGAGGCACGAGACCGTCTTGCAG
>DATNBM010000016.1:0-20027 GCA_035571915.1 Solirubrobacteraceae bacterium | reverse complement strand
CCATATGACCCTCGATGAGCGCAGATCGCCCTCGAGGAGGCTTGCCACGTTCGGCGTCCGAGCGAAAATCGTCGACTAGAGTCGGGTCCACACGTTCCTGGCACCTGACAAATCTGAATGCGTCTCGCTCGTCCTCCGCTGAGGCGACCTCAACGCGTCGAGAGCTAACTTGGCTGCCATCCGGCGACACGCTCGGCGATCAGCGCTCGGGCGCTAACTCTCCGGCGGTACGAAAAGCGGCACTTGACCAGATCCCGTATCGTCGAACTCGACAATCCACCACGCCGAGATGCTGCCGATCTTGATTCTCATTACCGGCACCCGCATTACACCCTGTTGTCCTGGCGCGAACACTTGGACGTCTCGAACGGTCAGCGATTGGCGATGCATCGCCGCGATCATGCGTCGAGATAGCGATCCAGGCGCTTTCTCCCAGTCGAATAGGTTCTCGGCCGTCAGGTACTCCTCGGCCTCGTCGTAGGTCTGGTCACGCGTCTTCACTTGCGTTTCAAAGGAAGACGTTGCAAGGCCTGAGAACGCAACGAGTTGGGCCGCGTACTCCTCGGCTGAGAGCCCCTCCGGCACAACCCCCTTGCGTGCGATCCCGGCGAGCCACGCTCGGTGTTTGTCCACCGCTGCGGCCATGTCGGCTCCTCGTGTCAAGGCACCCACTACGACGAGGCCGTCAACAACCATGGCGATCGACGCCGGGAGGCCGTCGTCGGCTAGGTCCAACATCTGGCTTAGGTAGCCGTCGTATGCAGCCAGACCGGCGGCAATCTCGGCGAGGTCACGCTCTGAAGGCGTGAGGGGTGTATCCGGCATGTTTCTGGGGGACTCGGTGCTGGAACAGAGAACGATAGTCGGGAGCCGGACAACGCACGAAGAGGACGCGCGCCGAGGCCATCGCAGTCTGCCGCAAAAAACGACGACCCGAGCCGGACCGTGCGATGAACGTTAGCTGTCCGTCAGCGCCGGCGCTGCGAGGCGTCGGCCAGCCACGGCGCGTCCCAGCCGGTGTCGGCCTGGTTGACGTTCGTGCCGGGCGGCACGATCTCGTCGATCCGGTCGAGCACCTCGGCGGGCAGGCCGGGCTGCTCGAGCGCCCCCAGCTGGCTCTGCAGCTGCTCCATCGTGCGGGGTCCGATGATCGCGGCGCTCACCGCCGGATGCGAGGTGACGAAGCCGAGCGCCATCTCGATCAGCGTCATGCCCGCCCCGTCGGCGAGGACGCCGAGCGCCTGGGTGGCCTCGAGCTTGGCCTGGTTGCCGGGGATGCTCATGTCGTAGCGCGAGGGGATCATCTGCGCGCGCCGGCTCTCCCCGGGCGACTCCCCGCCCTGCGAGTAGCGACCGGAGAGCCAGCCGCCGGCGAGGGGGCTCCAGGGGATCACGCCCATCCCGTACTGCTCGCAGACCGGCAGCACGTCCTTCTCGATCGAGCGGATCAGCATCGAGTACGGCGGCTGCTCGCACATGAAGCGCTCGCGGCCCCGCTTCTCCGCGGTCCACTGCGCCTGGACGATCTGCCAGGCGGGGAACGTCGAGGAGCCGATCGCGCGGATCTTCCCGGCCTGCATGAGATCCGAGAGCGCGCCGAGCGTCTGGTCGATGTCGGTGTCGGGCTCGGGACGGTGGATCTGGTAGAGGTCGATCCGGTCGGTTTTCAGCCTGCGCAGGCTGTTCTCGACCTCCTCGACGAGCCAGCGGCGGGAGTTCCCGAACTGGTTCGGATCGCTGTCGTGCATCTTCCCGTGGGCCTTCGTCGCGAGCACGACCGAGTCGCGGCGGCCGCCCTGGAGGGCCTTGCCGACGATCTCCTCTGACTCGCCGCGCGAGTAGACGTCGGCGGTGTCGATGAAGTTGATGCCGGCGTCGAGCGCGGCGTGGATGATCGCGACCGAGTCGTCGTGATCGGTGTTGCCCCAGGCTCCGAACATCATCGCCCCTAGGCACAGCGGGCTGACGCTGATCCCGGTCGCGCCGAGTTTGCGGTGCTCCATCAGGCGAGCGCCTCGCGGATCACCGGGCGCTTGGCGGCGGCGACCTCGTCCAGGCGCCGCACGGGCGTCGTGTAGGGGGCGTCCTGGGCGATCTGCGGATCCTCGGCGGCCTCGGCGAGGATCGCGGCGATCGCCTCGGCGAAGGCGTCGAGCGTCTCCTTGGTCTCGGTCTCGGTCGGCTCGACCATCAGGGCCTCGTCGACGAGCAGCGGGAAGTAGACGGTCGGCGGGTGGAAGCCGAAGTCGAGCAGCCGCTTGGCGAGGTCGAGCGTCTTGATCTGGAGCGCCCGCTTCATCGGGCCGCCCGAGAGGACGAACTCGTGCATGCAGAGGTCGCCGTAGGCCAGCGGGAGCTGCTCCAGGGCGCCGAGCTCGCGCAGCCGCGCGAGCAGGTAGTTGGCGTTCAGGACGGCCGTCTCCGAGGCGTCTCTGAGGCCGTCCGCGCCGAGCGAGCGGATGTACGCGTAGGAGCGCACGAAGCAGCCGTAGTTGCCTTGGAACCCGCGCAGGCGGCCGATCGTCTTCGATCCGACCGTCCCCCGCCCCTCGTCGAGCTCGAAGCTCCCGTCCTCGTGGCGGGAGACGAACGGCACCGGCAGATACGGGGCGATCCGCTCGGAGACCGCGATCGGGCCGGAGCCCGGGCCGCCGCCGCCGTGGGGCTGGGTGAAGGACTTGTGGAGGTTGAAGTGGACGATGTCGAAGCCCATGTCGCCGGGCCGCGAGAGGCCCATCACGGCGTTGAGGTTCGCGCCGTCGTAGTAGAGCGTCGCGCCGACCCCGTGGACGATGTCGGCGATCTCGGCGATGTTCGGGTCGAACACGCCGAGCGTGTTCGGGTTGGTGAGCATCAGGCAGGCGACGTCCTCGTCGGCCTTCGCCCGCAGGTCGTCGAGGTCGATCCCCCCGTCGGCGTTGGTCGCGAGCTTGACGACCTGAAGGCCCGCCATCGTGACGGTCGCGGGGTTGGTCCCGTGGGCGGTGTCGGGCGTCAGGACCTTGCGCCGGTCCTCTCCCCGGTCCTCGTGATAGGCGCGGCTCAGCAGCACGCCCGCGAGCTCCCCGTGCGAGCCGGCCGAGGGCTGCAGCGAGACGTGCGGGAGGCCGGAGATCTCCGCGAGGGCCTCCTGCAGGTTCCACATCAGCTCGAGCGCGCCCTGGGAGCCATCGCTGTCCTGCAGGGGGTGCAGGCGGCTGTGGCCGGGCAGCGCGGCGGCGCGCTCGTGCAGGCGGGGGTTGTGCTTCATCGTGCACGAGCCGAGCGGGTAGAAGCCCGAGTCGAGGTCGAAGTTGCGCTTGGAGATCCCCACGTAGTGACGGACGATCTCGGGCTCTGAGATCTCCGGCAGGCGGGGCGGCTCGGCGCGGCGCAGGCGCGCAGGGAGCGCCTCGGCGGGCAGCGCGGGCACGTCGAGCTCCGGGCACACGAACGCCCGCCGGCCGGGGGCGCCCTTCTGGAAGATCGTGACGGCGCCCTGGCGCTGCAGCGGCGTCGGCGCCCCGGCCTGGCGAGGCGGGGCGTGGTGGTGGTCGTGTTGCTCGGGGTGCACCTCGATGCCGGGGTCGGCGTGGAGGTGGTTCTCGTCGATCGGGCTCACGCCGGCACCGCCTCCTCGCTGCGGGCGCGGCCGCCCTGCTCGGCCGCGACGGCCTCGCCGAGCAGCCCGGCGAGCCGGTCGATCTCCGCGCGGCTGCGACGCTCGGTGATCGCGACGAGCAGCCCCCCGCGATCCTCCTCGCGGCCGGTGAGGGCGCGCAGGTCGGCGCCGGGGTTCACGCCCGCGGCGATGCAGCGGCGCCGGACCGCCGCGACGTCGGCGTCGAGCCGTAGCGCGAACTCCCGCACGACTGGCTGGGCGTGGAGCGTCTCGACGCCGGGGAGGGCCGCGAGCGTCTCGCGCGCGTAGTGCGTGCGGGCCGCCATCAGCTCCCCCAGCTCGACGATCCCGCGCCGGCCGAGCCACGCGAGGTAGACGACGCCGCCGAGGGCGTTCAGCGCCTGGGCGGTGCAGATGTTCGAGGTCGCCTTCTCGCGGCGGATGTGCTGCTCGCGCGTCTGCAGCGTGAGCACGAAGCCGCGGCGCCCGTCCACGTCGAGCGTCTCGCCGGCGATCCGTCCGGGCATCCGCCGCAGGTACTCCTCGCGGGCCGCGAAGAGGCCGAACGATGGTCCCCCGAAGTCGAGACGGTTGCCGAGCGACTGGCCCTCGCCGACTGCCACGTCGACGCCGCATTCGCCGGGCGCGCGCAGCAGCCCGAGCGTCAAAGGGTCGACCTGGGCGACGACGACCGTCGCCTCCCCGCCCGCCGCGTGGGCGGCCGACGAGAGCGCCTCGGCATCCTCGACGGCGCCGTAGAAGTTGGGCTGGCCGAAGATCGCGGCGCTCGTCCGCTCGTCCATCGCCTCAGCCCACGCGTCCGGGTCGGTGACCCCTCCACGCAGCGGCACCTCCACGAGCTCCATGTCGTAGCCGTGCGCGTAGGTGCGCAGGGTCTGGATCGTGTGAGGGTGAAGGCCCGCGCTGATCACGAACCGGGGCCGGCCGTTGTGGAGCTTCGCGAGGTAGCCCGCCGCGGCGACCGCCGAGGGGCCCTCGTAGGTCGAGGCGTTCGAGACGGGCAGGCCGGTCAGCTCGCTGATCGCGGTCTGGTACTCGAACATGACCTGCAGGCCGCCCTGGGAGATCTCGGGCTGGTAGGGCGTGTAGGGGGTCAGGAACTCCGAGCGCTCCATCAGCATGTCGATCAGCGCCGGGACGTAGTGGTCGTAGAACCCGGCGCCGAGGAAGCTGACCTCCTCCTCGGCGCTGCGGTTGCGGGCGGCGAGCTCGCGGAGGTGCTCGTAGACCTCCTGCTCGGGCTTGCCGGCGGGCAGGTCGAGCCCGCGGCCGAGGCGGACGGACTCCGGGATCTGGCGCTCGAAGATCTCCTGCAGCGATGAGACCCCGATCGCGGCGAGCATCGCCTCGAGGTCCTCGGGGGTGATGGAGGTGTAGCGGCTCAAGTCGCTCCCAATCTAGCCACAGCGCGCCCGGTTGCCCCGGGCCGGCGGACCCGACGGCTCAACCGGCGAGCGTGGCCTGGTAGGCCGCGGCGTCGAGCAGCGAGGCGGTCTCGCCGGGATCGGAGAGGCGGACCTTCACGAGCCAGCCCTCCCCGTAGGGATCGTCGTTGATCGTCGCCGGGTTGTCCGGGAGGGCGCCGTTGACCTCGACGATCTCCCCGGAGAGCGGGGCGACGACGTCCGAGACCGCCTTGACGGACTCGACCTCGGCGTAGGGGGCGTCCTTGCTGACGGCCGTGCCGACGGCGGGCGGGTCGAAGAAGACGACCTCCCCGAGCGAGTCCTGGGCGTACCAGGTGATCCCGAGCGTCGCCAGCGCGGGGTCGTCCGGGTCGATCCGCGCCCAGTCGTGCTCGGCGTGGTAGAGGAGATCCTCGGGATAGCTGGCCTCGGCCATGCGCGTGCCCTTTCTGTCGGTGCGGGATCGCCGCGCGTGCGGCGGCGCAATCTTGCCACGTCGCAGCGGCGCCGAGCCGCCCGGCGGGCAGCGCGGTCAGCCGCGCTTCGGAACGAGCGGTTTCTTCGCGACGGTCGCCGCGCGCGTGCGCCCGCGGACGTCGATCTCGAGCGCCGTGCCGACGGCGGCCCGGGCCACGGGCACGTAGGCCATCCCGATCCCCACGCCGAGCGTCGGCGAGAGGGTCCCGCTCGTGACCTCCCCGCCCCCGACGATCGGGTTGCCCTGGCGGGCGATGCCGGGCCCGTCGATCGTGAACGCGACGAGCTTCTCCGCGGGACCCCGCTCGCGGACGGTCCGCACCGCCTCCGACCCGATGAAGCCCGTCTCCTCCTTGCAGCACCAGCCGAGGCCCGCCTCGATCGGACCCCGCTCGAGGCTCAGCTCGTTGCCGTAGAGGTGGAAGCAGACCTCCATCCTCAGCGTGTCGCGGGCGCCCAGGCCGGCCGGGCGGGCGCCCCGGCGGACGAGCCCGTCCCACAGCTCCGGCGCGTGCTCCGGCGCGCAGAGCACCTCGACGCCGTCCTCGCCCGTGTAGCCCGTCCCGCAGACGAGCATCTCCGCCCCGCCGATCCTCCGCTTCGCGACGGTCATCCGCTCGGGCAGCGGCGAGTCGGCGCCCGCCTGGACGATCTCACGCGCCAGCGGCCCCTGCACGGCGAGCATCACCCATCGATCGAGCTGGTCGCTCACCCGCACCTCCGGGAATGAGGCGGCGACCTCCTCGAACCACGCCAGATCGGCGAGGTGGTTGGCGGCGTTCGTCACGGTCAGGTAGCGGTCGACCCCGAGGCGGTAGGTGAAGAGGTCGTCGATCACGCCCCCGTCCTCGCGGCAGAGGACGCTGTACTGGGCGCCCCCCGGCGGGATCTTCGCCACGTCGTTTGAGAGCAGGCGCTGAAGCAGCTCGGTCGCCTGCGGCCCGCTCGTCTCGATCTCGCCCATGTGCGAGACGTCGAAGATCCCCGCCGCCTGGCGCACCGCGAGGTGCTCCTCGCGCACGCCCTCGTATTGGACCGGCATCTCCCAGCCCGCGAAGTCGACGAGCTTGGCTCCGGCCTCGACGTGGCGGTCGTAGAGGGGCGTCCGGCGGAGCGCGGGGGGAGCCGAGGACATGTGGGCGGGAGGCTAGCGCGACGCTCATCCAATATCCGGTGATCCGCTCGGCCGTCCCGCGCGTAGAGTCCCTCGTCCGATCAAAACGAACCAGGGGGCAGTGACATGGCAGTGATGGTGGGGTTGCGGATGGCGGTCGACCCGGACCGCTTCATGGCGGTCGTGGCGAGCAAAGGCGAGGAGATGAAGGCGATCTCCGAGCAGGGGCGCAGCAAAGGCGCCGTGCACCACATGTTCCTCGCGGGCGACGGCGAGGTGATGGTCGCCGACGAGTGGGACTCGGTCGAGTCCTTCCAGGCCTTCTGGGAGGAGATGGGGCCGAGGATCGGTCCGATCATGGCCGAGGCCGAAGTGGCCGGGGAGCCGCAGCCGACGTTCTGGCGCCCGCTGGACACACCGGACCGCTTCTAGAGCGCCGGGCTCGGGCCGCACCGGCCCGCCCGTCCGCGATCATCCTTGACGATGACCGGCACGGCGGGACACGCGAGCGGCCCGACGCTCCTCCTCCAGCTCAGCGACCTGCACCTGCGGGCCGGCGAGAACGGCCCGCAGGAGCGCCTCGCACGTGCCGTCGCGGCCGCGGCAGAGCTGCGGCCCAGGCCTCTCGCCGTGCTGCTCAGCGGCGACATCGCCGACGAGCCGAGCGCCGAGGTCTACGAGCAGGCGCACCGGACGCTCGATCGGCTCGATTGCCCGATCCACGCGATCCCGGGCAACCACGACGACCGGGATCTGCTCGCGATGCGCTTCGCGGGCCGCGAGCACGCGAGCGGCGCGCCCGTCCACGTCCTCGCCTACGTCGGCGCGCTGCGCCTGGTGGGGTGCGACACGACCGTCCCGGGCAGCCCCGGCGGGGCCCTACCGCCCGCTCAGCTCGACTGGCTCTCGAGGGCTCTCTCGGACGAGCCGGCGCGACCGACCCTGGTCGCGCTCCACCACCCGCCCGTCGCGAGCGGGCTACGCGCGATGGATGCGATGTCCCTCGACGGGGGCGACGCCGAGGCGCTCGAGGCGCTGCTGGCCGAGCACCCCCAGGTCTTGGCCGTCACCTGCGGGCACGTGCACCGCACGGTCGCAACCTCGTTCGCGGGACGACCGTTGCTCTTCTGCCCGAGCACCAACTCGGCGCTCCGTCTCGATCTACGCGAAGAAGAGGGCCTGCCCTTGCGCTTCGACGAGCAGCCGCTCGGCTTCGCGGTGCACGCGCTCGTCGACGGGCGACTCGTCTCGCACGTCCAGCCGCTGCCGGTCGGCTGAGCTAGTCCCTCAGGAACGGCGGGACGTCGATGTCGTCGTCTGAGATCTCCAGGTTCGACCGCTGACGGTCGGAGATCCTCGGGTTCCGGTCGGGGCGCCCGCTGCGCGTCTCGCGCCTGGCGCTGCGGCCCGGGCGATGGTCGAACCCGGTCCCGATCACGGTCACGCGGACCTCGTCGGACATCGACTCGTCGATCACCGCGCCGAAGATGATGTTGGCGTTCGCGTCGGCCTCGTTGTGGATGATCTCGGCCGCGTCGTTGACCTCGAACAGGCCGAGGTCCTTGCCGCCCGTGATGTTGAGCAGGATCCCCGTCGCGCCGTCGACCGACTCCTCGAGCAGCGGCGAGGAGATCGCCGCGCGGGCCGCGTCGGCGCAGCGGCTCTCGCCGCTCGCCGTCCCGATGCCCATCAGCGCCGAGCCCGCGTCGGCCATGATCGTCCGCACGTCCGCGAAGTCGAGGTTGATGAGGCCCGGGATCGTGATCAGGTCCGTGATGCCCTGGACGCCCTGGCGCAGGATGTTGTCGGCCTCGCGGAACGCGTCGAGCATCGACGTCCGCCGCTCGACGACGGCGAGCAGCTTCTCGTTCGGGATCACGATCAGCGTGTCGACGACCTCGCGCAGGCGCTCGATCCCCTCCGTCGCCTGCCGGCCCCGCTGGGAGCCCTCGAAGTCGAACGGCCGCGTCACCACGCCGACCGTCAGCGCGCCGATCTCGTTCTTCGCGATCTCCGCGATCACGGGCGCGGCGCCCGTGCCCGTGCCGCCGCCCTCGCCCGCGGTGACGAAGACCATGTCGGCGCCCTTCAGCGCCTCCTTGATGTCGTCGCGGGACTCCGACGCGGCCGCCAGGCCCACGTCGGGGTTCGCGCCCGCGCCGAGGCCCTTCGTCGAGTCGTGCCCGATGTTCAGCTTGATGTCGGCGTCGCACATCGCGAGCGCCTGGGCGTCGGTGTTGGCGGCGATGAACTCCACTCCGCGCAGCCCCGCGTCGACCATGCGGCTGACCGCGTTCGTGCCGCCGCCGCCGACGCCTACGACCTTGATGACTGCCAGATAGCTTCCGCTGCTCTCCATGATGGTTTCGTCCGAAGCCTTCAGTAGGAATTCAGGGTTGGCAGCATACCGTCTCGCCGACCCGCCGGATTGCGACCCTATGCAGGGAATCTCGCCCTGTCAACGAAGGGGTCGAGTCTCGCAACGTACGTTGCAGAACCCGGGACTCTCGACCACACCTTCAGAATTGCCCGCCGAGTGGGCTCAGGCTCTAGTTTAGCTTCAGAGTCTCAGCCGCCCCGTTCGGAGCTGCTCGTCGTGCCTTCCGCGCCGCTGCCTTCCGTTTCGCTCGACGCTTCCCCGGAGCCTTCCCCACCGCCCGCTTCCGTCCCGCTCGTCGTTTCTTCGGATTCGCTCTTCTTCGCTTCGGG
Source organism: Solirubrobacteraceae bacterium (assembly GCA_035571915.1). GTDB lineage: Bacteria > Actinomycetota > Thermoleophilia > Solirubrobacterales > Solirubrobacteraceae > Palsa-744. Next base: position 10,699 of record DATNBM010000016.1, on the reverse strand, counting down.
GTTGGCCGCCGCGAGCCCCGCGGCGAGGGCCGAGACTGTCGATTCGGAGGCGCCGTGCAGCGATTCCCCGGTCGCTCCTTCTTCCGAGCTCGCCGGTCCGGCGCCGGGCGGGAAACCCGCCGCGGGCCTGCCCGGGAGGCGGACGTCGACGTAGGTCGCGCCGGCCGAAGCCTTGTCGGCGAGCACGCTCGCCAGCGACAGCCACTTCGCGTGCGGCCGCCGCGCGTCGCCGAAGTAGACGAGCAGCCCGTTGCGCATCTGCACCGTCAGTCCCCGCGGCCCGAAGTAGGCCTTCGCGGCGAGCCGGTCGAGCGCCCGGGGCGCGGCCCCGAGCACTTCCAGGGCGGCCAGCACGAGCGAGTTGTCGACCTTCGTGCCGGGCCCCGGCGCCACGTCGTCGGCGACCGTCGGGAGCGACGGGGAGAGCAGCGCTGTGCCGAGCACCGTCCCCTGCGCGGAGATCGCGGTGCGGGTCCCTCCGACGAGCAGCGCCGCGACCGCCGGCTGCTGGGTGACCACGATCCGCATCGAGTGCGGGAAGCTCGTCGACTCGCTCACCGCGCTGACGGCCGGGAAGCGCGCGACCGCCGCCCGCAGCTCGGCGGGCTTCGCGTCCAGCGTGCTCATCCCCTTCGCCGCTTCCCGCAGCGCGGTCTCGATCGCGTGCGCCTCGGGGCCGTGCGCGCCGGTGATCCTCACGTGCTCGACGGCAACCAGCGAAGAGTGACGCAGCAGCAGCCAGCCGGCGCCGAGCAGCGGCATCGCGATCAGGACGCACAGCAGGGCGATTCGCAGGCGTCGACGGGCCCGCAGCGCTTCGACGGCGAGGCTCGGCGCAGCGCGCAGAGCGGCGCCGAGCGCGCCGAGGCTCAGCGGCGGCAGGCCGGCCCGGGAAGCGCCTCTTGCGCGCCGGCGTCCGGCCGGGTGTCGGGCGGCGAGACTGCGATCCATCCGAGCACTCTTCGACCTCGGCGGGCCATCCCCTACCGCCTCACCGCCAGGGAAACGTGACATCCCCAAGCGTCTGCACCTCCGGCTCCAGAGCCACCCCCGTCATCTCCAGAACCCTACGCCGCCCCTCGGCCATCACCGCGACCACGTCGGCCGTCGTCGCCGTGCCGGTGTTCTCGATGAAGTTCGCGTGCTTGGGCGCGAACCTCGCCCCGCCGACCGTCAGCCCGTTGCACCCGGCCCGCGAGAGCAGCATTCCCGCGCTCTCCCCGCCCGCCCGCGGGTCCTCCGGGTTCTTGAACGTCGACCCGAACGTCTTGATGCCCTGCGGCTGGGCCTCGTGGCGGCGCCGGCGCATCTCCGCGAGCGTCGCCGCGACCGTCTCCCGGTCGGCCGCCTCGAGCAGCAGCGAGGCGCCCGCGACGACCTCGCCCGGGGGGAGCCTCGAGCTGCGGTAGCCGAAGCCGAGCTCCTGCGGGCTTCGCCGGCTGACACCGTCCGGGCCGACGAGCTCGACCCACTCGAGCACCCTCCCGAGCTCCCCGCCGTAGGCGTTCGCGTTCATCCGCACCGCCCCGCCGAGCGTGCCCGGGATGTTGACCCCGAACTCGATCCCCGACAGGCCCGCCTTCGCGGCCCGGGCCGCCACCGACGGCAGCCGCGCCCCGCCGCCGCAGAGGACCCGCGGCGGCTGCACCGTGATCGCCGCGAGCTCGCCGTCGAGCTTCACGACCAGTCCCGCGACGCCAGCGTCGGCGATCAGCAGGTTCGACCCGGAGCCGACGACGTTCAGCGGCAGGCCCTCGCCGGCCGCCCACGCGAGGAGCTCCTGCAGCGCCCCCGCGTCGGAGGCCCGCGCGAAGTACTCGGCGCTTCCGCCCGTGCGGACCGTCGTCAGGCGCGCCAGCGGATGGTCCCGCTGCACTCCCGCCGGCGGGGCGCTCACGACGCCCGCCCTCCGCCCCGCTCGGGCTCCGCGAGCGCGACGAGCTCGCGGCCGAGACGATCGACGTCCCCCGCGCCCATCACGACGCACACGTCTCCGGCCGCGAGCAGCCCGGACAGCACCTCCCGGGCCTGCTCGATCCGCGGCAGCCAGTAGACCGGCCGCCCCGGCGCGGCGTCTGCCACGGCCTCGGCGATCGTCAGGCCGCTCGTCCCCGGGAAGTCCTCCGCCCGCTCCCGCGCCGGGTAGACGTCGAGCACCGCGATCGCGTCGGCGAGCGCGAGCGCCGCGCCGAACTCCCGCGCCAGCAGCTTCGTGCGCGAGAAGAGGTGCGGCTGGAAGACGGCCACGAGCCTGCCCGGCGCGAGCGTCCGCGCCGCCGCGAGGGTCGCGGCGACCTCGGTCGGGTGATGCGCGTAGTCCTCATACAGCACGGCCCCACCGAGGCTCCGCCCGAGCCGCTGAAAGCGCCTGCCGGCCCCCGTGAAGCCCTCCAGCGCCGCCACCGCCGCGTCCTCGGCCGCGCCCGCCAGCGCCGCCGCCTCGAGCGCCCCGGCGGCATCGAGCGCGTTGTGCAGGCCCGGGACCGCCAGCCGCACCGTCCGACCCCGCCACGGCAGCAGCGAGCCGCCCGCCGTCAGCTGCGCCCCCTCCGCCTCGTAGGCGATGAGCTCGGCCCCGGCCGCGCGCAGCTCGAGCAGCTCCGGCCGGTCCCACACGACGGCCCGCGGCGCGCCCGCGAGGAACTCGCGGAAGGCCTCCCTCAGCTCGGCGAGCGAGCCGAAGGCGGCGTGGTGGTCGAGCTCCACGTTCGTCAGCACCGCGATCTCGACGCGGAGGCTCAGCATCGAGCGGTCCGACTCGTCGGCCTCGACGACGAGCCACTCTCCCTCTCCCCACTCCGCGTTCGCCAGGCCGCCCCCGATCGGCGCGCCGATCAGCCAGCCCGGCCGCATCCCGGCGCCGATTAGCATCCTCGCGATCATCGAGGAGGTCGTCGTCTTGCCGTGCGTCCCCGCCACCGCGATCGTCCGCCGCAGCGCCGAGAGCTCCCCGAGCAGCTCCGCCCGCGAGCGGTCCGCGAGGCCCCGCTCGCGGGCCGCCGCCCGCTCGGGGTTCTCCTCCGGCACGGCACTCGAGTGGTAGACCTCGACGTCCTCGCCGGCCGGCACGTTCTCCGCCCGGTGGCCGATCGCCGCCTCCAGCACCCCGTCGGCCGCCAGCCGTCGCAGGTAGTCCCCCTGCGCTCCGTCGGAGCCGCTCACGGTTGCGCCGAGGGCGTGCGCCGCCCTCGCGTAGGCGCTCATGCCCGCGCCCCCCACCCCGATCAGGTGGACCCGCCGCCCGGCCCACGGCCGCTCTCCCCCGACCGCGCTCATCGCGGCGCCTCCGCGCCTCCGGTTGCGCCCCCCGTTTCGCCCGCCGTCCGCCCGGGGCGCGAGCCCGCCGCCGCGGCGAGCACCTCCGCGGCGACGTCCCGCGCCGCGTGGGGGCGCGCCAGGCCGCGCGAGGCGGCCGCCATCGAGCGCAGCCGGTGGGTGTCGGCGAGCAGGCCCGCGACCTCGCCGCCGAGCCGCGCCGCGCTCAGCTCCCCGTCGGCGATCACGAGCGCCGCGCCCGCGTCGGCCATCCAGCGCGCGTTCGCGCTCTGGTGGTCGCCGGCCGCGTGCGGATAGGGGATCAGGATCGCCGGCACGCCGTGGGCGGCCAGCTCGAAGACCGAGCCGCCCGAGCGCGCGACCGCGAGGTCCGCCGCCGCCAGCGCGAGGCCGAAGTCGGCTACGTCCAGGTAGCTCAGCAGGTGGTATCCCGCCCGCAGGTCGTGCGCCGCCAGCGCCGGGTAGTCGCGCGGCCCGGAGACGTGGAGCACGGTGAACGGCGCCGAGGCGAACGCCTCAAGCGTCGCGAGGTTGATCGAGCGGGACCCGAGCGAGCCGCCGAAGACGAGCACGACCGTCTCCTCCTCGCCCAGGCCGAAGCGCGCCCGACCGCTCGCCCGGTCGCCCGTCACGGGCGGGATCGGCCGCCCCGTCACCCGGTAGCGCTCGCCCTCTCGGCCCGCCAGCGGGAAGGCCAGGCAGACGCGCCGGGCCCGCGGCGCGAGCAGCCGGTTGGTCAGCCCGAGGTGGCTGTCGGCCTCGGTCAGCACGAGCGGCAGGCGCAGCGAGAGCGCCGCGAGGCCCGCCGGCCCGGCGACGTAGCCGCCGCCGCCCAGCACCGCGTCCACGCCCAGCTCGCGCAGGATCGCCCGCGCCCGCGGCACCGCCGCTCCCGCAAGCCCGATGGCGTGCAGCGCCCGCAGCGGGTTCGAGCGGCTGAGGCCGCGGACGCTCAGGTTGTGCAGCTCATAGCCCGCTGCCGGAACGAGCTCGGCCTCGGCCCGGTCGCCGCCGACGAAGGCGACCTCCGCGCCCTCAGCCCGCAGCGCGTCCGCGACGGCCAGCGCGGGCACCACGTGCCCCGCGGTCCCGCCGGCTGCGATCGCGATCTTCGGCGCTGCGCTCACCGCCCCATCCTTCCGTTTCGAGCGGTCGCCTGTCGCGCGCGGCGCTCCGCCGCGCGGGGGCCGGCACGGCCCGCACGTGGCCCGTCGCCCCCGAGGCCACGTTCAGCAGCAGCCCCATCCCGGAGAGCATCACGACCAGGCTGCTCGACCCGTAGGAGACGAACGGCAGCGGCACCCCGGTCAGCGGCGCGAGCCCCAGCACGGCGAAAGCGTTGAGGATCGCCTGCGAGCAGATCAGGGCCGTGACCCCGACCGCGATCAGCGCGCTGTAGAGGCTCTTCGCGCCCTTCGCCGCCCGCAGCCCCGCGTAGGCGATCAGGCCGTAGAGGAACAGCAACGCGAACACTCCCATCATCCCGAGCTCCTCCCCGACCACCGCGAGGATGAAGTCGGTCGGCGCCTCCGGGAGGTAGAAGATCTTCTGCACGCCGTGGCCGGGGCCGACGCCGAACAGCCCTCCCGAGCCGATCGCGATCTGCCCCTGGACCGACTGGAAGCCGCTGCCCGAGGCGTGAGCCCACGGGTCGAGGAACGAGGTCAGCCGCGCCCGCGCGTAAGGGCGCACGAGCGCGTAGAGCACGATCACGCCCGCCAGCGAAGCGGCGATCTTGCCGAGCTTGCGCATCGGGATGCCCGCTGCGATCAGCATCGTCGCGACCGTGAAGACGATCACGAGCGCAGTGCCCAGGTCGGGCTGCGTGAAGACCAGCAGGCACCCGCTCCCGACGACGATCAAGAGCGGTTTGGCGAGGTCCTTGAGGTCCATCACCCGGCCCGGCCGTTTCGCGAGCAGCGTCGCGCAGTACAGGACCAGCGCGAGCTTCATCAGCTCCGAGGGCTGGAACTGGAACTGGCTGGGGCCGATCCAGCGGCGCGCCCCGTTCACGCTCACGCCGATGTGCGGCACGTGGGAGGCCGCCACGAGCACGAACGAGACCGTCAGCAGGGGCGCCGTGATCAGGTGGACTTTCGCGACCCCGTCGCGGGCCAGGACCCGCATCACGACCAGCCCGATCGACCCGTAGATCACGAACCGGATCAGATAGCCGCTCCCGTTGCCCTGCCCCTGCAGCAGCGTCGTCGCCGAGGAGGCGCTGTAGACCATCACCGCGCCGAACGCCAGCAGGCACATCGTCGCCGTCAGCAGGATCCGGTGCTCGAGCGTCCGCTCGACCGGAGCCTTCTTGCGACGTCCTTTGCCCTTCCCCCGCGCGGGCTTGGCTCTCCCTGCCTGGGCCTGTGCCATCCAAGCCCCATTCGACACCATCGATCGGATGCCTCTTTCGGCATTCCGATGCGGGTTTGCGGGGTGAGGAGAGCTACAGGCCCCGGCTCTGCCGGTAGATCGTGAAGCCGATCGCGGCGAACAGCGAGGCGACGATCCAGAAGCGCAGGATGATCTTCGTCTCCGACCACGCCTTCAGCTCGAAGTGGTGGTGGATCGGGGCCATCAGGAAGACGCGCCGCCGCGTCGTCTGGAAGGAGATCACCTGGATCGCGACCGACAGGGCCTCGATCACGAAGATCCCCCCGAGCAGGATCAGCAGCACCTCCGTTTTCGTCATTACGGCTAGCCCCGCGATCGCCCCGCCGAGCCCGAGTGAGCCGGTGTCGCCCATGAAGACGGTCGCGGGGAAGGCGTTGAACCACAAGAAGCCGATGCAGGCCCCGACGAGGCAGCCGGCCAGCATCGCCATCTCGTAGTCGTAGGTGATGAAGCAGATCCCGATGTAGGCGAGCAGCACGATTGCCGCGCACCCGGCCGCGAGGCCGTCGAGGCCGTCGGTCAGGTTGACTGCGCTGGTCGTCCCGGCGAGCACCAGGTAGATCGCGACGGGATAGAGCGGCCCGACGTCGATGTGGTAGTCGACGAAGCGCAGGAACAGGACGCTCGGCAGGTGCGCCTCCTCGTGGGCGATGTACCAGAGGCCGATCGAGATCGCGATCGTGACGCCTAGCTTCGTGCGCGCCCTCAAGCCCAGCGAGCGGCGCCGGACGAGCTTGACGTAGTCGTCGGCGAAGCCGAGCAGCGCGCACGAGATCGCCGCCAGGAACACCCCCACGGCGCGCCATTCGAAGTTAGTCAGGATCAGGAACGGCACCGAGACCGACAGGAAGATCAGGACGCCGCCCATCGTCGGCGTGCCCGCCTTCTCGAGATGGCCGGCGGGCCCGTCCTCGCGGATGTGCTGGCCGAACTCCCGCTTGCGCAGGTAGGCGATGAACTTCGGGCTGAGGAAGATGCAGATCAGCAGCGCCGTCGTGCCGCCGAACAGGATCCGGCCCATCACTCGGCTCCGCCCCGCGCGGCGGCCGGGGCGAGGCCGGGACCACCGGCGGCCTGGCGCAGCGCCGCGGAGACGCGCTCGAGGCCGACCCCCCGCGAGGCCTTCACGAGCACCGTGTCGCCGGCCCGGACGAGGCCAGGCAGCTCCCGCGCCGCGGCCGCGGCGTCGGGCAGCGACGCGTGAGCGCCCCCGAAGCCCTCACCGATCTGCACCGCGAGCGGGCCGACCGTCACGAGCGCGTCGACGCCCGCCGCGCGGGCGTGAGCGCCGATCTCGCGGTGCAGAGCCGGGCCCGCGGGCCCGAGCTCGAGCATGTCGCCGAGCACGGCGACGGCACGTCCGGGAGCCGTCGAGACGAGGTCATCGATCGCGGCGCGCATCGACATCGGGTTGGCGTTGTAGCAGTCGTCGATCAGGACCGCACCGGACGCGAGCCGTTCGCGCTGGCCGCGCATCGCCGAGAACTCGACGTGCAGGCGCCCTTCCGGCGTGTGGCCGAGGGCCGTCGCGGCGGCGACCGCCGCGAGCAGGTTGCCGAGGTTGTGAGCCTGGCTGAAGGAGGGCCAGAGCTCGATCTCGTCGCCTTCCAGGGCGATCCTGACCCCGCTGCCCGTGCCGCCCCCGGGCGGGTCCGCGAGGCCGATCATCGCGACGTCGCCGCCCTCGCCGAACGTGATCGTCCGCAGGTCCGAGCGCAGGTGCGGGTCGAGCAGCGGCTCCTCAGCCGGCACGACCGCCGAGGAGCCCGGCAGCAGGCCCGCGATCAGCTCGGCCTTGGCGGCGGCGATGTTCTCGAGCGACCCGAGCAGCCCCAGGTGCGCGGGTCCGACGTTGACGATCACCCCCACGTCCGGCTCGGCGACCGCCGCCAGTTCGGCGATCTGCCCCGTGCCCCGCATCGCCATCTCGAGCACCAGCGCCCTCGTCCCCGCGGGTGCGGCGAGGATCGCGAGCGGCAGGCCGATCTCGGTGTTGAGGTTCGCCGGGCTCGCCGCCGTCGGCATCGCGGCGCCGAGCAGCGCGGCGAGGATGTCCTTCGTGGAGGTCTTGCCGGTCGACCCGGTGATCGCCACGACCCGCCCCCCGGCCTTGCCCAGCTCGCGCCGCCAGGCCCGCGCGAGGGCGTGCAGCGCCGCGAGCGGGTCGCGGTGCGCGAGCACGGCGCCCGGAGCTTCCACGGCAGCCGCGGCGGACGCGTGCTCGGGCGTGACGAGCACCCCCCACGCGCCGGCCGCGAGCGCCTCGGCGGCGCGCGCGCCGCCGTCCTCGCGCTCGCCGCGCAGGCCGACGAACAGCTCGCCGGGTCCTAGCGCCCGCGTGTCGACGGCCGCGCGCGGCGGGGCATCCGAGGCCGCGGCGCGTCCCCGGCGCAGCAGCACGGCGCCGGCCGCGGTCGCGACGCGGGCGGGGTCCCACCCGTTCACGGCGCCACGCCCCCGGCCCGCGCGCCGAGCCGCGCGTCGAGCGCTTCGCGGGCGACCGTCGCGTCGTCGAAGGGGACCTTGCGGCCCTCGGCGAACTCCTGGCCCTGCTCGTGCCCCTTGCCGGCGATCACCAGCACGTCCCCGGGGCGCGCCGCCTCGACCGCGGACGCGATCGCCTCGCGGCGGTCGACGATCGCCAGGGCCTCGCGGCTCCCGCTCGGTCTCAGGCCGTCGAGGCCGGTGAGGATCTCGTCGATGATCGCCTCCGGGTCCTCCGAACGGGGGTTGTCGGAGGTCACGAACGTGACGTCGGCCAGGCGCACCGAGATCGCGCCCATCAGCGGCCGCTTGCCCCGGTCGCGGTCGCCGCCGGCGCCGAACACGCACAGCACCCGGCCCTCCTGCTGCGCCGCCACCAGCTCTCGCGCAGCCTGCAGCACGTTCTCCAGCGAGTCGGGCGTGTGGGCGTAGTCGACCAGCACCGCGAAGTCCTGTCCCCGCTCGACCGGCTCGAAGCGGCCCGGCACCCGCACTCCCCGTTCGAGCACCGCGACGCACTGCTCGAGGGTCCGGCCGAGGCCGTGCGCGACCGCCAGCGCGCCGAGCGCGTTGGCGACGTTGAAGTGCCCCGGCATCGGCAGCGCCACGCGGCACTCCCCCGCGGGGGTCAGGAGGTTGAATTCGCAGCCGGAGAAGCCACAGCGGAGATCCTCGGCGCGGTAGTCGGCGGGCGCGCCGACCGCGAAGGTCACGGCGGCGGGCACCTCCTCGGCGAGGCGCCGTCCGTAGGGGTCGCCGGCGTTGACGACGCACAGGCGCGGCGCCGGCGTCCCGTCCTGCTGCTCTCCCACGAACAGCTTGCGCTTGGCAAGGAAGTACTCCTCCATCGTCGGATGGAAGTCGAGGTGGTCCTGTGTGAGGTTCGTGAAGAGCGCGGCCGCGTAAGGGATCGCGTCGGTGCGGCCCAGCTCGAGGGCGTGCGAGGAGACCTCCATCACGCAAGCCTCGTCGCCCCCGTCGAGCATCGCCCGCAGGTCGGCCTGCAGGTCGATCGCCTCGGGAGTCGTCCGCTGGACCTCGCGCTCCTGCCCGCCGATCACCGACTTGACGGTGCCGAGCAGCCCGCAGCTCGACCCGTCGGCCTGCAGCAGCTCGCGGATCAGGTAGGCGCTCGTCGTCTTCCCGTTCGTGCCGGTGACTCCGACCACGCGGAGCTCGCGCCCCGGCTCGCCGTAGAAGCGCGCCGCGAGCGGCGCCATCGCGCGCCGGACCGAGGCGACGCGAAGCTCCGGCACGCCGAGCCCGAGGGGACGCTCGACGACGAGCGCCGCGGCGCCCGCCGCCACCGCCGCCGGCGCGAAGTCGTGGCCGTCGGAACGAAAGCCGCTCACGCAGAAGAACAGGTCGCTCGGCCCGACCGCGCGGCTGTCGTAGGCGAGCCCCGAGATCTCCGTGTCGACGTCGGCGTCCGCAAGCGGGCCCGCGAGCGCGGGCGGGTCCGTCAAGCCCGCGCCCAGACTGCCCAGGCTCACGGTCCTTCTCGCCGGCACTGGCATCCGAGGAGAGTCTAGTTTCCGTTCCCGAAGGAGCCGGGGGCTCCGTCTACCCGGGCGGGATGCCCAGGTAGGGGAGCGCGAAGCTCATGATCTGCCCGAACGCGGGCGCCGCGACCGTGCCGCCGAAGATCGAGCCGTTCTGGGGTTCGTCGACGACGACCGCCGTCAGCAGCTTCGGGTGGCTGGCGGGAGCCATGCCGATGAACGACGCCACGTACGCCGTTTTCGAGTATTCCCCCGTCGCGGGGTCGATCTTGCTGGCGGTGCCGGTCTTGCCTGCGAGCGCGTAGCCGGGGATTGAGACCTCGCTCGCGGTCCCTTCCGGCCCGAGCACCCCTTCGAGCATGTGCCGCACCTCGGCTGCGGTGCTCGCGGAGATGATCCGGCGCCCGGCCGGGGCCGCTCGCGGGTGCCCGCCGACGGAGGCGACGAGGTGCGGCGGGCGCAGGATGCCGCCGTTGGCGATCGCGGCGTAGGCGGTGACCATCTGCATCGGCGTCACGAGCTCGCCCTGGCCGATCGGCAGGTTGCCCATCGAGGAGCCCGAGTAGTGATCCAGCGACAGCGTCACGCCGGGTTCCTCGCCGGGCAGTTCGACGCCGGTCGGGGCGCCGAAGCCGAAGCGGTGGACCCACGCGTTGAAGCGGGTGGCGCCCTCGACTTTGCCGATCTCGATCGCCCCCACGTTGCTCGAGCGCGCGAGGATCTGAGAAGTCGTCAGGGTTTCTTCGCCGTGTTCGGTGTCGTCGTGGATCGTGCGGTCGGCGACCTGGATCTTGTCGGGGACGTTGAAGCCGCTCTCGGGCGTGATCAGACCTGCCTGCAGCGCGCCGGAGATCGTCACCGCCTTGAACGTCGATCCCGGTTCGTAGGGGAAGTTGACGGCGCGGTCCTTGAGCGCCTCGGGCGTCGCCGCGCCCGGGTCGTTTGCGTTCGCCTGCGGCCAGTTCGCGAGCGCCAGGATCGCCCCCGTGTTCGGGTTCATCACGATCGCGGTCGCGTCTTTGGGGCTGAACGCCTGCGCGACG
>DATNBM010000015.1:0-24497 GCA_035571915.1 Solirubrobacteraceae bacterium | reverse complement strand
CCCATCACGAGCGACTGCTCGACGGCCATCACGAGCCCCGCGATCCCCTGGTCGTCGCCCGCGGAGAGCCCCCAGATCCGGGCGTGGTGCTCGTAGTAGGGGTAGAGGGCGGAGGGGGCGAAGGCGAGGCCCATGCCGAGCGCCCCGACGAACAGCTTCGTCGCCGCCATGTAGACCACCGGCCCTAGGCCGTCGAGGCGCAGCCGCGCACGGATCGGCGAGAGCAGGTGCCACCAGTAGAGCGAGCCGACGATCACGAAGCTCATGTGCTCGCAGACGTGGACGAGGGGGTGGCGCACGGCGAAGTCGTAGGCGGCGGGGACGTGCCACGCCCAGACGACGCCGACGTAGAGCAGGACGGCGAAGGCGGGGTGCCCGAGCGGCCCGGCTTTGCGCTCGAGGTCGTGGACGGCCCGGGTGACGGGCCGCAGGATCACCTTCGTGAAGCCGAGGATCCCGAGCACGGGCGAGACGTCGAGCAGCAGCATGTGCTGGAACATGTGCGCGAAGAAGAGCTGGTCGGCGAGCGTGTCGACAGGCGAGGCGAGCGCCGCCAGCGCCGCGACGATCGACCCGACGAAGCAGCACAGCCGCCACACCGGCGCCTCCGCGGCCGCCCGCGGCGAGCCCGACCGGCGCACCGCCCGCCAGCGGCGCACGTACACGCCGAGCGCCAGCGCCGCACCGATCAGCGCCCCGGGGCTGAGCGGCCAGGAGAGATCAGGACTCATCCGCTCCGATTCTCCCACCCGCCGGCGCAGACGCTCTCTGGACGTCCGGCCGACGCCTATTTACATCCGCCGAGGACCGGCGTAGCATCGGTGGCGAGCCAGAGAAAAGGCCGACCGAAGGAGCGACGATGCAAATCGACATCAGGGGTCGTAACGTCCCGGTCACCGACGAGCTCCGCATGCACGCGGAGAAACGTCTCGGCAAGGTTGCACGTCAGGTCTCGGACCTGGCCCGCCTGGAGATAGAGCTCTCCCAGGAGCGCAACCCCCGCGTGGCCGACTGTTACGTCGCCGAGGCCACGCTCTACCTGAAGGGGGCCACGTTGCGCGCGTGCGACCGCTCCCACGAGATGACCCACTCGGTGAACGTGATGGTCGACGAGCTCGCTCGTCAGGTCAAGCGTCACCGGGACAAGCTGCGCAGGCGCCGCGAGGCTCACAAAGCCTCGGCGCGAGTTCTCGGCGCGAGCCTGCCTTCGACCTGATCCTCGATCCGGTCGCCGCGTCCCGCGCCCCCGCACGTCTGCGGGGGCGCCGCTCGGGCGCGTGCGCCCGGCTGAACGGCACGAGGAAGAGGAGGGTTTGGGTCTCGGAGTCGTGTGTGTTTAGAACCCTCAGGATGGCGGGTATCCCGGACCCGGGGACATGCGAATCCGGGGGCTCTCAGCAGTTGTCGCAATCGCGCTGGGCACGGCCGGCCTGACGGTCGCGCCTGCGCTCGCCAAGAAGGTCTCGCCCTCGCTGCCGCCGGCCGAAGGCAACGCGCCGCGGCCCGGGCCGCCGATCCTCTACGCGCCCGGAGCGCCCGCGCCCCAGCTCGAGAACGCCGGGGGCTCGATCTGGAAGGCGGCCCCGATCCTCGTCTCCGGGGCGAGCGCCTACCGCAAGGGCGAGTTCCTCTACCAGGGCTGGCTCTACGACGACCACGGAGCCAAGGAGCTGCCCGACCCGACGAACCCGATGATCGCGCCCGGCGGGGACCCCTCGGGGGGCGACGTCTTCAGCGAACCCGACGGCACCTACACCTACCCGACCGGCCCCGGCTACGACGAGAACGCCGCCGACCTCGTCGAGCTGCGCGTCAAGCCGCGGCCGAAGGCGACGGTCTTCCGCATCACGCTGAACACGCTCGAAGATCCGGCGCTCGTTGCGACGGCGATCGCGATCGGCGGCAGCGAAGGCGTCACCCACCCATTTCCCTTCGGCGCCAACGTGAGCGCGCCCGCCGACTGGTTCCTGACCGTTCACGGCACGACCGCGGTGCTGACCGACGCTGTCACGGGCGAAGCGGCGCCCGGCCCGGCGCCGACCGTCTCGGTCGACCTCCCGCGCCGGCAGATCACGGTCGAAGTCCCGCACGCCGACTGGGAACCGGGCACCTCGACGGTGCGACTCGCGGCCGGCGTCGGGCTGTGGGATCAAACGAGCGGCCGCTTCCTGCTGCCCGGGGCGGTCGCCTCGGCCACGCAGCCGGGCGGCGCCGGGGCAGACGCCTCGCCGCCGGCGTTCTTCGACGTCGCCTTCCGCTACAACGCCCAGGAGCCGCTGCCCGGGACCCCCGGGCCGACGACCGAGACGAGCCCCGCGTGGTGGCGCGAGTCGGCGCAGGCGCAGGCCCTCGCGAGCGGCGACATCGGCGCGTTCCACGCCGAGGTCGACTTCGCGAAGCTGAAGGCCAAGACGAACGACGACATGGCCGGGGAACCCACCGGCGTGCCCGTCTCGGGCGCCTTCGACCGGATCCTCACCTCGCACTTCTCAGACGGACAGGGGGCCGACTACGCGACCGGCGGCTGCGGCTCCTCGGCCGAATGCGTTGGGGAGATGCGCGGGCAGCTCCTGCCGTACGCCGTCTACGTTCCGAGCGGCCCGGCCCCGTCGGGCGGCTGGGGCCTGACGCTGCTGCTGCACTCGCTGTCGGCCAACTACAACCAGTTCTCGGGCTCGCGCAACCAGTCGCAGTTCTCCGCGCGGGGGCAGGGCTCGATCGTGATCACCCCCTCCGGCCGCGGTCCCGACGGCTGGTACTACGACCACGCGGGCGCCGACACGTTCGAAGTCTGGGCGGACGTCGCCGCCCGCTACAAGCTCGACCCGAGCTTCACCGACATCGCGGGTTACTCGATGGGCGGCTACGGGACCTACAAGTTCACGAGCCAGTACCCGGACCTGTTCGCCCGGGCGCAGCCGACGGTCGGGCCGCCCGCCCTCGGCGTCTGGGTCCCGCCCGCCGCGCCCTCGCCCGGAGGCGAACAGTCGCTCACGGAACGGATGCTCGCGTCGGTGCGCAACGTGCCGTTTGAGATCTGGGATGAGACGACCGACGAGCTCGTGCCGATCGCGGGCGTGCTGAAGCAGGTCGAAAAGCTCGACGCGCTCGGCTACCGCTATGAGTTCGACGACTACCAGGCGGGCGAGCACCTGACGCTCGCGCTCAACGACGAATACGCGCCGGCCGCGCAGTTCCTCGGCGCCGAGACGGTCGATCGCAACCCTCCGCACGTCACCTACGTCTACAACCCGACGATGGACTTCCCGGCCGACGGCACGAGCGCCGGGCACGCCTACTGGGTCTACGGCGTGACGCTGCGCGAATCGGCCGGGAGCGCGCCGCTCGGGACCGTCGACGTGCGCTCCGCGGGCTTCGGCACTGGCGACCCGCAGCCCGGCGAAACGATGCACGGGGCCGGCGTGCTCACCGGCGGCACGATCCCCGCGATCCCCTTCACCAGCCAGAGCAGGGACTGGGGGCCCGCGCCCGCGGAACCGGTCGCCGACGCCCTGTTCGTCACGGCCTCGAACGTCTCCAGCTTCACGGTCGACGCGCGGCGAGCCCGCGTCGACTGCTCGGTCGTGCCGCACGTCAGCAGCGACGGCCCCTTGCGGCTGACCGTCGCCGACTGTCCCGGCGGGCGCACGAGGACGTTCGACTTCGGCTGACGCGGGCGCCCCGGCGTGAGGTGTGAGGCGGCCTCGCGGGGCAGGCTATCCTTCGCCACATGCCGTCACTGCTCGATCGCGCGCTCAACGCGGGCGAGAACAAGAAGTTCAAGAGCTACCAGAAGCGCGTCGCGCTGATCGGCGCCTTCGAGGCCGAGCTCGAACACGACAGCGACGCGGAGCTGCGCGCGCGGATGGACAACATGCGCGAGCGGGCCGAGCAGGGGGAGTCGCTCGACGACCTGCTCCCGGAGTGCTTCGCGGTCGTCCGCGAGACCGGCAAGCGCACGATGGCGATGCGCCACTTCGATGTCCAGCTGATCGGCGGGATGGCCCTCCACGAGGGCCAGATCTCAGAGATGAAGACGGGAGAGGGCAAGACGCTCACCGCGACTCTCGCCGTCGTGCTCAACTCACTCGCCGTCGATCCTGAGCAGCGCGACGAGGACGGGCGTCCTCGCCGGCGCGGCGTCCACGTCGTGACCGTCAACGACTACCTGGCGGCCCGCGACGCCGAATGGATGAGCCCGATCTACGACGCCCTCGGGGTCAGCGTCGGCGTGATCTACAACATGCAGCCCTACGACGAGAAGCAGCGCGCCTACGCGTGCGACGTCGTCTACGGGACGAACTCCGAGTTCGGCTTCGACTACCTGCGCGACAACATGGCTAAGGACCTGTCCGAAAAGGTCCAGCGCGGCCATCCCTTCGCGGTCGTGGACGAGGTGGACAACATCCTGATCGACGAGGCGCGGACGCCGCTGATCATCTCCGGCGCGCCCGAACAGGCCGCCGACCTGTACGTCAAGTTCGCCCGCCTCGCGCCGCGGCTGCAGGAGGGCAAAACGCCGGAAGGGATGGATCCCCGCAGCAAGAAGGAGTTCGTCGCCGACTTCGACTACGAGGCCGACGAGAAGCACAAGACGGTCTCCGTCACCGAGCAGGGGGTCGCCAAGGCGGAGCGCTTCCTCGGCATCGACCACCTCTACCGGGCCGAGAACGGGCACCTCGTCAACCACCTGATCCAGGCGCTGCGCGCCGAGGCGCTCTACAAGAAAGACGTCGACTACGCGGTGATCGACGGCGAGGTCAAGATCATCGACGAGTTCACGGGACGCATCCTCGACGGGCGGCGCTGGTCGGAGGGCCTGCACCAGGCGATCGAGGCGAAGGAGAACGTGGCGATTCAGGAGGAGAACCAGACGCTCGCCACGATCACCTACCAGAACTACTTCCGGCTCTACGACAAGCTTTCCGGCATGACCGGCACGGCGCTGACCGAGGCGACCGAGTTCATGAAGATCTACGAGCTGCCGGTCGTGCAGATCCCGACGAACATGCCGATGGTCCGGGACGACCGCAACGATCAGGTTTACAAGACCAAGGAGGGCAAGTGGAGCGCCGTGCTGCGAGAAATCGCGGCCCGTCACGAGAACGGCCAGCCGGTCCTCGTGGGGACCATCTCGGTCGAGGTCTCCGAGCTGCTCGGCGAGCGCCTTGCCAAAGCGGGGATCAAGCACACGGTCCTCAACGCCAAGCCCGAGCACGCCGCGCGCGAGGCCGACATCGTCGCCGAGGCGGGGCAGCCCGGCGCCGTCACGATCGCGACGAACATGGCGGGCCGCGGCGTCGACATCAAGCTCGGCGGCAACCCCGAGCACCTCGCCCATCAGCAGCTCGCCCGCGAAGACGTCGGTCCCGACGACGAGGGCTACGAGCAGCGCCTGAAGGACCTGATCCCGGAGCTGGAGCGCAAGGTCGCCGACAACCGCGAGCGTGTGATGGCCGCCGGGGGCCTGTTCATCTGCGGCACCGAGCGCCACGAGTCCCGGCGGATCGACAACCAGCTCCGCGGCCGCGCCGGCCGCCAGGGGGACCCCGGCGAGTCGCGCTTCTTCCTCTCCGCCGAGGACGATCTCGTGCGGCTGTTCGCGGGCGACCGGATCTACCGGATCCTCGACAAACTCGGCGGCGTCGACGAGGAGGGCAACGAGGAACCGATCGAGGCCGGGATGCTCTCCAAACAGATCGAGAAAGCCCAGAAGAAGGTCGAGGAGCAGAACTTCCTGATCCGCAAACGGGTGCTCGAGTACGACGACGTGATGAACGAGCAGCGCCGCGTGATCTACGCCTACCGCGACGAGGTGCTCGAAGGCAAGTCGATCGGCGAGGAGGCCCGTCGCGAAGTCGGGGCGGTCATCGAGCGCACGGTCGACGAGTACGCCCCGGGCGAGTTCCTCGAGGACTGGGACCTCGACGGCCTGTACACCGCCCTCTCCCAGTTCTTCCCCGTCGAAATCGACACCGCCGCGCTGAAGGAGCAGCGGATGGACCGCAGCCAGATGATCGAGTCCGTGCTCGCGGAGGCGGTCCAGCGCTACGACGAGCGCGAGCAGGCCCTCGGCGAGGAGCTGATGGGGGCGCTCGAGCGGTTCCTGCTGCTGCAGACGATCGACGAACGGTGGCGCGAGCACTTGTTCGACATGGACTATCTGCGCGAGGGAATCCACCTGCGCGGCTTCGCTCAGATCGACCCGCTCGTCGCCTACAAGAACGAGGCCTTCACGCTGTTCGGCGATCTGATGAACAGCGTCTGGACCGACTACGCGCGGATGATCTTCAACGTTCAGGTCAACGTCGAAGGCGAGAACGGAGGCGGCGGCCAACCTCCGTCCTTCGCCGCCGCGGGCAACTCGACCCAGCCCGGCCGGGTCTCCTACTCGGGTGGCAGCTCGGCCGGCGCCGGAGCGCTCGCCGCGGCCGCCGCCGCGGCCGGCGCCCTCCCCGCCGACGGCTACGCCCAGGGCGATGAGTTCGAAGCAGCACCCGTCGTCGAGCAGCGCGTGCTCGACGAGGAGCACCAGGTGGGCCGCAACGACCCGTGCTGGTGCGGGAGCGGGAAGAAGTACAAGAAGTGCCACGGCGCCTGAGGGCCCGTTGAGCCGCTGCTAGCGTCGGTCCCGTCATGAGAGCCGTCCGCTTTCACGAATACGGGGACTTCGACGTGCTCGCGGTGGAGGAGGTCGCCGCGCCGGAGCCGGAGCAGGGGCAGTTGTCGGTGCGCGTCCGCGCGGCGGGGGTGAACCCGATCGACTGGAAGGTCCTTCACGGGCTCCTCGCCGGCGGGAAGCCGCTGGGGGAGCCCCGCGGCCTCGGCGTCGACTTGGCGGGGGTCGTCGAGCGGGTGGGCGAGGGGGTCGAGGGGCTCGCTCCCGGCGATGAGGTGCTCGGGGCGTCGATCACGCCCGCCTACGCCGAGCTCGCGCTGAGCACGCCGCAGATGCTGATTCGCAAGCCTCCCGGACTGTCCTTCGAGGTCGCCGGTGGTCTCGCTGTCGTCGTCGGGACGGCCTACGCGACGCTCGATCGGCTCGCGCTCGAGCCCGGGGAGACGCTGCTGATCGCGGGCGCTTCGGGCGCGGTCGGCTCCGTCGCGGTGCAGCTGGCCGTCGCGCGCGGCGTGCGCGTCGTGGGCACGGCCGGCGAGGCGAAGCTCGAGGGCCTGCGGGCGCTCGGCGCGACCGCGGTCGCGTACGGCGACGGCCTGCTCGAGCGCCTGCGCGAGGCCGCGCCGGAGGGGATCGACGCGGCGCTCGACACGAGCGGCCACGGCGAGCTCGAGGCGGCGGTCGAGCTCGCCGGGGGAACCGAGCGGGTCCTGACGATCGCGGGCTCCGCCCAGGCGGCCGAGCTCGGCGTGCGCTTCCACGCGGGCGGCGGCGGCGAGCTGACGATTCCGGCCCTGCAAGAGGTCGTTCCGCTGATCGAGTCGGGACGGTTCAGCTTCCCCGTGGCCGGTGTCTACGCCCTGGAGGAAGCGGGCGCGGCGCTGCGCGAGAGCGAGCACGGCCGCCCTGCCGGCAAGCTCGTGATCGTTCCTTAGGGGGCTGCGCCGTCGAGCAGGGCCGAGGCGAGCGTCTCCGCCACCCAGCTCCCGTACTCCGCCGCGCTCCAGCCGCGCTGCTCGACGAGCAGCTCGTAGAGCTCCGGGCTGTTGAGCGTCCAGAGCACGTCCCGGGCCCGCTCCCGGGAGACGCCCTCGCCCAGCGCGCCGCGCTCGGCCAGGTGCGCCGCGAAGCGGCCCATCGCCTCCAGGCGGTCCCGGCGGTTGCGCTCGAGGATCGCGGCCAGGGCGGCGTCGGACTGGGCCCCCTCTCCGAGCAGGCGCAGGACCGGCGCGAGCTGCGGCTGGACGCGCGCGAGCAGCTCCCCGTAGAGGCCGAGCGCGCGCCGCGCGGAGGGCTCGGCCTGGATCGCCGCGACCGCCTCGCCCCGCTCGAGCGGCGGCGCGTCGGCGTCGCCGCGCAGCGCCTCGCGGACGAGCGCCTCGACGATCCCCGTCTTGCTGCCCCAGGACGCGTACAGGGTCTCGACCGAGACGCCTGCGGCGGCGGCGATCGAGGCCATCGTCGTGGCGCGGAAGCCCTGTGCCAGGAACAGCGCGCGGGCCTTGGCGAGAACCTCGCGGCGGCTGCGAGCGGCCTGCTCGCGGCGGCGGGAGGAGTCATAGCGGCGGGAGCGGGCCGGCACGCAATCGAATATAGGCTACTGTATTCAATACATCCAGATTAAGATCAAATTAGGAGGGTCACGATGGCTTCCTCACAGGCCTCAGGTGCGACCGGCTACTACGACGGCCCCGAGCTCGACGAGCTGATCTTCGGCGCGCTCGACGCCGCCGGCCTCGACGCGCGCCCGCTCGACATCGACGCGCTCGCGCCGCTCGACGAGTTCCACGCCCAGGGGCGGGTCGCGACCGCCGCGCTGGCCGAGCTGAGCGACCTGCGGCCCGGCATCCGCCTGCTCGACGTCGGCGCCGGGATCGGCGGTCCCGCTCGCTACCTCGCCGCGCGCCACGGGGCGCAGGTCACCGCGGTGGACGCGACGGCGCGCTTCTGCCGGGTGGCGGAGCGGCTGAACGAGGCGTGCGGCCTCGATCGCGCGGTCGAGGTCCACTGCGCGGACGCGACCGCGCTGCCGTTCCCCGACGCCTCGTTCGACCGCGCGTGGAGCCAGGCGCTGATCCAGAACGTGCCGGATAAGGCGGCGCTGCTCGCGGAGCTCAGGCGGGCGCTCTGCTGCGGGGGCTCGTTCTCGATGTTCGAGGTGCTGAGCCGCGGGGGGCAGGAGATCCACTTCCCGGTGCCGTGGGGCGACGGGCCGCAGGACAGCTTCCTCGTCGAGGGCGCGCAGCTTCGCGAGCTGGCCGAGGGGGCCGGCTTCTCGGTCCGCGAGTGGCATCCGGGCGTCGAGGCGCTGGCGAGGATCGCCGCGGCCGCGGGAGCCGAGCCGGCTGCGCCCGAGAAGGCCGGGCCGGGGCTCGAGCTGCTGATGCCCGACTACGAGGAGCGGATGGCGGGCGTCGCGCGCAACATCGTCGAGGGGCGCATCGAGCTCGTGATGGCGGTCCTCGTCGCCGAGTGAGGCGAGACGCCGCGCGTCGGCGGGTCAGCCCTCGGGCAGCCCCCAGGGCGCGTCCAGGGCGATCCGCCATTGGCCGTCGGAGCCGCGCGAGTAGAGGACGGTCGAGCTGCTCTGGTGGCGGAACCCGGCGTTGTCGTGCCCGGCGCCGCTGAGCGTCAGGGTGCCGAGCCCGATCGCGACGTCCCCGGCGACGATCGTGCGCGTGAGCGCGATCTCGACGCGCGTGCCGTTGTCGATCAGGGCACGCAACGCGGCGCCGATCGCCTCGCGTCCGCGCACCGTCTCGCCGCCGGCGGTGACGATCGCCGCGTCCGCGCTCCACAGGTCCAGCGCGCCGTCCACATCGCGGGCGGCCAGCGCCGCGGCGAACGCGGCTGAGAGCTCCCCGGGAGAGTCCATCGGAGCGCAAGCCTAGTCGCCGGGGCCCCTGCGGCGGCGGGGGGTGCTGATAGCGTGGGGCGCGTGGCCACCACTGACGCCAGCGAGTCGACCCCGCAGCGCCTGGCCGCGATCCGTGAGCAGATGAAGCTGCTCTCGGACTATCTTTGACCCGGCTGCGCTGACCGAGCAGGTCGCGTCGCTCGAGGGCGAGATGGGCGCCGAGGGGTTCTGGGACGACGCCGAGCGCGCCGCGACGGTCTCGGCCGAGCACTCCCGCGCCTCGCGTCGCCTGGAGGGCTTCCAGGCGCTTCTCGACGACGTCGAGGATCTCGACGGGCTCGCTGAGATGGCGAGCGAGGACGCCTCGCTGCAGGAGGAGGTCGACGAGCAGATCGCCTCGGTCGAGGGGCGCCTCGCGGCGCTCGAGGAGCAACGGCTCTTCTCGGGTCCCTACGACGCGGGCGACGCGCTCGTGACCGTCAACGCGGGAGCCGGCGGGACCGACGCCCAGGACTGGGCGGAGATGGTGCTGCGGATGCTGATGCGATGGGCCGAGGGGCGCGGCTTCAAGGTCGAGCTGCTGGAGGTCTCCGAGGGCGAGGAAGCGGGCATCAAGTCCGCGACCTTCAGGGCCTCGGGCGAGAACGCCTACGGGCTGTTCGGGGCCGAGCGGGGCGTGCACCGGCTCGTGCGGCTCTCCCCGTTCGACTCCGCACACCGCCGCCAGACGAGCTTCGCGGGCGTCGAGGTCGCGCCGGTCGTCAAGGACAGCGGCGAGATCGAGATCAACGACGACGACCTGCAGGTCGACACCTACCGCGCGTCCGGCGCGGGCGGCCAGCACGTCAACAAGACCGATTCGGCGGTCCGCATCACGCACCGCCCGTCGGGGATCGTCGTGCAGTGCCAGAACGAGCGCTCGCAGTCCTCGAACAGGGCGACCGCGATGGCGATGCTGACCGCGAAGCTGCTCGAACGCAAAGAGCGCGAACGCCAGGAAGAGATCGCGCGCGAGAAGGGCGAGGCCCAGGACGTCAACTTCGGCTCGCAGATCCGCTCCTACGTGCTGCACCCGTACACGATGGTCAAGGACCACCGCACGGGGCACGAGATGGGCGACGTACAGCGGGTGCTCGACGGAGACCTCGACGGGTTCGTGCGGGCCTACCTGCTCTCGGCCGCGGCCGCGCCGGAGAACTGATCTTGACCGACCTGCAGGGGCTGGTCCGAGCCGCGCTCGAAGAGGATGTGGGCAGCGGCGACGTTACGACTCTGGCGACCGTCGATCCGGCGGCCAGAGCACGCGCCACGATCACGCAGAAGGCGCCGGGAGTCATCTACGGCTTGGACGTCACCGAGGCGGTCTTCGCCGAGCTCGATCCTGACGCTGCCTTCCAGCGCGAGGCTCAGGAGGGAGTCTGGCGCGAGCAGGGGCCCGTGCTCGTGATCGAGGGTCTTGCCAGTGCACTGCTCACGGCGGAGCGTACGGCGTTGAACTTCCTCGCTCACCTCTCGGGCGTGGCGACGATGGCGGCTCGGGCGGCTCGCGAGGTCGAGGGCACCTCCGCGCGTGTGCTCGACACGCGCAAGACCACGCCGGGGCTACGCTCGCTGGAGAAGGCGGCCGTGGCGGCCGGGGGGGCGGTCAACCATCGGATCGGGCTCTACGACGCGATCCTCATCAAGGAGAACCACATCGCCGCCGCTGGAGGCATCGCTGCGGCTGTTGAGCGTGCAAGGGCGACCGCGCCGGAGCTCGCCGGGACGCTGGAGGTCGAGGTGCGTGACAGCGGGGAGATCGACCAGGCGCTCCGAGCCGGTGCGCCGCGGCTGCTGTTGGACAACATGGATCCCGACGAGCTGTGTGCCGCGGTCGAGCAGGTCGCGGGTAGGGCCGAACTCGAGGCCAGCGGCGGTGTGAGCCTGCAGACGCTTCGGACGGTGGCGGATACGGGGGTACAATGGGTGTCGATGGGCGCGCTGACCCACAGCGCCCCGGCTCTCGACCTCTCCCTCACACTGGAGGCGCTGCCATGAACCTCCCGATGGCACCTGCTCAGCTGTCCCCGCTCGGGCTCTCTCCGGGCGAGATCTCAGAGCTTCAGGAGGAGGTGAGGGCGCTCGCGGCCGAGCGCGGCGCGGTCATCCTCGCGCACAACTACCAGGTGCCCGAGGTCCAGCAGGTCGCCGACTACGTGGGCGACTCGCTCGGGCTCTCCAGGCAGGCCGCCGCGGCCGAGGGCGAGACGATCGTGTTCTGCGGGGTGCACTTCATGGCCGAGACCGCCTCGATCCTCTGCCCCGAGAAGACCGTGCTGATCCCCGACCTCGACGCGGGCTGCTCGCTCGCGGCCTCGATCGACGCCGCGCAGCTCGCCGCCTGGCGCGCGGAGTACCCGAAGGGCGTCGTCGTCATGTACGTCAACACGACCGCCGAGGTGAAGGCCCTGACCGACTACTGCTGCACGTCGGCCAACGCCGTCGACGTGGTCCGCCACATCTACGAGACGCACGGGGAGGACACCGAGATCCTGTTCGGGCCGGACATGTGGCTCGGCGCCTACGTCGAGAAGGAGCTCGGCCGCCCGATGCACGTCTGGGACGGGGAGTGCCACGTCCACGCGGGCATCCGTCCCGCGGACATCGAGGCGACCCGCGCGGCCCACCCCGGCGCGGACTTCCTGATCCACCCCGAGTGCGGCTGCACGACCTCGATCATGGAGTACGTCGCCGCCGGGGACGTCGCGCCCGAGGGAGTGCACATGCTCTCGACCGGGGGAATGCTGAAGTTCGCTGAGGAGGCCGAGTGCGAGCACCGGCGCGAGGCGGTCGTCGCGACCGAGATCGGGATGCTCTACCCGCTGCAGATGGCCGCGCCGGATGTCGACTTCATCCCCGCCAACGCCGAGGCCTCCTGCAAGTTCATGAAGATGATCACGCTGCCGAAGCTGCGCGACGCGCTGCGGGACGGCAAGTACGAGGTGCGGGTGGACGCCGAGACGGCGGCGAAGGCGCGGGTGCCGATCGACCGGATGGTGGCGATCGGATGAATGCATTGTGGACGGAAACGTCCATAAGCTTTCCTCTCAGTTAGCGTTTCCGCTAACATAATGGTATGGCGACGACAACTGATGATCGCCTCGCGGCCGACTTGCTTGAGGAGATCTGCCTGCGCAGCGGGTTGAAACCGTCCGAGCTGGCGCGGCGAGCCGGTCTCGACCGTTCGGTGCTCAGCGCTTACAGCCACGGGCGCCGCCAGCCGTCGGTGGCGGCGCTGGCACGGATCGCTCGCAGCGCCGGCCTGCAGCTCGAGCTCTCGCCGGCTGCGGACTTGGAGTCGCTGGAGCGCCAGGCCAAGATCCTCGAGATGGTCCTCGACCTGGCGTGGTCTCTCCCCTTCAAGGGGCGCGGCCGGCTCGAATATCCGCCGCTGATCAGGCTGCGCGCATGAGTGCGCTCGGTGACCAGCTGCTCGCCGTCCACGACGGCCTGGATGCGGCCCGCATCCCGCACGCGATCGGCGGTGCGATCGCGCTCGGCTACTGCGTGCTCGAGCCTCGCGGCACGCGGGACGTCGACGTCAACGTGTTCGTCCATCCGGGCCGCGCGAGGGAAGTGCTCGCGGCGATGCCCGACGGCGTCGCGGTGAGTGGCCTGGACCTCGATCACGCCGAACGCGACGGACAGGTGCGGCTCTACTGGGGGATCACGCCGATCGATCTGTTCATGAGCGTCCTGCCGTTCCACGACCGGGTTGAGTCGCACGTGAGGCAGGTGCCATTCGAGGGGCGCACGATCCCGGTGCTCGATTGCACCGGGCTCGCTGTGTTCAAGGCGATGTTCGATCGTCCCCGGGACTGGGTCGACATCGAGGCGATGGTCGAGGCACGCTCCCTGGACCTCGACGATGCCGTCCATTGGATCCGAGAGCTGGTCGGAGAGGACCCCAGGATCGAGAGGCTGACAGCCCTGCCCGCTGCGCGACGGTCGCAGGCGGAGCCGCTCCCGCTGCGCCTGCGCCCCGACGGCAAAGTCGAGGCTCCCTAGAACTCCTCGGCCGTGTGCGGCCCCACACAGGCGACGGCGAGGTTCTCGCTGACGTCGGCGGCGACCTCGCGGACCTGCTCGAAGGTGACCTCGTCCAGCGCGGCGATCGCGCGGTCGGGGTCGATCTCCTCGCCGAAGACGATCGTCTGGTTGGCGGCGTGGCGGGCGACGGCGTTGGAGTTCTCGAAGGCGAGCACGAGACGGCCGGCCGCGTAGGCGCGGGCGCGGGCGACCTCCTCCTCGGTCGGCCCGTCGCTGCGCAGCTCGTCGACGATCTCGCGCATGCGGGTGTAGGCCTCGATGCACTTGGCCGAGTCCAGGCCCGAGCCGAGCTGCAGGATCGGCGCGTCGGCGAAGGCGTGGGTGATCGCGTAGACGGAGTAGCAGAGGCCCCGTTTCTCGCGGATCTCGTCGAACAGCCGCGAGCCCATCGAGCCGCCGAGCAGCGTCGAGTAGATCGCGAGCGCCGCCCGGGAGCGGACGTCGGTCACGTCGATCTTCGGCCGGTAGATCATCCGCAGGTGCGACTGGTTGGTATCGCGCTCCTCGACCAGCGTCTGCGGAGCGAAGTCCGGCGCCGGAACGTAGGGCTCCGGCTCGGGCAAGGCCGGGAAGCGGCCGAACATCTCCTGCAGCTCCGCCTCCGCCGGCAGGTGCTCGGCGTTGCCGGCCAGGAACGCGCCGCCCCGGGCGCCCGCCCAGCGGCGCTCGCGGAAGGCGACGATGCCCTCGCGGGTGAAGGCCCTGAGGTTCTCCTCGGGCCCGAGGACCGTGCGGCCGAGGGGGTGCTCGCCGAAGGCGGCGCGGTCGATCAGGTACTCGGCGACGGTCGAGGGCTGGTCGTAGGCGCGGTTGATCTCCTGAATCACGACCCCGCGCTCGCGGTCGAGCTCCTCGGCGTCGATCCGGGGGCGCCCGACGAAGTCCGTCAGCAGGTCGATCGCCGCCGGCGCGGACTCCGCGCGGACGGTGATGTGGAAGGCGACGAGGTCGTGGCTCGTGTAGGCGTTCAGGACGCCGCCGAGTCGCTCCGCGGTCTCGTTGACGTCGCTGTAATGCGGGTACTTCTCGCCTCCCTTGAAGACGAGGTGCTCGAGGAAGTGCGCCATCCCGTTCTCCTCGGGACGCTCGTTGCGCGCCCCGGCGTCAAACGCCACGAGCACGGTCAGGGCGCGCGTGCCGGGCAGCGCGACCGTGTGGATCGGCAGGCCGTTGGAGGCGACGGTCGTGCTCTGGACGCTTGCCACGCGTCCACCCTAGAAGGTCTCAAATGTGATCCCCGCCCACCCGAGGGGCGCTCGACTACGCTTGCGCGACCCGATGCCGAGCCCTCCCTCGCGCCGACCCCCGCTGGCATCCGTGCTGGCCGCGCTGCTGCCGATCCTGCTCGCGGCGGGCCTGTATCTGGGCGGGCACCCCGAAGACCTCCCGGGCTTCCTGCGCAAGGCGTTCGTGAAGGGCGGGCAGAGCGGGGTGCTCAGCGAAGCGATCGACCAGGTGTCGTCCGACTACTACCGCCCGATCTCGAAGAACCAGCTCACGAACGCCTCGCTCTCGGGCATCGTCGCGAGCCTCCACGACCGCTTCTCCCACTACCTGACCCCCTCCGAATACAGGGAATTCAACTCGCCTCCGCACTTCGCCGGGATCGGCGTCGTAGTCGACCCGCAGCAGCGGGGCCTGCTGATCGGACGGGTCTTCGACTCCTCGCCGGCCAAGCGCGCGGGTCTGAAGCCGGGCGAGCTGATCGTCGGGGTGGGAGGCAGGAGCCTCGCGGGTCTGAACCCCGAAAGGTCGACGGCGCTGATCAAGGGCCCCCCCGGCACCGACGTGACCCTGCGGGTCGAATCGGGCGCCGCTTCCCACCGCCGAACCCGTACGGTCAAGCTCACCCGCGCGACGGTGTCCGAGCCGGTCGTCGCGTCGGAGTCGCGCACGGTCGACGGTCACGAGCTCGGGATCGTCGCGCTCGCGACGTTCAGCCCCGGGGCCCACGGGGAAGTCCGAGAAGCGGTCGAGAAGGAGCTGCGCGGAGGCGCGAAGGGTCTCGTCTTCGACCTGCGCGGGAACGGCGGCGGCCTCGTCGAGGAGGCGCAGCTGATCGCGAGCGTGTTCATCGCCAAGGGAACGATCGTCTCGACGCGGGGGCGCACCCAGCCCTCCCAGACGCTCTCGGCTCTCGGCGACGCGATCCCGGCGAAGATCCCGATGGTCGTGCTGGTCGACGCCAACACGGCCTCGGCCGCGGAGATCGTCACGGCCGCGCTGCAGGACCACCACCGCGCGACGGTCGTCGGGACGCACACGTTCGGCAAGGGCGTCTTTCAGGAGGAGATGCCGCTCTCCAACGGCGGCGCGCTCGACATCACGGTCGGCGAGTACTACACGCCGGACGGGCGCAACCTCGGCGGAGGGGGAGTCAAGCAGGGCGCCGGGATCACGCCCGAAGTCAAGGTCGCGACCGGGATCGACACCAACCACGGCCTCGATGTCGCGCTGAGGACGCTCGCGGCCAAGATCCGGTGAGCCCGCGCGCTCCGGGCGAGCCGCTCGTCGCGGTGCTGCAGCGGCGGGGGCGGTTCCTGACCGCGGAGGCGCTGTTCGGCCAGCCGCCCGACAGGCCTGGAGCGCGGGAAGCGGGGGGCGGGATGGTCGTCGGCCCGGCGCGCTCCGGGCGGGCGGGCCAGCGCGGCGGGGGAGAGGGCGACATCGTGCTCGTCTCGCCGCCGCGGCGCGGCTCCCAAGCGAAGGTGCTGCGGCGGATCGGGCGGCCCGACGTGGCGCGCGACGTGATCGAGGCGCTGCTGCTCGACCGCGGGCTGCGCCGGGAGTTCGCGTCCGCGGTGGAGGAGGAAGCGCGCGCGGCGGGCGCTCGCGTGGCGGCGGAGCCGGGCCGACGGCGCGATCTGCGCGATCTGCCGACGTTCACGATCGACCCGGTCAGCGCCCGCGACTTCGACGACGCGATCTCCGCCGAGGCGATCGGCGACGGGAGGGCGCGGATCTGGGTCCACATCGCCGATGTGAGCGCCCACGTCGCGGAGGGCTCGCGGATCGACCGCGAGGCGCGGCGGCGCTCGACGAGCGTCTACGCGCCGGGCACGGTCGAGCCGATGCTCCCGCACGCGCTGTCGAGCGACGCCTGCTCGCTGCGGCCGGGGCTCGAGCGGGCCGCGGTGACGGTCGAGCTCGAGCTGAACGGCGCCGAGGTGACGGGCAGCTCGTTCTACCGGTCGCTGATCCGCTCGGACGAGCGGCTCGACTACGAGCAGGTCGACCGGATCTTCGCCGGGGAGGAGCGCGCCCGCGAGCCGTGGGCGCGCCCGCTCGCCGTCGCGCGCGAGGCGGCGGCCGCGCTCGCGCGCCGGCGGGAGGACGCGGGAGCGCTGGTCGTCGACTCGACCGAGCCCGAGTTCGAGTTCGACGAGCGGGGGCAGGTGACCGAGATCAGGGGCGCCGAGCAGACGGAGTCCCACAGCCTGATCGAGCAGTTGATGGTGAGCGCCAACGAGGCCGTGGCGCGGATGCTGGCCGATCGCAAGGTCCCGTGTCTGTACAGGGTCCACGAGCGACCCGAGCCGGCTCGGATCGAGCGGCTCGTGGCGCAGCTCGCGTCGCTCGAGGTGCCGACGCCGCCGATGCCGGAGTCGATGTCCCCCTCGCAGGCGGCGGCGCTCGTGGGTGAGATCTCGGCGAGGGTCGCCGAGCACGTCGCGCGCAACGGCGGACATGGGCGGATCGCCCTCTCCTCGCTCGTGCTGCGCTCGCTCAAGCAGGCCTACTACTCGCCCGTCAACCTCGGCCACGCGGGGCTGCGGTCGGCGGCCTACTGCCACTTCACCTCCCCGATCCGCCGCTATCCCGACATCGTCTGCCACCGCGCGCTGCTCGCGGCGCTCGGCGAGGCCGAGCACGCGCCCCGGGCGAGCGAGCTGGGCGAACTCGGGGCGTGGACCTCCGAACGCGAGCGCGAGGCGATGGTGCTCGAGCGCGACGGCGACGACGTGGCGGCGTGCTTCGCGCTCGAGCGGCTGCTGGGCCGCGACGGACCGGGCCAGGTGCTCGAGGGCGAGGTCGGCGGGCTGATCGCCGCGGGCGCGTTCGTCTCCTTCACGCTGCCGGACGGCGGCGTGCACGGCGGCCTGCCGTTCGAGGGGATGTTGCCGGTGCGCCTGATGCGCCCGCCTCGGGGGGCTCGGTCGACCGGAGCTCCCGAGACGGGGCGGCGCAGGGGGCGCGCGCCCGCGCGGGGCGGGCGGCGCGACGCGCCGAGGGGGGAGACGGGGCGCCCGGAGCGAGAGTGGTGGGAGCTGAACGAGGAGGGGACGATCCTGCGCGGGGAGCGCAGCGGCGCGACCGTCCGGCTCGGGGACACGGTGCGGGTGCGGGTGGCGAGGATCGACGCGGTCAGAGGCCGTGTCGATCTCGAGCCGGTGTAGCGGGGGCGTTCCGTCGGGTCGGCCGCGACGGTGCGTGATCGATTCGATCATCTAGTCTCGCGGCATGGCGAAGGGCAAGGGAAAGCGCAAGGTGGGCGCGGGCGACGTCGCGTCGAACCGCTACGCGTCCTACCGCTACGAGCTGATCGAGCGTCTTGAGTGCGGGGTCGCGCTCGAGGGCACGGAGGTCAAGGCGCTGCGCACGAGCGGGGCGCAGCTGAAGGACGGCTACGCGTCGATCAAGGACGGCGAGCTGTGGCTCTTCTCGGTGCACATCCCGCCGTACGCTCCGGCGTCGCGGGAGAACCACGACCCCGAGCGCCCGCGCAAGCTGCTCGTCCACCGGCGCGAGCTCGACCGGCTCGAGCAGCGGGTCGCCGAGCGGGGCCTCACGCTCGTCCCGACGCGGATCTACTTCAAGGATTCCCACGCCAAGGTCGAGATCGCGCTCGCGCGCGGGAAGGACCTCTACGACAAGCGCCAGACGATCCGCGAGCGCGAGTCGCGCCGGGACGTAGAACGCGCGGTGCGCGAAGCGCAACGCTGAGGCCTACAGCGAGCGGAAGCTGTGGGCGCCGGTGTTGAGGATGTGCGCGGCGTCCATCCCGAGGACGAGCAGGACGATCAGCCCGAGGTAGACGGCGCCGACGAGGGCGCGGTTGCGGGGGGAGACCCGGTAGTACGCGGTCTGCTGAGGGGTGGGAGATTTGCGCTGCTGCCAGCGGCGGTAGAGCTCGTAGGCGGCGAACAGGGTGATGATCAGGAGGATCGGATTGGGGCGCAGCAACTCGAGCGCGACGAGCACCCCGAAGCCGAGGAACCACGCCCAGGGGGCCATCGCGGCCATCGCCCGGCCGCCGTCGAGGGGGACCACCGGGAGCAGGTTGAAGAGGTTCAGGAAGAAGCCGATGTAGGCGAGCGCCCGGAAGAGGTCGCTGCCGGTCGCCTCGCCGATCGCCAGGCACACGCCCGCCCCGGCGGTCCCGAGGACGGGACCGGCGAGCCCGACGCGCGCCTCGGCGAGGGCGTCGTCGGGCATCTGGCGCATCATCACGACGGCGCCGAGGAAGGGGATGAACATCGGGGCGCTCGCCTTGATGCCTTCCCTGCGCAGCTGCAGGACGTGTCCCATCTCGTGGACGAAGAGCAGGACCACGAAGCCGACGGCGAACGTCCAGCCGAACCAGAGGCTGTAGGCGGCGACCGAGACGAGGGCGGTGCCGGCGGTCGTCAGGAGCTTGAACTTGGGCAGCAGGAGCAGCGCGCCCTTGATGGCGGCGAAGAACTTCGCGATCAGCGCCACGACCGCCGCGACGGCGCTGCCGATCCGGCCCCGCAGGCCGCGTCGCTCGGACGTCCGTTCGGCTGGGAACCGGCCGAAGGGATTCTCGGAGACCGGCTCGCTCTCCGCGGGCGACGGTGTGACGCCCGCCACCGGCGGGACGCCGGGCAGGGAGAGCTCGTGGTTCTCCATGAGCCCATTGTCGCACCGCCGATAAGCGCTCCCTAACAATCGCATCGAGGCGTGCAGACGCACGAACGATGCGTGAGGCTGTGTTTTTCGCGGAGATTGCGGTTTCGTCCCGCGGCGCCCTCTTGCGTCGGCGCGGGCGTGTGTCTAGGTTGGGTTCAGACGCGGTACCGAGCCGCAAAGAGCGAGGCCACTGAGGTGTGAGGCCGCGCCGCCGGAACCGGGGAAGGGCTTTCGGGCCCGACGCCGGGGAGGGCTCCTCAAGCGGCTTGGGACCGCGTCGCTTTGCGTTTCGGGCCGGCCTTCCGTACCCCGGGTCGCCGTCGTGGTTCGGCTCAGTCCGCGGGCTGCCTTCGCGAGGCGCCGCGGAGCACGATCGAACCGAGCGCGAGTACCAAGCCCGCTTCGCCGATCGGCCTGTGGGCGTGCGCGAGGATCAAGGCGCCCACGCCCGCGGCGACCGCCGCGATGCCTGCGAGGGGACGGAGCACCCGCCGAACCTACACCCGCACGCCGGTCACTCGGTGTTTTTTCCGGTGCTTGCGGGATCGTCTCCTCGCGGGGTATTGCGTCGCGGGCGGGGTGTGTCTAGGTTGGATCCAGACGCGGAACCGAGCCGCAAAGAGCGAGACCACCGAGGTGTGAGGTCGCGCCACCGGAACCGGGGAAGGGCTTTCGGGCCCGACGCCGGGGAAGGTTCCTCAAGCGGCCCGGGACCGCGTCGTTTTTACGTTCCGGGCGACGCTCCGCAGTACGGGCGAGGGACCCCGGATAGAATGGGCGCAGAAACATCCACGGGGACGACAGGCTTCGACATGGCCGGTTCGTGTGGGTGGTGGCGAGTCGAGGTCCCGGGCGGCCTCGTAAAACACCCGGGAAAACCATAAGTGCGGACTCTCACGAGTACGCCCTCGCCGCTTAGTCAATAGCTAAGCCGTGAGGTCTCGGGCCCCGCTTGCCTGCGGCGGGGAAGGCCGGGATCAGAAAGCAGGCTCACCCGGTGAGGTCCGTCTCCGCCGATCCAGGGAAATCTAAGGAGACTGGCCCCCCTCAACCCCGCCGGCGAGGCGAGCGGGGGGCGAGATCAGAGCGCCGGCTACGCTCGTAGAAGCCATCCTCATGCGGTTATGGACGTGGGTTCGATTCCCACCGTCTCCACTTCTCCTGACGTTGCGCAAACCCTGGCGCGACGATGCGGTAGGTCGGTTGAATGTCGGCCTTGCCGTTGACGCGCAGCTCGGCGATGAGGAGGCGCAGGAGGGCCTTAGCCTTCTTGGGCCGGTGGCGATGACTCGGCCGAGATGGTCGGTCGTGGGCTGCGACGTCTGTCCGTTGGCTCCTCGTCGGTCTCGCGGGCGTCGCTCAGATCGGCTTGCTGGGCGCGGAGGTCGATCGAGCGGCGGCGTTTCGTGGAGCGACGGGCTGTCTTGCGCCGCCTGGGCTTTCGCGGCGTCGAGGCGCCAAGCTCGACCAGTTTGAGCCGAGCCCAGAAGCCGTGAGCTTAAGCGACCTCGCGAACGGTGCTGCACCTGTACCGTCGCGGGCCTGTGCCAAACTTGGCGCATGAGTTCGACGAGCAACGGGGCGCCGCGACCCTTGTCCGAGGATGGGCGTCCGTATCCGCCGCACTTGGAGCCGTACGAGAGGTTGGATGACCGGCTGGTTGAGGTACTTGAGGACCTGCAGACCGCGACGTTTGATGAGCTGAGCGCCGCGGTCGGCGATATGCGGGTCCGTGCCGCGCTACCGAGGTGGCTTGCGTCTGCACAGTGGCGACGGTTGATCAGGCGCGGCACTACCCCCGAGGGACTTCGCTCCTACGAACTCACCCCACGCGCCAGCAACCATTAGCAACAAGGTTGGGCGACGGTGGGTGCAGAGCAGTTTGTCACGAGTCGCGGCAAGCCGAAGCTCGTCGACTGCGCGGTGCTGTTCTTGGACCTGCTCGGCGTCAGCGCGATGTCCGGCTCGACCGCAGCGAGCAAACACCTGAACGCAATCGATCGGGTCGTCTCGCGCCGGTACCGTGATTTCCTCGCGCCGCGCTCACCGTGGCCGGCCGCGTTCTTCTCGGACACGCTGTTGCTGTGCGCCCCAGCGCCAACGCGGGAGGATCGCGAGAGCGCGATTTCAGGGCTTGTCCTTCAGGGCGCGGTGCTTCAGCTCGAGCTCGCACTCGAGGGGTTCTTCGTTCGCGGTGGCCTTGCCTTTGGCAAGTTCCATCTACACAACGGGCTGGTGTTTGGCCCGGCGCTGGTGGAGGCCTATCGCCTGGAGAGCGAGCACGCGATCCATCCGCGCGTGATCCTCGGCCGCGGCGCCGAGCGTTGTCAGCGCGAGGCGATGGCCGAGTACCAGATCGCGCAGGCCGCTCCCCAGAGCTCGTTGCTGGTCTGTGACGACGACAGCTGGACCTTCGTCAACTATCTCGGTGCGCTGTTCGACGAGCCCGACGATCCGCGTGGCCAGCTCGCCGCGCACCGGCAGATGGTCACGGCCAGGTTGCGCGAGCACTCGAAGGACAGGCGCCGATGGGAGAAGTACCGGTGGGTGGCCGAGTATCACAACGAGGTTCTCGAGGCCGAGCTCCCGGACGAGCCCGAGCTGCTGATCGCCGCGGAGGCGATGCGCTGGCGGTTCCGCCCTTTCTCTGGGCAGTAGCCTTCCGGCCTCCCTCCAGAACCGCGAGTATGGGAGCGACTGGCAGTATCAGCGGGGTGCCGGGGTAAATCGGCGCGCTGTCCGTGTCGGAGTGCTCGTCGAAGTGCCGCTTCGCGCTCAGCAGGCCACGGGCTCGGCGTCGCTCGTGTGCTCGCCGTCCGCCGTGTCGTCGTCGCTGAAGCCGAGGACCAGGCTCTCGGCGGCACTGATCACCATCAGCGGATCGTCGCGCAGCCTGTCGAGTGGTCTTGCACCCTCGAGGAGGTCGCGGTTGCGACTGCGTAGCCACATAGCGGCCTGGGTGGCGCCGACGCCGGATTCAATCAGCGAGAGCACAATCATTCGAAGATCGTCAAGTCCTCGTTCGGCCGTTCGCCGCGGCGCGACGCCGCCGTCGCCCCAGCTGCGGATCGTGTTGGCGGATACGCCGAGCGCTTGGGCGATGTCCTCGGATGTTAGGCCGGTGGCCTTCAGGGCGGCGATCCGCTCGCCGGCGCTCGCTGTCGGCGCGAGGCCCTGTGGCGTCGCGGGCCGAGTCTCGGTCTGCGCGCGTCCGCTCGGCTCACGCTGCGCGCGCGAAGTCTCCTTATCCACTTTGTTTGCTCCTTGATTGCAGTACGGCGTGCGTTCTCCCGCGGGCGGCGCTGGAAGCGCCTAGCGTCGCGAAGAGCGCAAAGAGTACGTGTTTCGTGAGTTTCTCGCCAGTTCCTCCCTAATTTCTTAGCACGAATCCCGCAACTTACGACAGATGTCCAGCTTGTTGATCCGCGTGAGCCACTTCCTGCGAGACCCCTCGTACAACAAGGACTCCTGGCCGAACCGGCATCAAAGTTAGGTCGAAATAGCGATAAAGCGAGGCTCGTACGTTGCATAGCACACGTACCGGCGCTATAGTCCGTCGCCCTCATAACGGCGCCGCCTTGAAAGGAACGAGGATGCCCAAACAGAAACCCCCGAAACCCACGAGCAGCGAGGAGCGGGGTACGATCGCCCCGTCTCACCTGGCGGTCGTGAGGATGCCCGAGGTCAGCAAGCGCCTGCGCCACGACTGGAACGAGCGCCTGGACGGCGCGGCCGGGCTGCGCCGCGTCGACGAGTGTCGGATCGCGATGTGGAGCATCTCCGACCTGCAGCGCGACTACGCAACCGTCGCGCTGGCTGCCGAGGTCTGCTGGGACAACGGCGTTCTCAGCCTCGCGCGCGTGATCTCCGAAGACTGGGCCCATCGAGCCCAGCGCCTGACTCAGGGCCTGCTTCCACGCGAGGCTCTATCGCCTCGCGTCCTGGCGATGGTGCTCCGCGCGAGGATGGAGCATCGCGCTCGAAACTACAAGCTCGCGCTCGTCCATGCTCGCGCTGCGCTGCGGCTGCTCTACCTGACCGGCGGCAGTCAGGAGCGCGTCCAGGCGGCGATTGTCGAGGACCCTGAAGGAGAGTTCGCCGGCCTCATGGTCGCGATCCTCGCGATCGCGATCCCCGCTGCCCGCCTTACCGGCGAGCCGGTCGATACCCGCGCAGCGCGCCTGCAGGAGATGCTGGCCGTCGCCATCCCGCTGGTCGATCGCGAGCGCCCGCTGGCCCACGAACGCATCCACGGCCTGGTCTCCCAGTCTCTATACGCGATCGCCGAACGTGCCCGCCCGGAGGACGCCCCTCTGCTCGGGCGCCTCGCGCGCAACGACCTCCGGGTCCGCCCGGACCACAAGCGCGGGCAGATCACTCTCGATCTCATCGGCGTCGCCGACGCTGCCCACCGCGGCGACGAGGACACTCGCGCCGTGCTGGGTGCGCGCGTGCTCGAGGCCCTGGAAGCAGCCGGAATGCGCCGCCACCGCGACACGGTGGTCGAGCATGGCTGGGTCAAGGCCGCCTGACACCGAAGTCGCGCTCCTCGCCCGCGTACCCCCACCGTCCGAGCGTGACTAGCGCCGGTAGTCATCGGTGAGCATGACGTCGAGCGCAACCGGTCGGAGCCCACACGCCCAATCGTCCCTCCTGGGGATGCTTTCAGCGTTGCCTCAGCAGCCCAGGGGTGGTGATCTCCGGTGTCCTGTCAGACTGCCGGCGCCCAGGTAAATTGAGACAGCCCTGTGGCTACGGCACAGACAACGAAGGCCTGCTGGTCGGCACGGGTTACACAACGTACGGTCTTCTCTACCTCTCTTACGAGCAATTCCAGTAGTCGGACCAGTGGTATGGTCCTGTGGCGATGGGGGCTGTCTCTCGTGGTCTGACTGCGTCGTGCGTGGCCTTGCTGGTAGCGGTGGCGCTTGCCTCATACCCGAGCGGCGCGCTCGCCCACGAAGCTCTCTACGTCGCAAATGCGGCCGGTCCTTCGATCTACCAGTACGCCGTGCAGGGAGACGGATCGCTGCAGCAGGCTGCGTCCGTGGTGAACACCGC
>DATNBM010000014.1:0-5294 GCA_035571915.1 Solirubrobacteraceae bacterium | reverse complement strand
AGCGCCGATCCCGTGCCGGTCACCCTGCCCGAGGCGCCGGAGCAGCCCGAAGCGGTCGCGACGCCCGGCCTCACGACGGTCCGCGACGTCGCCGCCGAGCTCGGCGTCGCCGAGGGCGCGCTGATCAAGGCCTACCCGGTGATCGTCTCGGCCGAGGAGGGCGAGCGCTTCGTGCTCGTGCTCGTGCGGGGCGATCACCAGGTCAACGA
Organism: Solirubrobacteraceae bacterium; assembly: GCA_035571915.1. Taxonomy (GTDB): domain Bacteria; phylum Actinomycetota; class Thermoleophilia; order Solirubrobacterales; family Solirubrobacteraceae; genus Palsa-744. The sequence goes on along the minus strand of DATNBM010000014.1, from coordinate 5,085 downwards.
GATCAAGCTCGCGCTCGCGCTCGGCGCGCGGAGCCGCCCGGCGCGGCCCGAGGAGATCTCGGAGCGACTCGGGCCCGTCGGCTACATCGGACCCGTCGGCGCCGGCGAGGGGGTCGAGATCGTGCTCGACGCGGCCGTCGCGTCGGGTCCCGCCGGGGGTTACGTGACGGGCGCCAACCGCGACGGCGAGCACCTGAAGGGAGTCGTGCCCGGACGCGACTTCGCCTACCGCGAGGTCGACGTCCGCAACGTCGTCGCCGGCGACACGATCGGCGGGGTTCCCGTCACGATCGAGCCGGCGATCGAGGTCGGCAACATCTTCAAGCTCGGCACTCGCTACTCGGTCCCGCTCGGCGCGACGTTCCTCGACGAGGAGGGCCGCGAGCAGCCGATCTGGATGGGCTCCTACGGGATCGGCCCGGCCCGGATCGTCGCGGCGGCGGTCGAGCAGAACGCCGACGATCACGGCATCTCCTGGCCGCGTTCGCTGGCCCCGTTCGACGTCCACCTCGTCGCGCTCGGCAAGGCGGGAACCCCCGAGCGGGAGGCGGCCGACGCGCTGTATGAGACGCTCCGCGGCGGCGAGCGCTCGGTGATCTACGACGACCGGGAGCTCGGCACGGGGGAGAAGTTCGCCGACGCGGAGCTGCTCGGCTGTCCGCTGCGTCTGACGGTGGGGCGACGCTCGCTGGAGTCCGGCGAGGTCGAGGTGCAGATCCGGCGCGGTCGCGAGCAGGCGCCTCCGCTGCCCCTCGGCGGTGAGCCCGCAGCGCTGCTCGCCGCGCTGGACGAGCTGTGGCGGAGCCTCCCCTAGAGCCCGGCGAGAGCCGAGGCGCAGGCGCCCGGGCGCGTGCCGGCGAAGCGCTCCGCTGGCGGCCCCCGAAGCTGACGTTCGCGCGCCTCTCGGGTCTCGACCGCTCGGGCCCGCCGCCGCCGCAGACGCAGGCGGGGGCGCCCCTGAACCCGTGGACGATCCCCAACGCGATCGGCTTCGCGCGCCTCGTCCTGATCCCCGTCTTCCTGATCGTCGCGCTCTCGAGCCGCGACGGTCGCGACGCGCTCGCCGCGACCCTGTTCGGCGTGATCGGGTGGGGCGACTACGCGGACGGCATCGCCGCCCGCGTGACCCGCCAGTACAGCCGCCTGGGCGCGCTGATGGACCCCGTCACCGACCGCCTGCTGATCGTCTCCGGCGTGGTCGTCGACTGGCGCTTCGACCTGCTCCCGCGCTGGGCGCTGGCGGTGCTCGCCGCCCGCGAGCTCGCGATGCTCGCCCTCGGCCGCTACGGCCTCTCGCGCGGCGTCGACCTGAAGATCAACTGGCCCGGCCGGATCGCGGTGGCGCCCGTGATGGGCGCGCTCTTCTTCCCGATGACCGGCCTGCTCAGATTCGGCGAGATCCTGCTGTATATCGGCCTCGTACTGGCGATCACTGCGACCGTCATGTACGCGCGTAGCGGTCTGAAGCAGCTGCGCGAAAGAGACGCCAGACGCTCGGAGGAGTAAGCAGTTGAAGGTAAGGCGGAATCCTTCGTGGAGGGACGATCCGCCCGCCAGGGCGCTGAGTCCCTCCACGAAGGATGGAGCCTCAAGTTCAGCCTGACCCTTTCGTCTATACTGCCCCTCCGGCCGCCCGCCGCCTCTCGCCGGGAGATGCGGTCCGGCCCCAGTGCACGAGGAGAGGTACTGCACATGGACGAGACGTTTCCCGATCTCGGATCGCTGTCGGATGTCGAACTGAAAGATGTGATCCGTCAGCTGACCGAGGAGGAGACCGAGATCTCCTACCGGCGGCGGATCCTGCACGGCAAGATCGACATCCTCCGCGCCGAGCTCGTCAACCGGCTGCGCAAGCAGCACGACGGCGGCGAGATCTCGATCACCGGCGACGACGTCCAGAAGCTGACCGACATCCTCGCTCAGCGCCAGCCCGACGTCGCGGAGTAGGGGCGGTCGATGCCCGCCGAGGCAGCCACCCCGAAGCGGCGCCGCGACGGCGACGGGAACGCGTAGACGCGATGGCCGTGCACTGCACCGAGTGCGGCTTCCTCAACAGCGAGGGAGCCAACTACTGCCAGCGCTGCGGCGCTCTGCTGGAGCGGCCCACCGACGGCTCCAGCGGCGATCCCGTCACCGCGACCTACCGGATCGACGAGACGGGCGATCTCGTCCCGGTCGAGATCGGCGAGGTGACTGCCGGCGGCCCGGCGCTGGTGATCCGCGCCGGAGGCGGGCGCGAGGGGGAGAGCTTTCCCGTCGACGGCGAGCGCATGTCGATCGGACGCCGCCCCGACTCGGAGGTCTTCCTCGACGACGTCACGGTCTCGCGCGATCACGCGCTGCTGATCCGCCGTGGCGACGACTGGTACATCGACGACTGCGGCTCGCTGAATGGCACCTACGTGAACCGCGAGCGGATCGAGTCGCGCCGGCTCGGCGAGGGCGACGAGCTGCAGATCGGCAAGTACAAGCTGACCTTCCACGCGCGCTGATGTCCGCCCAGGCGACACCCAGCGAGGCGGAGCAGCTCGAAGCCGAGCTCGCCGCCCAGGCGCCCGCGTCCGCGGAGGTGGACCCGGGCAAGCGCCAGAAGTCGCTCACGATCGGAGCGGTCTGCAAGGCGCTGGCCCAGGAGTTCCCGGACATCTCGATCTCGAAGATCCGCTACCTGGAGGACCAGAAGCTGCTGACGCCGCGGCGCACGCCCGGCGGCTACCGGCTCTACACGCCCGGCGACGTCGCGCGCCTGCGCACGATCCTGCGCATGCAGCGCGACGAGTTCCTGCCGCTGCGGGTGATCCGCCAGGAGCTCGCGGCGGGGCGCAGCGGCGATGCGGCGCCCGTCCCCGGTCGCAGCGCGCGCGAGACCCCGAGAACGTGGCGACCGAGCGTCAGCGTCCGCGAGTCGACCGGGGCGCTGTACTCGATGGACGACGTGCTGGAGGAGACGAAGGCCGAGGCGAAGCTCGTCAAGGAGCTCGAAGAGTACGGCGTCGTGAAGGGGGAGCTGCGCGGGGGCGTGCGCTACTTCGACGAGACCGAGCGGGAGATCATCGCCGCGGTCGCCGAGCTCGCGCGCTACGGCGTCGGGGGACGGAACCTGCGCGTGTTCCGTTCCTCCGCGGACCGCGAGGCGAACCTGCTCCAGCAGATCCTCGCCCCGGCTCTGCGGTCCCGCAACCCCGAGCGGCGCAAGGAGGCGGTCGACGCCCTCGAGAACCTCGCCGCGGTTGCGACCCACCTCAAGCACCTGCTGCTGATCAGGGACCTGCGCAAGATCGTCCGGTGAGCGCCGGCGAGCCGCCAGACCGCGCGGCGCTGCGCGCGCTGATCCGCGACATCCCCGACTTCCCCTCGCCGGGGATCGTCTTCAAGGACCTGACGCCGCTGCTCGCCGACGCGGCGGCCCTCCGCGAGGCGGTCGGCGCGCTGGCCGAGCTCGCCCGCCCGCTCGAGGTCGACTGCGTCGTGGCCGCGGAGGCGCGCGGCTTCCTGCTCGGCCCGGCGCTCGCGCTGGAGCTCGGCGCCGGGTTCGTGCTCGCGCGCAAGCCAGGCAAGCTGCCCCACGAGACGGTCGCGGTCGAGTACGAGCTCGAGTACGGCGCCTCGCGCCTGGAGGTCCACAGCGACGCGATCGCGGCGGACGCGCGCGTGCTCGTCCACGACGACCTGCTCGCGACGGGCGGGACGGCCGGGGCGCTGTGCGAGCTGGTGGAGACGCTCGGCGGGACCGTGGCGGGCTGCTCGTTCCTGATCGAGCTCTCGTTCCTCGGCGGCCGCGAGCGGCTGGCGGGCCGCGACGTGCACGCGCTGCTCGCCTACGACGGTGAGTGACGGGGCTTAGGATGGCTCGATGCCCATCGCACGCGCGACGCGCACGATCGCCTCGCCGCCCGAGGAGCTGTGGCGGATCCTCGCCGACCCCTACCACCTGCCGCGCTGGTGGCCCCGCGTCGAGCGGGTCGAGGACGTCACCGACGGGGCGTTCACCGAGGTGATGCGCACGCGCGCCGGCAAGACCGTGAGGGCCGACTTCGAGATGCTCCGCAGCGACGAGGAGAGTGGGACGCTCGTGTGGGAGCAGGTGCTCGAGGGCACGCCGTTCGCCGGAGTGCTCTCGGTCTCCGAGACCGAGCTTCGGGTCGCCGCGGCGAGCTCGGCCGCACCCGCCGGCCTCGGCGGGGGCGGCCCGTCGGCGAGCGAGGTCACGATCGCGCTGCGCCAGGAGCTGAGCGGACGCGCGACGCACAGCGCCTCCGACGCCGCGCAGTCAAGGTCGGCCGTGCCGATCCCGTTCTCGCGCCGAATTCCGAGCCCGGGCGACTGGATGCTGCGCCGCGCCGCCTCGCGCATGATCCGCGAAGCCCTCGACGGCCTGGAGCGGATCAGTGGCTGAGCAGACCCCTCCGCGGATGCGCTTCTGGGGCTGGGGCGAGGACGCCCGCGCGGGCGCCCTGCCGGCTCACGCCCGCTCGTTCCTCGACGAGCACGTAGGGACGGCCGCCGCCGAGCGTCCACCGGTCGCGCTCGAGCAGGTCCGCCTGGAGCCCTCGAACCTGAGCAAGGACGCGCGCGCCGAGCTGGCCGCGGTCGTGGGGGAAGGCAACGTCCGCGTCGATCACGCAGAACGGGTCCTCCACGCGGCCGGCAAGGGCTACCCCGACCTCGTGCGGCTGCGGGCGGGCGAGCCCGAGGGCGCACCCGACGCTGTAGTCCACCCGGCCTCGCACGATGAGATCCGGGCAGTCCTGATGGCGTGCGCGGCTCGCTCGATCGCGGTCGTCCCGTTCGGGGGCGGGACGAGCGTCGTCGGCGGCGTAGCGCCGCTGCGCGGCTCGCACGAGGCCGCGATCGCGCTCGAGACGGGACGTCTCGGCTCGATCCTCTCGCTCGATCAGGAGTCGGCGACCGTCACGGTCGGAGCCGGCATGCGAGGCCCGGCGCTCGAGCGCGAGCTCTCAGCGAAAGGCTTGACGCTCGGCCACTTCCCCCAGTCCTTCGAGTACGTGTCGCTGGGAGGCTGCGCCGCGACCCGCTCGGCCGGCCAGGCATCGACCGGATACGGCTCGATCGAGAAGATGGTGC
>DATNBM010000013.1:0-2359 GCA_035571915.1 Solirubrobacteraceae bacterium | reverse complement strand
CGGAGGCGGTGATCACGCCGACCGGCGCGAGCGACCCGTACAGCTCGCGCAGCGTGCTCGCCCTGGGCGCGGCGACCTCGGCGGCGGCGAAGGTCTCATCCCCGAGCGCGATCGGCCGCGCCTGGCGGCCGAGCATCGTTTCGACCACGGCCGGCGCGAACAGCGCCGCCACGTCGAGCACGCCGACCGATCCGAGCACGCGCTCGACCGCGTGGGCGACGGCCGAGTTGTCGAGATCGGCCACGACGAGCACGTCGGGTCGCACGTCGCGGATCTGCAGGACGGTCTCGAGCGTGCGCAGATCGCTGCTCTCCGCGCACACGACCGCGCGGGCCCCGCGCAGCCCGGCATCGAACAGCGGCTCTGTGAGGTGGGCCCCGCGGGGAAGGTGGGGGATGCCCCACCCGCGCACGATCCTGACGAGCCCCTCGTCGGCCTCCTCGTCGAGCACGACCACGCGCGCGCCCGCCAGGTGCAGCTGCTCGACCGTGCGCAGGGCCACCTCGGTGAGGCCGCAGACGATCACGTGGTCGCGCCACTCGCGGCAGTCGCCGCCCCCGGAGTGCTCCGTCTCGACGGCCGCCACGGACGCAGTCTCCGTTACCCGCGCGCCCCGGGCGTTGGCCGGATGTCCAGAATCACGGTCTCGGGATTTCGCCGCGCCGCGGCGCGCTCCGCGACCTTCGCCGGGCGCTCAGATTTCGGGCGGCAGGTCCCCCGCACGCTCGAAGCCGGGAACCGAGCGGGTCGCGATCGCCTCGACGGCCTGCTCCTCGGCGGCGCTCAACTCCTCCTCGTGCTCGCCGTCGCAGAGCACCCTGAAGTTGCCCGTCACGCCGCCGTCGGCCTCGATGCGGATGCCGGGAAGGATCTCCTCGCCCTCCTCGAAACCGAGCCGCTCGAGGTCGAAGTGAGCCAGCCCGATCCCGTACGCCGTGTGCGTTGGGTTCTCGCGGTCGTGGGCCGCGACGGCCTGGGCGAACCGCTCGAGGTTCTTGGCGATCTTGCCCGTGTCAGACATCGCTACCGCCTCAGCCTACCGCTCCGCGGCGCGCGCGGAGCGGTAGGCGAGCGGCACCCGGCGCCGGCGCGCCTGTACGATCGCGCCGTGGTCCTCTACACGTGCACCGACGGGAAGTCGTTCGGCACGATGCCCGGCCCGATCGCGCATCCCTGCGGGCGCGCCGCCGTGGCGCTGGACCGGGCCGGTCACGCCTATGAGTGGCGGAAGGTCAAGGGCGGCACGCTGAAGTTCTGGACGTGGCGCAACCGGGCGCAGGATCGGGCCGAGGTCGAGCGTCTGAGCGGGCAGCGGTCGGTGCCGATCCTGGTGCTCGACGACGGCGCCGTGATCACGGGCTCGGGCGAGATCGTTCGCTGGGCGCAGGAGAACGCGCCCGCGGGCGCCTGACCGCCCTCCGCGCAGCCGCCCGCGCCCCTTCTCAGCCCGCTCGACCCTCGCAGCGCTCGACGCAGTCGAGCAGCAGCCCCGCGTCGCGGACCGGCGGCCCGTGGCCGAAGCAGGTCAGCGACGGGCGCAGCTCGGCGAGCCGTCGCATCGCCGCGAGGTTCGCCGCCGGGTCGGGCGTGAACGCGTCCGGCGGCGGATGCACCCCCGGCCTCCCGCTCAGCGGGTGGCGACCGAAGAAGACGTCGCCCGCGATCAGCGCGCGGTCGCGCTCGCGCCACAGCGAGATGTGGCCGGGGGCGTGCCCGGGCGTCTCGATCACGGTGAATCCGCCGACCTCATCGCCCTCGCGAAGCGCCCGGTCGACCCGACGCCCGGGTCCGGCCCAGAAGTGGCGCTGCACGAAGGTCGCGGCATTGCGAGAGGCGGTCACGGCCGAGCCGCCCATCTCGGCGGCCGCGACGTCGCGCTCGCCGACCCAGAACGGGATCCCGAGCTCCGCGCAGACGGCGGCGCTCGCGCCCTGGTGGTCGGGGTGGGCGTGGGTGATCGCGTGGGCGGTCACGGTTCTGCCCGCGAGCGCGCGAAGGATCCGCCGTCGCGCCCAGCGCGTGCTCGCGTCGATCAGCACGCCGCCGGTCAGGTAGCAGTTGAACGCGTGCGCGGGTCGCGAGGGGAGCAGGTACAGGTCTGTCGCGAGATCTTCCATACGGTTGCGTACGGTAACAGATCGCCGTACGGTCGCGTATGGTGAGGCCGGGTGGCCGATCAGCTGACACCGGAGGACTGGGAGCGCGCGGCGCTCGCGGCGATCCGCGACGGGGGCCCCGAGGCGGTCGCGGTCGAGCCCCTGGCACGGAGGCTCGGGGTGACGAAGGGGAGCTTCTACTGGCACTTCGCCAACCGCGACGGGCTGCTCGGAGCGGCGATCGCGCGCTGGGAGGCCGACCA
>DATNBM010000012.1:0-11456 GCA_035571915.1 Solirubrobacteraceae bacterium | reverse complement strand
TCGTCCACGCGCGGTCGGGCGGGCTGGCGATGGGGCTCGCCGTCCACACCGACATGGCGACGCCGCCGATCCTCGCCTTCGGGACCGAGGAGCAGAAGCAGGAGTACCTGAGCCCGGCCATCCTCGGCGAGAAGATCTCCTGCCTCGGGATCACCGAGCCCGACGCCGGCTCCGACGTGGCGGGGATCAAGACGCGCGCGGTCCGGGACGGTGACGACTACGTCATCAACGGCTCCAAGACGTACATCACCAACGGCCACCGCGCCGACGTGATCGTGCTCGTGACGAAGACCGACGCGGACGCCGGCTACGACGGCTTCACACTGTTCCTGGTCCCGATGGACAGCCCGGGCGTGATCCGCGAGAAGAAGCTGGAGAAGCTCGGCATGCACGCCTCCGACACGGCGTTGCTGGCCTTTCAGGACGTGCGCGTGCCCTCCTCGGCGGTCCTCGGTCAGGTCGGCAAGGGCTTCTACCACATCATGTGGGAGCTCCAGGGCGAGCGGCTGATCGGCGCGGCCGGCTGCGTCGCGGGAGCCCAGAAATGCTTCGAACGGACGATGCAGTACGCGCTCGAGCGCAAGGCGTTCGGCAAGTCGATCGGCCACTTCCAGGTGATCCGCCACAAGTTCGCCGAGATGGCGACGAAGATCGAGTCGGCGCGGCAGATGGTCTACGTGACCGCGTGGCGCCACAACAACGGCGAGTACCCCGTGCGGGAGATCTCGATGGCGAAGCTCCACGCCTCACGGATCGCATGCGAAGTCGCCGACGAATGCATCCAGATCCACGGCGGCGCTGGCTACATGCGCGAGTACGGGGTCGAGCGGGTTTGGCGCGACATGCGCCTGAACCGGATCGGCGCGGGCACCGACGAGATCATGCTCGACGTGATCGGACGCTCCTACGGGCTGTAGAGATACGGGGTCGTCTTCGCGACCTCGGTGAAGCCGAGCCGGAGCAGCGTGGGGCGGCTCATGTCGGCGGCGTCGACGTGCAGCCACCGGTAGCCGCGCGCCGCGGCGAGACCCGCCCCGTGCGCGACGAGCGCGCGGAAGATGCCGCGGCCTCGCCAGTCTGGATGCGTGCAGCCGCCCCACATGCCGGCGAAGTCCGAGCCCGGGTCGAACTCGACACGGCCCGCGGCGACCGGTCGCCCGGCTGCGAAGGCAAGCAGGCCAGTGGTGCCGACGGGCTCATGAGCGAGCCCGTCGAGCATCGCGGCCTCCAAGCCGGGCGGCTCATCTCCGAAGACCTCGCGCTGCAGGAGGAGCATCGAGCGCACGCCTTCGCGATCGCTCAGGGCGGCGAGCTCGACTCCCTCGGGCGGCTGCGTCTCATGTGAGAGGGCGCCCGTCTCGGCGATCAGCAGCGCCTCGGTCGGCCCCGCTCGCAGGCCGGCGGCGCGCAGGCGGGCCGGCAGGTCCGCGGGCCGGTCATAGGAGTAGTGCTTCCACTCCCATTCGACGCCGAGGCCCGCGAAGCGCTCGATCTGCGCGGCGATCGCGTCATCGGCGCCGGCCTCCTCTAGATCGCTCCACGTCACACCCGCCCAGCCGTCGCCGAGAACCCTGACGATCCCATCCTCACGCTCGATCCGGCCCTGCGCGCCTGGGTTCGGATTGCGGCGCACCTGCGCGTCGTAGGCGGCGAGTACGGCGGCGCAATTCACGCCGTTCTCTACCTGTGTCGGATCTCGGTCGTCGAGACGAGCCGACGGCGCAGTCGCGAGGCGACGACGCCGACCGCCACCTGAGGCGCGACGCTACGCCACATGTTCACCGAGATGCCAGGTGGCGCGTCGGCGAGCAGGCGTGCGCGTTCGGCCTCTCCGGCCGCAGGTTCGGTCGAGTGGCGCCGGTAGGTGTCGCCCATCGCTTCGTGGAAGCGCCGGCGCTCCAGGCGCCGCTCCTCCGACTCGGCCGGCGGCTGCAGGCGTGCGGCGAGCAGCTGGCCGCCGGCACTCAGCCCGACGGCAGCGAGCGAGCGCCACGCGGGCGTGCGCGCACCGGTGCGCGCGTCGACGGTCCGAATCCCGAGCAGGCGCTGGCCGGGGCTCCCGAGCTGCTCGCGGACGAGCGGGCTCGCAGGCCCGATCGCTCTCAGCACGCTCGCTGCGGCGGCGCTCCTTCCCCGCAGCCCCCACACGGCAACGCCCATCACCGCCGCATCCGTGAGGCCTGCCAGCGCCCCGCGCCAGCGTGGCGCACGCTCGAGGTTCGGGTCGTCCATCCCTCCATTCTCCAAACTTTCGGCCGCACGGGCATCGCCCGCTCGCGAGACCTATCTGACGATCGTGAAGCGGAGCGACTTCGAGGCCGAGCGGCGTCCGCTCGCGTCGGTCGCCGCGAACGTGGCCGTGTAGCTGCCCGGCGCGAGCTTCCTCGACACCGAGATCCGGCCCTGGAATGAGATCTTGTTGCTTCCGGTGTGAGCCGCGAACGTGAGCGCTCCGCGGGAGAGGGTGCGTCTGCAGGCGCGCTTCGTGCGGTGGCTCGGGGAGGGCGCGACGCAGCGGCCCTTGACCCTGCGTCCCGCGGCGCTCTTCGTGAAGACGATCCTCACGCTCGCGGCCTCGTTGAGCGCATAGGAGAAGGTCGTGCCGAGCGGCGCGCGGACCCGGCGGCTCGCGCTCGCCAGACGGCTCCCGGAACGCCAGCGCGCGTGCGACTGGGCGAGGCTCGTGATGGTCGGGGTGAGAGCCGCGGGAGCCGTGACCACGGCCGCGGCGGTCGCGCTCGCCGCGCCCGAGCCGGCGCAGAGCGCGGTCTGGCCCGTGAACACGAAGGAGGTGGTGCAGCCCGCGTTGTCGGTGAGGGTGACGCGCGCCGTGTACGTGGCGGCGGCGGCGTAGGTGTGCGTGACGCTGGGCGTCGTCGTCGTCGAGGTGCTGCCGTCGCCGAAGTCCCAGGCGTAGCTCGCGATCGAACCGTCCACGTCGCTGGAGGATGCGGCGCTGAGGACCGTCGGCCGGCCGAGCGCGACGGCGCTCGCCGAGAGGGCCGCGGTGGGCGGCGCGTCCGGTGTGATCGTCAGGCCCTCGGGGTTGCTTCCGACCGTGATCGGCGTGCCGACTTTGCCCGTCGCGGTGTCGATCGGGAAGACGCTCCCTTTGCAGGCGTCGGCCACGTAGACGGTCCTGCCGTCGGGCGTGATCCCGATCGCGTCCAGGCATGTCCCCCCGGGTTTGATCGTGCCGCCCGCGGTGTTCGTGGCGAGGTTCACGGGCGTCACGGTGCCCCCGTTGTTGTCCGCGGTGTAGGCGGTCGCCCCATCGGGGCTGATCGTGATGCTGTACGGCCGTCCGCCGACGGCGATCGCTTTGCCCGCCGTGTTCGTCGCCGTGTCGATCGGCGTCACCGAGTTGCTGGGCGAGCCGTTGGCGACGTAAACGGTCCTGCCGTTCGGGGCGATCGCGAGCGCCTTCGGTTCTGTGCCGACTTTGATCGCGGTTCCCGGCACTCCGGTCGAGGTGGAGATCGGCGTGACGGTTTCTTCCTGGTTGGCTACGTAGAGGGTGCTTCCGTCGGGGGTGATCGCGATCGCTTCCGGCGTGCCGGTGGTTTTGATCTCCGCCCCGGCCGTGCCGGTCGCGACGTTCACCGGTATCACGCCCGAGTTGATCGCAACCCACGCGGTCCTGCCGTCCGGCGATATGGCGACCGCCTCCCCGGGGCCGCCGAGTTTGATCTGTGCGCCCGGCGCGTCGGTCGCGGTGCTGACCGGGATCACGCCTTCGGAGTCGGGTACGTAGAGCGTCTTCCCGTCGGGAGTGACGGCGGGGCGCGTCGGAGCGGATCCGACTTTGATCGCTGCGCGCGCCGCGTTGGTCGCCGTGTCGATCGGCGTCACCGACGATCCGCTTTCGTTCGTGACGTAGACGGTGTACGCGGAGGCCACGCCTGCGGAGGAGACCGCCGAGCAGCCGAGCAGCGCCGCCAGAGCAGCGCCGATGACCGCGCCGCGCCTGCGCACCGACCCGCTTCTCCCCCACTGCGCTGCTTTCCGCCGTGTGCCCATTTGACCTCGCGAAGCTATCAGCCCGCCGAGGATGCCGGACACAAGCTCGACGCTCGTTTCGACTAGGGTCGCGCCAGCGGATGAGCACGCTCGATCCCCCCTTTGCCGAAGAGCACCAGCAGCTGCGCGAGTCAGTCCGCGGCTTCATCGAGCGCGAGCTCGCCCCCCACGCCCAGCAGTGGGAGCAGGAGGAGTGGTTCCCCAACGACGTCTTCCCGAAGCTGGCCGCCCAGGGCCTGCTCGGGCTGAAGTACCCGGAGTCCTACGGGGGCCAGGGCGGGGACTACCTGCACGAGGCGGTCCTCTGCGAGGAGATGGCGCGGACCGGCTCGGGCGGCACCGCGGCGGGCATCGGCGCGCACATCAACATCGCCACGCCGCCGATCTGGAAGTTCGGGACCGACGACCAGAAGCAGCGCTACCTCGTCCCCGCGATCGCCGGCGAGCTGATCGGGGCGCTCGGCATCACCGAGCCCGGGGCGGGCTCGGACGTGGCCGCGATCACGACCCGCGCCGAGCGCGTCGACGGCGGCTTCGTCGTCAACGGGGAGAAGACCTACATCACCAACGGGGTCCGCGCGGACTTCATCGTCACCGCCGTCAAGACGACCGCCGAGGGCGGTCACGGCGGCATCTCCTTCCTGATCGTCGACCGCGGCGAGGGCGTGGAGTCCTCGGCCCTGCACAAGCTCGGCTGGCGCGCCTCGGACACCGCGACGATCAGCTACCAGGACGTCTTCGTGCCCGAGCAGAACCTGCTCGGCGAGCTGCACGGCGGCTTCAAGCTGATCATGGCGAACTTCCAGTGGGAGCGCCTGGCGATGGCGCTCGGCGCCGTCGGCGCGATGCAGCTCGCGTGGGAGCGCACGGTCGAGTTCGCGCGCGAGCGACGCGCCTTCGGCCGCTCGCTCTCCGGCCACCAGGTGATCGGCCACAAGCTCGCCGACATGGCGACGACGGTCTACACCTGCCGCTGCGTCACGTACGACGCGCTGCGGCGCTTCGTCGCCGGCCTGGACCCTCTCAAGGAGGTGACGATGGCAAAGCTGCTGACCCAGCGGGCGTCCTTCGAGCTGATGGACGAGTGCCTGCAGATCCACGGCGGCGCCGGCTACATGCGCGAGTACTGGGTCGAGCGGGCCGCGCGCGACGCCCGCCTCGGACCGATCGGCGGGGGCAGCGACGAGATCATGCGGGAGATCCTGACGAAGGTGTTGAGCATCTAGGATCGTTTGCGTGGGGGGCGCGCGCCGAATCGACCTCGAGGCGAAGCGCTCGACGTCCGCGATCCTGCTGGCAGCCGGACGCCTGTATCTCGCCTACCCCTGGCTGTTCCTGATCCTGGCGGCGGCCGTGGTCGCTCCCTGGGATCTGGCCGTGCTGGCCCTGACCGGCCACGGGCCGCTCGGCCACACCCGCTCGCTGTTCACCTACTGGCTCGCCGTCGCGCTGCTGCGGGCCACGTTCGTGGGGCCGTTGATATCCGCGTTGCACATCCACGCGGTGGCGATGATCGGGCGCGGTGAGCGTCCACGGCTCGGGACGGTCGCTCGCCGCGGGCTGCGCGTCCTGCCGGTGGTGGCGGCCACGGGAGGCGGCCTCGAGCCTCGCCATTCTGATCGGGTTGCTCATGCTCGTCCTCCCGGGCCTCGTTCTGCTGGTGGCGTTCGCCGTCGCCGCGCAGGCTGCGGCGGTCGAGGGCAAGAGCTGGTTCCGCGCGCTCGGGTCGAGCCGTGAGCTGACCGCGACCGCCCCGAGTCACGTCTTTGCCCTCGTGATCGCCACCGGGGTGCTGAACTACGCCTTCTTGGAGTCCGCCCGAAAGCTTTCCGCGGGAGCGTCCTCGGGGGCCTCGGCGGTCCTCGCAGGCATCGCGGTGGAGACGCTGATCGCATCCTTCACGGCGCTGGCACTCGCTCTGCTCTACTTCGACCTCAAGGGCAGGGTGCCGGCAGCGGCGAGCGAGTCGGCGCAGGCCTGAGGCCTGCGCATCGTTGCGGGAGGGCACCTCGCCGGAGCAGCGGTTGGCACGTTTGGGCAGGTTTTTGCAGCTTGTCCAAACCTCTGCGGAACCGCTCATGTCTGATCGGGGGCGGGCCGATAGGCCCACATGGCCCGACCCGCCATGGCGCCCCTGGCCGCCGCCCTCGCCCTGCTTCTCTCGATCGCCGCGCCCGCTGGCGCGAGCGCGAGCACGCACCGCAAAGCCCGCTGCTCCTCCGCGCGGAGCGGGACGAAGAGCTACCGCCAGTCCCACTGCGGCAAGGGCAAGGCCCGCCGGCACCGAAGCCGCGTGCACCTGCTCTTCTTCAAGGCGCACGAAGGCCACTGCCCCGACGCGACGCTGCAGCCGACGGCCCAGAACGTCGCGGCCGTTCGAGCCGCCACGCTGTGCCTCGTCAACCGTGAACGCGCCGCCCACGGCGAGCACGCCCTGAGCTGGAACCTCCACCTCGTCCACGCCGCGCAGGCCCACACCGAGAGCATGGCCTTCGGCGACTACTTCGCCCACGCCGGCCGCCGCGGCGAAACCCCGCTGCAGCGGATCCGTCGCTCCGGCTACATCTACAGCTCCGCGCTCGGCTTCGAAGTCGGCGAGAACATCGGCTGGGGCACCCTCTGGCTCGGCACCCCGCGCGCGGTCGTCGCCGCGTGGATGGCCTCCCCGGGCCACCGCGCGAACATCCTCGACGGCCGCTTCCGGGAAACGGGCGTCGGCGTCTCACCGCACACCAACGGTCTCGCCAACGGCCAGACCGGCGGCATCTACACGCAGGACTTCGGCGTCATCACCGGCTAGAGGCGCGCCGCCCCCGGGCTCGCCTCGCCGCTTCCGCCGTTCGGTCCCAGATCGCCGGCGCGGTCGGAGATCGACCCATGCCCCGTTTCAGTCACGCCGATGGCAATTGCCTGCCAATTCGTTGGTATGTTGATGCCATGCGCGTGACGATCGACCGCGCCGGCCGGATAGTGGTGCCGAAGCCACTCCGCGACCAGCTCGGCCTACGTCCCGAGACGGAGCTCGACATCGAGCTCGTCGGCAGCAGGCTCGAGCTGTCGGTGCCCGACGAGCCCGCACGCATCGTCGAGGGACCGCACGGAGCCGTGATCGAGAGGACCGGCGTCTCTGTCACGGACGCCGAGATCAGAGCGACCCTCGAAGCGGTCCGGGAGCGGCGGTGAGGCGCGGCGCGGATACGAGCGTTCTCGTGCCCGCGCTGCTCTCCTACCACGAGGCGCACGAGCAGTGCGACGCGGCTCTGGCCGAGACAGATTGCGCGATCGCCCACGTCATCGCCGAGACCTACAGCGTGCTGACCCGGCTGCCCCACCCCCTGCGGGTCTCCCCCGCCACGGCCGCCGCCGCGCTCGAGGCGCGCCTGCCGGAGTCGATCCTCGCCCTGGGCCCGGACGCCCACCGCACGATGGCCGGCCGCCTCGCGCGAGCCGACGTCAGCGGCGGCGCCGCCTACGACGGCCTGGTCGCTCTCACCGCGTCAGAGCACGACGTCGAGATCGTCTCGCGCGACCGTCGCTCCGTTCGGACCTACGAGTCGCTCGGCGCGCGCCACGTCCTGCTGCCCGCCTGATGCGTTGAGCAGTTCCTGCGACCGGACGGCGGCCCTCGGATAACCTCCGCGCACTCAAACGAAGACAAGGAGAAGCAAGAGCTATGGGAGTACTGGACGGCAAGTCGGCCATCGTCACGGGATCCGCGCGAGGTATCGGCCGTGCCACGGCGGAGCTCCTCGTCGCCGAGGGCGCTCAGGTCCTGATCAACGACCTCGACGGCGACGTCGCCCAGCAGGCCGCGGGCGAGATCCAGGGGGAAACGGCCGTCTACGCGGGCGACCTGACCAAGCCCGGAACGGCCGACGAGCTCGTCAAGACGGCGATCGACTCGTTCGGGAAGATCGACATCATCGTCAACAACGCCGGTTACACGATCGACGAACCGGTTCACAAGATGAGCGACGAGCACTTCCAGGCGATGATCGACATCCACACGATCGTCCCCTTCCGCGTGATCCGCGCGGCCGCCCCGCACCTGCGCGAGCCCGCCAAGAAGGAGCGTGAGGAAGGCAAGGAGGTGTTCCGCAAGATCGTCAACGTCTCCTCGACCTCGGGCACCTTCGGCAACGCCGGCCAGGCCAACTACTCGGCCGGCAAGGCGGGCGTCGTCGGCCTGACGAAAACGGTCGCCAAGGAGTGGGGGCAGTTCAAAGTCAACGTCAACGCGGTCGCCTTCGGGTTCATCGACACCCGCCTGACCCAGGCCAAGGTCGACGAGAACGCGATGGAAATCGGCGGCGAGAAGGTCCAGCTCGGCATCCCCGAGCAGATGCGCCAGATGGCGTCGATGCTGATTCCCCTCGGCCGGCCCGCCTCGCCCGAAGAGGCCGCGGGCGGGATCTTCTTCCTGTGCTCGCCGTGGTCCAACTACGTGCACGGGCAGACGCTGCACGTGACGGGGGGCCTGTTCGGGGGGATGACCGGCTAGGGGCGACGCTCCGCTCTCGCCTCCCGGTCGGTCCTCGGGCCTCCCCAGGCCGACCGGAGAGGCAGAGCTCCCGCCCGCCTCGACCCCCTCCGACGCGACGTCAGGCGGCCGCTGCGGGACCGCGCAGGTCCAGCAGGCAGCCGGAGAAGTAGGAGCCGGCGGGCGAGAGCAGCCAGCAGGCGAGCGCGGCGAGCTCGTCCGGCCCGGTCTTCTCGCCCGGAGCGACGGCGACCGTCGTGATCGCGTAGCGGGCCCACTCGATCGAGAGCGTCCGCGCGGTGTTCTCGAGGCCCGCCACCGCGGCCGCGGCGTGCTCGGAGCCGGCGGGCGGTCCGAGCAGGAGGATCCTGCCGCCGCCGGACTCGATCATGGCCGCGCCGGCGGCCGCGCGGGCGGCGTTCCAGCAGGCCTCGAGCGAGCCCATCAGTGACTCGCGGCCCCCGCCGGGCGCGAACAGGCCGGCGGCGTCGACGACGAGCCCCCCGAGGGAGCCGAGCTGCTCGAGCGCGGCCGACATCGACGCCTGCGCGCGCGCCTCGTCGGCCTCGGCGTCGTCGCCTGCCGTGAGCTCGACGGCGGCCACCCGCGCGCCGAGCGATGCGGAGGCCTCCCGGACGTGGCGCGCCACGTCTCGGCCCGTCCCGTCCGGCGCGCCGGCCACCGCAGCCGTCACGCCATCGAGCAGTCCCTCGCGCAGCAGCTCGGCGGCCTGAAGTCCCATGCCGGGCGGACCCTAATGGGCCGCGGCCCGCCGCCGCGTTCAGCCGCCGAACGGATCCGCCTGCGAAGGCGCCGGGGGCGGCGTGCCGGGGGTCCGGGCCTCGCCTCGGACGGCGAGCAGTTCGAAGTAGAGGACCGATGAGGCGAGCGCCGGGATAGGCGCGGTCAGCACCCCGACGACGACCGCGGCGACGATTCCGGCGCCGGTGCCGGCGGAGTTCGCCGCCGCCTCCAGGGCGAAGGAGATGATCACGACGAGGAAGTAGAGGATCACGAGCACCCCGAAGACCTGCCAGCCGTTGCCGCGGACGAGCTCGCGGCTCCTGGCGAGGGCGCCGAGGCCGGGCGGCTTCTCGACGACGACGACGGGCACCGCGACGGCCCAGATCGTGAGCAGGATCAGCCCGGGGACGAGGATCAGGAACAGACCGAGAGCGACCAGGATCGCGACGACGACCGCGACGAGGATCAGCTGTCCGAGCACGGGCCCGACGGCCTGGAGCAACTGGCGCGGCGTCGCGTCGCGCCGTCCGTCCTGCACGTCGGCGACGAGCTCGACGACCATTCCCGTGAAGACAGAGATCGCGACGAGTGCGATCAGCTCGCCGATCACCCCCAGGGCGGCGCTCGAGCGCACGAGGACGGCCGAGAGGATGCCGGCGAAGACGAACACGACGGCGGCGGCGGGCATCAGCACCGACGCCTGGTCGACGTAGATCTCCCGGACCTTCCTGATCACTCCGCCGACGTCGAGGCGGGCGGGCGAGGGGCCCGCCATCAGGCGACCGCCGCGCCCTTCGTCGTCCCCCGCCGCGCGCGGCGCTGCTCGCGGACGCTGCGCAGGACGCCGCGGCGCCCGTGTTCCTCGAGCCCCGCGTAGAGCCGCCGGATCTCGGTCAGGATCTCATCGGCGACGGCCTGCTGCTGCTCGCGGGTCGGGTTCTCGATCGGCTCCCAGCGGATCGCCTCGCCGTACTGGATCGTGACCTTCGGGAACTGCAGCCGCTTCCAGTTGCGTACGCGCGAGGAGCCGTGGATCGCGATCGGCACGACCGGCGCGCCGGTCTCCAGGGCGAGACGCCCGATCCCCGGCTTGGCGGTCTCCGAGAGTTTCCCGGTACGAGAGCGGCCGCCCTCGCAGTACATCGCGATCGCTCCGTCGCGGGCCAGGATCGCGCGGGCCGTGATGAAGGTCTCCGCGTCGCGGGCGCCGCGCCGCACGGGAAAGACGCCGCCGTGCGTGTAGATGAACTGCATCGGCCGTTTGAAGAGCTGCGACTTCGCCATGAAGCGGACCTTGCGGCGGATGTAGCAGCCCATCAGGAAGTGATCCATGAACGAGAAGTGGTTGGGCGCGAGGATCACGGCGCCGCGGCCGGGGACGTTCTCGACGGTGATCGCGCGGGCGCGCAGGAACGTGTAGCCGTAGAGGGAGGTGAGGATCCTCACCAGCTCGTACACCCAGTCGGGTTCGCGCGTCCGGGCCCGCTCGTGGAAGCGGTCGAAGTACTCCTTCGGACGCGGGTCCGAGTAGACCTGCTCGCGCATCGAGGCCAGTTCACTCATCTATGCGCTCTACCTCTCTTCCGCTCCAAGGTTACGCCCCTCGACGCCGCTTGCCGGCGGCCGCGCCGCGGGCAGCCTACCGGCGCAGCGCGTAGACGCGCGCGAAGTCGGCCAGCTGGCGGGCCCGGTGGGCGAACCCGGCAGCCGTCCTGCCGGTCGCGCGGTGGGCCAGGTCGAGCTCGATCTCGACGACCCGCGCACCGGCGCGGACGGCATCGATCGTCATCCCGATCTCCATCCCGTAGCCCGCCGCGAAGGGCAGGGCCGCCTCGAGCGTCCGGCGCCGCACCGCCCGCTGCCCCGAGATCGGGGCCCGGGTCGAGAGACCGCAGCGTCGCCGGATCGCCCACGCCGCGAAGCCGAGCGCCAGCCCGAACCCCCCTCCCACCGAGCGCGCGAACGCGGCGACCGCGAGATCGGCCCCGCCCGGACCGGCCGCCGAGGCCAGCGCCGGCAGAAGCCCCGCCGACTCTCCGAGGTCGCCGTCGCACAGCACGAACACGTCCTCCGGCCCGCCCGGATCCGCGGCCAGGGCGCCGCGGGCGGCGGCCGTCATCGCCTGACCCTTGCCCTCGGTCGAGGCGAGGCTGACGACATGCGCCCCCGCCGCCCGCGCGAGCTCGGCGGTGGCGTCGCGCGAGCCGTCGTC
>DATNBM010000011.1:0-51885 GCA_035571915.1 Solirubrobacteraceae bacterium | reverse complement strand
CTGGGGTGCAGCTTCGTGCCGGCCGGCAGGTAGAAGTTGACGTGCGTCAGCGGCGGCGGGAACCCGCCGTATTCGGTCCCGGAGATCGTGTATTCGGCTTCGACCGCGGCGCCGGCGCCGAAGATGTTCCCCGTGTGCGGGAAGCCCGGGATCGGCACGGCCTTCGCTTTGAAGGTCACTTTCGGCGCGGCCGACGCGGCGCCCGGAAGGGCGAGCGCGAAGACGGCGAGGCCGAGAACGGCAACACAGCTGGATGCTCTACGCATCAGTTCTTCTCTCCTCTGTTGATGGACAGATCCGCCTCGATCCGGCTAGCTCCGGAGCCTTGGCGGTCCGGCGACATCGAGATCCCTGCAGGGGGAACAGTGGCGTCTTGCGGCCGAACACTATCCGCACTTTGCGACGCGTTCAAGATCGAACCGCCCGACCAAGGGACGCGTTCGAAGGGGCCGAAGCCGGTTCGGCGGTCCTGACGAGCGCATCCCTCCACTCCCATGACTAACCCTCTACCTGAGAGTTCGACTTCTCGGCCGAAAGCTCCATCTCATCGCCCTCGTAGGTGACACTCACAGGCTCGACAACTACCCGCCTCGGCCCTTCCTCTACACACCCCGCCACGATCGCCTGCAGGCCGAGCCCGGACGCGAGCTCGACGACCCGCCGCCCCGAGCCGTTCGCGCAGTAGACGGCGAAGCCGCTGCCCATGTTGAACGTCTTGTGCGCCTCGGCCGCGTCAAGGCCCGCCTGCTCGACCAGGAACGCGAGCACCGGCGGCACGGGAGGCAGCTCCCGGATCCGGTAGGTCAGCTCGCGCTGCGGGCGCATCAGCTTCAGCAGGCCGTGGCCGGTCACGTGGCTCAGGTAGCTCACCGGGACGCCCTGCTCGAGCAGGGCCGCCACGAGCGGCACGTACATCACGCTCGGCGCGAGCAGCGCCGAGCCGAAGCTCTCCCCGTCGGGCAGCGGCGTCGCATAGCCGTAGGGGAGCTTCCCGGCGATCAGCCGCGCCAGGGACGCGCCGTTGGCGTGCAGCCCGCTGGAGGCGACGAGCACGATCTCATCGCCCGCCGCGAGCCGCTCGCCGAGGATCGCCGCGCCCCCCTCGGGCACCGCGCCGACCGCGGCCCCGGCGAGCTCGATCTCGTCGGGCTCGAGCAGCCCCGGCAGCGATGGGGACTCTCCCCCGCCCCACGTCGCGCCCGCGTCCGCGCAGGCGCGCTGCCAGCCCTCGACGAGGGCCCGCGAGCGCTCCGCGTTCGCGTACCACTCCGAGGAGCCCGTCGCGAAGTAGGCGTTGATGACGAGCGGCAGCGCCCCGACGCAGCAGAGGTCGTTGGCGATCGCCGCGACCGTGTCGTAGGCGACGTCGGCGAAGCGGTTCTCCCCGCCCGCCTCCAGCACCGCCCGGGCGATCATCGCCTTCGTGCCGAGCCCCTCGACGACGAACGCGAGCGTGCGCCCGCCGAGCTCGAACGCGAACGCCGGCTCGCCCCGCGAGGCGTCGAGGGCGCGCCCGCCGCGCGCGGCAAGCAGCGGCGAGGTCGCAAGCGCGCAGCTGAGCGCGAGACGCTTGCCCGCGTCGAGCGTCTCGTAGTCGACGCCGGCCGCGCGGTAGGAGGCACCTTCGGAGCTCATCCGCGATGATCGTATGAGACCCGCAGCCAAAGAGGAGGGACGATGGATTTCGAGCCGAGCCAGCGCTGTTCCGAGTTCAAAGAGCGCCTCGGCGCCTTCATGGACGAGCACATCTACCCGAACGAGGAGCTCTACGAGCGCGAACGGGCCGACTCGGGCAACCCGCACCACCACCCGGCCGTGATGGAGGACCTGAAGGCGAAGGCGCGCGCGGCGGGGCTTTGGAACATGTTCCTCCCGGATCCCGACCACGGCGCGGGGCTCTCGAACGCCGACTACGCGCCCCTCGCCGAGATGCTCGGCCGCTCGCACATCGCCTCGGAGGCGTGCAACTGCTCGGCCCCGGACACCGGAAACATGGAGGTCCTCCACCAGTTCGGCAGCGAGGAGCAGAAAGACCGTTGGCTGCGGCCACTGCTCGAGGGCGAGATCCGCTCGGCCTTCGCGATGACCGAGCCCGACGTCGCCTCCTCCGACGCGACGAACATCTGCACGCGGATCGAGCGCGACGGCGACGAGTACGTGATCAACGGCCGCAAGTGGTGGACCTCGAACGCCATGCACCCGAACTGCCGAATCATGATCGTGATGGGCAAGACGGCGACGGACGGACCGCGGCACAAGCAGCAGAGCCAGGTCCTCGTCCCGATCGACACGCCCGGCGTGACGGTGATGCGCAACCTGCCCGTGTTCGGCTATGAGGACCAGGAGGGCCACGCCGAAGTCGACTTCACCGACGTCCGCGTCCCCGCGAGCAACGTGATCGCCGGCGAGGGCGACGGCTTCATGATCGCCCAGGCGCGGCTCGGCCCGGGGCGCATCCACCACTGCATGCGCGCGATCGGGGCGGCCGAGCGGGCGCTCGAGGCGATGTGCGCCCGCGCCGTGTCCCGCGTCACGTTCGGCCAGCCCATCGCGATGCGCGGCAACGTTCAGGACTGGATCGCCGAGTCGCGCGTGGAAATCGAGATGGCGCGACTGCTGACGCTGAAGGCCGCCTGGCTGATGGACACCGTCGGCAACCGCCACGCCCGCACCGAGATCGCCGCGATCAAGGTCGCCGCCCCGAACGTCGCGCTGAAGGTCGTCGACCGCGCGATCCAGGTGCACGGCGGCGGCGGCGTCTCCGACGACTTCTTCCTCGCCTCCGCCTATGCGCATCTCCGCACGCTGCGGCTGGCAGACGGTCCCGACGAGGTGCACAAGCTCTCGATCGCGCGCCGCGAGCTCGCTCCGTACGTCCCGCGCGAGGACTGAGCCTCCACTTCAGCTTCAGATCGGCCGGGGGGCGGGGCGCGCCCCCGGTCGACCATTCGTCTCGGCGAACGGTTCCCCTGAGTAGGTGACACACGAAGCGGGTAGGCATCTGACAGGCCGGCCTCGCGCCGACCCCATACGTCATCTCTAGGGAGAAGAGGCTCGATCGCATGAAGACCCGCCGCCGCTTTGCGCTGTCCACAATCGCCTGCTGCCTGCTCTGGGCTGCGGCGCTGGCGCCGGCGGCTCACGCGGCGGGGAGTCTCGGCTTGGCCGAATGGGAAGCGGGGACCTGCAACGGCTCGGACAACGAAGCCGTGGCGGAAGGCGAAATCACGAAAAAGACGAACTGCAGCTACGAACCGGAAGACCCGGCCAAAGCCTTCTACACCCAAGCGGCCGGCCACCCGCCCTGGGGTCTCACGGGCTTCAAACTCGCACAGTCGGGCAACGAACCGACAGGCAGCACCGTCAAGCGCATCCGTGTCGACGTGCCGCCCGGGCTCGCCGCGGACCCGCAGGCGCTCGGCACCTGCGAAAAGTCCCAGTTCGAAGCCGAAGCGAAACTCTGCCCCGCCGACAGCCGGGCGGGCTTCGTCGAACTGAAGGCGTTCGTTGAACTGAAAGCGGTCTTCCCGCTCCTCCCCAACGAAGTCCTGACGCTCAAAGGCAAGGTCTACAACCTCCCGCTGGAACCGAGCAAGCCGCTCCTGTTCGGGATCGACGTCGAAGGCGTCCCGCCGCTCGTCAAAGACGTGCACCTGTTCCTCGAAGGTCACGTGAGCTACGCGAGCGAACCCGCGCTCGCCGCCCACGAAATCACCTCCGGTGACTTCCACGAGTGGTTCGAAATCAACAACGTGCCGCCCGAAGTGGGCGTCGAACCGCTGGGGCTCCCGCTCGCCAGCGCGCCGCTGAAGACCGTCGAATCGAAGCTGTACTTCCACGGCCACGCCGGCAAGGAAGGCAAAGAAGACTTCCTCACGATGCCGAGCAGCTGCGCGGCGCCGTCGACGTCCTACCTGGAACTCGAAACGTATCCCCCGGTCGAACACCTGACCCAGGCGACCCACCCGCCGGTCAACGTCGAACACTGCGACAAAGTCCCCTTCAAACCGACTGCGACGATCGCGCCGGAAGTCTCGACCTACGACACGCCCGACGGCGTCACGACCGACGTCCACGTTCCGCAGAACGAAAAATCAAGCGAAATCAACACCGCCGACATCGCCGACGCCCACGTCACCCTGCCCGAAGGCCTGACGCTCAACCCCTCGGCCGCACACGGTCTCGAAGCCTGCACCCAGGCGCAGCTCGGCAAAGGCACACGCAACCCCGTCGCCTGCCCGGCCGGCTCGAAGATCGGCGATGTCACGATCGAAACCGACCTGCCGCCGCACAGCCTGACCGGCAGCTTCTATCTCGGCAAGAAAGACGGGACCGGCGCGATCACCGCTCCCCCCTACCTCGTCTTCATCGACGCCGAGAGCCCATACGACGTCTCGGTGCGCCTCGAAGGAGAGGCCATTCCGAACGCGAGCACCGGACGGCTCGAAGTGAGCTTCCTCGGCAACCCGCAGCTGCCGTTCAGCGACCTGCTGCTGAAGATGAACGGCGGCCCCCGCGCGCCCCTGGCGAACGGCGTCACCTGCGGCGCCGCGAGCACCGACTCGCTCTTCACGCCGTGGACGGGAACCAGTCCGTTCGCGCATTCGACCCCCTTCTCGACCACCGGCTGCCCCCCGACCGTCCCCTTCTCGCTCTCCCAGAGCACGAGCGAGACCTCGAACAAAGCGGCCGCCTTCACGTCGTTCACGTTCAACCTCGCCCGCGCCGACGGCAACCAGAACCTCGGCAAGGTCCAGACGGTGCTGCCGGCGGGACTCGTCGGCCTGATCCCCTCGGTCAAGCGGTGTGAAGAACCGCAGGCCGCGGCCGGCTCGTGCGCCGCCTCGGCGCAGATCGGCACCGCGACCGCGCTGGCCGGCGTGGGCAGCGAACCGTACGGCTTCTCGGGCCCCGTCTACCTGACGGGTCCGACCGCGGGCGCCCCCTACGGGCTCTCGATCCCGATCGAGGCCGCCGCAGGGCCGTTCGACCTGGGCCGCGTCACGACCCGCGTCGCGATCGGCGTCGACGTGCACAGCGGGCGCGTGATCGCCACGGCCGCGCTGCCGACGATCGTCGGCGGAGTGCCGCTGCACCTGCGCTCGCTGAGCGTCGCCGTGACGAAGTCGAAGTTCCTCTTCAACCCCACCAACTGCGGGCCCCTCGCCACCAACTCGACGGAGACCTCTACGCAGGGGGCGTCGAGCACCCTGGCGAGCCCGTTCGGCGTGACCGCCTGCACGAGCCTCCCCTTCAAGCCCGTGTTCGCGGCCTCGAGCCCGACCGCCCCGTCGCGGGCCAACGGCGCGAGCCTGATCGTCAGCTACACGCAGCCCGACCAGCAGGCGAACATCAAGTCGGTCGTCGCGTCCCTGCCGAGCCAGCTGCCCTCACGGCTGACGACGCTGCACGGCGCGTGCCCCGAAGCGATCTGGGCGGGGGGCGTCAACCCGAAGGCCTGCCCGGCCGGATCGCAGGTCGGGACGGCGACCGTCAAGACGCCCGTCCTGCCCGACCCGCTCACCGGTCCCGCCTACCTCGTCTCCCATGGCGGCGCCGCCTTCCCCGACCTCGACCTGATCCTCGAAGGCGACCACGGCGTGAAGGTGATCCTCGAAGGCAACACCCAGATCAAGGGCGGGATCACGACCTCGACGTTCGCGTCGGTCCCCGACGTGCCCGTCTCCAGCTTCGAACTGAAGCTCCCGACCGGCCCCCACTCGGCGCTCGGCTCGTTCGGGAGCCTGTGCGCGAAGCCGCTCTACATGCCGACGGTCGTGACCGCCCAGAGCGGCACGGTCTCCAAGCAGAACGTCCGCCTCTCGGTAGGCAGCTGCAAGATCAAGCTGCTCAGCCACCGCGTCAAGGGACGCAAGCTGATCGTGCGGGTGCGGGTCTTCACGGCCGGGCGGCTGAGCGTCAAATCGCCGGGCCTGCGCACGGCCTTCCGCAAGGTCGGCGGACCTGGCGTCTACACGCTCAAGGTGCCGGTCTCGCTGAAAGGCCGCCGCGCCCTCGCGGCCGGCCACGCCGTCAAGTTCCGCTTCCGCGTCGGCTTCAACCCGCGCCACCACGACGAATACCACTCGGCGGCCTTCGCGAAGGGGACGTTCAGGCATTAGCCTGCGGCGCATCGTCGCCCCCTCCCACCGAGTCCACCACGCCGCCGCAAGCCTCGCCGCAGTCCTCCTCGGCGCGGGCGCGATTACGGTCGCCCTGGAGACGAACGGCTCGGCGTCGACCGCCCCGACGCTGAGCGCCTCCGCGCTCCCCGCCGAGCTGCCCTACGGCTCCGCCTTCACCGTGACCGGCCGGCTCGCCGAAGGCGCCGCGCCCGCCGCGCCGGCGGCGATCGCGCTCGAAGCGAGTCCCTACCCGTACGCCGCATGGCGAGCGGTCGCCCACGCCACGAGCAGCCCCGACGGGTCGTTCGCGATCGCCGCGCCTGCGCCGGAGAGCAACGAGCACGTGCGCGTCACCGCCGCCGGAGCCGCCTCCGACACGCTCTCCGTCACCGTCGACCCGCGCGCCGCCCTTCACTCCTCATCGCTCGGCCCGGGACGGGTCCGGCTCTCGCTCAGGCTCGCCCACGGGAAGGGACTCGCCTCGCCGCCGGTCACCGCCCGCTGGTACCTCGCGGTGCGGGGCAGCGACACCTTCCACCTCGCGGCGACCAGCAGGACGCACGAGCTGCCGGGGTCGGTCACCTACGCCGCCGCGATCGTCGACCCGCCCGCCCGGCGCTTCCTGTGGCGCGTCTGCGTAAACCCCCGCTGGGAAGCCGCGATGGGGCCGCCCTCCGCGCACGGCGCGTGTCCCGCCGGGGGCTTTCATCTCCCGCACGCGCACCGCGCCAGCCCCCGCGCCCGCGCCGCCTTCGAGTTCGCCGCCCAAGGGCGCGGCACGCCGCTGCCCCCGTTCCCGACCGCGGCGGGGATCGCGGCCGCCCGCAGCTTCCTCGCCGCCCGCGCCGGGCGCACCTCCTTCGCGGTCCTCGACAGCGCCGGGCGCCTGTCGGGCCTGAACACCCGCGAGCACTTCCAGACCGCGAGCGTCGTGAAGGTGATGTTCCTGACGGCCTACCTGCAGCGACTCGACGCGCTGCACCGCACGCTCGGCGCCGCCGACCGCTCGCTGCTCTACCCGATGATCCACGAATCGAACAACGACTCCGCCTCAGCGGTCCTCGGCGTCGTCGGCGGCGCCGCGGTCGCGCGGGTCGCACGGGAAGCGGGCATGCAGGACTACGCCCCCGGCGTCGGCTGGTGGGCCTTCACGCAGACCTCCGCGGCCGACCAGGCTCGCTTCTTCGCCCAGCTCGGGCGGTTGATCCCCGCGCGCTTCTACGGATACGCGCGCTACCTGATGTCGACGATCGAGCCGGAACAGAGCTGGGGCATACCCCCGGTCGCCCGCCCGCGCTGGCAGGTCTACTTCAAGACCGGCGCGCTCCCCTCCGAGGGCCTCTACCACGAGGTCGCGCTGCTCGAACGGGGCGCGCAGCACTTCACGGTCGCGGTCTTCACCGACGGCGACCCGTCGAAAGCGTACGGCGAAGAAACGATCGCGGGCGTCGGCGCGCGCCTGCTGGTGGGCTCGCCGTGAGCGCGCTCGTCCGCGTCGAGCGTCCGCCCGCCGGAGAGGCGGCTGGCCTGCTCGTGCTCCACCACGGCCGCGGCACCGACGAGCGCGACCTGATCGGCCTCGCCGACGTGCTCGACCCGAAGCGCCGCCTGCACGTCGTCTCCCCCCGCGCCCCGCTTTCGCTGCCGGGCTCCCCCGGCTACCACTGGTACCTCGTGCCCCGCGTCGGCTTCCCCGACCCGGTCACCTTCCGCGCCGCCCAGGAGGCCCTCGCCGCCCTTCACGACGAGCTCTGGGAGCAGACCGGCATCGGGCCCGAGCGGACCGTGCTCGGCGGCTTCTCGATGGGCTGCGTGATGAGCTACGCGACCGGCTTCGACGCGTCACGCCCCGCCCCGGCGGGGATCCTCGGGCTGTCCGGCTTCATCCCCTCGGTCGAGGGCTGGGACCCGGCGCTCGCCGCGCGGGCCGGGCTGCCCGTGTTCGTGGCCCACGGCAGCCGCGACGCGATCATCTCGGTCGAGTTCGCCCGCGACGCCGTGCAGCGGATGCGCGACGCGGGCGTCGCCGTCGAGTACCACGAGTCCGAGTCCGGCCACCACATCGACCCCCGGCAGCTGCCCGCCGCGGTCGACTGGCTGGCCCGCACGCTCGGCGACGCTTCGATCTAGCGGCCCGGGCGCGAAGCGCATAAGGTTTCGCCGGCAGGAAGCCAGCGGAGGGAGGGAGTCGGATGGCGGTCGCAGCGGTCGGGTCGGAGCCGGGGCAGAAGAGGCGGCTGCGCGTGCTCGTCGTCGGCGCCGGCTTCGGCGGGATCGCCGCCGCGATCGAGCTGCGCCGCCACGGGATCGAGGACGTGACGATCCTCGAGCGCGGCGAGGACCTGGGCGGGACCTGGTACTTCAACACCTACCCGGGCGCCGCCTGCGACGTGCCGAGCCACCTCTACTCCTACTCCTACGCGCAGCGTCGCGACTGGACGCGCCTGTGCTCCCCCCAGCAGGAGATCTACGACTACATCCACGAGGTCGCCCGCAACGAGGGCGTCGATCGGCTCGTGCGCACCGGCCGGACCGTGACGGCGTGCAGCTGGGACGAGCAGGCCGCGGTCTGGAGCGTCGAGACCTCCGAGGGCGAGCGCTACGAAGCCGAGGCGCTCGTGCTCGCGACCGGCCAGCTCCACCAGCCCCACGTGCCGAACGTCCAGGGCGCCGCCGAGTTCGCCGGACACAGCTTCCACTCGGCCGAATGGGACCACGACTACGACCTCGCCGGCAAGCGCGTCGGCGTCGTCGGCAGCGGCGCGAGCGCCGTCCAGTTCGTCCCCGAGATCGCGCCCCGCGTGGCGCGGATGACCGTCTTCCAGCGCACCGGGAACTGGTTCCTGCCGCGCAAGAACCGGCCCTACCCGGCGCTCGTCCGCAAGGCCTTCGAACGGATCCCGAAACTGCAGGACTTCAGGCGCCGCTTCGTGTTCGAGTACGGCGAGTCGCTCACCTTCCTGATCCGCCACCCCCACACCGCGGGGCGGATCGGCGCGCTGCGCTCGGCCGCGTTCATGCGCAGCCAGCTCAAAGACCCGGCGCTGCGCGCGAAGGCCTGGCCCCACTACACGTTCGGATGCAAGCGCGTCCTCTTCAGCTCCCAGTTCCTGCCGGCGCTCGAACGCCCCAACGTGGAGCTGGAGACCGCCCACGTCGAGGCGATCGTCCCCGAGGGGATACGGACCGCGGACGGCCGCGTGCACGAGCTCGACTGCATCATCTGGGCGACGGGCTTCAGAACGAACGACTTCATGTTCCCGATGGCGATCACCGGCCGCGGCGGGCGCTCGTTGGAAGACGCCTGGGCCGGCGGAGCGCACGCCCACCTCGGCATCTGCGTCCCCTCCTTCCCGAACATGTTCGTGATGTACGGCCCGAACACGAACACCTCGGGCGGCTCGATCATCTTCTACCTGGAGACCCAGGCCGCCTACCTGCGCCAGGCGATCGAGCAGTTGGCGGCCCGCGGCGCGGCCGCGATCGAGGTGAGGCCCGAGGTCGAGTCGGCCTCCGACCATGCCGTCCAGCACCGCTTCGCCGGCACCGCCTGGACGGAGTGCGACTCCTGGTACCGCGACGCACAGGGACGGATCGTCGCCAACTGGCCCGGTTACATGCGCGAGTACGCCGCCCAGACTGCGCGGCTCGACGCCGGGCAGTTCGACTTCGCGCCCCTCCCGGAGCACGCCGGCGCTGCGTCGGCGTCGGCGTCCATGTCGAGCGGGGAGGCGGGGGAATGAACGAGCGACGGCGGGAGGTGCCGTGTACGACTACGTGATCGTGGGGGCCGGCTCGGCCGGCTGTGTCCTTGCCAACCGGCTCTCCGAGGACCCGGCCGTGAAGGTCCTGCTGCTCGAGGCCGGCGGCAAGGACCGCTCGCCGAAGGTCAAGATCCCGGCCGCCTTCCCCCAGCAGTTCCACACCAAGCTCGACTGGGACTACGCGACCGACCCCGAGCCGCACGTCGACGGCCGCGCCCTGTTCGTCCCCCGCGGCAAGATGCTCGGCGGCTCCAGCTCGATGAACGCGATGCTCTACGTCCGCGGGCGCCCGTTCGACTACGACGGCTGGGAGGCCCAGGGCGCGCCCGGCTGGGGCTACCGGGACGTGCTGCCCTACTTCATCCGCTCCGAGGACAACGTGCGCGGCCCGTCGGAGTTCCACGGCGCGGGCGGTCCGCTGCGAGTCTCCGAGCAGCGCTCCCCGCGGGCTCTGAACCGGCGCCTGCTGGAGGCCAGCGAGGCCGCCGGGATCCCGCGCATCGCCGACTACAACGGCCCCGAGCAGGACGGCGTGTCGATGTTCCAGGTGACGCAGAAGAACGGGCAGCGCTTCAGCGCCGCCGACGCCTATCTCCGGCCCGCGATGACGAGGCCGAACCTCGACGTCCGCACCGGCGTGCAGGTACAGGGGGTCGAGCTGGAGGGCGAGCGCGCGACGGGCGTGCGGGTCGCGAAGGGCCGCGCCGGCTCGGAGCTGCTGCGCGCCTCCCGCGAGGTGATCCTCTCCGCCGGGGCGATCGGCTCGCCCCAGCTGCTGCTGCTGTCCGGGATCGGCGACCGCGGCGAGCTCGCCGACGCGGGCGTGACCGCGAGGCACGAGCTCCCCGGCGTCGGGCGCAACCTTCAGGACCACCCGTTCGTGACGGTGATCTGGGAGATCTCGGGCGAAGACACGCTCTACGGGGCGGACAAGCCCAAGCACCTCGCCGAGTGGCTTCTGCGCCGCTCCGGCAAGCTCACTTCGACCGTCGCCGAGGTCTGCGCGTTCACCCGCACGCGCGGCGGGCTGCCGGCGGCCGACGTCCAGTTCCACATGGGCGCCGCCTACTTCGAAGATCACGGCGCCGAGGAATACGACGGGCACTGCATGGTGATCGCACCGGTGCTCGTCTCGCCGAAGGCCCGCGGCCAGGTGTGGCTGCGCTCGGCCGACCCGCGGGCGAAGCCCCACATCCTCACCAACTCCCTGTCCGAGCCCGACGACGTGGAGTCGATGGTCGCGGGCATGACGCTCGCCCGCGAGATCGCCGCGCAGGGGCCGCTCGCCGAGCTGCTCGTCTCAGAGCTCAAGCCCGGACCGGGCGTCGACACCCGCGAGGACCTGGAAGCGGACCTGCGGCGGCGGCTGATGCTGATCTACCACCCCGTCGGCACCGCGCGGATGAGCGACACGCACGAGCTCGCGGTCGTCGACTCGAAGCTCCGCGTCCACGGCCTGCAGGGGCTGCGCGTCGTCGACGCCTCGATCATGCCGACGATCGTCGGCGGCAACACGAACGCTCCGACGATCATGATCGCCGAGAAGGCCTCGGACCTGATCCGGGAGCAGGGGTGAGCATCCAGCTCAACCACCACCGCGAGGGCGAAGGGCCGCCGCTCGTGCTGCTGCACGGCGTCGGGCACCACTGGCAGGGCTGGCGCCCGGTGATCGACCTGCTCGCTGGGGAGTTCGACGTGATCGCCTGCGATTCGCCCGGCTTCGGGCGCTCGGCGCCGCTGCCCTCCGCGATGGAGCCGACGGTGAACTCCTACGCGGACGCCTTCGAGTGGTTCCTCGCCGAGCTCGGCCTGACGCGGCCGCACGTCGCGGGCAACTCGATGGGCGGCGCGATCGCGCTCGAGCTCGCGCGACGCCGGGCCGTCGCCTCGGTGACCGCGTTCTCCCCGGCGGGCTTCTGGAACGCCGCCGAGCGGCGCTTCTGCCAGCTCTCGCTGGGCGCGCTCGGCTCGACGCCGAAGCCCGCCCGGCCCGCCGTCGAACGGGCGGCGCGGACGACCGCCGGGCGGGTCGCGCTGTTCTCCCAGACCTTCGGCTACCCCGCCCGGCTGCCCGCCGAGGAGGCCGTCGCGACGCTGCGCGACGCTTGGGCCTCGCCGGCGCTGAGCGGCGCTTTGAAGGCGTTCGACAGCTACTCCTTCCAGCACCCCGAGGAGCTCCGTCACACGCCCGTGACGATCGCCTGGGGCGAGCGCGACCGCCTGCTCCCGTATCGCCTGCAGGCCCCGCGCGCGAAGGCGATGCTGCCGTGGGCGACGCACCTCACGCTCGGCGCGGGCCACGTGCCCTACTACGACGACCCTCCCGCCGTGGCCGCGGCGATCCGCTCGACCGCGCGACGGGCGCTGACGCCGGTCGCAGCTGCGGGCGCGGAGCGCTGAGCCCCGGGCCCGCTCAGGGCTTGACGGCCATCAGGAAGATCGTCACGACGAGCAGCGCGACCGTCAGCAGCGTCCAGGCGAGCACCGTGCGCAGCGCCGCGTCGTAGCCGTCCTGTTGACCGGCCTCCGCGAGCGCGAGCAGCCGCTCCTCGCCTTTGCGCAGCACCGTCGCGCCGAGCCCGGCGATCACGATCAGCAGCGCGAGGCCCGCCCCGACCCAGCCCCGCGACCACAGGTGGGCGTCGCTCGCGAGGTAGATCCCGGCGGCGAGGACGACGACGATCGTCGGGCCGGTGATCCGCTTGCTGAAGGCGATCTGCAGACGGTGCAGAGCGGCGCGCTGGGAGATCGGCGCGCGAGCGTTCACGGTCAGGAACAGCGGATAGGCGAACAGCGCCCCGAACGCGACGATCACGGCCGTGATGTGCAGCCAGAGGACGACGTCGTAGAAGCGCACCGTGGCGAGCAGCGCAGCCATCGCGTCCGACCCTACCGACGCGGCCGCCCGCGGGGCTTGACAGCAAGCCGACGATCCGGGTGGGTCGCGGCTCCTCCCGAGCGTCGAAGTCCTGTACGCTCGCGGGCGTCAGGGAGGACCGGAGGTGGGGATTCTTGTCCGCGGTGAACAACTTTCGCCCGATCGTCGGTGAGCCTCTGGCGGAGGCGCCGCCGGCCGAGCTTCGCGCGGCGCTCACGCCGGGCATCGGGGCGATCGTCGAGGACACGGTCGCGGCGATCGAGAGCCGCGGCGGGCGCCCGGGCGTCTCCCGCAGCGCGCTCGCGCGCAACCTCCGGATCGGGCTGATCGACGCCGTCGACCGCTGGTTCGAACCCGGCCGGGAGGCCGCTCCTGACCTGCACTTCGGACTCGGCCGGGCGCACGCCCGGGCGGGGCGCAGCCTCGACGAGCTGATGGGCTTCTACCGCCTGGCCGGGCAGATGATGTGGCGCCGCGTGGCCGAGCTCGGCACCGCCCAGGGCGCGCGTCCAGAGGATCTATACCGGCTCGCCGAGACGGGCTTCGGGTGCGTCGATGAGATCTCCACGCAGGCCGCCGCGGGCTTCGCCGAGGAGCACTCCCATCGCTCCGGCGCGGCCCACTCGCGGCGCAGCGAGTTCGTGCGGATGCTGCTGCGCGACCCCCGGCCCTCCCGGGAGGCTCTGCAGGAGGCCGCCGTGACGGCCGGGGTCGCGCTGTCCCCGACCGTCGCCCTGTTCGTCGGGCCCGGCGAGCGCTACGAGGCGTTCGCGCGCTCCGCCCGCGACCAGACCGTGCTCGGGCCCCGCGAGGGCGAGTTCGTGGGCGCGCTGTTCGATCCCGACGGCGCCGGCCGCCGCGAGCGGCTCGCCGCGGCCGCGCAGCGAACCGAGACGACGCTCGCGCTCGGCCCGGCCGTGCCGCTGGCGCTGGCGCGCGAGAGCCTCGACCGGGCGCGCGCGCTGCTCAGCCTGATGCGCGCGGGACTGCTCGGCGACGGGACGCTCGCGAGCACCGAGGAGCACCGGCTGGAGCTGCTGCTGGGCGCCGAGCCGCGACTGGCCGCGGAGTTCTCGGCGCGGCGCCTGGAGCCCCTGCAGCGGGTCCCCGGCGCGGCGACGCGCGCGAACCTCGCGCTGACGCTGCGCGCGTGGCTGCGCGCGCCGGGGCAGCGCAAGGCGATCGCCGAAGAGCTCGGCGTCCACCCCCAGACGGTCCGCTACAGGATGAGCAGCCTGCGCGAGCTGTTCGGCTCGGCGCTCGACGACCCGGACGGCCGCTTCGAGCTCGAGCTGGCGCTGCGCCTGGAGCCATTCGCGAGGGCCGTGCCCGCGGACCCCGAGACGGGAGCCGCCTGAGTCGCCGCGCCGGCCGAACCGGCCCTCTACGATCCCGACGCATGACGCCCCCGCGCGACGACGATGCCGCCGCCGGCCGCGCCACCGCCGCGCTGCCGCTGCTCGAGCGCGAGCGCGAGCTCGGGATCTTCGCCGAGCTGCTCGGCGGCGACCCCGCCGCGCTCTCCCAGCCGCTCGTCGTCGAGGGTCCCGCCGGGATCGGCAAGAGCCGGCTGCTCGCGGAGCTTCGCGAACTTGCCGCGGCCGGCGGCTACAGGATCGCCGCCGCGCAGGGTTCGGAGCTGGAGCGCGCGTTCCCGTTCGGAGTCGTGCGCCAGCTGTTCGAGCCGCTGCTCGCCGACGCGAGCGCCCGCACCGAGCTCCTGGCCGACGCGGCCGCGTCGGCGGCGTCCGTGTTCGGCGCGCCGGCCGCCTCCGGCGAGGAGGAGGGCGACCAGTCCTTCGCCACGCTGCACGGCCTCTACTGGCTGACGGTGAACGTCGCGGCGGAGCGTCCGCTGCTGCTCGTCGTCGACGACCTGCACTGGTGCGACCGTCCGTCGCTGCGCTTCCTCGCCTACCTGGCGCGGCGCCTGGAGGGTCTGCCGGCGATCGCGGTCGTCGGGCTGCGCACCGCCGAGCCGGGGACCGACCCGCTGCTGATGGGCGAGGTGGTCTCCGCCGCGGACACGCTCGCGCTGCATCCCGGGCCGCTCAGCGAGACGGGGGTCGGCAGGCTGATCGCGGCACGGCTCGGCGCCGAGCCCGACCGCGAGTTCGTCGCCGCCTGCCTGGCCGCCACGGGGGGCAACCCGCTGCTACTCCGCCAGCTGCTGACCTCGCTCGAGGCCGACTCGGTTCGACCCGAAGCCGGTCAGGCCGGCAACGTCGAGCGGATCGGCCCCCGCGCGGTCTCGCGGACCGTGCTCGGCCGCCTGCGCTCGCTCGCGGCGCCGGCGAGCGAGGTCGCCCAGGCGATCGCCGTGCTCGGCCCGAACGCCGAGCTGCCGCTCGTCGCCGCGCTCGCGGAGTGCGACGAGCGGGCCGTCGCGGCCGCGACGGCGGCGCTGACGCGAGCGGAGATCGTGCGGCCGGACCCGCCGCTCGGCTTCGTCCACCCGCTCGTGCGCGACGCCGTCTACCACGGCCTGCCGCCCGGGGAGCGCGAGCTGATGCACGCCCGCGCCGCCCTGCTGCTGGGCGAGGCGGGCGCCGACAGCGAGTCGATCGCGACGCACCTCCTGAACGCGCCGCAACGGGGCGAGGAGCGGGTCGTCGCGACGCTGCTTGAGGCAGCGCGGGAGGCGCGCCACAAGGGCGCGGCGGACAGCGCGGTCGCCTACCTGACCCGGGCCCTGCAGGAGCCTCCCGCGCCCGCCCAGCGCACGCCGCTGCTGCTCGAGCTCGGCATGGCCGAGACGCTCACCTCCGGCCCCGCCGCCGCCGAGCACCTGCGCGAGGCGTGGGCGAACCTGCAGGACCCCGCGGCCCGAGCCCACGTCGCCGCGACGCTGGCCCGCACGCTGATCTTCACCGCGCCCGCCGAGGAGGCCCTCGCCGTCACGCGGGAGGCACTGCGCGAGCTGCCCGAGGAGCTCGTCGACGAGGCCCAGGCGATGCGGGCGCTGGAGCTGATGGCGGTGTTCTTCGGGGCCGGCGACCAGCGCGAGCTGACGGGACTGGACGAGCAGGTCCGCGGCGAGGGCCCGGGCGCGCGGATGCTCGCCGCGATGACGTCCTTCGGCCGCTCGATCACCGGGGCCTCGGCCGCCGAGTGCGTGCCGATGGCCCGCTGGGCGCTGGAGGGAGGAGTCCTGATCGAAGCCGACCCGGGCCTGTTCCCGGTGGCCGCGATCGCGGTGCTCGTGTGCGCCGACGATCCCGCCGCCCCGGAGGCCTGGGAGCGCCTGCGCGCGCTCGCTCACCGCCGCGGCTCGCTGCTCGGGATCCTGACGGTCTGCCTGTGGGGCGGCTGGACCGCCCACTACCGGGGGGAGCTCGCCGACGCGGAGGAGATGCTGCTCGTTGCCCACCGCGACTTCACGACCTGGGGGCTCGTCAAATCGAGCGAGACCTACTCGCCCGCGTTCCTCGGCAAAGTTCGGATCGAGCAGGGCCGGCTGCAGGAGGCCCGCGAGCTGATCGACCCCTCCCGCATCGCCGACGACCGCACCGACGGCCGCCGCCACCAGCTCTGCGCGTGGGCGGAGCTGCTGCTCGCCGAGGGGCGCAACGAGGAGGCGCTCGAAACCGCCGAAGACCTCGCGACCCGGCTGACGTTCGTCTCGAACCCGGCATGGGCGCCGTGGCCCGCGCTGAAGTCCCAGGCGCTGCAGGGCCTGGGGCGCCGCGAGGAGGCGATCGCGGCGGCCGAGCTCGGGCTCGAGCGGGCGCTGCGCTTCGGCGCGCCCGGGCTGACGGGGCGTCAGCTGAGGGTGCTCGGCGAGGCGGAAGGAACCGAGGGGATCCCCAGGCTGGCCGAGGCGGTCGTGCTGCTCGAAGGCTCCACGGCCCGGCTGGAGCTGGCGCGCGCGCTCCTGGCGCTGGGCGCCGTCCTGCGCGCGGACCGCAGGCCCACGGAGGCACGCGAGCCGCTGCGGCGCGGCCTCGACGTCGCATACGCCTGCGGCGCCGGCGCGCTCGTCGAGAGCATCCGCGCCGAGCTGGGCGCCGCCGGGGGACGCCCGCGAGGCCCGGCGCTCGGCGGCCCGGAGGCGCTGACCCCCTCCGAGCGCCGCGTCGTGGACCTCGCGATCGGCGGGCGCACGAACAAGGAGATCGCCCAGGCCCTGTACGTGACGCCGAAGACCGTCGAGGTGCATCTATCGAGCGCCTACCGGAAGCTCGACATCAGCTCGCGGCGCGAGCTCGAGAGCGCCCTCGCCGCCTGATCGCGCCGGGGTCTCGGGGTGACCCCTAGACGCGGGGAGCCCCGAAAGTCTGGGGTCGGGGTCTGGGGTGCTCCTCGATGTCCCGGCCGTCCCGTGAGGCGATGCTCGCCGAAACGACGAGCAAAGGAGCCTCATGTCATCGACCGTCACCAATCTCCACCCGCCCGCGCCGGCCCCTCTGATCGCTCCCGGCGAGCCGGGCTGGGACGAGGCGCGCGGCACGTACAACCTGCTGATCGACCAGCGGCCCGCGGCGATCGCGCGACCCGCGAACGAGCGCGAGGCCGCCGCCGCGATCGGCCACGCTCGCGAGCTTGGGCTACGCGTGGCGGCGCAGGCCACGGGCCACAACGCGGCGCCGCTCGGCGACCTCTCGGCCACGATGCTGCTCAACACCTCGCGCCTGGACGAGCTCTCGATCGACGCCGACGCGCGCCGCGTGAGGGTCGGCGCGGGCGTCAAGTGGGAGCGCGTGGTGCCGGCCCTGTCCGAGCTCGGCCTGGCCGCGCTGCACGGCTCCTCGCCCGACGTGAGCGTCGTCGGCTACTCGCTCGGCGGCGGCGTCGGCTGGCTCGCGCGCAGCCACGGCCTGCAGTGCAACAGCGTCACCGCGGTCGAGCTCGTGACCGCCGAGGGGGACCTGCTGAGAGTCGACGCGGCCCGCGAGCCGGACCTGTTCTGGGCGCTGCGCGGCGGCGGGGGCAGCTTCGGCGTCGTGACCGCGATCGAGTTCGAGGTCTACCCGGTGAGCCGCGTTCACGCCGGCGCGATGTTCTTCGGCTTCGAGCGCTCCGCCGAGGTGCTCGGGCTGTGGGCGGAGCTCGTCGAGCACCTGCCCGATGAGATCACGACCTGGGTCCAGCTGATGAACTTCCCGGACCTGCCCGACGTTCCCGAGCCGATGCGCGGTCGCTCGTTCGCGGCGGTGCTGGGATCGTCCCTGCTGCCCGAAGCCGAGGTGCGCCGCCAGCTCGCCCCGCTGCGGGAGCTCGGGCCCGTGATGGACACGTTCGCCGACGGCCCCGCCGAGATCCTCGGCGAGCTCGCGATGGACCCGCCGGACCCCGTGCCCTACCGCACGGCCCACTCGCTCGTCGACTCGGTGCCGAGCGGCGTCCAGGCGGCCCTGATCGACGCCGGCGGCCCGTCCTCCGGGCTCGTCGTCGTGCAGGTGCGCCACCTTGGCGGGGCGCTCTCCCGGCCGCCCGCCGGCGCGGGCGCGCGGGCAACGCTCGACGGGGAGTTCTCGGTGTTCGCGGTCGCGCCGGTCTTCGACCCGGCCCTCGAGCCCGCCGCCCACGCGTCGCTGGCGAGCGTCGAGGCGGCGGTCGCGGACGTGCGCTGCGGGGACTACGCGAGCTTCGTGGAGCGCCCCAGCGACGCGAGCGCCTTCTACCCGGCCGAGACGTGGGAGCGGCTGCGCGCGGTCAAGGCCCTGTACGACCCGGCCGACGTGATCCGCGGCAACCACCACGTCTCGCCGCGGTAGGCCGGGGTGCCAAGGAAGCACACTGCGAGCGGCCGCGCCCTGCCCGAAAGGCGGGGACGCGGCCGCCTCCGCCGCCGCGCTCAGACAGCGATGCGGCCGCCTCTGCCGCCGCGCTCAGACAGCGACGGGCGCGACCTTCAGACCCGGCACCTCGCTGCGGGCGAGCAGCAGCGTCCCGCCGAGCGCCGGCTCGACCTCGTTGTCGGCCGTCGAGATCAGCACGTCGCGCATGTCGGCCCCGCCGAAGGACAGGCTCGAGACGAACCCCGCCGGCAGCTCGACGATCTCGCTCAGCTCCCCGTCGGGGCCGAAGCGGGCGACCCCGCCACCCTCGCCGAGGGCGACCCACACGCCGCCCTCGACGTCGACGGCGAGGCCGTCGGCCGAGCCGCGCGGCGAGTCCGCGAAGACGCGCGCGGAGCCGCCCGCGAAAGGAACGGCCAGCACCCGGCGGCGGGCGTAGTCGCTGACGTAGACGGTCATGCCGTCGGGCGAGACGCCGATCCCGTTCGGCCACTGGACCTCCTCGCAGAGCACCCTCACCCCGCCGCCGGGCGAGACCGCGAGCAGCCGCCCCTCGCGGGGCTCGTCGTCGCTCATCGGCCGGTAGCGAAGCTCGCCCGCGAGCAGCTCTCCGCCGGGGCCCGCCGAGATGTCGTTGTAGCCCGGCGCGTGCGGGTCCGAGAGCAGCTCACGCTGCGACCCGTCCGCCGTGAGGTGCACGACGCTCCGCCCGCTGATCACCCACCCACCGTCGGCATGCGCCGCGATCCCGCCGATCCCGCGCCTCCCCGCGAGCAGCTCCGAGACCTCCCCGTCCGGCGAGCACGAGAACAACCCGCCCGCGATCACGTCGCTGTAGAGGAGATCCCCGCCCGTCGCGATCCGCGGCCCCTCCAGCAGCGTGTGCTGCCTGCGCAGCACCGCCTCGACCGGCCGCACCCCCGAGATCGAGCTCACTCCGCGATTCTCACCCAACCGCGCCCGGAGCGCCTCTCCGGTTGCCGGAGGCCGCGCAGCGACTCAACGCTCGGAGGTGGAGGCCATTCCCGAGATGACCAACTCCAGATGCCGCCGCCAATCCCACGGCGCGCCGCGGCGGTCGATCGTCGCGCACACGCCGCACATCACCATCGGCACGTCGTGGGCCTGGAAGTCGGGGCGAAGCTCGCCGGCGCGCCGCGCGCGCAGGACGAGCTTGCGGGCGAGGCGCAGGAACTCGTCCTTCTCCGCGCCCGCGTGCTCGAAGACGGCCTCGCCGCCGCTCATCAGCGCGAAGCGCGTCGCGGCGTCTTCGGCGACGGAGGCGGCGTTGTCGCGGATCGCGGCGGCGAGCGCCTCGAAGGGCTGATCCTCGCCCTCGGCGATCGCGCGGCGCATCCGCTCGTTGAAGATCTTGAAGCGCTCCTTGACGAGCTCGCCCATCAGCGCCTGCTTGTCGGGGAAGTGGCGGTAGACGGTCCCCACCCCGACGCCCGCCTCGCGCGCCACGTCGTCGATCTGGACGTCGGGGCGCTCGCGGGCGAACAGCGCCCGCGCGGCAGTGAGGATGCGCTCGCGGTTGCGTCGCGCATCGGCGCGCATCGGCTTGGTGGGAGTGGTGGTGTTCATCTCGCCCTCTGGCCCCCGAAACGGAATCGTAGCTCCGTATGATACTGTCCCGCGCAAGCGGAAGCGGAGTTCATCTTCCAGCGAGACGGTGGACATTTGCACAGGCTTTGAGCGAAACCCGCCGATCGAGGCCAGGAACCGACCTCGACTCGGCATAGCTTGGGAGCCCCCCTCCCCGGCCCGACGAGCTGAAAGGAAAGAGCGATGGAGCAAGGATCGACCCGCCACGAGAACAAGAACTTCGCCCTGATGCTGCTGGCGATGACCCAGTTCGTGGTCGTGATCGACGCTTCGATCGTGAACGTCGCGCTGCCGTCGATCGGGACCGCGCTGAAGTTCTCCCAGACCGACCTCTCGTGGGTCGTCAACGCCTACACGCTGACCTTCGGAGGCTTCCTGCTGCTCGGCGGACGCCTGGCGGACCTGCTCGGGCGCCGGCGCATGTTCATGCTCGGACTGGTCGTCTTCTCGGTCTCCTCGCTGCTCGGCGGCCTGGCGCAGTCGGAGGCGTGGCTGATCGGCGCGCGGGCCGCCCAGGGCCTCGGCGCCGCGATCGTCTCGCCGGCGGCGCTCTCGATCATCACGACGACCTTCGCCGAAGGCGAGGAGCGCAACCGCGCGCTCGGCGTGTGGGGCGCGGTGGCGGGCGCCGGCGGCGCCGCGGGCGTGCTGCTCGGCGGCGTCCTGACGAGCGGGCTCTCATGGCGCTGGGTGCTGTTCGTGAACGTGCCGATCGGTCTGCTCTGCACGTTCCTCGCGCCCCGAGTGCTGAACGAGAGCCACGCCGAGGTCGAGCACCGCGAGTTCGACGTCCCCGGGGCGGTCACGGTCACGGCGGGCCTCGCGCTGCTCGTGTTCGCGATGGTCGAAGCCGTCAACGACGGCTGGGGCTCGGCGGCGACGATCGAGCGACTGGCGGCCGCCGTCGCGCTGCTCGTCGTGTTCGTCGCGATCGAGCGCCGCAGGCGCGCTCCGCTGATGCCCTTCTCGATCTTCCGGCTGCGGACGGTCCGCGGCGCCGACATCGTCGCGCTGCTGATCGGCATGTCGCTGTTCTCGATGTTCTATTTCATCTCGCTCTACATGCAGCAGGTGCTGCACTACTCGGCCCTGAAGGCCGGGCTCTCCTACCTGCCGCTCGCCTTCGCGATCATCTTCTCGGCCGGCGCCGCCTCGGCCCTGGTCACGCGCGTGGGCTTCAAGCCGGTGCTCGCGGCCGGGCTGACGCTGATCGCGGGCGGGCTGCTGTGGTTCTCGCGGGTCAGCCCGCACGGCTCGTTCGGCTCCGACGTGCTCGGACCGTCGGTGGTCGCGGCGCTCGGGCTCGGCTTCTCGTTCGTGCCGGTCACGATCGCGGCCGTCTCCGGCACGCGACCCGAGGAGGCGGGGCTGGCTTCGGGCCTGGTCAACACCGCCCAGCAGGTCGGCGGCGCGCTCGGCCTCGCGATCCTCGCGACGATCGCCAACTCCCGCACCGACAGCCTGCTCAAAGCGGGCGGGCACAGCCACGTCCAGGCGTTGACCGACGGCTTCAGCCGAGCCTTCCTGACCGGGGCGGGCTTCGCCGCCGCCGGGGCCGCGCTCGCGCTCCTGCTGATCTCCTCGCGAGACAGCCGCGAGCACGCTCAGGCCGCCCAGGCGGGCACCGCCCCCGAGCCCGCCGCCGCGGCGTAGTCGAGAAGGCACAGGAAGGCGGTGGATCGCCGTCGCCCGGCGGTGGTGGGGTCGGGTAACGGCGAGCTCGCACGTCGTGGGGCCGGCTCGCCGTACCCGGTGGTGGGGTCGGGTCACGGCGAGCTCGCACGTCGGTCGGGCCACAACGAGCTCGCACACTTCGCGAGCGACATCGAGCTCACCGTGACCCGACCCCGCCCTTACGTAGAAGGTGCTCGTCCGATACCTTCAGGCGGGTGACGCTGGAGGAACTGACAGAGGCGGTCGAGCGGGGCACCGTCGACACGGTGCTGCTGGCGCTGACGGACATGCAGGGGCGGCTGCAGGGCAAGCGCCTGACCGCGACCCACTTCCTGGCCGAGGTCGCCGAGCACGGCGCCGAGGGGTGCAACTACCTGCTCGCGGTCGACGTCGACATGGCGACGGTCGACGGCTACGACATGTCCTCCTGGGAGCGGGGCTACGGCGACATGCTGATGGTCCCCGACCTAGGGACGCTGCGGCCGGTCCCCTGGCAGGAGGGGACGGTGATCTGCCTGGCAGACGTCGCGTGGCTCGACGGCAGCGAAGTCGTGGCCTCGCCGCGGCAGATCCTGCGCCGCCAGCTCGCGCGTCTGGCCGAGCGCGGCTGGAGCGCGAACGCGGGCACCGAGCTCGAGTTCATGGTCTTCAAAGACACCTACGAGGAGGCCTGGCACAAGGCCTACCGCGACCTGCGCCCCGCGAACCTCTACAACGTCGACTACTCGCTGCTGGGGACCGCGCGCGTCGAGCCGCTGATCCGGCGCATCCGCAACTCGATGGCGGCCGCGGGGATGGTCGTCGAGGACTCCAAGGGCGAGTGCAACTACGGCCAGCATGAGATCAACTTCCGCTACGCGAACGCCCTGCGCACCTGCGACGAGCACGCGATCTTCAAGAACGGGGCCAAGGAGATCGCCGCCCAGGAGGAGATGGCGATCAGCTTCATCGCCAAGTACGACGAGCGCGAGGGCAACTCGTGCCACATCCACTTCTCCCTCGCCGACGAGGACGGCCCGCTGTTCGCGCGCGAGGAGAACGACGGGCTGTTCGACTCGTTCCTGGCGGGCCAGCTTGCGTGCCTGCGCGAGATGACGCTGCTGCTCGCCCCGAACATCAACTCCTACAAGCGCTACGCGGCGGCGAGCTTCGCCCCGACGGCGGTCGCGTGGGGCAAGGACAACCGGACGTGCTCGCTGCGGGTCGTCGGCCACGGGCCCTCCAAGCGCTTCGAGAACCGCGTCGGGGGAGCGGACCTGAACCCCTACCTGGCGCTCGCCGCGATCATCGCCTCGGGCCTGCACGGGCTCGACGCCGGGCTCGAGCTCGAGCCGGCGCTCGAGGGCAACGCCTACGCGGACGCGTCCCGGCCCCGGGTGCCCGGCAGCCTGCAGCAGGCGCGGGAGCTGTTCGCCGAGAGCTCGGTTGCCCGGGAGGCGTTCGGCGAGGAGGTCGTCGCGCACTACCTCAACCACGCCGACGTCGAGCTCGCGGCGTTCGGGGCGGCCGTCACCGACTGGGAGCGCTTCCGGGGGTTCGAGCGGCTGTGAGCCGGGCGGGTGAGCATGCCCGCCGCTGAGCGCCGGAGATCCGCCGGCACCCTCGCCCCGCCCGAGGCCGTCTTCGCGCCGGTCAGATCGCAAACCGCGTTCGAGGAGACGGTCGAGCGACTCGGGACCGCGATCAAGCTCGGCCTGCTCGCGCCGGGCGCGCGGCTGCCCGCCGAGCGGGAGCTCTGCACCCGGATGGGGATCGCCCGCTCGACCCTCCGCCAGGCGCTCACCGCGCTGACCCAGAGCGGCCACGTGTTCGCGACGCGCGGCCGCGGCGGTGGGACCTTCGTGTCGGACCCTCAGCCGCCCGCCGACCCTCCCTCCGAGCACGTGCTCGCCGAATGGCGGGAGGTCTGCGACCAGCGCCTGGCCGTCGAGCTCGGCGTCGCGGTGCTCGCCGCCGACCGCGCCGACCCGCGCGCGCTCGGGGCCCTCGACGAGGTGATGAGCGTCCTCGAGGGGACCCTCGAGGACTTCGCCGCCTACCGCCAGGCCGACATCCGCCTGCACGTGGGGCTCGCCGAGGCGGCCGGCTCGGCCCGGCTCGTGCGCGCGATGACCGAGGTGCAGGGCGCGATGACCGACCTGATCGCCTACATCGCCCACCCGCCGGAGGTCCTCAGCTCCTCCAACGCCCAGCACCGCCGCCTGCTCGCCGCCGTCCGCGAGGGCGACGCGATGCGCGCCGCGAAGGTGATGGCCGAGCACCTGCAGGGCACGGAGCACGTCCTCGCGGGCCTGCTCCCCGGCGGCTGAGGCCCTGGACAGGAGGACAAGCGGCAAGAGCGGGATCTTGGACGCCCGCGCTCTTGACTTCCGTCCGCGAACGAGCGTATTGTCACGATCGAAGGACGGAGGATCAAACCTTTTCTTCTAAGGGGGGCGCGTGAGCACACCGACATTGGACCGTGACGAACAGCGTTTGGCGGAGCTCGGCTACAAGCAAGAGCTCAACCGCTCGTGGAGCGCGTTCCAGAACTTCGGGATCTCTTTCACGATCATCTCGATCCTCGCCGGCTGCCTGACGACCTACTACCAGGGCTGGAACAACGGCGGCCCCGTCGCGATCTCGTGGGGTTGGCCGATCATCTCCGTCTTCATCCTGATCATCGCCTTCTGCATGTCCGAACTGGTCTCGGCGTTCCCGACGGCGGGCGGCATCTACTGGTGGGCATCTAAGCTCGGCAGCCCCGTGTGGGGCTGGTTCACCGGCTGGTTCAACCTGCTCGGGCTGGTCGCGATCCTCGCCTCGGTCGACTACTTCGCGGGTCAGTTCATCGCGACGATCCTCGGCCTCTACAAGGTCAAGGTCTTCGGGATCGACTTCGGCGACAGCAAGCACCTGCTGTCCGAGACCTTCCTGATGTTCGCGCTGCTGCTGATCCTGCACGTGTTCATCAACATCCGGGGCAGCCACCTCGTCGCGCGCCTGAACGGTGTCTCGGTCGTCTGGCACGTGCTTGGCGCGCTCGCGCTGATCGCCGTGCTGATCATCGTTCCCTCGAAGCACGCGAGCTTCCACCAGGTCTTCACCGAAACGCAGAACAACTCGGGCTTCGGGCACCACATGTTCTGGTTCTACGTGTTGCCGCTCGGCTTCCTGCTGACGCAGTACACGATCACCGGCTACGACGCCTCCGCGCACATCTCTGAGGAGACGCACGGAGCGGAAGACTCCGCACCCAAAGGGGTATGGCAGTCGGTCTTCTACTCGGCTGTCGCAGGTTACGTCCTGCTGCTGGCCATCACGTTCGCGGCCGCCGCTCACACGACCGCCGTCAACGAAGGCGCAGGCTCGATCTTCGCTGTCTTCGAGGCCGCGATGGGGACGGGCTGGGTCAAGCTCGTGCTGATCATCGCGGTCGTCGGGCAGACGTTCTGCGGCATGAGCTGCATGACCAGCGCGTCACGCATGATGTACGCGTTCAGCCGCGACGGCGCTGTCCCCGGTTGGCGGATCTGGAGCAAGGTCAACGAGCGGCGCATTCCCTTCAACGCCGTCATGGCGGTCGCCGTGGCCGCGCTGATCCTCACGCTACCGGCGTTGAAGGGCAACAAGGAAGGCATCACCGTCGCCTTCACCGCTGTCGTTTCGATCGGCGTGATCGGGCTCTACCTCGCCTACATCATCCCCATCTTCCTTCGCTGGCGGATGGGCGATGCGTTCCAGACAGGCTCTTGGAACCTGGGCAAGAAGTACAAGTGGATGTGCGTCGTCGCGATCGTCGAGGTGCTGATCGTTGTCGTCTTCTACTTCAACGCTCCGTTCAGTTCCGGCGGTGTCCCATGGGAGTCCGACTTCGACTGGTCGCTGTTCAACTACACCCCGGTCGTCACCGGTGGCGTGTTCATCGCCGTCGGCTTGTGGTGGATCATCAGCGCCAAAAACTGGTTCACCGGACCGAAGCACACGGTTAGCGAGCTCGACACCGAGCTGGGAGCGCCGCCGCCGTTCCCGGAGGCACCGTAGACAGATGACGGCCGGCGCCGAGCACCGACGCGCGTCGTGACGACGGAACGCCGCACGACCGCCGAACGATGAGCGAAACCCTCGCAGTCCTCGAGCCGGCCACGGAGGCCGTGCTCGAGGAGGTTCCGCGCGCCGGCGTGGAGGCCGTCGACGAGGCGGTCGCCGCCGCCAAGGCCGC
Organism: Solirubrobacteraceae bacterium; assembly: GCA_035571915.1. Classification (GTDB taxonomy): domain Bacteria; phylum Actinomycetota; class Thermoleophilia; order Solirubrobacterales; family Solirubrobacteraceae; genus Palsa-744. Next base: position 25,894 of record DATNBM010000011.1, on the reverse strand, counting down.
CCTGCCCGCATGGCGGGCGCTCGACCCGCGCGGACGCGCACGGCTGCTCGCCGCGATCGCCGAGAACGTCGACGCGCACCTCGAGGAGCTGGCCGTTCTCGAGGCGCGCAACGCCGGCAAGGCGATCGGCGACGCCCGCGGCGAGATGGGCATGGTGGTCGACACCTTCCGCTACTACGCGGGCGCCCCCGAGCGGCTACTCGGCGACACGATCCCCGTCGCGGGCGGGCAGGCGTTCACGGTCCGCGAGCCGGTCGGCGTCGTCGGACTGATCACGCCGTGGAACTTCCCACTCACGATCGCCGCGTGGAAGATGGGCCCGGCCCTCGCGGCGGGCAACACGATCGTCCTGAAGCCCGCGGAGCTGACCCCGCTGACGGCGCTGCGCTTCGCCGAGCTGGCCGCCGAGGCGGGGCTTCCCGACGGAGTCCTGAACGTCGTCGTCGGGCCGGGCTCGACGTGCGGGCAGCGCCTGGTCGAGCACCCCGACGTCGCCAAGATCGCCTTCACCGGCTCGACCGAGGTCGGCCGCTCGATCGCCGCAGGCGCCGCTCAGACGATCAAGCGCGTGACGCTCGAGCTGGGCGGCAAGTCGGCCAACGTGGTCTTCGCCGACGCCGACCTGGCCGCGGCCGCCGCGGCCGCGCCCCTGGCGGTGTTCGGCAACGCCGGCCAGGACTGCTGCGCGCGCTCACGGATCCTCGTTCAGCAGAGCGCCCTCGACGAGTTCCTCGGCGAGCTCGAGAGCGCCGTCAAGTCGCTCCGCGTCGGCGACCCGCTCGACGAGTCCACCCAGATGGGCCCGCTGATCTCCGCCGGCCAGCGCGAGGCCGTCTCCTCCTTCCTCGCGGACGAGGGCGTCAACGTGGCCTTCCGCGGGAGCGCCCCCGACGGCCCCGGCTACTGGTTCGCGCCGACGATCCTGTGCCCCGCGAGCCCCGGCGACCGCGCGGTCCGCGAGGAGATCTTCGGGCCGATCGCGACCGTCATCCCGTTCGCCGACGAGGCCGAGGCGGTCGCGCTTGCCAACGACACGATCTACGGCCTGTCGGGGTCGATCTGGACGCGCGACGGGGCCCGCGCGCTGCGCGTCGCCCGCGCCGTGGAGACGGGGGTCCTGTCGATCAACTCGAACAGCTCGGTCCGCGTGACGACCCCGTTCGGGGGCTTCAAGCAGTCCGGGTACGGCCGCGAGCTCGGGCCCCACGCGCTCGACGCCTACACCGAGGTCAAGACGATCTTCTACGCGACGGAGGGATGATGGCTGGAACCGGCAGACTCGAGGGACGCGTTTGCGTCGTGACGGGCGCGAGCGGCGGGATCGGCGCCTCCACCGTCGAGCTCTTCCAGCGCGAGGGCGCGAAGGTCGCGGGCGTCGACGTCCTGAACGACTGCCCCGGCGACATGTCGCTGCAGATCGACCTGACCAGCGAGGAGCTCGTCGCCGACCTCTACCGCCAGGTCGGCGAGCGCTTCGGCCGGATCGACGTCCTGTTCAACAACGCCGGCATCTCCCCCAACGACGACGCCTCCGTGCTCGACACCACCCTCGACGCGTGGGAGCGCGTCCAGAGCGTCAACCTGCGCAGCGTCTTCCTCTGCTGCAAGCACGGCATCCCCCACCTGCTCGAGAACGACGGGCCCGAACGGGGCTCGGTCATCAACACCGCCTCGTTCGTCGCCGTGATGGGCGCCGCGACCTCGCAGATCTCCTACACCGCCTCCAAGGGCGGCGTCCTCGCCCTGTCCCGCGAGCTCGGCGTCGAGTTCGCGCGGCGCGGCGTGCGCGTCAACGCCCTCTGCCCGGGACCCGTCGACACGCCGCTGCTGAAAGAGCTCTACTCGAAGGACCCCGAGCAGGCCGCCCGGCGCCTCGTCCACGTGCCCGCGGGGCGCTTCGCCGAGGCGATCGAGATCGCCAACGCCGCGCTCTTCCTCGCCAGCTCGGAGGCCTCGTTCGTGACCGCCTCGACGTTCCTAGTCGACGGCGGGCTGTCGGGCGCGTACACGACGCCGATCGAGTAGGCGAGCTCCCGGCCGGGGGAGCGGCGGACCCGAATCGGGGTCGGATCAGGGATACTTCCCCCCGATGGCTGACGTGGGGGTTCAGCGCGACGTTCCCGGGACCGTGGCTCCGGTCGGGGACGCGACGCTGTACGTGATTCACGGCTCGCACGCGTGCGCGAGCGCGAAGCTGATGCTCACGCACAAGGGCATCGGGTTCCGCACGGTCGCGCTGCCGACCGGGCTTCACCCGCAGCTCGTGCGCCTGCGCGGCTTCCCGGGCTCGAGCAAGCCGATCCGAATGGTCGACGGCCGGCCGACGCGGATGAGCGCGCTGCTCGACCGCTTCGGCACCGTCCCGGCGCTGCGGATCGGATCGGACCGCGTCCAGCGCAACGGCGAGATCGCCCGCTTCCTCGAGCGACTGGTCCCCGAGCCGCCCCTCTTCCCCGCCGAGCCCGAGCGGCGGGCCGCCGTCGAGGAGGCGGAGGCGTGGGGCGATGAGCCGCTGCAGATGCTCGCGCGCCGGATCGTGCTCGCGGCGCCGTTGGAGAAGCTCTCGGCTCGCGGCGGCAGCGGGCGGCTCGGCGCGCTGCTCGCCACCAACGACCTGCAGCGCAACATCGGTGCGAAACTCGCCGCCCGCACGACCTTCCGCGCGAACGCCGACGCGGAGCGTCGCCTGATCGATCGGCTGCCCGAGGCGCTCGACCACGCCGATCGGCTCCTCGCCACCGGGGTCATCGGCGGCGACCGCCCGAACGTCGCCGACATGATGATCGCGCCCTCGCTCGCGCTGCTCGACTACCGGCTCGACCTGCGCGATCGGCTCCGCGCGCGGCTCGCCTTCGCGGTCGTCGAGCGGCTGCTCCCGGCGCCCGCCTGAGCGCCCGCCGCGCTCGCCCCGGCGAGCAGCCTCTCCCCCATCTCCCGCAGCCGCTCGCGCAGCTCCGGCGGCCCCTCGAGCAGCTCGAACGCGACACCCGGGAACGCGATCCGAAACGCGAGCCAGCCGACGTCGTCGTCGCTCGTCTCATAGATGCACGCGTCCGCGCCGTCCGCGCGCAGCCCGCCCCAGCCGCCCGAGCCGCGGCTGCGGAGCTCGGCCGCGGGCACGAGGTAGCGGACCCGCGCCTCGTGCCGGTAGACGACGCCGGCGAGCGCTTTCGTCAGGTAGGCGGCCGCGTCGCCGCCGGGGATCGACCGCGGGGTGAAGCGACGCCCCGCGGGTCGCGGCGAGTCGACCCGGTCGACACGGAACGTCCGCCAGCCGGTGCGGGAGGGGTCGAACGCGAGCAGATACCAGCGTCGGCCGTGCGCGAGCAGCGCGTGCGGCTCGACGACCCGCACGCCGGTCGCGCCGTCGCGGGCCCGGTAGCCGAAGCGGACCATCTCCTCGTCACGGCAGGCCATCCCGATCGCGGTCAGGACCGCCGCGTCGACCGTCGGCCCACCGCCCCCTCCTCCGACCAGGGCGGTCGCGCCGCCGAGCGCCTGGACGCGTCCGCGCAGCTCCGAGGGGAGCACCTGCTCGAGCTTGACCAGGGCCCGCAGAGCCGTCTCCTCGATCCCGGCAACCGCCGAGCGCGCCGCGGTGCGCAGCGCGATCGCGACCGCGACCGCCTCCTCGTCGTCGAGCAGCAGCGGCGGCATCGCCGTCCCTGCGGTCAACGAGTAGCCGCCCTGCGGCCCGCTCGTCGAGTCGATCGGGTACCCGAGCGAGCGCAGGCGATCGACGTCGCGGCGAACCGTCCGCGGCGAGACCTCCAGGCGCTTCGCCAGCAGCGTCCCCGGCCACTCCCTGCGGCCCTGCAGGAGCGAGAGCAGGGCGAGCAGCCTCCCGGCTGTGGGTGCGTCGGCCATGTCTGGATGATCCCGCAGATCGAGGACAGAAGCTGGCCTCGATTGTCCATACCGTGGCGATCGCCGGATCAGCGAGAACCGACCGAGAAAGGACCCCAGCCCAGATGGATTACAAGCTCGAGCTCATCACCGTCCCCGTATCCGACGTAGACCGCGCCAAGGCCTTCTACGCCGACCAGGCGGGCTTCGTCGCCGAACACGACCACCAGGTCGAGGAGAACCTGCGCTTCGTCCAGCTGACCCCGCCGGGCTCGGCCTGCTCGATCGCGATCGGCAGCGGCCTGACCGAGGCTGCGCCCGGCTCGGTCCAGGGGCTGCAGCTCGTCGTCGCCGACGCCGACGCCGCCCACGCCGAGCTGGCCGGCCGCGGCGTCCAGGTCAGCGACGTGCAGGAGTTCCCTTGGGGGCGCTTCGTGTTCTTCTCGGACCCCGACGGCAACGGCTGGGCCGTTCAGGAGCTGGTGCCGCGGGGCTGAGCGGGGCGCCGGCCTACAGCGCGACGGCCGCTCGGCGCGCGCCGAGCGAGGCGCCGACGGAGGCGACGATCACGAGCGCGATCCCGGCCAGGACGCGAGCCGAGAGGTGCTGGCCGAGCACGAGCAGCCCGGCCAGCGCCGCGAAGCCCGGCTCGAGGCTCATCAGCACCCCGAACACGGCCGTCGCGATCCGCCGCAGCGCCTCGACCTCGAACGAGTACGGGATCGCCGAGGAGAGCAGCCCGACGGCCGCGCCCGCGAGCAGCGATTCGGCGTCGAGCAGGTGAGAGCCCCCTTCGGCGATCCCCAACGGCGCCGCCGCGAGCGTCCCCACGCACATCGCGAGCGCCAGCCCGCTGCCGCCGGGAAAGACGCGCCCGAGGCGGGCGTTGAGCAGGATGTAGACGCCCCAGAACACCCCCGCGAGCAGCGCGAGGGCGACGCCGAGGCCGTCGAGCGCGCCCGTGTCGCCGCGGGTCAGCGCGAGGATCCCGACGGCCGCGAGCGCGACCCACAGCAGGTCCAGCCCGCGCCGCGAGCCGAGCAGCGCGACCGTCAGCGGCCCGACGAACTCGAGCGAGACCGCGATCCCGAGCGGGATCCTGTCCAGCGCCGCGTAGAAGGAGACGTTCATCGCCCCGAGCACGAGCCCGAAGACGGCCGCGAGCGCGAGCTCGCCGCGGGTGAGCCCTCTGAGGCGGGGACGCCAGACTCCGAGCAGCACGGCCGACCCGAAGGCGAGGCGGAGCAGGACCGTGCCGGCGGGGCCGACGCGGTCGAACAGCGTCGCCGCGATCGCCGCCCCGAACTGCACCGAGGCGATCGCCCCGACGACGAGCACTCCCGACGGAACCCCCGCGAGGGGCGGCCCGGCGTGCGCCTCGGTCTGCTCGCTGGGGGCCGCTGACGCCACGGCCCGATCGTAGTCGCGCCCGGCGGTCGCGCTGTCCTGGCTGTCGCGCTCTCGGCGGTCGCGCTCTCCCGGCGTGCCCCGCCTCGAGGCGGGACCGGGCGGGCGCCCCACGGCGCAAGCGCTTAGGATCGCCCCCCGCGAGAGGAGCGTGCGATGGGCGAGACGAACCCCGAGATAACACCGGAGCTGAGCAGGGAGCGACTGGCCGGGACGTTCCCGGGCGACCTCGGCATCGAGCTGACGGAGATCACCGACGAGCGCGTGGTCGGCCGGATGGCGGTCGACCGGCGTCACCTGCACCCGATGGGCTACGTGCACGGCGGCGCGTGGGTCGCCTTCGCCGACACGGTCGCCGCCTGGGGAACGCTTCGCCACCTGCCCCCCGACCGCGGATTCACGACAGTCGAGCTGAAGATCAACGTGATCAGCTCCGCGGGCGACGGCGACGTGCTCGACGCGATCGGCGAGCCGCTGCACGTCGGCTCGCGCACGCACGTCTGGCAGGTCCGCGTGAACAAGGGGGAGCGCCTCGCCGCGAGCTTCACGTGCACGCAGATGGTGCTCTGAGCGCGACGCCGCTCAGCCGCGCTCGAGCACGACCATCGCCGCGTTGCGGCCGGGGATCCCGCTGACCCCGCCGCCGCGGCGCGCCCCCGCGCCGCACAGCAGCACCGCCTCGTGGGTGGTCTCCACGCCCCAGCGTCCCGCTTCGCGCTCGTCCTCGGCGAACGGCCAGGACAGATCGCGATGGAAGATGTGCCCGCCCGGCATCCGCAGCTCGCGCTCGAGGTCGGCCGGGCTTCGCGCCTCGACGCACGGGGCCCCCTCCGCGTCCGCCAGCAGGCACCCCGCGATCGGCTCGGCCAGCACGCTGTCCAGCGAGGCGAGGGTCGCCCGGAGCGCCGCCTCGCGCGCCCCCTCGGGGTCGGCGGCGAACAGACGCGCCGGCATGTGCAGAGCGAAGACGGTCAGCGTCTGCGCGCCGCTCGCCCTCAGCTGCGGGGAGAGGATCGAAGGATCGCTCAGGGAGTGGCAGTAGGCCTCGCAGGGGACGACCTCGGGGATCTGCCCGCCCGCGGCCTGCTCGTAGGCGGCCTGCAGCTGGGAGGCGGTCTCGTTGACGTGGAAGGTGCCCGCGAACGCCCGCTCGGGGGCGACGCTCGAGTCGCGCAGCGCGGGCAGCCGCGAGAGCAGCACGTTGACCTTCAGCTGCGACCCCTCGGGCGGAGCCTGCTCGGTCTCCCCCAGCAGGCGCGCGAGCTCGCGCGGGGCGACGCCGGCGAGGACGTGGCGCGCGCTCGCCGCCCGCTCCTCGGTGCCCCCGCGCCAGCGCACCTCGGCGCCGCCTGAAGACGGCTCGACGGCAAGCGCCTCGGCGCCCGTGCGCAGCTCCGCCCCGGCCTCGCGCGCCGCGCTCGCCAGCGCGCCCGAGACCGCCCCCATGCCCCCGACCGGCACGAGCCACTCGCCGCTGCAGCGGCCGATCACGTGGTAGAGGAAGCAGCGGTTCGCCGCCAGGCCCGGGTCGCCCGCGGCGGCGAACGTGCCGATCAGGCCGTCGGTCAGCGCGACCCCCGCCGTCACCTCGTCGGCCAGGTACGCCGCGACCGTCTCCGCCAGCGGCCGCTCGAACAACGCCTCCCAGTCGCGTGGGCCGACCCGCTCCCTGAGCTCCGCCCGGCTTGGCAGCGGCTCGGTCAGGGTCGGGAAGACCGCCGCCGCGACCCGGCCCGTCAGCCCGTAGAGCTCGAGCCAGCCTCGCCGCTCGCGGTCGTTCCCGCAGACCGCGGCGAAGGACCGCTCGGTCGCGGCCGCGTCGCGCTCGTCGACGAGCAGCCCCAGGCGCCCGTCCCGGCGGGGATCGGGCGTGTAGGAGGAGACGGCGCGGCTCGCGAGCCGCACCGTCAGCCCGAGCTCGGAGACGATCCGCTCGGGAAGCAGGCTGACGAGGTAGGAGTAGCGCGACAGGCGCGCGTCCACGCCCGGGAAGACCTGCGCGGAGACGGCCGCTCCGCCGAGACTCTCGCTCCGCTCGAGCAGCAGGCACGTCCGGCCCGCCCGCGCCAGGTACGCGGCCGCCGTCAGGCCGTTGTGGCCGCCGCCGACCACGATCGCGTCGTAGCGCTCGCGCGGCCCCGCGGCCTTCGCCGCCGCGCTCACCGCGGCCGGCCGCGGCGCTCGGTTCGTGCTCGGCCGCTCACCGGCCAATCATGCCAGCGCCCGCTCCGGCGATCCGCTCAGAGCGCTGACCGCCGTCATCACACGGAGGCTAGGCGTCCTCCCCCGTGGCCGCCGGCTCCGCTGCGGCGAGCGCGGCGAGGTTGAGCAGCTGCCGGCGCATCATCACGAGATCGCCGGGAGGCAGGAGCATCCGCATCGCCAAGCTCCACGGCGTGCCCCGGGCGGGCTCGACGAGCACCTTCGCGACCAGCCGCGATCGGCCCGGCGCGGTCTCGCGGACCCGGTAGGTGATCGCCACGTCGCCAAACAGGCGGCTGCGCGAGCGCGCCGTGATCGAGCTTCCCGGCTCGAAGGCCGCGAGGCGGAAGATCGACATCATCGGCTGGTCCACCTCGAGCCGCTCGAGGCCGGGCGTCAGCGTCTGCGGGCTGCGCCGCCCGCCGTTGTCGAGCCGGTCGTAGCTGTAGGGAGCGACCCGCAGCTGGCAGAGCCAGCGGAAGACGACCGGTACCGGGGCCGCGACGTCGACCGCCCGGAACAGGGTCCACGAGGCACGCGGGAGCAGCTCGTCGCACGGGAACGGCTCGGCTCGCTCCGCCGGCGTCGAGCCCCACCTCCAGACGAACCCCGGCCACATCCCGAGCGCCCTAGAAGCCCTGCGAGCCGCGCAGCGCCGCGAGCGCCGACTCGTGCAGGCGCTGCTTGATCGTGCGCAGCGTCGCCGGGTCCTTGCCCGCCAGCGCGGCGGCTCGAGCTATCGCCCGGGCCCGCACCTCGCTCTCGCCGACGGCCTCGTCGACGATCCCGGCCGCGGCGGCCTCCTCGCCGCCGTAGCGCCGCCCGGTCGTCATCGACTCGATCGCCGTCCGAACCGGCAGGCGGGCGGCGATCAGGGCGCTCATCCCCGGCGTGAACGGGATCCCGATGTCGACCTCGGGCAGGCAGAAGAAGCCCCGGTCGGCCCGCATCACCCTCTGGTCGTGCGCCAGGGCGAGCATCGCTCCGGCGGCGAACACGTGGCCCTGCAGCGCCGCAACCGTCGGCACGCCGATCTCCAGCACCCGGGCGAGCAGCTCGTGCACGCGGCCGACGAACGGGACCGCCGCCTCGCCCTGCCCGGCCATCCATTCGAGGTCGAGCCCGTTCGAGAAGATCTTGCCGCTCGCGGCCGTGACGAGCGCGCACGGCGCGGCCGCTTCGACCTCCGCCAGGCAGGCCTCGAGCGAGTCGAGCGACTCGCCGTTGAAGCGGTTCTCCCCGTCTCCCAGGTCGAGGACCATCACGTCCCCCTCGCGCGTCAACGTCGCCACGTCGGATCTCCTTTGTAGAGGATCTACTCTAGAGGTTAGACTCTACACCTCGAATGGCGCGCAGGGTGTTCTCGACCGATGCGATCCTCGACGCCGCCCGCGGCGTCGTGCTCGAGCGCGGCCCGCGCGGCGCGACCGTCGATGCGATCGCCGGCGCGGCGGGCGTCCCGGTCGGCTCTATCTACCACCGCTTCAGCTCGGTCGAGGAGCTGCTCGCGGCGGTCTGGCTGCGGGCGGTGCGCCGCAATCAGGACCGGGCCCGGGCGATCCCCGCGTCGCTCGAGGAGCCGCTGCAGAGCGCGGTCGAGATCGCGCTTGCGATGTACGACCACTGCCTGGCCGAGCGCGAGGACACGCTGCTGCTCGACGTGCTGCGCCGCAGCGACCTGCTGGCGCTCGACGTCGGCGCCCTCGGCGCCGAGCTCGAGACCGCCAACGACGAGATCCTCGCGTTGATGGGAGCGCTCGCCCGCGCGCTGTTTGGACGAGCCGACGCGCGCGGCAGGGACCTCGTGCTGCTGGCGCTCGTCGACCTCCCGCACGGCTTCGCGCACCGGCAGCTGATCTCGGGCGCGAGCACGCCCGCCCGCCGCGCGCGCCTGCCCGGGGCGGTCCGCGCCGTCCTCGCCCCTGGATAGGCGCTACACCATCCGGGGCCCCTCATAGGGTCGTGCTCCGTGGGTGAGAGGAGCGGGGATCTGACGAGCGCGCTACGCGCGATCGGGGGCGTGCTGCTCGCGGTCGGCGCCGTGGTCGTGTTCGCGCGACGCAGCTCGACTGGACGCTGGAGCGACTTCGAGCTGCTGCTGACCGTCGCGCTGCCGGCCACGCTCCTTTTCGCGCTCGCCGTGGCGGGCCGCGGAGGTCCGGGCAGAGGCCCCGCCGACCCCGCGCGGGCGGCGCTGATGGTGAGCGCCGTCCTGCTCTCCCCGATCGCCCTGTTCCAGTTCCTGACCTGGGCCGGCGCGAGCACCCACCATCTGCTCTACGACGCCGCCGCCCTCGCTGGCACGGCAGCGGTCGCGATCGCCGGCTCGCGGCGCGCCCAGGCCCCATTCGCGATCTTCCTAGCGGGCCTCGCGCTGCTCGGGACCTGGATCCTGCTCTGGCTGAAGATCCTCCATCCGGCCTCGGCGCAGGACGTGCGTTGGATCCTGCTTTCCGGGGGCGCGTCGCTTCTGCTCGTCGCGGGCGCTGTCGAGGTAGCGGGCGCCGCCGGCGCCTCGGAGCTCGCCACCGCCGGAGGGCTCGGGGCGGTCGCCGCCGGACTCCAGGGAGTCGTGATGACATTGGTGCTGCCCGTCTCCAGGCCGTTCCCGCGCGTCCCCTCCTCCGTCTTCCGGGGCGACGTCCATCCCGGAAGCGCACCGCCGCACGGCGCGGGCGCACGGGGCGAACACGTCCCACATGTCGCCGAACCGTTCCACCTGACCGCCGGGCAGACGCTCGGCTGGGACCTGATGCTGCTGATCGTCTCCGTGGCGCTCGTCTGGTCGGGGACGCGATCGCACGTGCGCGGGCTCGCCTACGTCGGCTTCTTCGGCCTCCTCGGATTCACGATCAGCGTGGGCGGGGAACTTGCGCACGTCGAAGAGCTTCACCCGCTCACGGGCAGCCTGCTCGGCTGGCCGCTGATCCTCGTGCTGGTCGGGATCGCCGGGCTCGCCGCGCCGCTCGTGCGGCGACGGGCGCGCTGAGGCCCAGCGCGGCCCAAGGCGCTCAACGCGGCTCGGGGGGCTCCCCGGGGGGCTCGGGGCCGAGCGCCCGCTGGGTCCACTCGACGTCGTGCCAGGCCCCGAGCTTGTAGCCGATCCTCCGGTAGACGCCGATGCTCTGGAAGCCCATCGCTGTGTGCAGCGCCGCGCTTGCCTCGTTGGGAAGCGTCATCCCCGCGATCGCCTGCAGGTACCCGCGCGCGGCCAGCCGCTCGAACAGCGCCTCATACAGCGCCTTTCCGATCCCCCCGCCGCGACGCTCGCGGTCGACGTAGACGCTGACCTCGCACGACCACCGGTAGGCGGCGCGGCGGTGCATGGGCCCGCCGTAGGCGTAGCCCGCGACGAGGCCGTCCCGCTCGTGCACGAACCAAGCGTGCGACGTGAGCGCCGCCTCGATCCGTTCGCCCATCTCCGCCGCGGAGGGGGCGACGAGCTCGAAGCTGATCGCGGTGCCCTCGACGTAGGGCGCGTAGATCGCCGCGCAGGCCTCCGCGTCGGCGGGCGTGGCAAGCCGCACGTCGCGATCGGTCTCGGTCGGCATACCGGGAAGATACGGCCCGCGGCCGATATGGTCGCTGCCGATGAGCGGACAGCGCATTCCCGCGCGCCGGCCCGTCTAGCGGCGTGGGCGCGGTCGTCCTCTGGGACTTCGACGGCACGCTCGCCTGGCGCGAGGGGCTGTGGAGCGGATGCGTGCTGGAAGTGCTCGACGAGCACGAGCCCGGCCACGGCGCGAGCCTCGAGGCGATCCGCTCGCGCCTGAAGGGGGGCTTTCCCTGGCACCGCCACGAGCGCCCGCACCCCGAGCTGGCCGATCCAGACGCGTGGTGGCTGGCGCTCGCGCCCCTGATCTGCGGCGCGATGGCCGGCGCGGGCGTCGCGGAGACGCGGGCGCGGGAGCTGTGCGCGGCAGTGCGCGAGCGCTTCGTCGACGGCGCCAGAGCGTGGCACCTGTTCGACGACACGCGCGCGGCGCTGAGCCGCGTCCGTGAGGCCGGCCGCCAGAACGTCGTCGTCTCGAACCACGTTCCCGAGCTCGACCGGCTGGTCGCCGCGCTCGGCCTCGACGACCTTCTGGACGACGTGTTCAGCTCCGCCCTGACCGGGTACGAGAAGCCCCACCCGGAGGCGTTCAGGACGGCCCTGCGCGGTCGCGCGGGAAGCGGGGACGCCTGGATGGTCGGCGACAACCCCCACGCCGACGTGGCCGGCGCCGAGGCGATCGGCATCCCCGCGATCCTGGTCAGGACCGCGGGGGGCTGCCGACACACCGCGCCCGACGCGGCGGCGGCCGCGGAGCTACTGCTCGCGGCGCCACAGGCCTCGTAGGCCTCGTAGGCCTCGTAGGCCTCAGCCCGCGAGCAGCGCGGCGAGCTTCTCGAGCTGGCTGCTCCAGCCCGCTTCCGCCATGCCGAGCAGCTCCTCGGCGCAGACCATCCGCGAGGTGACGACCACCTTCGTACGCGACTCGCCGAGCGCGACGAACTCGATCGTCGTCTCGCCCGACTCGATCATCGGGTGCTCGGTCTCCTCCTCCCCGAACGACAGGCGCTCGGGCGGCTCGACGACTCCGAAATGGCCGTCGCTGGGGTACTCCACGCCGTCCGGCCCGACCATCGTCAGCCGGCAGACCCCGCCGGGCCGCAGGTCGAACTCGATTTTCTCGCGCGGCGTGGAGAAGTGCTCGGGCCCCCACCACTTGGTGACCTCGTCGGGGTCCGTCCAGACCCGCCACACCAGCTCCCGCGGGGCGTCGAGCTCCCGCTCGATCACGATCGTCCGCTCGGCCATCGTCTGCTCAGTCATCTGCATCCGCCTTTCGCTGGATCTCCCTGAGGCGTTCGGCGAGGCGATCGAGTCGGCCCTCCCAGATCTCGCGGTACTGCTCCAACCAGTCGGCCACGTCCCGCAGCGGCGCCCCCTCCAGGCGCGAGGGCCGCAGCTGAGCGGTCCTCCCGCGGGAGATCAGGCCTGCTCGCTCCAGCACCTTCAGGTGCCGAGAGACGGCCTGGACGCTCATCGGGAACGGCTCCGCCAGGTCGTTGACAGTGACCTCGCCCTCCTCCGCGAGACGGGCGACGATCGCCCGGCGCGTCGGGTCGGCGAGGGCCGCGAACGTGAGGCTCAATTGATCCGTTGCCATCGCTTATTCACCTAACTTATTTATCAACTACTTTGTTGAATATTAGAGGACTCCACGTCCCCTGTCAAGAGGAAGCGCTCCAGAACCTCGCGCCACGCGCGTGGGCGCTCGAGGTGGACTTCATGGCCGGCCCCGGCGATCTCCGCGTAGCGCGCGTCCCGGGCGCGCCGGACCATCGTGCGCATCGCCTCCTCGGTGAACTGGCCCTCGCTGCCACGCACGACCAACGCGCGGGCGGCTACGCCCTCCCACTCGGCCCAGCGGTCGACCGCGAGTGCCTCGGCGAGGGTGCGAACGAGTAGATCCGCCCGAAAGCGGCGGTCGAGCCCGCCCGGGTCCCTTACGAGGCCGTCCGCCCACGCCTCGCCGCGCGGGCCGCCGCCGAAGAACGCGACGGCGTCGGCGCGCGATGCGAACGGGAGCGGCCAGCTCCCGAGCCAGCGCTCGATCGAGGCGCTCGCCTCGCGCCGGGGGTCAGCATTCGGATAGCCCTCCGCGACGACCAGCTCGCGGACGAGATCGGGCCGGCGGGAGGCGACGAGGAAGGCGAGGTTCGCGCCGAGCGATTGACCGATCAGGCTCACCGGCCCGCCCCCGGCGAGCCGTTCGACGACGCACGCGACGTCCTCCGCGTGAGCGTCCGGGGAGACGTCGTCGGGGTCGGTCGTGCTGTGGCCGTGGCCGCGCACGTCGAGCGCGATCACGCGCCGCCGCTCGGTCAGCCACGAGGCGGTCGCCCGCCACTCCCCGGCGTGGCCGGCGAGGCCGTGCAGGAGCAGCGCGGCGGGCCCTGAGCCCCCGAAGTCCAGGCACGAGAGCGTGACCGGGCCGCGCCGCAGCTCCAGCCGATTGCCTGCCGAGAAGCGCGGTGTCTCGCCCACCGGCTGAGTATCGAGGCGGCGCCGGTCTAGACGGAGGCGAGCTCGACCGGGCCCGGCCGCAGCACGTCGGGATCGTGGCCCGGCAGCACCGTCACGCCCGCGTCGCGGATCCCGCGCAGGCGCGCGGCCGAGGAGGCCTGCGCCTCGCGATCCTCGCCGAACGCCGGAAAGCGAAGGTCATCGAGCGTCCGTGCGTAATGCCCGACGTCGGCCCCGATCACGAGGCGCTCGCCGATCCGCACGCTCTGGTGTCCGGGCGTGTGGCCGGGGGTCAGGAGCAGCTCAACCGAGCCGTCCCCGAGCAGGTCGTGGTCGCCGTCCACGAGCGTGAGGCGTCGCTCCTGCAAGGCCTCGTAGTCGCGCGGATAGAGGAAGTTGCGCGCGATCGCGCCCGCGTCGCGCCCGGCCTCCCATTCGCGGCGCTGCATCACGATCGGCACCGACTCCGGCAGCAGCGTCAGCGCGCCGACGTGGTCGAAGTGCAGGTGCGTGACGACGATCTTCGTGAGCGTTGCGAGGTCGATCTGGACGGTGATGTCCCGCTCCTGCTCGAGCCCGAAGATCCCGGCTTCGGGGCGCCCGTAGAAGGCTTCGGGGTCGGCGACCGCGTCGGGGTGCAGGCCCGCGTCGATCAGGATCCGCTCCTCGTCGGTCTCGATCAGGTAGGAGGGCACCGGGAAGCGGATCCGCTCCTCGGGGTCCTCGCCCTGCCCATAGACGACCGCCGGAGCGGTGATCCACCCGACGTTGAACATCTCGACCCTCATCGCGCCTCCCGGTGATCGACTGATCTCGACGCCCGCGAAAGTATCAGACCGACAGTCGGTTTACAATCCGGGGATGGTCGACGGACGGCGACTCAGGGGCGAGGCGACGCGCGAGCGCATTCTCGCGACCGCGCGGCGACTGTTCGGCGAGCGCGGCTACGAGGCGACCTCGATCGAGCTCGTGCTCGAATCCTCCGGGGTCGCGCGAGGCGCGCTCTACCACCACTTCGCGAGCAAGGCCGAGCTGTTCGACGCGGTCGCCGAGGAGGTGTTCGTCGAGATCGCCGCGCGCGCCGACGAGGCCGCCGCGGCCGCCGGGCGGGACATGCTCGATCGCTTCCGCGCCGGAGCCCGGGCGTGGCTCGAGATGGCGATCGATCCGGCCGTCCAGCGGATCGCGCTGACCGACCCGCTGATCGTGCTGGGCTGGCAGCGGTGGCGAGCGCTCGATGAGAAGCACTCGCTCGGCAGCCTGCGCGCGGGCTTCGCCGTTCTGGAGTCCGAAGGCCGCGTGCCGGCCGGCGAGAGCGAGCTGCTCGCCAACCTGCTGCTCGCAGCGCTCAACGAGGCGGCCCTGTTCATCGCCTCGGCCAAGGATCAGCAGGCGGCGCTCGCGACCGCGCGGAGGACGATCGACGCCCTGCTCGCGCGGCTCGCCCCGGCGACTGTCGCGTGAGGCCTGCGCGCGGCGCGAGCGAGCGCGCGCGGCGCCGTGCTCAAAACGGGTCGGCGCCCGGGCGAGCGATCAGCAGCGCCTCGGCCTCCCGGTAGGGCGCGTTCATCTCGGGCGTCTCGAGGAACGTCATGAAGAGCCTCGAGACGGGTACCGACCCGCACGCGATCGACGTGAACTCCGCCTCGCTGCGCAGGTGCGCGAGCGCGACCTCGCGGGAGAAGCTCGCCGCGACGAACGACGAGCGCCTCGCCGGCCGAAGAGGCTCGCGCGAGGCGGTTCCACGGTGGAGGTCCACCCGCTCCACCCCGAGAAGCGCCGTCAGCTCCGCCAGGAACGCCAGCCGCAGCAGGATGTGAGCGCGGCGCTCCGCGCGTCCCCGCTCCCCGTCGAACAATGCAGGGTCACGGACGGGGCGGCCCGCGAACGGGCACAGGCCCATCTCGGCGAGCACGATCGCGTGTCCCTTGACGACCTCCCCGGACGCGGGGTTCGAGACGTGTGTGCCCGCGAACTCGCGCTCGAGGCCGGCGAGGCCGGCGTCCCGGAGCAGCTCGCCGATCGCAGCGGTCGCCTCGGGGGAGCCCTCGCGTCGCGCCGCGCAGTCCGCAAGGTCGATGTCGCGCAGCCCGGGGCGCCTCTCCAGCAGAGGAGCGATCCGCGCCCGCTCGGCCGCAAGGGCGCGCTCCGTCTCGGCCGCCGCGTCCGGGTCGGCGGCGATCTCGAGCGTGCCGGCGAAGCTCGCCACGACGCGCTCGAGACCCTCGACCGCCCGAGCGCCGGCCCGCCGCGAGCCACGTGCGAACTGAAAGCTCGACACGTCCTCCGCCGGCAGCCGCCAAAGCGCCCCGCGATCCTCGAAGTCCTCGACCCGCAGCTCGAAGGTCCCAAGCGCCGAGTCGAGGTCGAGGATCGTGACCGGGGTGCGGCGCGGATCGAGCATCCGGCCCGTGTTGCCGGGAACGAGATGGGCGAGCGTGCCCGGCTCGAACTCGCGGTCGGGAGCGGCCAACGGGTCGTGTCGGTAGATGCCGTCGGGGGTCATGGGCGAAGTATGGGACCCGCAGGCGCGGCGCAGCAGGCCGCGCGCCGATGCTTCACGATCGGATGCAGGAGCCCCGGCCTTTGAAGGCCCCAAGCCGAGGAGGTAGACCCATGCGACAGCCCGCCGAGAAGCGCGCGGCGTTCCGCGCGCTGCACGAGTCAGGCTGCTTCGTGATCCCGAACCCGTGGGACCCGGGCAGCGCGAAGGCGCTCGCGCAGCTCGGCTTCCGGGCGCTCGCGACGACGAGCGCGGGCTTCGCGTTCGGGCGCGGCCGACCCGACTCGCTCGACTCGCTGCGGCTCGAGGACGTTCTCGCGCACGTCGCGGAGATCGTCGCGGCGACGGACCTCCCCGTCAGCGCGGACTTCCAGTCCGGCTACGCCGAGGACGCCGACGGCGTCCTCGAGAGCGTCGCGCGCTGCGCGCAGACGGGCGTCGCGGGGCTCTCGATCGAGGACGCCGCCGGCGACGGATCGCTGTTCGACCCGGCCGAGGCCACTACGCGGGTCGCGGCCGCGCGAGCCGCCGTCGACGACGCGGGCGGGGATGTCCTGCTGACGGCGCGCGCGGAGTGCTTCCTCGTCGGGCACGCCGACCCGCTCGGCGAGGCGATCCGGCGCCTGACGGCCTACTCGGAGGCGGGCGCCGACGTGCTCTTCGCGCCCGGCGCGCGCGCCCCGGAGGACATCCGCTCGCTCGTCGAGGCGGTCTCCCCGAAGCCGCTCAACGTCCTGATCGGAGCGGACACGGGCCTGACGGTTGCGGACCTCGCCGAGCTGGGCGTGCGGCGGATCAGCGTGGGCTCGGCGCTCGCGAGGGTCGCGTGGGGAGCGTTCCTGCGCGCCGCCGAGGAGATCGCCGGCTCGGGATCCTTCGCGGGTCTCGACGGCGCCGCGCCATTCACCCGTCTGAACGAGATGCTCGGGGACGCGTAGGCGTGGACCCGCGAACGTTCCTGCGACCTGCCGCGCTCGCTGTGAGCCCGTTGCCGCGCCCCGGCGACCCGGCCCGCGAGCTGCCCTTCGCGCTCGAGCCGGGCAGGCCCGCGATCGTCGCCTTCCTGCGTCACACCGGCTGCCCCTTCGCCGAGCGGACGATGCAGATGCTCCGCGAGGCCGCCGCCTCCTCCCCGGGGACGCAGTGGATCGCGGTCAGTCACGCGCCGGAGCCCGAGACCGGGCGCTGGTGCCTCGCGATCGGGGGCGGCGGCGACGTGCGGATCCTCTGCGACCCCTCGCGCCGCACCTACGCGGCATGGGGCCTCGGGCGCTCGAGCCTCGGTCACTTCATGGGCGCCCGCTCGCTCGCCGCGGTCATCTCGCTCGCCCGCGAGGGGATTCGCAACCGGCACCCCGCCGGGACCCGCTGGCAGTCCGCGGGGACCTTCGCGGTCGACGGCGAAGGGGTCGTGCGGTGGGTCGCGATCCCGGAGCACGCCGGCGAGCTGCCGGACCTGGACGCCGCGCTCCGCTCGCTCGAGTGACTGTCGGTCCAGTACCGGACATAGCCGAGTGCCGTACCCGGTAAGTTGCCTGCGCGCCGAACGAGCGCATTCCCAACAGCCGAAGGGAGCGAACTTGACGGATCAAGCGGTGGCAGGCGGATCGACGACGCGGATCCGCGCGACGCGGCCAAAGGCGCCGGTCGACCGGGACGTCCTGGCGGAGTACGCGAAGCCCCGGCTCTCGCGCGGCGTGCTCGACATCCTCACCTCGGTCGTCCCGTACTTCGCCCTGTCGGTCCTGATGTACAAGGCGATCGCCGTATCGCCGCTGCTGACGCTCGCGCTCGCGATCCCCGCGGCCGGCTTCCTGCTCCGCACCTACATCATCTTCCACGACTGCGCGCACGGGTCCTTCCTGAGCTCGAGGAAGGCGAACGTCTGGCTCGGGACCGGGCTTGGCCTGATCGTCCTGACCCCGTTCGTGCGCTGGCGCCACGATCACGCCGTGCATCACGCCAGCGCCGGAGACCTCGACCGGCGCGGCGTCGGCGACGTGCCGACGCTGACGGTCGCGGAGTACCGGGCGCGCTCCTGGCGCGGGCGCCTCGGCTACCGCCTGTTCCGAAGCCCGGTCGTCATGTTCGGTCTCGGCCCCGTCTTCGCGATGATCGTCGGCCCCCGGATCGTCTCCCGCAACGCCCGGCCGCGGATGCGCCGTAGCGTGCTCGCGACCGATCTCGCGCTCGCCGCGATCGTCGTGCCGCTCTGCCTGCTGATCGGGTGGGAGGACTTCCTGCTCGTGTGGATGCCCGGGGCGCTGCTCGCGGGCTCGGTCGGGATCTGGCTGTTCTACGTGCAGCACCAGTTCGAGGACACCTACTGGGAGCGCGGCGAGGAATGGAGCTACGCGGACGCGGCGCTGCGGGGCAGCTCCTACCTGAAGCTCCCCAAGCCGCTGCAGTTCGTGACCGGCAACATCGGGCTCCACCACGTTCACCACCTGAGCGCCCGGATCCCGAACTACAACCTCCAGCGCGCCCACGACGAGACCCCCGCGCTCCAGAACGTGCCGACCCTCTCGCTCCTCGACGGCCTGCGCGCCGTGCGCTTGAAGCTGTGGGACGAGGAGCGCGGGCGCCTCGTGACGTTCTCCCAGGCGCGCGCGACGCGGACCTCCGCGGCATAGCGGGGGCCTCCCGGCGCGGGACGATGAGCGCCGGAAGCCTCGACCCGGCCCTGCCCCGCGGCCTCTGCGACGCGCGCTTCGCCCCCGTCCGCGAAGCGCTGGCCGCGAACCTCGAGGAGGAGATCGGGGCTGCGGTCGTCGTACGGATCGGCGGGCGGGTCGTCGTGGATCTCTGCGGGGGATGGGCCGACGAGGGCCGAACCCGTCCGTGGACGCAGGACACGGTCATCGACGTGTTCAGCGTCGGCAAGGCCTTCGTCGCCTTCACCGTGCTCTCCCTGGGGCTCGACCTCGACGCACCCGCCTGGCAGGACGCGACGCTGCGGCAGGTCCTCTCGCACCAGGCCGGACACCCGGCGATCCGCGCCGACGTCGCACCCGATGCGATCTACGACTGGGACCGGATGATCCGTGCGCTCGAGTCCCAGGAGCCGTGGTGGACGCCCGGGACCGCTCACGGCTACCACGTCAACACCTTCGGCTTCCTCTGCGGGGAGATCGTGCGGCGCGCGACCGGGCAGCCACTGCGCGCTCGCTTCGCGCAGCTGGCGGGCGCGGAGGCGGGCGTCGCTTTCGGCGCCCCGCCCGGAGCGGACGTCGCCGAGTTCGTGTTCGACTTCAGCGCGGAGACCTCCTCGCGTGGCGCCGAGGAGATGAGCGAGCAGCGGCGCCACCTGTTCGGGCGGACGTACCTCAACCCTCCGGGCCTGTCGGGTCTCGGCACGGTCAACACGCCCGCTTGGCGCGAAGCGGAGATACCCAGCGCGAACTGCCACGCGAGCGCCCGGGGCGTCGCCGCCGTATACGAGCTGATGCCCGAGCGTCTCGGCGTCGAGACGCTCGGCGAGGCGACTCGGCCGTGGTCGGAGGGCCACGACGTGGTGTTGGACCGCCACACCCGTTTCGGCCTCGGCTTCCAGCTCACGCAGCCCGATCGCCCGATCGGGCTTGGACCGAACGCTTACGGTCACTTCGGGGCGGGCGGATCGCTCGGCTTCCACGACCCCGACGCGGAGCTCGTGTTCGCCTACGTCTGCAACCGCTGCGAGGGCCGGCGGTGGCAGACGGAGCGCAACCGCACGCTGCTGGATGCGCTCTACTCGGTGTTGTAGAGGCGAGGCTAGCCGCAGGAGCAGGTGGAGACCCGCACGACCGTCTGACCGGGCGAGAGCTGCGAGCGATACTGCGGCAGGCTCGTCCACGCGAGCGTCATCGGCGCCGCGACCGTCCGTGCGGAGCTTTCATGCCGCGCTCGCCGCCTGCGCCTCGGCGTCGTCTCGTACGACCTCGAGCAGGCCGTTCACGAGGACGTGCGCGCCCGATCCGACCCCGAAGGTCCAGTAGCGACGGAAGTAGCGCCGGGCGTGCTCGTCCGTCGTCGCCGTCCGCATCAGGCCCGTCAGGAGCGTACGGCCGTCGCCGAGGGCGCGCGTCGAGAGGGAGTAGATCGTCTTCGCGTATCCAGGCTCCGAGAAGTCCGTGAAGTCGCCGGCGTCGACGCCGGCGAACTCGATCACGGGACGCCAGAACCTGCCGACCAGGCCGAGCGCGATCTCCTCGCGCGGGCGTTCGCCCAGCAACGTCCAGCCCCCCTCGGCGCTCGGAACCGCGGCGAGGTCGCCGAGCGTCATCCGCTCCGGGGATTGCGGTCGCTCGCCGTGAAGGATCTGCGCGACGAGATCGGGCAGCATCCGCACCGCGCCAAGGACCGCGACGAGCGGCTTGCGGCGGCCGACCTCGATCAGGTCCGTCCGCAGCAACGCCTCCCAGGTCACGTCGAGATCGGCGTCGACCACGACGGCCACGGCGTCGGAGACGTCGTACACGGGCAGGAACTCATCGGCGAGCGTGGTGGCCTGCGCGTCGCTTCGGCCGGCCGACATCGGAGCCCGTCTCCCTTAACCCTCGGCGCCGGCCAGTTCCCCGACACGCCCGGAGAACACCCGCCAACGTCGCTCGTTGTCGTGAACGAGGACCGTCGATTCGACGATCAGATCCGATGCGCGATCGAGAAGCTCGCTCGCGGAGTACAGGTAGGCGGGCCCTACGCGATCCCCGGCGATATCCGCGCGAATCGCCTCGGGCGAGAGCTCGAGACGGTCGAGCAGCTCGAGGGCACGACGCAGGATCCGAGCGACGAGGCCCTGCAGCTGCGCCGCCTGCCAGTCGTTGGCGATGATGCGATGGCGTTCGCCGAGCAGGTCCGCGAGCGCCGGGTAGGCAGCGAGTGAGCCCGCGACCCCCCAGGACTGCTCCATCGCGCTCGCGAGCCACGTACCGGTCCGCTCCATGTCGTCGGCGAGCGTCCCGAGGTCACGCTTCATCGTGGCGATCTCGGCCGGCTCCGCCTCGCCTTCCATGAACAGCACGCCGGACTCCTCCGTCAGGCCCGGCGCGTTCACGTCTTCCGCCCCCGCGTACGGGCTCGCGACCCGGTGCTCGGTCGGCTCGACGGTCCGCCACCGAGAGGCCAGCGCCTTCAGGACGCGCGAGTGCGCCTGAACCTCGAAGGCGCTCGTCAACGGCGCTTGCGAGTAGAACTCCTCGTGGGCGTGATGGAAACTCGAGAGGTTGCCGATCACCTCCAAGAGCGGGGCCGGCGGCGTCTGTTGCGGGCTCATGCGCGGAACCTACGTCGAGGCGCCCCCAGCGGCTTCCGTAGAACCTCGGCATTCCCGTCCGCGGCGACTACGCAACTGAAGGCGGCCGGCGCGACAGCCGACGCGCCGCCCCGTGTCTGCGACAGAGGGACGGGCGCGCCGGGCACGCGGCTCAGGCGGGGATGCCGGGAGGGCCGAGGATCTCGATGCCGCGATCGGCCGCGGCCTGCAGGATCGGCCCCATGTCGGGCGGCCCATCGGGCGCGGGCGGAATCTCCGCTACGGGAGCGGGAGTCCCGAGCGTACGGATGAAGCCCTCGAACCCGGCCGCCTGTGTGACAAGCAGAAAGCGAGCCTCGTCGGAGCTGACGATGAACGTGTGCGGCACGTCGCGCGGGCCGAACACGAACGAGCCCGCCGGAGCAAGGACCGTCCGGCCCGCGACCCAGATCGTGAGCTCTCCCTCCAGCACGTAGAACCACTCGTCCTCGTTGTGGTGGACATGAAGCGGCGAGCCGCTGCCGCGCGGCGCGGTCTGCTCGGTCAGCATCATGCGACCGCCGGTGCCGGAGCCGTCGGCCTTGATCGTCGTCAGGCCGCCGAAGAACCAGAAGTGCTCTCCCTCGCCGGGACCGAGAGCGATGGGTGCGAGGGCGCCGTCCGGCGCGGCCGTGTGGGTGTCTGCTGCGTCGATTGAGAACATGCGCACAGCCTGATCGCTGCGGGCGGGATCGACCACCCCCCGCGCGCGGGGATCTTTCCTGCACGAAGTGCAAGACTGGCCGCCATGGGATGGACGGTCGAGCGCCTGATCGAGGAGATCGACCAGCTCGGCTCACGGGGACTGCCGCGTGAGGAGTTCTTCGCCGAGCTCTCCCCGCGGCTGCGCAACGTGATCGACAACGACGCCAGCTGCTGGCACACGCTGGACCCCAGCACGCGGCTGCTGACCAGCGACGCCCCCAAGGAGCTCGTCGAACGCGGCGTGTTCGCGCCCGAGGAGACCCCGGCCGCCGGGGAGCTGATCGTCCGCAGCGAGTACATGGTCGACGACGTCAACACGTTCGCCGGCCTCGCCACGCGGCGCGTGCCCGTCGGCATCCTCGATCGGGCCGCGCGCGGCGATCCGCGGCGCAGCGCGCGCTACCGCGACCTGCTCCTGCCGGCCGACATCCCCCACGAGCTGCGCGGCGCCTTCGTCATCCGCGGTCGCGTCTGGGGCGCCGTGCACATCGCCCGCCGTGCGAGCAGTGGCGCGTTCCAGCAACGAGACGCCGACGCGCTCGCCGCGCTCACGGGCGCGATCGCCCGCGGCATCCGCGCGTCGCTGCGCTTCGACGCGGCCCGCCGGGTCACGGGCGCGGAGGCTCCGGGGATGGTCGTTCTCGGACCGCGGGACGAGGTCGAGCTGATCACACCTCCGGCCCGCGCGCTGCTCGCCTCGCTGCGTCCCGGGGAGTCGGGCTACTCCGAGGAGGCGATCCCCACGCCGGTGCTCGCCCTCGCTTCCTTCGTCCGTTCCGCGCCGGATCGCGCTCACGACGGCGGCAACGTCGTCACCGTGCCGGGAGACGACGGTTGGGTGACGCTGCACGCCTCGCTCCCCGGACCTCGCGACAGCGGTCGGGTGGCGGTCGTGCTCGAGGGGGCGACGGGCGCCCGCTCTGCGACGGTCCGCCTCGAGGCGTGCGGCGCGACGGCCCGCGAGCGCGAGGTGGCGACGCTCCTGGCTCGTGGGCTCGCCCGTGCCGAGATCGCCGAGACCCTCGTCGTCTCACCCCACACGGTCGACGACCACGTCAAGAACCTCTACGAGAAGCTCGGCGTCGCCTCACGACAGGAGCTCGTCGCTCGCGTCTTCCTCGATGAGTACCTCCCCGAGGTGGCGCGCCGGACGCCGCTGACCTCGCGCGGACGCTTCGACCGCGCTCCAGACTCGAACGCCGCGGAGATGCGGAGGACCGTGTGAGCGACGCGAGCGCCGGACCCGGCAGGATCGTCGTGAACAGGTGCATGTCGCTCGACGGCTTCATCGCCGCCGCCGGCCACGTGATGGACTGGGGCGGCGGTCGCCAGCTCACCGACTTCGTCGGGCCGGAGGAGTTCCACGCGGTCGCGGCGGCCACCGGCGCGATGCTCGTCGGACGGCGGACCTCCGACGTCGGCGAACGGATGAGGGCCGAGAAACCGGGCAGCGTCGACTACCCCTTCTCCGGGCCGGTTTTCGTGCTCACCCATCGGCCCCC
This sequence comes from Solirubrobacteraceae bacterium, assembly GCA_035571915.1. Taxonomy (GTDB): domain Bacteria; phylum Actinomycetota; class Thermoleophilia; order Solirubrobacterales; family Solirubrobacteraceae; genus Palsa-744. Next base: position 2,444 of record DATNBM010000011.1, on the reverse strand, counting down.
CGAGCGACCGAACCCGGGGATCACGTACCTCACGGGTGACGTCGGCGAGGCGGTCGCGACGGCGCGCGAGGCCGCGGCCGGCAAGAACGTCGAGATCCTCGGCGCGGACGTGGCCGCGCAGTGCCTGCAGCGGGGCCTGGTCGACGAGATCCTCGTGTACGTGCTGCCGTTGCTGCTCGGCGACGGCATCCGCTTCGCGCCCCCCACCCTCCCCCTGATCGACCTGGAGCCGATCAGCGCCACGCGGTCGCGCAGCGTCACCATCCTGCGGTTCGGCGTGCGCCGGTGATCGCGGCACCTCGTTCGCTTCCGACAACCGTTCACACCGCGGCCCCGAAGGGAACGCCGGCCGCTGCACGACGCTCGGACGACGTATTGTCGGTCGATGAAAACAATCCGCAGACACGTCAGCTACGCAAACGTCGTCGCTACGCTCGCTCTGGTCTTCGCGATGAGCGGCAGCGCGATCGCAGCCAAGCACTACCTGCTGAGTTCCACCAGACAGATCAGCCCGTCGCTGCTGAAGAAGCTGCGCGGTAGGACCGGCAAGCCCGGACCTCGCGGCACGACGGGTGCTCAAGGGCCGGCCGGAGCGAAAGGCGAAACGGGGAGTCCGGCACCCTCGGTCCTCACCTCCGGGCGGTCCGAGAGCGGCGTCTACGCCTTGACGGACAGCAACACCAAAGCCGGGGCCGAAGCGAGCGTCGGGGTCACGTTCCCGATCCCGTTGCCCGAACGCCTCCCGGAAGGGAAATACAGATACCTGCCGCCTGGGAACACCAGCCCCGAATGCAGCGGTCCGGGTCACTCAGCGCCGGGATTCCTCTGCGTCTACAGCACCGAAACGTTCGAACTCGACTTCGAAAACATCTTCAACCCCGAAAAATCAGGGGTGTTCGGCAGCGGCGTGTTCGGCTTCGAGATCGCATTCGCCACGAAAGGCACGGCGGTCTTCGACCTCGGCACGTGGACGGTGACGGCGCCTTAGGCAGGTAGGTCACGACAAGCGGCCGCCACCGTGCACCCACGCCACACCGGGTACACGTGGCGGCCGTGGCCGTTTTCACCGGAGCTTTCGGCCGGCGTGCCTGGTCCGGCATCTCCTGGGCGTCCTGCGACCTCTCTTGTGTCGGCAGTTGACGCGGCGGTGAACCGCTTTGGAGCTCGATGGGGTCGTGCTGGGGGCTGCTCGATCCTGCCCAAGGCTCGCGCCTGCCGATGACGAGCCCGCTACTGCACCCGTCGCGAGGTCGGGTTCGGCGCGGCGGTCCCCGTCCCCTTCGTGACAGCCCCCTGCAGACGACGAGTCGACTTCTCCGGGCGAGGGGCAGCATCGGTCGGGCGGCGATGCAGGGCCGCAGCATCGATCGGGCGGCATCTCCCGTTCGCGGCATCGAACCGGCGGCCCAGGTTCGCGGCACAACCACGGTGGCGGCTCTTCGCAGCGCGGTGGCGGTTCGACTTCTTCTTCGTCTTCTTCGCCGCCGAGCACGGGTTCCCGTTCGGTTTCGACGAGCACGACGCTCATCGGCCATTCGCCGGTAGGCACCGTCGACCCAGGCACCGCCCGCAGCGTGCCGCCATCTTCGACTTCGTACTCGCCGATCGTGTATTCGGCCGAGTTGCTCACGTAGAGGTGCTTGCCGTCGAGCCCAACGGCCAAGCCGAACGGCTGCCTGCCGGCCGCGACGGTCGACGGGGTCGCCGCGGCGAGCGCCCCGTTGGAGCCAATCGTGAACTGCGCGATCCGGCCGGCTTCCGTGCTGTCGGCCACGTACAGGTCGTCGCCGCTGGGACTGATCGCGAGCCCCTTCGGTTCATAGCCTGCAGCAACCGTCGCCGGCGTCTTAGGCACCAGCGCTCCGTCGGCGGCGATCGCGAACTGGGATACCGACCCTTCACGCGCTTCTTCGGGCGATTCCACGATCGAGTGCTCGTCGGTGACGTAGAGGCTGTGACCGTCAGGAGCGATCGCCATCCGATACGGCTGCGGGCCTGCTGCGACGACCGGGTCGGGGGCCATCGGCGACAGCGACCGGTCTGGTTGGACGCAGTACTGAGAGATCGTGCCTTCCAGCCAGTTGCTCACGTACACGTTCCTGCCGTCGGGGCTGACCAAGATGTCGAAAGGCTGATCGCCGGTGCGGACCTTCGCGGCCGAGGTTGCCGAGAGCGTTCCGCCCGGCCCGATCGCGTAGGTGGCAACCTCGCCGCTGCCGAAGAAGCCGCCTTCGATCACATAGAGGCTCGCGCCGTCCGGGCTGATCGCGATCCCCTCGATTTCCGCCCCGGTGTCGACCTTCGCCGGCTCCTTCGGGGCGAGCGTGCCGTCGGGCTGGATCGTGTACTGCAGCAGCGATCCGACGCCCATCGTGTTGCCCTGTGCGACGTACAGGCTCTTGCGATCGGGGGAGACCACCAACCGATCCGGCCGTTCGGCGGTG
>DATNBM010000010.1:0-2299 GCA_035571915.1 Solirubrobacteraceae bacterium | reverse complement strand
ATCCGGGCGGTGGTTCAGGCGTTCGTGGCGGTGGCGCTGCTCACCGGCGCGGCAGAGATCTGGATGCTCGCCGTCACCTCGTTCGTGTTCGGCGCGGCGAGCGCGTTCTTTCTCCCGGCCGCGACCGGTCTCGTCCCGCAGACGATCTCGGCCGCCCGGCTCCAGCAGGCGAACGCGCTGCTCGCGCTCTCCCGGAGCTCGGTGCAGGTCGTCGGCCCGGCGGTCTCGGGCCTGATCGTCGCGGCGACCGAGCCGGGCTGGGTCTTTGCCATCGACTCGCTGACCTTCGTCGGCAGCGCCGCGTTCCTCGCGCTACTCCCGGTCGCTGCCCGCGAGCCGGTGGCGCGACGCCCGTTTCTGGTCGAGTTCGCGGAGGGCGCCCGCGCCGCCTGGTCGCTCGGCTGGCTCCGCGCCGGGCTCGCCCTCACCGCCGTCGCCATCCTCGGCATGGGAGCGTTTCTCGTGCTCATCCCTGTGATCAGCCGAAGCGAGCTCGAGGGTGCCACCTCGTTGGGGCTGATCCTGACCGCTGGCGCCATCGGCGGCCTCACCGGCGGCCTGATCGCACTGCGCCTCCGGCCGCAGCGTCCACTGGTCGGCACGTTCGCGGCCTGGTCGCTCGCTGCACTTCCCGCGATTGCGCTCGTGCCTCCGCTGCAGACCGTGCTGATCGCGGCCGCCTACGGGATCTACCAGGCCGGCATCGCCTTCGGGAACAACATGTTCGAGACGACGCTCCAGCGCGAGGTCCCGCCCGGCCTGCTGTCGCGTGTCGACTCCTTCACCTGGCTGGTCGCGCTCAGCCTGCTGCCGGTCGGCCAGGCCCTCGCCGGGCCGCTTTCGAACGCGGTAGGAACCGACACAGTCCTCGTGGGCGCCGCCGCACTCGTCGTGCTCTCGTGCGCGGCCGGCATCGCCACACCGTCCGTGCGCGCGATCACACGCCCTACGCCCGCGCTGGTAGCCGCGACACGCGACCCGAGCGTCAGGTGACATTCCCGCACGCTTGCCCAACCCACGCCTCTGTCGCCTGATTGGCAGCGCCTGAGCAGGTTTGAGCGGTCGCGTGAGCCCTGCGCGCGCATCGCGGCCTTGACATCGGCTTCGTTGCGCTGTGTCACCGCGATGGGCGTCCGGTTAGCCATCCCTCGGCGCATCAGGTCGCCTCTGACGCGGCCTGCAGCGGCGGGGATTTCGTCGGCAAGAGGGGGTCGGGTATCCGGTTTCCGAGTCGAAGGAAGCCGGCTCCGGTCAGTGCCAGCGCGAAGGCGCCGCCCCACCAGATGGTGTCGGGTGACGTTCCGAGCAGCACGCCGCCGACCGCGGGGCCGAGAGCCACGCCGACCATGAAGCTGAGCTGGTAGAGCGACATGTAGCGGCCGAGCAGATGCGGCGGCGCGATTTCCGCGACTAGCGGGCCGAGCACGATGAACTGGCCACACTCAGCGATCGCAATCACGATCGCCACCCCGGCCAAGACGGTGGTAGCGGCGAGCGTCGAGTGCGTGAGCGTTGCGAGCAGGACCGCGAGCAGGCCGACTGCGAATATGGCGCTGGTGGCGAACAAAGCGTGAGTGCGGCGCATCCGCGCCACCACCCGTGTCGCCGGTACCTGCGCTACGACGATGAAGAAGGTGTTGATGAAGACGACGACACCGATCCCAACGGGCCCGACAGGTGTATGCGCCTCCGCAAACGGCGGGAGGATGAAGGAGAAGAACGCGCCGCCGATCATCACGAGCGCGAGGTTGCCCGCGATCAGGGCGAGCAAGAGCCGATCCCGAGCAACAGCTCGGAAACCCCGTAGGTCCTCGCTCGCCGACGGAGCATCCGCGAGGCCGGGATCCGGGATCCAGACGAGCACAACCAGCACGAAGACGACGAACGTGACGGCGTCGAAGAGGTAGAGGCCCTGGAACGCCTGGAGGTGATGATGGGTGGCCGCGACGATGAACCCCGCAACCGTCGCGCCGAGGCCGAGACCGAAGTTGCCTGCGACTCGCCGGAGCGCGGTCGATGCGGCGCGCTGCTCTGCCGGGACCAGGGTCAAGGTCAGGATCTGGCCGGCGGTTCCCACGATTCCGAAGCCGGCACCGCCGACGGCCGAGCAGACGAAGCCTTGCCAAGGACGGCCGACAAACGCCAAGCCCCCGTAGCCGAGCGCGTTCAACACATTGCCCGAGATCAGGATCCGTTTCGCACTGAAACGATCGAGGAGCGCACCCGAAGGGAGCGTTACCACTGCGGCCGTGCCCATGACCGTCGCCAGCACCAGCCCCGCGGTCGCCGTCGAGAAGCC
>DATNBM010000009.1:0-9503 GCA_035571915.1 Solirubrobacteraceae bacterium | reverse complement strand
CTTCGACCTCGGCAACCTGTCGGTCAACAACGACTTCGACGAGGACGACGAGGAGCGGCTGCTCGCGGCCTACCACGGCGCCGCTCCGTCGCGGCGCCAGCGGGCCACGCTGAAGCTGATGCGGCTGCTCTCGGACGTCCGCGAGGCGGCGTGGGGCGTGATGCAGTCGCGCGTGTCCGATCTCGACTTCGACTTCGACGGCTACGCCGAGCGGCACTTCGCGCGGCTCCGCGCCGCCGTCTCGGGCGGCGGCTTGAGCGAGTGGCTCGCCGCGGTGGAGGGCTGAACGATGGTGCGTCCCCGCGAGCTTCCCGAGCGCGCGCGAGTCGTGATCGTCGGGGGAGGCGTCGGCGGAGCCTCGATCGCCTTCCACCTCGCCCAGCTGGGCGAGCGCGACGTCGTCCTGCTCGATCGCAACGAGCTCACGAGCGGATCGACGTTCCACTCGGCCGGCCTCGTCGGGCAGCTTCGCTCGAGCCTGCCCCTGACGCGGATGATGATGGACTCCGTGGAGCTCTACCGCAAGCTCGACTGCGGCTGGGTGGAGTGCGGCGGGATCCGGCTGGCCTGCACCCCCGAGCGTGAAGAAGAGGTGCTCAGGCAAGTTGCGTGGGCGCGCACGTTCGGCCTGCCGCTCGAGCTGATCTCGCCCGAGCAGGCACGCGAGATGTTCCCGCTGATGAGCACCGACGGGGTCCGCTGCGGCTCCTACCTGGCGACCGACGGGTACCTAGACCCGTCGCTGCTGACGACCGCCCTCGCGGACGGGGCGCGAGCGGGCGGCGTCGAGATCTTCACCCATACCCGCGTCACCGCGATCGACGTCGAGGAACCCTCCCCCGGGTATCGGCGGGTGCGCGGCGTGCAGACCGAGTGGGGACCGATCGAGGCCGAGGTCGTCGTCAACGCGGGCGGCATGTTCGCCGCGGAGATCGGCCGCATGGCCGGGGTGCGGGTGCCGATCGTCCCCTTCGCCCACGAGTACCTCGTCACCCAGCCTTTCCGCGAGCGCGCCGTCGACGGGGAGATCGTGCACCTGCCGACGCTGCGCGACCCGGACCTGCTGATCTACTTCCGGGAGGAGGGCGGCGGGTTGATCATGGGCGGCTACGAGCGCGACTCGGCGCCGTGGGCGCTCGACGAGCGCCTGCTCGACGCGGTCCCGCAGGACTTCAACGGCCGGCTGCTCGAAGAGGACTGGCCGCGCTTCGAGGAGATCGCGAGGAACTCGCGCAAGCGCGTGCCGGCGATGGACGAGATCACCGTCACCCGGCTGATCAACGGCCCGGAGGCGTTCACGCCGGACAACGAGTTCTGCCTCGGCGAGAGCGAGGTCGGGGGCTTCTTCGTAGCCGCGGGCTTCTGCGCGCACGGGCTCGCGGGAGCCGGCGGGATCGGCAAGGCGATGGCCGAGTGGATCGCCGGCGGGGAGCCCGGGCAGGACATGTGGGAGATGGACATCCGGCGCTTCGGCCCGCACTACCGCTCGCCGTCCTACACGCTCGCGCGCACCCGCGAGGTGTACGAGACCTACTACGACATCCGCTATCCCGGCCACGAGCGACAGGCCGGCAGGCCGCTGCGCACCTCCAGCGCCTATCCGTGGCACGCCGAGCACGGCGCGGCGTTCGGCGAGAAGTCGGGCTGGGAGCGGGTGAACTGGTACGAGTCCAACGCCGCGGCGGGCGAGGAGGCGCTGCGCCCGCGGGGCTGGGCGGGGATGCACTGGTCGCCGGCGATCGGCGCCGAGCACCTCGCCACGCGCGAGCGGGCGGGCCTGTTCGACGAGTCCTCGTTCGCCAAGCTGGAGGTGGCGGGGCCGGGGGCGGCGGCGTTCCTCGAACGGCTATGCGACAACCGCGTCGCGGGGGAGGTCGGCGCGATCGTCTACACGCAGATGCTCAACGGCCGCGGCGGCATCGAGTGCGACTTCACGGTCACGCGGGTCGAGGAGGAGGTCTTCTCGATCGTCACCGGGACGGCGTTCGGGAACCACGACCTGAGCTGGATCCGCCGCCACGCGCCGCGCGACGGGAGCGTACGCTGCACCGACGTCACGGCCCGCTGGGCGTGCTTCGCGCTGTGGGGCCCGAGGGCCGCCGAGATCCTGCGCCCGCTCACTCCCGACCCGCTCGACTTCCCCTACATGTCGATGCGGGAGCTGACGGTCGGAGACGTCCCCGCGCGCGCGCTGCGCGTGACGTTCGTGGGCGAGCTCGGCTGGGAGCTCTACTGCCCGACCGAGTACGGGGCCGGGATGTGGCGCGCCCTGTGGGCGTCGGGCCGCGAGCACGGCCTGATCGCGGGCGGCTACCGGGCGATCGACTCGATGCGCCTGGAGAAGGGCTACCGGGTGTGGGCCGCGGACATCACCCCCGACGAGACGCCGCCGGAGGCGGGGCTCGGCTTCTGCGTGCGCCGCGAGGGGGGCTTCAACGGCGCCGGCGCGCTCGGCCTCGATCCCGACGGCGGGGAGCCGCGCGAGCTGCCGAAGCCGGCGCGGCGGCTGCGCTGCCTGGTGCTCGAGGACCCGCGCTCCGTGGCGCTCGGCAACGAGCCGGTGCGGGTCGACGGCGAGATCCACGGGCGCGTGACGAGCGGCGGCTACGGATACACCGTCGAACGCTCGATCGCGTACGCCTACCTGCCGTCGGAGCTGCCGATCGGGACGCGCGTGGAGGTCGACATCTTCGGGCGCTGGGTCGCGGGCGAGATAGCCCGCGAGCCGCTGTTCGATCCGAAGGGCGAGCGCGTCCGGCTTGATACCTGAAGCCACTTGCGGTTATCGTCTCCTTTACACGACGGGGGAGGGCGAGGGGAAGAATCGAGCCGGCCCGTCGCAACAAGCGAGGGGGCGGCCCACGGCCGTCACAGATCAGGAGGGAGTCTGGGATGGATTCGGGACTGACACGCCGGCAGGTGCTGCAGGCAGGGATCGCGGCGGGCGCCGTCGCGTTGAGCAGCGACCCGCTGGTGCAGGCCGCCGGCGCCGCGGTGACGCCACCGCCGGGCAAACTGTCCGACATCGAGCACGTGATCATCCTGATTCAGGAGAACCGCTCGTTCGACCACTACTTCGGGACCTACAGCGGCGTCGAGGGCTTCGGCAGCCCGGGCGCGAAAGCGGTCTACGAACAGGAAGGCTACCCCGCCGAAGGCTTCGAAGGGAAGCTGCTCCCGTTCCACCTCGAAACCAACGGGGTCGCCCAGTGCTTCCCTGACATCACGCACAGCTGGCAGCCCCAGCACCGCAGCTGGGACGGCGGCGCGATGGACAACTTCGTCCGCACCCACCTGGAATCGGACGGCACGCAGGCCGGCCCGGCGACGATGGGCTACTACGAGAAGAAAGACATCCCGTTCTACCGGGCGCTCGCGAACGCGTTCACGCTCTGCGACCGCTACCACTGCTCGGTGCTCGGACCGACAGACCCGAACCGCCTGTACTCGATGACCGGCACGATCGACCCGGACGGGGCGAACGGCGGCCCGCTCGTCGAGACGCTCGAGAAAGGCGACCCGCGGGCGTCGGGCAAGTTCACCTGGGAGACGATGCCCGAGGCGCTGAGCTCGGCGGGGATCAGCTGGAAGGTCTACGACGGGAACATCCTCGGCTTCGAGGACAACCCGCTGGAGTACTTCAAAAACTTCAAGACCAACCCGACGCTTGCGAAAGCGGCGTTCGAAAACAGCTACCCGAAGTCGTTCAAGCACGACCTTAACCACGGCGAACTGCCGCAGGTCTCTTGGATCAACGTCTCGGCGGCGGAAACCGAGCACCCGGGCAACTCGAGCGCGAAGGTCGGCGAAGCGGTCGTGGCGGACCTGCTCAAACGGGTCATGCACCACAAAGCGACCTGGGAAAAAACGGCGGTCTTCATCACGTGGGACGAGAACGGCGGCTTCTTCGACCACGTCGCGCCGCCGACCGCGCCGATCGGGACGGCCGGCGAGTACCTGACGGCGCCCGACATCACGAACAACTCGGGCGGCGTGACCGGTCCGATCGGGCTCGGCTTCCGCGTCCCGATGCTCGTCGTCTCGCCGTGGAGCCGGGGCGGCCTGGTGGCCTCCCAGACCTACGACCACACCTCGATGCTCCGCTTTCTGGAGACGAGGTTCGGCGTGGAAGTGCCGAACCTCAGCGCGTGGCGGCGTGAAACGACCGGCGACCTGACGGGGGCGTTCAACTTCGCGGCCCCGCCGATTTTCAAGCCGGCCAAAGAACTGCCGAAAGTCACGTTCACGGGCACGGAAGCGTCCGAAGGCGGCTGCACGGCGAAAGCGCCGGTCAGCGTGCCGCCGAACAGCGAACCCGTGCAGGAAGCGGGCACGCGCGGCGCGCCGAGCGGCATCGTCTGATCCTGAACCGCGCCGGGGCCTTCAGTCGACCGCGACGAGGCCCCGGCCCGGGTCCAACCGCCGTGTCTGCGCGGGGACGCTAACCGCATCCGGCTAGTCTGGAAGGTGAGCTTCCAAAGGCGCCCGCCCCCCGCGGGCGAGACGAACAGGAGAACGATCGAGGATGAGCCTTTCACTTGGCGACACGGCGCCGGACTTCGAGGCGGAGACGACCGAGGGCCGGATCAAGTTCCACGACTGGATCGGCGACTCATGGGCTGTGCTCTTCAGCCACCCGAAGGACTTCACGCCGGTCTGCACTACCGAGCTCGGCTACATGGCCTCGATCAAGCCCGAGTTCGACCGCCGCGGGGTGAAGATCATCGGGCTCTCGGTCGACCCGCTCGACCGTCACTCCGACTGGGCGAAGGACATCGAGGAGACGCAGGGGACGGCCCCGAACTACCCGATCATCAGCGACGCCGACTTCAACGTCTCGAAGCTGTACGGGATGCTTCCCGGGGGCACGGACGGCGACCCCCTGTCGAGGACCCCGGCGGACAACCAGACGGTCCGCAACGTGTTCGTGATCGGACCCGACAAGAAGATCAAGCTGATCCTCGTCTACCCGATGACGACGGGCCGGAACTTCGACGAGGTGCTGCGCGTGATCGACTCGCTGCAGTTGACCGCGAAGCACAAGGTCGCGACGCCCGCGCAGTGGAAGGACGGCGACGACGTGATCATCGCCGGGTCGGTCTCCGACGAGGAAGCGAAGGAGATCTACCCCGACGGCTGGGAGTCGCCGCGGCCCTACATCCGAATCGTCAAGCAGCCCGCCAAGACGGGCTGACACGCGCCGCCGCTTAGAGGCGGGCAACGCGGGTAGCCAATACGCATAGGCCCGGCGCCGATTCGAGCGCCGGGCACGATGCGAGCGAAGGGAGTGCGCGATGCGTTCGTGGCGCCGCAGCAACCGCGAAACGGGCCCGCCCGAGCAGCCGGCGGAACACGGTCGCGAAGGCCGGGTCGCCGAACGCTCGCCGGCGACCGCTTCGGGCCGTCGCGAAGGGGCCGGCGGTGAACGCCGCCGTCTCGGCAGCCGCGCGCACGGCGCCGCCGGGGCGACCGCCGGAGCGATCGGCTCCGGGGTCCTCACCCTCGCCCGGCTGGTGATGATGCTGGCAACGCTGATCGCCGTGCTGATCGCGCTGGCGATCGTGTTGCGGGACGTGGACGCCAACGCGTCGAACTCGATCGTGAAAGGGATCCACGAAGGCGCGAACTTCTTCGCCGGCGCCTTCACGGGCCTGATCCGCTTCGGCGGGCACCCGAAGCGCGCGATCACCGTCGACTGGGGAATCGCGCTGCTCGTCTACCTGCTTGTCGGGGCCTTCGTGTCCCGTCTGATCGCCTCCGTGGGCCGCGGCGGGCTGCGCTTCGGACAGCGCCACAGGGCGGCGGCCTCACACTGACTGAGCCGCCGCCGCGCCGGGTGTAGGCTGCCCGCGTGCGGTTCTCACCCGATCGGCCGCTGGGCCTGGCGGCGGCCACGCCGCTCGACTACCGCGAGCTCGCGCGCCGGCGGCTGCCCCGGCAGCTGTTCGACTACATCGACGGCGGGGCCTACGAAGAGGCGACGATGCGCGCCAACGTGGGGGACCTCGGGCGGGTGCTGCTGCGGCAGGTGGTGCTGCGTGACGTGTCGGTTCGGGAGCAGGCCACGGAGGTCGTCGGCCAGCCGCTCGCGATGCCGGTGATCCTCGGACCGGTCGGCCTGTGCGGGATGTTCGCGCCCCGCGCCGAGGCGCAGGCGGCGCGGGCGGCCGCATCACTGGGGATCCCGTTCGTCGAGTCGACGGTGTCGATCTGCTCGGTCGAGGAGGTGGCCGCTGCCGCCCCGGCGCCGCCGTGGTTCCAGCTGTACGTGATGCGCGACCGAGGCTACGCCGAGGACCTGATGGCGCGCGCCAAGGCCGTCGGGTCGCCGGTGCTGGTGCTGACGATCGACCTCGCCGTGGTCGGCGCCCGCCACCGCGACACACGCAACGCGGTGCTCGGCGCCGGGACGCCCTGGACCCGAGCGCGGAAGGCGTTCGACCTGCTCTCGCACCCCCGCTGGGTGCGCGAGGTCGGCCTGGGCGGCAAGCCGCTGACGTTCGGGAACCTCGAGAAGGCAGTGCCGGAGGCGAGCACGCCGGACGCCTTCAAGGAGTGGGTCGACTCGCAGTTCGACCCGAGCGTGACCTGGGAGGACATCGCGTGGGTGCGCGAGCACTGGGACGGGAAGCTGATCGTGAAGGGGGTGCTCGACCCGGAGGACGCGCGGCGCGCGGTCGCCGCGGGGGTGGACGGTCTCGTCGTCTCGAACCACGGCGGGCGACAGCTGGACGCCGTCCCCTCGACCGTTCAGGCCCTCCCAGCGATCGTCGAGGCGGTCGGGGGCGAGACCGAGGTGCTCGCCGACGGCGGGGTGCGCAACGGCCTCGACGTCGTGAAGATGCTCGCGCTGGGCGCGCGGGCCGTGCTGCTGGGCCGCGCGTGGGCGTGGGCGGTGGCCGCCGAGGGAGAGACCGGCGTGCGGAAGATGCTGGACGTGATCCGGGCGGACATCGACGTCGCCCTCGCGCTGACCGGGACCACGTCCGTCGCCCAGCTCGACGGCAGCGTCCTGCACAGGGAAATGGCGCGGGACGCGGCGCTCGGCAGCTAGCCGGGCCGCGCGCCTTCTTCGGGGAGCGGGGTCAGGACCATGATCCTCACGCGTTTGCTGGCCGCGAATTTGACTTCGTAGGGCACCGGCAGCAGCGGGTTGAAGAGTTCGCGGAAGTGCCCGGGGCCCTTACCTTCGATCGGGACCTTTTCGATCGTCCTGGCGATCGTGAAGCTCAGGGCGGACCCGGTCAGTTTGACGCCGGTAGCGGGGTTACGGAGGTTTTCGCCTTCGACCGCCGCTTCGATCGGAGGCGTCGGTTCGGTCGCGACCGAGGCGCTCGGGGCCTGAGGGCCGGTGGCGGTGACGACCGCGCGAAGCGTGCTCCCGACGTCAGCTTCGGTGAGCGTGTAGCCGGGGTGCTTGGCGCCGGCGATGGGCGCGCAAGCTTCGCCGTGCGCGTCGCACCGTTCCCAGCGATAGGCGAAGACGATCGGCCGCGCGCCCGACCAGGCGCCGGGTTCGACGGTCAGCCTCTGCCCGCTGACGAGACGCGCTTCTTCCTGCTCGACGAGCGGTTCGCCGAGCAGAGCCAGGTAGGGCGGTTCGTCGGGAAGGCTCACGGGCGGGCCTTCTTCGTCTTCGGATCTCCCTTCTTCCGCCGGTTCCGCTTCGCCGCCGCGTTCCGAGACGCGGTAGAGGAGGCGTTCGCCGACGATCGTTTCCTTGCCGGTCGAGTTCTGCGGCTGCCAGGAGAGGCCGACGGCGAGCGCCTGCGGCCTGGCCGCGACGAGCGGCGGAGGCGCTTCTCCTTCGAGCAGGACGACGGAATGGGTGCCGGCCGCGACGACCCCGATGGCCGGACCGAAGCCCCTGACCCGCGCGGGCTTCGGGCTGCCGGCTTCTTTCTTGCGCCGCACGCCCTTCGGCGTGTAGCGCGGCGGCGGGATGCGCCCGTCGCCGAACTGGCCGCGTTCGTCGCTGCCCCATACGTACACCGAGCCGGCCGCGACGGCGAGGCCGAAGTGCCGTCCCGCCGAGAGCGCCTGCGGGTGCAGCTTCTCGAGCGCGGGGATCCGCGTCGGGAGCTGGACGCACGGGCGCGGGTCGGGCGCGGAGCGCCCCGGGGCGCGCTTGCGTTGGGGGAGTTCGCGGCGGCATTCTTCGGCCGGAAGGCCGGCGAGGTCGCCCTGGGCGTCGCTCCCCCAGCCGAGGACTTCGCCGTTCTGCATCCGCGCCAGCGCGAACGTGGCGCCCGGCGCCAGTTCGGCGAGGCCGGTCAGCGGTGTGCCGTCGGCGCGGCGGACCACGGCGGGCGCGAAGCCGTTCGCGCGCCATGGTTCCGAGCCCGTGCCGAGCTCCCCGTTGTGGTTGGCGCCCCAGGAGACGAGCCGGCCGTCGCGCAGCAGCGCGTAGGCCGCGAAGTCACCGGCCCAGATCGCGGTGACTTCGCCGAGCTCCTGGGCGTGCCCGGTGGCGGGGTTGGTCCACATCACCGGCAGCGGGCGCTCGCTGCAGAGTTCGTAGCGCGGGTAGCGCGCGACCGCGGTTTCGCAGTGGTCCGGTCCTTGCACGCCGATCCCGAGCTGGTCTTCGGTGTTGTTGCCCCAGGCCATCACGGTTCCCTGGGAGGTGAGCGCGTAGTCGGAGCCGCCGCCGGCAGCGATCGCCGTCACCGGCGGCAGCCCGGGGACGACTTTCGGGAGCCGCTCGTTCACGTTGATCTGGCGTTCGAACCCCTGCGTGCCGTTCCCGAGCTGGCCGTACTCGTCGTTGCCCCACGTCAGGACGGTGCCGTTTTCGAGCAGCGCCATCGCGTGCTCGTTCGCCGCGGCGACCTGCTTGACGTGGCCCAGCACGCCGCCCGCTTCGTGAGTGGTCGGGTCTTCTTCCCGCACCAGGACGTGGCCGAGCCCGTGTTCCCAGTTGGGGCGTTTCGTGCCGTCTCCCAGCTGCCCGTGGCTGTTGCCGCCCCAGGCGGCGACGGTGCCGTCGGCGAGCAGGGCGAGATTGAAGGAGACCGACGCGGAGACTTCGCGGATCCCGGTCAGGCCTTCGACGGGGATCGCGCCGAGCTCGTACTTGTCCTTGAAGAAGGCGCCGAGCTGGCCGAAGTAGTTTTCTCCGAAGGAGACGGCCGAGCGCGCCGGGGCGGGCGCTTCGCCGACCCGGGTCGTCGCCTGGGCGCCCTCGCTGCGCGCCGCCGACGGGCCGCTCGGCTGTTGTTCGGGGTCGAGGACGCGGTGGACGCCCCGCAGGGGCAGCTGGACCGTTGTGGCCGACGCTTCAGTCGGGTCCTGAACGGCCGCCGAGGCGACGCTTGGGACGGCGAGCACGAGGCTCGCGAGGAGCGCTGCGCCCGTTGAGATCCTTGCTGCCCCCACGGTCAGGCCATCGCCTGACCAAGTGGACAGGTTGAGGCGCCGGGCAGGGGAGTAGACGCTCGTTGAACCGTCGGACAAGCCGGCAATATCTGAACGGAGCTGTCGCTTATCGACAGTGCCTAACC
>DATNBM010000008.1:0-10456 GCA_035571915.1 Solirubrobacteraceae bacterium | reverse complement strand
GACGTGGGCTACGGGATCCTCGACTACGGCCTGCGAAGCGACCCCCGCGTGACGGTCCTCGAGCGTACGAACGCGCGCGAGCTGACGCCGGAGATGCTCCCGGCTCCCTCGACCGGCCCGCCCGGGTTCCCGGACCTGGCGGTCGTCGACGTCTCGTTCATATCTCTGACGAAGGTGCTCGGCGCGGTCATCGGTTGTCTCGGCGGCGAATGGGAGGCGCTCGCGATGATCAAGCCTCAGTTCGAGGTCGGCCGCGCGCGGGTCGGCAAGGGCGGGGTGGTGCGCGAGGCGGCCGACCGCCGCGCGGCGCTCGTCGCCGTCGGCGAAGCGGCGCTCGCGCTCGGGGCGCGCGTCCGGGGCTACCACTCCTCGGGCCTGCCCGGCCCGAAGGGGAACCTCGAGACGTTCGTCCACCTCGCGGCCGGCGGGGACGGCGCGACGAGCGCGGACGAGCTCGAGGAGCTGGCGCGGGAGGTCGAGCCGTGAGGGAGGCGACGGTCTTCACCCATCGGCGTCCCGATGACATCCGCCCGGCGCTCGTCGAGCTGATCGAGGCGGCCGCGGCGAGCCACGTGACGCTCCGCTTCGATTCCGAGGAGACCGCGAAGCTCGGCCTTCAGCCCGCCGAGGGGCTGGTGCTCGACGCGGAGATGAAGCCGGACGTCGAGCTGTGCGTCGTGCTCGGGGGCGACGGGACGATCCTGCGGGCGCTGCAGCACTATGCGGGCACGGGGGTGCCGGTGTTCGCGATCAACTTCGGGCAGATCGGCTTCCTGGCGACGGTCGAGCCGGAGGACCTCGCGGACGGGATCAGGCGGGCGCTCGCGGGCGACTTCGAGCTGCTGCGCCTACCCGCGATCGAGGTCGAGCTGCCGCAGGGGCGGCTGCTCGCCGTCAACGACGTGGCGATCCACCGCAAGGTCGGCGAGCGGGTCGCGGAGCTCGCGTACTCGCTCGACGGGGAGGAGGCCGGGTCGGTGCGCTGCGACGGCCTCGTCGTCGCGACGCCGGCCGGCTCGACGGGCTACAACCTCGCAAACGGCGGGCCGGTGATGGCGTGGGGCGTCGAGGGCTTCATCGTGTCCTTCATCGCGCCCCACTCGATGACCGCCCGCGCGCTCGTCGCGGCGCCGAGCGACCGCCTGCACATCACCAACCGCTCGGCCGAGCCGATCGACATCGCCGTCGACGGCCGCCCCGCCGGGGAGATCCCGGCCGGGGGGAGAATCGAGGCGCGCTTCGTGAAAGACCTCGGCACCCTCGCCCAGCTGCCCGGGACGTCGTTCTACAGGCGTCTGCGCGAGAAGTTCGGGCGGCTTGCGAGCTAGACGGAGGAGCTAGGCGACGCGGGCCGCGTCGGCGCGGGCCGTTTCGACGCTCTCGGTCGGGCCGCCCTGGCTCATCGAGTCGATGAAGACGTCGAGCTGGGCGCGGGAGAAGCGCCGCTGCCCGCCGGGGGTCCGGTAGCAGGCGATGTGACCGGCGTCCGTCCAGCGCCTGATCGTCGCCAGCGAGACGCCCAGGTAGAGCGCGGCCTGTGAGCTGGTGAAGACCAGCTGGCGCTCGTTCGGGTTGGTGGTCGGGGGCATGTCGGGCCTCGGTCTCGGTCGTTCGTGCCGGGCGCTGTGCGGCCCGGGTTCGACACCTGTTTCGTCAGATCCTCGCGGAACCTTGAGCCCAGGTGAGGTTTGTGGACGTTTTCGGCGGGAAGGGAGCAAAAGCTCAGGGCTCGGGGCTCCTCGCGTGCCGTCGCAGTCGGAGACGTGTTCCCTGCTTCTCGGCCGGGACGGGCCCGGGGGGCCGATCGAAGGACTATGCCGGGATCCGGCTCCCGGAGCGGAAAAACGCGTCTTGCGGGGGATTTGGGCCGTCCAGCGACGGTCTGCAAGCGGACATGCACAAACGTTCGCAAACTGGACTTCTCGTCCGTTTCTCCGTTATCCTGAGCAAACCTACTCATAGGTATGGCGGCTCTCCTCTGGAGGGAACCGGTCGGATTGTCGCCGTCACGACTGGTCGGAGACAACAAAGGAGAAAGCTATGGCAGATTGGCCGACACGCTGGCCTACGCGCTAGCTTCAAGGATGTGTCCGGAGGGCGCCCGCTGACGACAGCGGCGCCCTCCGTCGTTAACGGGGGGCGTTCTCCCGTCAGCCGACGTGCGGTTCGGCCATCTCCCGGACCCGCCGCTCGAAGTCGAGCTCCTTCTCGAAGTCGGCGTCGTGGGCGAAGGTCAGCCCTTCGCGCTCGAGGACGGTCACGAAGATCTCCACCAGATCGGCGTCGAGCTGGCCGTTGACGGCCGAGTTGCGCAGCTCGGCGATCGCTTCCTCGGGGGTCATCAGGATGCCGCTCTCGTCGGTGGGCGAGCGGTAGGACTCGCGCGCGGTCATCGTGTCGTAGACGGAGCAGATCGCGAGGATGCGGGAGGCGAGGGGGATCTCCTTGCCGATCAGGCCGGCCGGGTAGCCGCGCCCGTCGACGCGCTCGTGGTGGTAGAGGATCGCGTCGGCGACGGGGCCGTAGCCGTCCAGGGCGCCGACGAGCAGCGAGCCCTCCTGGGGGTGGTTGCGGACGATCGTCATGTCCTCCTCGGCGACGACGCGGGCGTGGAGCACCCGGTCGGGCCAGGTGAACTTCCCGATCTCGTGCAGCAGGCCGGCGGCGTGGACGATGTCCTGCTCCTCCTCGGAGCACTCGAGCTCCTGGGCGAGGGCCTTCGCGTAGAGGGCGACGGCGGCGGCGTGGCGGGCGGTCGTCTGGTCGCGCATGCCGAGGGCGCGGACGAGCGTGCGCAGGACGCCGAGCTGCAGCCCGACGAGCTGGCGGGAGCGTGCGAGCAGCGTCTCGGCGCGCTCCTCCGAGCGCAGCAGCGCGACGGTCAGCTGGCGGAAGATGATCAGGACGGTGATCGCGGCGATCAGGGCGGGGAAGCCGACGCCGGTGTAGGCGACCGCGAGGATCGTCGCGAGCATCCCGACGGCGAGCTCGCCGGGGAGCAGGGCGATCAGTTCGGAGATGACGCGGCGCAGCGGGCGCCCCTCCTCGACCCGCACGTCGCCCGCGAACAGCAGGAAGCTCGCGGCGGTCGTCACGAGCACGACGGCGAACAGCTCGATGCCGAACACGGTCGCGTCGGCGATGTGATGGCCGGAGTGGCCGATCCCGCCTTTGAAGAGCTGCATGATGAACCCGCCGGCGACGGGGACGGCGGCGCAGATCGTGAGGTTGTTGAGCCACTGGGCGGGCGGCAGGCGCCGCGCGGCCGATTTCAGGACCATCGCGGCGATCCCGCACGCGGCGGCGGCGGCGGGGCCGAGCAGCCCCATCGCCATGATGATCG
The DNA here is from genome assembly GCA_035571915.1 of Solirubrobacteraceae bacterium. Lineage (GTDB taxonomy): Bacteria > Actinomycetota > Thermoleophilia > Solirubrobacterales > Solirubrobacteraceae > Palsa-744. The sequence continues at coordinate 7,113 of DATNBM010000008.1, read as the reverse complement.
CGACGAGCGAGGGGGAGAGCTGCCCGCCGCTGATCTCCACGTTCAGCCAATGGCCGCCCAGCGCCAGCGCGAGCAGCAGCGCGATCAGGCTCAGGGGCTGCCATTCGGGGGCGCTCGTGAGCACGGCGGCTGCGGCCACGGAGCCGCCGAGGAGGAGCGCCTCGAGGGCCCAGAAAAGACGTCGGAGCAGGGTTTCGGACGGCATGCCTGTCGTCCTTAACGGCCGACAGCGGGTCGTACTTAAGTCCACCCGTCCCGGTCGGCCCCGCCGGGTTCTCTAGCGTGGTCCGGTCGGAGAACTGACAGTCGGGGCGATTCGATCAGTTAGTGAGGCGCTCCCCGCCGGCGCTGGCCTGAGCGGCCTCGAGGCTGAGCGCCATCGGGTCCGCCGAGGGCGGCTCGGGGGCGTCCAGTCCGCCGCTCCCGCGGGCGCCTCCCGTCCTCACGGCGAGCAGCCCGAGCGTGGCGAGCGTCGCGCCCGCGCCGACGATCCAGAAGGCGGGCCGGGGGGAGCTGAGCGCGACGAGGCCGCCGCCGAGGGGCAGCCCGAGCCCGACGCACAGCGAGCCGAGCGATTCGGCGGCGCCCATCAGGCGCCCGTGGAGGTTCGGGGGGGTGAGCTGCTGGACGGCGCTGATCAGGGACGGCCACTGCATCCCGTTGCCGACGCCGCCGACGAGTCCGGCGAGGCAGGCGAGGCCGAGCGAGGGGGCGGCGGCTAGGCCGAGGTAGGCGAGGCCGATCGCGAGCGAGCCGCTGGCGAGGAGGATCCGCAGGGGCCATCGGACGAGACGGGCGAAGACGAGCGAGCCGACGATCCCGCCCGCGCCCCACATCGCGAGCAGCAGGCCGACGCCGCTGTCGCCCGCGTCGAGGGTCGACTTGACGTAGGTGACCTCGATCGGGGCGCCGGTCTCGATGAACAGCAGCGCGACGAACTCGGCGACGAACAGCGCCCGCAGGGTGGGGGAGCCGGCGACGTGGCTCCACGCGGCGCGCAGGCGGGCGCGGACGGAGTCCCCGCCGGCGTTCTCGACGTGGGGGTGCAGATCGAGCAGGAGCGCGCCGCAGAGCAGGAACGAGGCGACGTCGATGAACAGGGCGGTCGGGGCGCCCGCCGCGGCGACGATCACCCCGCCGAGCGCGGGCCCGGCGACGAAGGAGATCGAGAAGCCGAGGTTGAGCATCGCGTTGGCGGCGCGCTCGGCCTCCTCGGCGGCCGCGTCGAGATCGCCGTCGCCGAGATCCTCCCCGGCGGCGGCGCGAGACTCCGCCCACAAGCGGGCCGCCCGGGCGACCTCCGAGCGCAGCAGCGAGCTGGCGGCGAGCGCGGCGACGCCGTCGAGGACGACGAGGCCGAGGACGGGGGCGAGCGAGAAGTTCCAGAGCAGGACGGCGAGGCCCGCGGTGACGAGGCCCTCGAAGACGTAGAGGCCGCTCAGCTCGCGGCCGCGCTCGGAGGCCTCGACGCGGGCGACGACGGCGGGGACGAGCAGGGCGGGGACGGCGAGGCTCGCGGCCAAGAGGGCGGAGACGGCGAGGGCGCTGTGGCCGGTGTGGTCGTAGACGGCGAGCACGAGGGCGAGCAGGCCGACCCAGCCGCCGAGCCGGTTGATCGTGTAGGCCACGACGATCCGCCGCAGCTGCGGCGAGCGCATCACGAGACGCATGTCTGCAAGCTAACGCCTGTCCGGCGGGCGGTCGAGGTCTGCATCGCCGCCAACCGAAACGCGCCGGGTTCGTCCACGGGCGCCTTGCAGGGCTCGCGTATCGGTCCATGGCGGCCGATACGGTTCAAAGCCCATGGATGAGGGAGCACCCGGCGTGAGCAGTCCCGTCACCGTGATCATCGCCGACGACCACACGGTCGTCCGCGACGGCGTGCGCGCGGTGCTCGAACGCGAGGAGGGGGAGTTCGAAGTCGTCGCCGAAGCGGCCGACATCCCCTCGATGGTGCGGGCCGTCCGCGAGCACAAGCCGGACCTGCTGACGCTCGACCTGACGATGCCGGGGGGCTCGAGCCTCGGCGCGCTGCCGTCTTGCTTCATCGCCCACCCGACGATGGCGGTCGCGATCCTGACGATGCGCGAGGACCCCGAGTACGCTCGCCAGGCGCTGCGGGCGGGGGCTCGCAGCTACGTCCTGAAGGAGGCCGAGCCGGCCGAGCTTCTGCAGGCCTTCCGCCTTGCCGTCGCGGGGGGGAACTACCTGCACCCGCGCCTCGGCGCCCTGATGGCGACGGGCGAGGAGCAGAGCGGCGACGGGGTCGCGCTCTCGGACCGCGAGCGCGAGGTCGTGCGGCTGATCGCGAACGGCTTCACGAACCCCGAGATCGCCGACAAGCTGAACGTCGCCGAGCGGACGGTGAAGACCTACCGCGCGAGGGCGATCGAGAAGCTCGGGTTCTCATCGCGGGCGGAGATCACGGCGTACGTGCGTCGCGTCGGGCTGGCCGACTGAGCGGGCCGGCAGCGGGCGACGAGAGCCCTCCTCACGGGCCGCCCCCACCCGAGTAGTCTCGTTCCATGAGCGCGAATCTCCCCGCCGAGGGCTACCAGCTCAAGGACATCTCCCCGCGGGCCTTCCAGCACCCGGCCGACAGGGCGGCGACGGCGGCGCTCGCGTCGGTGCCGTACCTCGACACGGTCGTGCGCAAGCTGATCGAGCTCGGCTACGAGCGGGCGCTCCGCCAGTCGTTCCTGGGCTCGGCGGTCAGACTCTCCGAAGACCAGCTGGGGGACGTCTACCGCGAGCACGCGATCGCCTACGCGACGCTCCACATGGAGGAAGTGCCGGACCTGTACCTGAGCCAGTTCCCGATGCCGAACGCGATGGCGATCGGGGCGAAGCGGCCGATGGTCGTCGTCCAGTCCCAGCTTCTCAGCCTGCTCGACGCTCCCCAGCGGCGGGTCGTGTTCGCGCACGAGGCGGCCCACATCCTCTCCGACCACGGCCTCTACCGGACGGCGCTCGCGATCCTGATGATGATGACCCGCGCGGCGCGCCTGCCGCTGCCGCTGCTGCCGGTGCGGACGGCGCTGATGGAGTGGGGGAGGGCGACGGAGCTCTCCGCCGACCGGGCCGCGGCGCTCGTCACCCGCGACCCCGAGGTCGTGTGCCGGACGCTGATGAGCCTCGCGGGCGGGGCGATGGTCTCGGAGCTCGACCTCGACGCGTTCATGAAGCAGGGGCTCGACTACTCCGAGAAGGGGTCGGGCCTCGAGCGCCTGACGCGCCTGTCGCTGGAGCTCGGGGTCACGCACCCGCTGCCCGTCAAGCGCACGCACGAGCTGATGGCGTGGGTCCGCTCGGGGGAGTTCGACCGGATCGTCGGCAACGGCGAGTACGCGCGGCGGGGCGACCCGGTGGACGCGCGGGCGGACGGGGGCGAGGCGGTCTCCTTCTACGCGGACCGGATCCGCGAGGCGATCCGCGAGACGGGCGACTCCGTCGGCGCGGCAGGCCAGCAGCTCGCCGACTGGATCCGCGGCGCGCGGGGCTCTGGGGAGGATGAAGAAGGGGAGGACCTGGACTCGTAATCCTGTGCGAGCGGGATGCCGGATGTCCGATCGGCCGTTAGTGCCGCCCCTGCGAAGGTCCTCGCCCCGGTGCCGGGCGGCGCAAGGCGAGCGCGTGACGGCGGTCTGATCGTCGGAGGTGGGCGGAGCATGGGCTGCGCCCCGCGGTGCTCGCGACGGTGCCGGCCAGCTAGTACGCGGGCTCGGGAGCCGCATGCCCGCCGTGCGGGCGCCCCGCGAGCGGCACGGTGAGACGCACGATCGTCCCTTTGCCCGGCGCGGGAAGCCACTCGAGGTCCCCGCCGACGAGCTCGGCGCGCTCGCGCATGCCGCCGGTGCCGTAGCCGCCGCCGTCCTCGCGGGGCCCGAGGCGGGTGCCTTCGGGCATGCCCTTGCCGTCGTCGGTGACGCTCGCGACGACCTTCTGTTCGTCGCCCGTCAGGCGGATCACGGCGCTGCTCGCCTCGGCGTGGCGGCTGACGTTCGTCAGGGCCTCCTGCACGACGCGGTAGATCGTCGACTCGAGCTCGGGGTCCAGGCGCCCGCCGCCGTCGTGCGCGGCGCCCGGGTGGATGTCTTCGTCGCGGCCGAACTCGATCTCGGTTTTCACGTCGAGGCCGTCGATCGCCTGCGCGCGGCGGGCGAGCGCCTCGAGCGCGGCCGCCAGGCCGAGGTCGTCAAGGGCGGCGGGCCGGAGCTCGGTGATCAGGTGGCGCAGCCCGTCCACCTCGTTGCTGAGACCCTCGAGGGCCTCGTCGACGGCCGCCGAGAGCGCCTCCTTGTCGTCGAGGTCGCGCGCGTTGGCCAGGCGCATGCGCAGCGCGCCGATCCCCTGGATCGACTCGTCGTGGATCTCGCGCGCCCACCGCGTCCGCTCGCGCTCGCGCGCCTCCATCCCGTAGCGCAGGCGTTCGATCTCGACCGAGCGCTCGGCGGCGAGTCGCGCCGCGACGCTGTCGGCGAAGTTCTTCAGCGCCTCCCGGTCGGGCTTGCGGAAGGAGCCGTCGCGGCGCAGCGCGATCGCGAGGCCGCCGCCCTGGCCTTCCATCATCGAGAACGGCTCGACGAGCGCCGATCGCGCCTCGAGCCCCAGTTCGTGCAGGAACGCCGCCTCGGGTCCGCGCGGGCGCTCGAGCGACAGCGACTTGCCATCTGTGTACAGCGCGCCCAGGGCGGTCCCCTGGACGGGTGCGATCCGCAACCGCACGGGGCTGCCGCTGGCGCCCGCCACGCGCAGCTCGCCCTTCTCCTCGATCAGCAGCAGCATGTTGCTCGCGTCGAGCAGCGCCAGGCCGCGGTCGGCCATCAGCCGCAGGAGCCAAAGCTCTGATCCGGTCAGCATGTGAGGGAATTATGAAGGCGGGGCAGTCGACTCCCCTTCGGCGCCGTCGGGAACGGGCCCCGGGGCGTCCGGGCCGCCGTTCGCGGAGCGCTCCGCGGCGGCCCGCGCGCGACCGATCAGAGTCCGCGGCGTCGCCTCCGGGCGCCACGCGGAGAGCCCGACGGAGATCCGCAGCGCCTCGCGCCTGCCGCGGGCTTCGACCTTGATCGAGCGGAGCCTGTCGAGGACCCGGCGCGCGACCATCTCCCCGCGCGGCCCGTCGGCGCCCGGCAGGACGATCAGCAGCTCCCGGTCGCTCGGCATCCCGACCCGGTCGAAGCGGCGCAGCTCGCGGCGCAGGGCGCCCGCGATGTAGGCCATCGTCTGCTCGCGCAGCTCGCCGCCGTGCTCGCCGGCCATCTCTTCGAGGTTGTCGACGACGACCAGCAGGCAGCTGAGCTGGGTCCCGTGGCGCTCGGCGCGGCCGATCTCCTCGCTGAGGCGCTCGTCGAGCTCGACGGCGCCCGGCCAGTCGAACGCGCCCGGCGCAGCCGGGGGGAAGCCCTGGGTCGAGTCGCTGGCAGCCATGCCCTCAAGCCTTGTCCGCGGTGTCAGGGCCGCCGTTGTCCGTTCCGGCCCCCTGCACAGGGATTATGCACGCGCCCGCCCCCGAAAGCGAGGGCACCTGCGGCTCCCGGCGGCACGGCGGCCCGCGAGCGATCCGTCGGCGGCCCTTGCTAGACCACTCTGCATGCTGCAAGAGCTACGCGTGGAGAACCTGCTGCTGATCGACCGGGCAGAGCTGCGCCTCGGGCCGGGCCTGAACGTGCTGACGGGCGAGACGGGAGCGGGCAAGACGGTGCTCGCGCACGCCCTCGATCTGCTGCTCGGCGGGCGCGCCCGCCAGGGGATCGTCCGTCCGGGCGCGGCGGAGGCCTACGTGGAGGGCGTCTTCGACCTGCCCGCCGGGCTGGCCGGGAAGCTAGCCCCCGAGCTCGCCGAGCGGCTCGGCGGGACCGACGGGGAGATCGTCCTCGCCCGCCGGCTCGGCGCGGACGGGCGGACTCGCGCCTACCTGAACGGGCGCTCGGCGAACGTCGCGGACCTGCGCGACATAGGCGGCGAGCTGCTCTCCTTCTACGGCCAGCACGAGCACCGCCGCCTGACGCTCGCCGCCGCCCAGCTGCAGATCCTCGACGCCGTCTGCGGGCCGGCCCAGCAGCAGCGCCTGGAGGAGTGCGCGGCCGCTCACGCGCGAGTCCGGGAGCTAGAGGAGCGCCTGGATGGGCTCGCGGGGCTGGCCGCGGGTCGCGAGCGCGAGCTGGGTCTGCTCGAGTTCGAGCTCGGCGAGATCGACGAGCTGGCCCCCGAGCCGGCCGAGCACGAGCGGCTGCTCGCGGCCCGCGAGCGGCTGCGGCGCTCCGACGCGCTGATCGGCGCGGCGGCCGCGGGCGCGGAGGCGCTGACAGGCGAATCGGGCGAGGCGACCGGCGCGGGGGAGCTGCTCGCGCGCGCGGCCGACGCACTGGAGGGCGTCGCGGGCGTGGACCCGGCGCTCGACGGTCTGGCCGAGCGGCTGCGCGCGGCGGCGATCGACGCCCAGGAGCTCGGCGGGGAGCTGCGTGACTACGCGGCCGGGAGCGCGCCCGAGGCGCTCGACCTTCCGGGCGTCGAGCCCACGCTCGAGGGCGTCGAAGCCCGCCTGCAGGCGCTCGACCGGGTGATCCGCAAGCACGGGGGGAGCGTCGAGGCGGTGCTCGAGTTCGCCGCCACGGCCCGCGCGCGCCACGCGGAGCTGGCGGGCGCCGAAGACGCGATCGAGCAGGCGGAGGCGGAGCTCGCGGCGGCGCGGGCCGAGCGCGAGCGGATCGCGGGGCTGCTCAGCGCCGCGCGGCGCAAGGCGGGGCGCTCGTTCGCCAAGGAGGTCGCCGCGCAGCTCGGCTCGCTGGCGATGGAGGACGCGGGCTTCGAGGCGGTCCTCACCGCCGCCGAGCCGGGGCCGTCGGGCGCGGACGCGGTCGACTTCCTGATCGCGCCGAACCCGGGCGTGCCGGCAGGCCCGCTGCGCGACATCGCCTCCGGGGGGGAGCTCTCGCGGGTGATGCTCGCGATCATGAGCGCGGCCGCGGAGGCCGCGCCGGGCAGCACGCTCGTCTTCGACGAGGTCGACGCGGGCATCGGCGGGCGGACCGCCAACGCGGTCGGGGCGCGGCTGCGGGAGCTCGGCGAGCGGGGCCAGGTGATCTGCATCACCCACCTGCCGCAGATCGCCTC
>DATNBM010000007.1:0-60321 GCA_035571915.1 Solirubrobacteraceae bacterium | reverse complement strand
TTGGCTAGAGCACCTCGTTTACACCGAGGGGGTCGCCCGTTCGAGTCGGGCCGCGCCCACTCCCGGCCGGCATCCAAGGAGCACGAACTTGACCGACGCAACACCCATTCGCATCGCCGTGATCGGATCCGGCCCGGCCGGCTTCTACACGGCCGGCCACCTGCTCAAGGACGCGGACGCGGGCTTCGAGGTCGACATGTTCGAGCGCCTGCCCACGCCGTGGGGCCTGGTCCGCTCCGGGGTCGCCCCCGACCACCCGAAGATCAAGTCCGTCACCCGCATCTACGAGAAGACTGCCGCCCACCCCCGCTTCCGCTACTTCGGCAACGTCACCTTCGGTCTGCACGTCTCACGCGAAGACCTCCTGCGCCACTACCACGCGGTCGTCTACGCGACCGGCTCGCCCTCGGACCGGCCGCTCGGGATCCCCGGCGAAGAGCTGGGAGGCTCGCACGCCGCGACCGAGTTCGTCGGCTGGTACAACGGCCACCCCGACCACACCGATCTGGAGGTCGACCTGCTCAAAGCCGAGCGGGCGGTCGTGATCGGCAACGGGAACGTAGCGATCGACGTGGCGCGGATGCTCGTCCTCGCCCGCGAGGAGCTCGCCCCCACCGACACCGCCGATCACGCGCTCGACGTGCTCGCCGCGAGCCGCGTCGAGGAGGTCGTCGTGCTCGGCCGCCGCGGTCCCGCCCAGGCCGCCTTCACCAACCCCGAGCTGCTCGAGCTGGGCGAGCTCTCGGAGGCCGACATCATCGTCGACCCCGAGGAACTCGAGCGCGGCCTGGCCGTCCATGACGAGCAGGCCGAGCAGGACGCCACCGCCCGGCGCAACGTCGAGATCCTGCGCGAGTACGCCGCCCGCGAGCCGAAGGGCCACCGCAAGCGGATCGTGCTCCGCTTCCTGCTCTCCCCGACGACGCTCGTGGCCGGCGAGGACGGCCACCTGGCGGCCGTCGAGCTCGTCCGCAACGAGCTCGTCCCGGATCAAACCGATCCCGCCAAGCTGCGCGCGCAGGCGACCGCCGAGACGGAGACGATCCCCGCCGGCCTCGTCTTCCGGGCGATCGGCTACCGGGGCATCCCCCTTCCCCGCGTCCCGTTCGACGAACGCTCCGGCGTGATCCCGAACGCCGGGGGGCGCGTGACCGATGCCGCCTCCGGGGAGACGCTCGCGGGCGAGTACGTCGTAGGTTGGATCAAGCGCGGCCCCTCGGGCGTGATCGGGACCAACAAGAAGGACGCCCAGGAGACGGTCGACGCGATCTTCGAGGACCTCGCGAGCTCCAACGGGGCCCGCCGGACCCCCGAGCAGCCCAACGCCGCCGCGATCGAGGAACTGCTCCGCGAGCGCCAGCCCCGGCTCGTCAGCTACGAGGGCTGGGAAGCGATCGACCGCCACGAGCGGGCCGCCGGCGAGGCCACCGGCAGGCCCCGCGTGAAGGTCACGAGCATCGACGAGATGCTCAGGATCGCCGCGGCCGAACACCCCTAGCCGAACACGCTGCCTGGTTAACGGCCCGGCGGGCCGGGGCCTCGCAGCCGCAGTCGCTCGACGTTTGTTGGAATCGGGTTCGGCTGATCGGAACCGCGGTAGTTCATCGGCGCAACGTCTCCCCCACCAAGGAAGGACCCGATGCGCGCCTACCCCACCCGTTTCCCGTCCCGACGCCCCCTCCTCACGATGGCGCCTCTGCTCGCCGTCGCGATGATCGGCATGCTCGCCCTGATCCCGACCGCCGGCGCGCAGGCGGGCACGCCGGCCGTAACCGTGCCGCCCGCAGAAGCGGTCGAAGCCGCGCTCGCCGGCACGCCGCTCGGCTCGCTGCCCCCCGAACAGTTGGCCGAAGCGATCTCCGAGCTGCAGGGCCTGGAAGGAGCCGAACCGCAGAAGCTTCAGGAAACGCTGCAGAAACTGATCGAAAGCCTCACGAGCGGCACGACCCTCGGCGAACTGCTCGGCGGAAACCCGGTCGCGAAGCTGAGCGAAGCCCTGCAGTCCGCGGGCGCGGGTGAAGTGGTGGGGAAGCTGCTCGAACTCTCGAGCGAACCGCAGGCGCTGATCGCACAGCTGCTCGGCGCGCTCGGACCGGAAACCCTCCAGGGCCTGCTCGGGACGGTGCCGACGGGCGAACCGTTCTCGGCCTCGACGGTCGAAGAGCTCGCCGGAAAGCTCGAAACGACGCCGCAGGCGCTCGCAGCCGAGCTCGGCAAGAACGCCGAACAACTGCCCGCCAAAGCGATGGCCCTGACCGGCCCCCTCGCGAACGGCGAAACCCTCGCCGTCCTGAACGGCCTCGGCGGGATCACGCTCGGGCTCGTGAAGGAAACGGCCGGCACCGTGGGGCTGACCGGCGGGACCGGCGGCCCGGGCGGAGGCGGCGGCAGCGGCACCCCGGGCGCGACGGTGACCGTCCCCGCTTCCCCTTCCCCGGGCGCCGCCGGGACGGCCGCGAGCCGCAAGCTGCGGCTGATCAGCCACCGTGTGAAGGGCGCCGTCGCGACGGTCGTCGTCGAAGTCCCCGCCGCCGGGAGCCTGGCGGGGCGGGGACGGGGTGTCCGCCCGCTGCGCCGCGAGACCGCCCGGGCCGAGCGGGTCACGCTCCACCCGGCCCTCAGCCGCGCCGCGAGCTCAGCGCTGCACCGGCGCCACCGCCGGTTGAGGGTCCCGTTCAGCGTCACCTTCGCCCCGGTCGGCGGACCGAGCTCCTCCGTCTCGATGACCCTCAGCTACCGATGACCGGCCTCACCCCCATCTCAATCCCTCGATGATCGATCGCCCCGGAGGGCGGGCCCCAGACGCCCGCCCTCCCCGGCGCTACTCGAAGCACGCGAAGAGAAGGAGCGACTCATGCATGGCGCCGGTTCAAAGGGGGCGCCTGAAGAGCGATGCCTGTTGGGATGGACCTACGTAGCGCGCGGCTCCGCGCTGCTCGCGCTACCGATCGAGCCGCCGGGCAAGGACCAGCCCAGGTGCGGAGCCGCCGAGCGGGCCCGGCCACGGACTCGGCTGCCGACGGCGAGATTCGGGACGACCGTGAGCACTCGGGGCAGAGGCGGCTATCGAGGCACCGCCCTCGGCGAGCTGTAGGCACGTCGGGGGTGCCGAGCGAACGCGCCTAGCGGCACGGGATTTCCCCCGCTAGGGGTTTCTACGTACTCACACCAGTCGTCCCACCGACGGATGGTCGAGGTGCCTACCGCGCCTCGAAAAGCCCCTGGACGAATGAAGGATTAATTCCGCAGAGTTGAACTTATCGGATTTGTGGACGATCCACGGGTAGTGGATGTTCCCTACACGGAGGTCGACCCTCACATGCAACACGGACGACTCATCGCTCCCCGCGAGAAGCTCCTTCGCTCGGCAAAGGGGTTGGTCGGACTGGCGACGTCGGTGTCCCTGATGGGGCTGCTGGCGGCGCTCCCGACGGCACCCGCGGCAGCAAGCACGAGCACGGTGACGGCCCTTCCCACCGGCGAAGTCGAAGCGGTCCTGGCAAAGACGCCGTTGTCGACGCTCTCGACGACGCAGCTCAGCGAAGTGCTGGCGGGCCTGCCCGCGCTGAAAGGCCTCGAAGCCGGCACGCTCGAAGAAGCCCTCAAAGGGACGATCGAAGCGCTCGCCGGCAAAGGCGACACCCTCGGCCAGCTGCTCTCAGGCGGCGAAGCGCCGACGCTGCTCGCCGCCGAACTCAAAGAAGCCCTGGGCGTGCTCGCGCCGCTGTTGGAAACATTGCTCGGCGGCACCCCCGTCACGAAGCTGACCGAAGCGCTGAGCTCGACGAGCCCCGGGGAAGTCCTCGGCGAACTCGTGGACGGCTCCGCGCAGCCCGAACAGCTGATCGGGCAGGTGCTCGAAGGAATCGAACCGTCCGCGCTGCTCGCGCTGCTCGGCACCGCCCTCGGCGGGGAACCGTTCGCCAAGCTCGACGTCGCCGAACTGGCCTCGCAGCTCGGGATGTCGTCCTCCTCGCTCGTGGAAGCGCTCGGCAAGACGCTCACCTCCGTCCCCGAAACGGCGTTGGCGCTGACCGCTCCACTGACCGACGGCAAGGCGCTCTCGATCCTCGACGGAGCCGGCGGCCTGGTGCTCGGCACCGTCGGACACGTGACCGAAGGGCTCGGCGGAGGCGGAGGCGGGACGGGAGGAGAAGGCGGGGGTAGCGGCGGCTCCGGCGGCTCCGGCGGGTCAGGGAGCTCGGGCGGGGCCGGTAGTTCCGGCGGCTCGACGATCGTCTCTCTGACGACGCCCGCCTCGACGCCCGCGCCGGGCACGCCGGCGCTCGCTGCGGCGGTCGGGAGGCTGAGGGTGATCAGCCGTCACGTACGTCGCCGCACCGCGACCGTCGTCGTGCAGGTACCCGCCGCGGGAGTACTGTCGACCACCGCGCGCGGCGTGCGCGCGACCCGACGCGAAACCGCCCGCGCGGGCCGGATCACGCTGCACCTGGCGCTGAACGCCGCCGGGACCGCGGCGCTTCGCAGGCGCCACCGCGTGAGGGTGCCCGTGCGGATCACGTTCGCGCCCGTCGTCGGCCCGTCCTCCTCCGCGACCGTCGCGCTCACGTTCGGCTGAGCGCGGTCCCCGCAGATCCCGCTTCCGCTCCCCCACTGGAAGCCGGAGCGCTCCGCCCCGCCTCTCCGACGCGCGGGGCGGAGCGATGCGGGGGGCCGGGCATATGCCACACTGTTCGCCCGCAGGCCCCGTTAGCTCATCTGGTAGAGCGCCGGACTTTTAATCCGGTGGGGCGGGTTCGAGTCCCGCACGGGGCATACGTTGGTGCCGCAGGGCGGAACACCGCGGCGCCTACGAGTACCCGCTAGTCAACTAAGCGCCGATGCGGTCCCGGTTCCGACACCTGACCTAGTCCTGAGCTGGGAAGACTTGGACGATCCTGTTCGCTTGCACGGCGAACAACGCGGGACCGGCACCCATGCAGGCCTCCTCGATCCGAAGGCGGTTGCGCTCGAACCGGGCGGCCTGCTCGAAGGCACGGAGGCTCCCGCTCGTGAGGACAAACGCGCGGACACCGAAGCGCTTGATTGCCTCGATCTCCGCGGGGCGGTAGCGGATACGGCGATCCTTGCTGAGGACCGGAAGGCCGGTCTGCCCACATAGCTCAAGCCACTCGATGTCCGGGACGCTCTCATCCCGCTCGCCGTAGACCTCGTGATGTGTGCGCAGCGACCAGCCCGCCCCACGCAGGGCCTCTGGGACACGGTGACGACCGAGGCTGCGGTCAACGAAGAACTCAGGCGGCCGCGGGGAGGGCGACACGCAGAATGTCCTCGACGTCCTCCGGAGGCACGCCGAAGTCCTCGGCAACCTCCGTCAGCGGCTCCCCGGCCCTCCACCGGTCGAGCACGTCCTCAACCCTTACTCCTCCGTGGATAAAGATCGGCTGACCGAACGATCGGTCTGGGTCGACCGCGACGAGCGGTACCGCCGTCGCGGGCGATACAAGTCGAGCCGCCCAGCCGTCGTTGCCATACTCGATGCGCTTGAGGTACTCCTCTATCACCGGGGCGAACACGCGCTGGCGGGTCACGACCTCGGTTAGCCCGGCGAGCTCGGCGTCCGGCTCGGCCTCCGCGTAGTCGTAGAGGATGACTGCGCCGTCCGTGAACAGACGTCGCGACGCAAGGGCATGGTCGAGCCCAATCTCACGCTGCACGATCGCGACGGCTTGGCGGATGTGCTGAAGGCTCACGCCCGCACGCCGAAAAGCGGCGAGGATCATCGCCTCCGCGAGCCCCACGAAAGGCACGCACGGATAGCCCCGCTCAGACTTGAAGCTCGTCACAATCGGCTCACCGATGACATCCGGTCGTCCTGACGGATGGCGGACATAGCCTTTGGCCCACGTCGCAAACGTCGACGTGGGCACGCCGAGGAACCGCGCTGCCTCGGCGGCTGTGTAGAGAGGGGTGTCGAAACGTCGGTCCGTCTTCATGCGGTGGTCCTCGATCGGAATGATCGTAGATCCGGTAGCGGTCGCCAGGGCCGCGAGGTACTCGCTGAACAGTCCTAACGCTCAGCCCGTGCCGCTGAGCGCTCGCTTGCACGGAGCGGCCCTCGACGGGCGTTAACCCTGGACCCACTCCGCGAGCGTGAGCGCAACGGCAGCCGCCACAGCCTCCACGGAGTCGACGTCGACCCACTCGTCGGTCGCGTGGATCGCTCCGGCCAGCGGGCCGTAGCAAACGGCGGGACCGCCGACCGAGCGGGCGTCGGTCGTCCCCGGGAGCACCTGCCGGGCTGGCCCCGCGCCGCCGTGGAGCCGAGCGTGCGCGTCGATCAGCGCCCGCGCCAGCCCGTGGTCGAGGGGGTCGCAGTAGGCGACCGCTCGGAAGCCTTCGAAGGACACCTCGACCTCCGGCGCCGCCTCATCGACGGCAGCCGCCAGAAGCTCCTGCGCGGCGGTCGGCGTGAGCGAGGGACCGAAGCCGAGCCGGACGCGGATCTCGACCGAGGCGGGCTCGGAGGAAGGCCACGCCCCGCCCGCGAACGTCCCCGCGTTCAGCCGGAACGGCCGCTCGTGGGCGAGCAGGAAGACCGCGTCGGGCCCGGCCTGCGCGCGCTCGCCCGGGGCCGCGTCGAGCAGGTTCATCCGCCGCTCGAGCGCGCGCAGCGAGTCGAGCGCCGCGAGCATCGCCTGGGAGCTCGAGCGGCCCTCCGCGAACGCCACGTGCGCGCCCGCCGAGCGGGCGGTGAGGCGCGCCCAGATCACCCCGGCCCCGGCGTGCATCAGCTGCAGTGCGCTCGGCTCGCCGATCAGAGTCGCCTCGGCGTCGTAGCCGGCGGCGAGCACCGCCTTCATACCGTTGCCCGTGCACTCCTCCTCGATCACCGAGGTGAACAGGAGATCCCCGGCCGGCGGGCCACAGACCTCGAGGAACGCCTCGGAGGCGATCAGGTATGCGGCGATCCCGGCCTTCATGTCGCCGGCCCCCCGGCCCCAGATCCGTCCATCGGAGAGCTCCCCGCCGAAGGGGTCGTGACGCCACGTCTCGGGCGCCTCGACGGGGACGACGTCGACGTGGCCGGAGAGGTGCATCGAGCGTCCGCCGCCGCCGCCCGCGATGCGTCCGGCGACACAGGTCCGGCCCGCGTAGGAGTCGAGCGGCGGGTAGCCCCACGTGCCGTCGTCGGCCTCCGGCAGCTCGACCGGCACCCGCTCGACCGCGAACCCGAGGCGCCTCAGGCGATCCTCGACGATCCGCTGGGCGCCCTCCTCCTCGCCGAGCAGCGAGCGCTCGCGGACGAGCGTGCGCGTCAGCTCGGCGAGCTCGCCGTGCCGGGCCGCAACCGCCTCCTGCAGGCGCGCCGCGAGACCATCCTCGACCACGACCTCAGTACCTCACCGCGAGCATCGTGTTGGCCGGGAGCGTCAGGAGCAGACGATGACCCGGGCCCTTGGCGCGACGGAGCGCGGGCAACGCCCCGCTCGCGCTGAAGGACCCCACCGGGACGGGCGCTTCGCCGCGCAGCACGAGCGTCCGCGTCTTGCGTTCGCCGTTGTCGATCAGCACGAGCGGCTGAGCGCCGGGGGCGGCGATCGCGGTCGCCGCGATGCCCTTCAGACCCGCGACGCTGCGCAGCGTCGCGCCGACCGGAAGCCACTGGTTGAGCGCCGTCATCGCCGCCTCCAGCGGGTGGCGCACGACTTCGCCTCCCCGCAGATAGAACGGGTCGTAGGAGTTGCCGCTGAAGTGGAAGCGCACCTCGGCGAAGCCCGTGCGAAGGGCGGAGAGCACGAACCGCACCGCCCAGACGGCCGACGCCCTGCTGTCCGAGACGCCCGACTTCCCCCCGCAGGAGACCGAGTTGGCCTCGGTGATCACGGCCTGTCTGCCCGCCGCCCGCGCGTCCGCGACGACCCATCCGAGCCGGCTCGGGGCGTCGCCGACGCTCGCCTCCAGCAGGCCGTTGACCGTCGCCGCGCGGGGCGTCCTACAGACCGAGAGCGGATAGGCGTGCACCCCGACGGCACTCAGGCCGAGCGTGGAGATCACGCCCGGGAGCGCCGCGCGCCAGCGCCCCGGCCCCGACAGTTCCGGGCCGATCAGCGGCGCCGTGCCGACGGCGGGGCGGATCGCGGCGACCGCGCGCAGGTACAGCCCCACCTCGGTCGCTTCTTCGCCAGCCTGCGGCTTGTCGAGCGAGCCGTAGTTGGGCAGGTAGTAGAGGTCCGGCTCGTTGCCGAGCGAGAAGCTGACGCCCCCGGTCGCCGCCGCGCTCGCCCCGGCGACCATCTGTTCGGCCCACGCGAGCCGCCCGATTCGGATGTTCAGACCGGCCGTCAGCGGCTCGTGGGTCGCCGCCAGCAGGCAGTGCAGGCGCGACCAGAAGGCGTCCGGGAGCGGGTAGGAGGTGAGGTCTTCCCAGCTCTGCGCCGGGGTCGGCGCCGAGGCGGCGGGAACGGTGAAGTCCTGGCTCTGCCCGGCCAGCTGCAGCGGCGGCGAGCCGAGGCGCTGCAGCTCGGCGACGAGCGCGGGCGGCGGGCATTCGCCGCCGCCGAGGTCCGCCGCCATCACCGGGTACTCGAGCGAGACGCCCGCCGGAGGCATCGAGATCCTCGCCCCCGGCGCGGTCGTGAGCGCGGGCGTCAGCGCCAGCTCGGGCGGCGGCGGAGCCGCGTGTCGCTTCTTAGCGGGCTTCTTGGCCGCCGCGAGGGCGGGCGACGCGAGCGCCGCGACGCAGGCGAGCGCGAGCAGGCAGGTGCGTAGCGATCTCATGGAGTAGAGAGTTTCGACGCTCGGCGGCATTCACCGCTTGCTCCCCGCCCTGAGAGGATGTCGCCCGTGATCGCGGCCGAGACCTTCAGCGACGCCGAGCGGGCGCTGCTCGCACCGTTCGTCTCGGACCTCGACGCGCCCGTCTTCGCCCTGCTCGGCCTCCCCGAGGCGACCCGCGGGGCGCTGTTCGCGCGCTACTCCCGCTACCCGGGGACGCTGCGCCGCCTGCTGCTCGACGAGTTCGGCGAGGAGCTGCAACGGCCGCCCTCGCAGTCCACCGCGGCGGGCGCCCGCTCCGAGGCGCTCTACGAGCGGGTGCTGGGCGAATACGGCGACGACTCGGTCGCCCAGCTGGGCGGCGCCCACATCGCCTGCGAGTGGGTCTCGAACGTTCTCACCAAGGTCCTGCAGCGACCCCGCCTCGGCGCCTACCTGGAGCAGTCGACCCGCTACATCCCCTACGACCGCCCGATGCCCGGCGGCGGCTACCGTTACCACCGCGAAGCGGAGCTGGGGCCCGCCTACGAACGCGCGATGGACGCGCTGTTCGAGACCTACTCCGAGCTGCTCGCCGCGATGCGGCCTTGGCTTGCCGAGCGCTTCCCGCCCGCCCCCGGCGAGACGCCCGCCGCGCACGAGCGCGCGGTCCGCGCCAAGGCGCTCGACCTCGTGCGCGGCCTGCTGCCCGCGTCGGCCCTCTCGCACGTCGGCATCTACGCCTCGGGGCAGACCTTCGAGCGCCTGATCCTCCACCTGCGCGCCCACCCGCTGCCGGAGGCGCAGCGCTGCGGCGAGCAGCTGCTCGCCGCGATGCGCGTCGCCGCGCCGAGCTTCGTGACGCGCGTCGACCGGCCCGACCGGGGCGGCGAGTGGGCCCGCTTCCTGCACGCGCGGGCCCGAGCCGGGACGCTCGCCGCCACGCGGCTGGGGCTCGGCGAGCCGCCCGCCGCGCAGCCCGCGGGCGTCGAGCTGGTGCGCGCGGAGGGGGATGAGGAGCTGCTGCTCGCGGCGCTCCTCTTCGAGCACTCGACGCGCAGCGAAGGGGAGGCGCGGGAGGCGGTGGCTGCGCTCTCCGCCCAGGAGCGCGGCGAGCTGCTCGCGGGGCTGCTCGGCGACCGCGTCAACCGCCGCCACCTCCCAGGACGGGGCCTCGAGTCGCTGCGCTACCGCTTCGAGATCGTCTCGGACTACGGGGCCTTCCGCGACCTGCAGCGACACCGGATGCTCACTGCTCAGTGGCAGCCGCTCACCCCCCACCTCGGCGCCGAGGTGCCCGAGGAGGTCGAGCAGGCCGGCCACGGCGAGCGCTACCGCGCCGCGCTCGAGCGCTCCCGGAGCGCCTGGCGGGAGCTCGCCGACGCGGGCCTCGAGGACCGCGCCCCCTACGCCCTCTGCCTCGCCTACCGCGTCCGCTACGTGCTCGACCTCGACGCGCGCGAGGCGATGCACCTGATCGAGCTTCGCTCCGGCGGGGAGGGGCACGCCGCCTACCGGCGGATCGCCCACGAAATGCACGCGAGGATCGCCGCGGTCCATCCGGCCGTCGCCGCCGCGATGACGTTCCTCGACGGGGGCGGTGAGCCGCGCCTGGAGCGGCTCGCGGCCGAGTCGCGTCGCGAGGCGCGGGGCGCGGACTGAAGTGCGGCGCCCGCGGCGCCTCTACGATGGCGCGATGGACGTCCCGGCGAGCCTTCTGAGCGACACCGCGCGGCTCCCGGCCCGGGCCCACGACGACGACGCCGCCTTCGACCTCTACGCCGACGAGGCGATCGAGCTGGCCCCGGGGGAGCGCGCGGCCGTCGGCACCGGCGTCGCGCTCGCGCTTGCGGAGGGCTCCTGCGGGCTCGTCCTGCCGCGCTCGGGCCTCGCCACCCGGCACGGCATCACCGTCCTGAACGCGCCCGGCCTGATCGATCCGGGCTACCGCGGAGAGGTGAAGGTCGTGCTGCTCAACACCGACCCCACCGAGACCTTCGCGATCGAGCCGGGCGACCGCATCGCCCAGCTGCTCGTGCTCTCGCCCGGACCGGTCGCGCTGACGCTCGCCGCCGAGGGGCTGGGCGAGACCGCCCGCGGCACCGCCGGCTTCGGCTCTACCGGCCGCTAGAGGAGCTGCAGCTAGGCGGCCAGCGCCTCGCTCTCCTCGATCTCGGCGAGCGTCTCGGGCGAGACCTCGACCACCTCGCCCTCGGGTCGCGCAGCCGGGTTGCGCAGCCACACCCCCGCGACCACCGCCCCAAGCAGCGCGAAGCCCGCGCCGACCAGGAAGGCGAGGTCGAAGCCGTTGGTGAGGGCGTGGGCGAAGCCCTGGGAGTGATCCGCGCGCGTCCGGGCGTCGGCGATCGTGGAGAGGATCGCAAGGCCGAGGGCGCCGCCCATCAGGCGCGAGGTGTTGAGCAGGCCCGAGCCGATCCCGCTCTGCGCCGGGGGCAGGCACTGCATCGCGACGATCGTCGCGGGCACGAGCGAGAAGCCCATGCCCAGCGACGCCAGCAGCGCCCCGGGGAGCACGTCGCCGAAGTAGCTCCCGCCCGGGGCGACGCCGATCAGCAGCAGCATCCCGACGGTCGCGACGGTCATGCCGGCCGTGATCACGTTGCGGGGCCCGAAGCGAGCGACGACTTTCGACGCGAGCGTCGAGGCGACGAAGATCGAGCCCGTCATCGGCAGGAAGAACAGCCCGGTCTCGATCGCGTCGTAGTGGAGGACTTCCTGAAGGTAGAGGGTGAGGAAGAACCAGACCGGGAAGAAGGCCGTGTAGAGCAGCGTCACGACGATGTTCGAGATGCGCAGCTGACGGAAGCGCAGGATCGAGAGCGGGATCAGCGGCGCCGTCGCAAGGCGCGCCTCCACGAGCCCGAACAGGCCGAGCAGCGCGACGCCCGCGGCGAGCGGCCCGAGCACGCCGGCCGAGCCCCATCCGAGCGTGTCGGTGCGGACGATGCCGTACGTCAGCGCGACGAGACTCGCCGTGATCAGGACAGCGCCGCTGACGTCGAAGTTGCGGGTCGCGCCGCGCTCGCGCTCGCCCGAGATCAGCCGCAGGCCCCACACGATCACGACGACGCCGAGCGGGACGTTGACCGCGAAGATCGCGGGCCAGCCGAGACCCTGCGTCAGGACGCCCCCGAGCAGCGCCCCGGAGGAGCCGCCGAGCGCGCCCATCGCGCCCCACAGTCCGACCGCCTTGTTGCGCTCCGGGCCGGCCTCGAAGGAGCTCGTCACGATCGACAGCGTCGCCGGCGAGAGGACCGCGCCGCCGACGCCCTGCAGGGCGCGAGCCGCGAGCAGCATCGTCTGCGAGTCCGACAGCGCGCAGGCCAGCGAGGAGACCGAGAACAGCGCCGTGCCGGCGATGAAGACGTTGCGGCGGCCGAGCAGGTCCGCGCAGCGCCCGCCGAGCATCAGGAAGCCGGCGAAGGTCAGCGTGTAGGCGTTGACGACCCACTGCAGCCCGGTCGTCGAGAAGCCGAGGCCGCTGTGGATAGAGGGCAGCGCGACGTTCACGATCGAGATGTCGAGGATCACCATGAACTGGGCCAGGCAGACGATCAGCAGCAGCGCCTTCTTGGCCGCGACGCGGGGGGTGGGGGTGCTCTCCTGTGCGCTCATGGGTACAGTGTGAGGCAGGACTTATCCAAGTAGTAGAGAAGGCTTTATACTGGTAGTTCCAGTGCCCGCCTCGATCCCGCTCACCACAAAGAACGACGGCGCCCGCCCGCTTCGTGAGATAGCAGCTTCGGGCAAGCTCCGCCGCGAAGAGCTCGCGGACTTCCTGCGCATGCGCCGCGCCGCGCTGCAGCCCGCCGACGTGGGCCTGCCCGGCGGGGGCCGGCGACGGACGCCGGGCCTGCGCCGCGAGGAGGTCGCGCAGCTCGCCGGGGTCGGATCGACCTGGTACACGTGGCTGGAGCAGGGCCGCGACGTGCGGGCGTCGGTCGAGGTTCTGGAGGCGCTCGCGCAGGCGCTGCGACTCGACCAGGCAGAGCGCACGCACCTGATCCTGCTCGGCCGCGGTGAGGCCGCGCCGCCGTGCAAGAGCCCGGCCGAGCGCATCTCCCCCACGCTCCGGCGCCTGATCGAGGGCCTCGGGCCGAACCCCGCCTACGTCCTCGGCCGCCGCTGGGACTATCTGGCCTGGAACGACGCCGCGATCGCCCTGCTCGGAGACTTCGGCGAGCTGCCCCGCGCCGCCCGCAACCACGCCTGGCAGACGTTCACCGACCCCGCGCGGCGCGAGATGTTCGTCGACTGGGAGCACAGCTCCCGCACGATGGTCGCCAAGTTCCGGGCCGACAGCGCCCGCCACATCGGCGATCCCGAGTTCGAGTCGCTGATCCGCGCCCTGCGCAAGTCGAGCCCCGAGTTCGCGAAGGCCTGGGAGCGCCACGAGGTCTCCACGCGCAGCGAGGGCCGCAAGGACCTCCGCCATCCCGTCGCCGGGCTGATGTCCTTCTCACACGCCGTCTTCCACCCTGCCGAGAAGCTCGAACAGCGCCTGATCCTCTACAGCCCGCTGCCCGAGAACGACACCGCCGAGAAGCTCGCCGCGCTGATGAGCGGCCGCACGATCGCCGGCCCGCCGGAGCTCGCTGCGCCCGCGCGGGCGAAGGCTCGCCGGGCGCCGGCCGTGACGGCGTAGGCGCTTTCGGCACGCCGGCCCAGCTCGCTCCCTCGCCCGCGCGCGGTCAGGCGCGAGAGATCACGAGCACGCCCGCGCCGACCGACACGAGCGCGACCGAGGCGCGCTCGTCCCCCTCTGCCAAGGCGCGGAACGCGGCCATCTCCTCGGCGTGGGAGATCGCGTTGTCGACGACCAGCAGGCCGGGGCGGGCGAGCACCCGCAGGAGGTGCTCCCAATAGGACACGTATTCGGTCCGTTCGGCGTCCATGAAGATGAAGTCCGCGCCTTCGTCGGGGAGCCCGGCGAGCGCCTCGCCCGCGTCCTGCAGACGGAGCTCGACGACGTCGCCGAGGCCCGCACGCGCGATGTTCTCGCGCGCCTGCTCGGCGCGGCCGGGGTCGAGGTCGACGCTCAGCACGCGTCCACCGTGCGACTCGGCGGCGTCGCCGAGCCAGATCGTCGAGTAGCCGTTCGAGGTGCCCAGCTCGAGCAGCCGCCGGGCGGCGAGCGCGCGAACGAGCACCGCCATCAGCGCTGCCGTCTCGGGCTCGACGTTGCGCAGCCGCTGATGACGGTCCGCGAGCTCGGCGTCGTGCGCGCGACCGTGCGTGAACAGCTCGGAGAGCAGTTCGCTGCGCGCGGGCTCCATGCGGCGGAGTCTAGGCCGTGACCGCGACCTCCTCGTCGCTGTAGATCTCGCCGCGCTCGGCCTTCTCGACGAGCGAGGCGGGAGGCTCGAAGCGCTCGCCGTATTTGGCGGCGAGCTCGCGGGCGCGGGCGACGAAGCCCGCCACGCCTCCCTCGTAACCGTTGACGTACTGCAGCACCCCGCCGGTCCAGCCGGGGAAGCCGATGCCGAAGATCGAGCCGATGTTGGCGTCGGCGACCGACTCGATCACGCCCTCGTCGAGGCACTTGACCGTCTCGATCGACTCGATGAACAGCATCCGCTCCTCGAGGTCCTTCAGCGAGATCGAGGCGGGGTCGTCGGTCTCGGGGAACATCTCCTTCAGGCCCTTCCACAGGCCGACCCGCTTGCCGTCCTCGTAGTCGTAGTAGCCGGCGCCCGCGAGCTTGCCGCCGCGGCCCGCGTCGAGCATCTTGTCGACGATCTGGAAGGACGGACGGTCCTCCCAGACGCCACCTTCGGCTTCGACGGCGGCCTTGGTCGCGTCGCGGATCTTCCTGGCGAGGTTGAGGTTCAGCTCGTCGGAGAGCTGCAGCACCGGCGCCGGGTAACCGGCCTGGTTGGAGGCCTGCTCGATCGACGCCGCCGGGACGCCCTCGAGCAGCATCCCGACGCCCTCGTTGATGAACGTCCCGATCACGCGGCTGGTGAAGAACCCGCGCGAGTCGTTGACGACGATCGGCGTCTTCTTGATCTGCCTGGCGAGATCGAGCGCCCGGTAGAGCGTCTCCTCGTTGGTCTTCTCGCCCTTGATGATCTCCAGCAGCGGCATCTTGTCTACGGGTGAGAAGAAGTGCAGGCCGATGAATGCCTCGGGCCGCGAGACGCCCTCGGCGAGGTCGGTGATCGGCAGCGTCGAGGTGTTCGAGCCGAGCAGCGCGCCGTCGGCGAGGTGCGGCTCGATCTCCGCGAAGACCTGCGCCTTCACCGCCGGGTCCTCGAAGACCGCCTCGATCACGAGGTCGGCGCCCGCCGCCGCGGCGGGGTCGTCGGTCGGCGTGATCCGCCCGACCAGCTCCGCGGCCTGCTCCTGGGTGTAGCGCCCGCGCGAGACGGCCTTCTCGGTGAGACCCTCCGAGTAGGACTTGCCGCGGTCGGCCGCCTCCTGGGAGACGTCCTTGAGCACGACCTCGATGCCGGCTTTCGCGCACACGTACGCGATCGCGGCGCCCATCATGCCCGCGCCCAGCACCACGACCTTCTTGGCCTGGAAGGGCTCGATGCCCTCGGGGCGGTCGCGGTCGCCGTTGACGCGCTGCAGGTCGAAGAAGAACGCCTGGATCATGTTCTTGGCGACCTGGCTGGTGAGCAGGTCGACGAAGTAGCGCCCCTCGATCTCGATCGCCGTGTCGAAGTCGACCTGGGCGCCCTCGACGGCCGCCGACATGATGTGGTGCGGCGCCGGGTAGTTCGCGCCCTTCAGCTGCTTGCGCAGGTTCGCCGGGAACGCCGGCAGGTTCTGCGCCAGCTTCGGGTTCGACGGCGTCCCGCCCGGGATCTTGTAGCCCTTGACGTCCCACGGCTGCACCGTCGGCTCGTCGCTCGGCTGGGCCTTGATCCACGCCTTCGCGGCGGGCACGAGCTCCTCGCGCGTGGCGACGAGCTCGTCGACGAGGCCCATCTCCTTCGCCTTCGCGGGCCGGTGTTCGGTGCCCTGCATCAGCAGCTGCATCAGCGCGTCGACGATGCCGAACATGCGGACCGAGCGCACGACGCCGCCGGCGCCGGGCAGCAGGCCGAGCTTGACCTCGGGGAAGCCGAGCTTGACCTTGGGGTCGTCGAGCGCCACGCGGTGGTGGCAGGCCAGGCAGATCTCAAGGCCCCCGCCGAGCGCCGCGCCGTTGATCGCCGCGACGACCGGCTTGCCGAGCGTCTCCAGGCGGCGCAGCTGGGCCTTGCCGGCCCGCACCATCTCGGCGAGCTGCGGGGCGTCGTCCTTGCTCGCCGCCCGCAGGTCGTTGAGGTCCCCGCCGGCGAAGAAGGTCTTCTTGGCGGAGGTGATGACGACGCCCGCGATCGAGTCCTTCTCGGCCTCGAGCCTCTCGACCGTCGCCGCCATCGACTCCGCGTAGTCGCGGTTCATCGTGTTGGCCGACTGGTTCGGGTCGTCCAGCGTGAGGACGACGATGCCGTCCTCGTCCTGCTCCCAGCGGATCGTTGTGCTCTCTGCCATCTAGATCGCCTCCACGACGGTCGCGATTCCCATGCCGCCGCCGACGCACAGCGTCGCGAGGCCGTAGCGGCCGCCGGTGCGGTGCAGCTCCTCGATCAGCGTGCCGAGGATCATGCCCCCGGTCGCGCCGAGCGGGTGGCCCATCGCGATCGCGCCGCCGTTGACGTTGACTTTCTCCATGTCGAGGCCCATGTCGCGCACGAACCGCAGCACGACGGCCGCGAAGGCCTCGTTGATCTCGACCAGGTCGAGGTCCTCGACGCTCAGGCCCGCCTTGGCGAGCGCCTTCTTGCTGGCCGGCGCGGGGCCGGTCAGCATGATCGTCGGGTCGGCTCCCGAGAGCGCCGTCGCGAGGATCCGGGCCTTCGGCTTCATGCCCAGCTCATCGCCGGTCTTCTCGTTGCCGATCGTCAGCAGTGAGGCGCCGTCGACGATGCCCGAGGAGTTGCCGGGCGTGTGGACGTGCTCGATCTTCTCGACCCAGTGGTACTTCTGAAGCGCCACCGCGTCGAAGCCGCCCATCTCGCCCATCGCGGCGAACGACGGCTTCAGTCCGCCGAGCGTCTCGACGGTCGTGCCGGGACGGATGAACTCGTCGTGGTCGAGCACGACGTTGTCGTTGAGGTCCTTGACCGGGATCACCGTGTTGGCGAAGCGGCCCTCCTGCTGCGCGTTCCACGCACGCTCCTGCGAACGGACGGCGTAGGCGTCGACGTCCTCGCGGCTGAACTCCTCGATCGTCGCGATCAGGTCCGCGCTCACGCCCTGGGGGACGAAGGAGGTGTCGTAGTTGGTCTCCGGGTCCATCGCCCAGGCGCCGCCGTCGGAGCCCATCGGGACGCGCGACATCGACTCCACGCCGCCGGCGAAGACGAGGTCCTCCCAGCCGGAGGCGACCTTCTGGGCGGCGATGTTGACGGCCTCCAGGCCCGAGGCGCAGAAGCGGTTGACCTGGACGCCCGCGACGGTGTCGGGGAGGCCCGCCTTGATCGCGGCTGTCTTGGCGATGTCGGCGCCCTGGTCGCCGACCGGGGAGACGCAGCCGAGCACGACGTCGTCGACCCGCGAGGGGTCGAGTTTCTCGTTGCGCACGAGCGTCTCGTGCATCAGCCCCACGACGAGGTCGACGGGCTTGGTGCCGTGCAGCGATCCGTTGAACTTGCCCTTGCCCCGCGGCGTTCGGATCGCGTCGAACACCAGCGCCTCTGAGGCTGCCATCACTCGTCCTCCTGAAGGGTCGCCCCCGCCCGCCGCCCCGGGTTCTCCCCGGGGACGGACGAGGTCTGAAGTTGATGCGCGGGACGCTACCACAAACGTTCATGCGTGAACGCAAATATGATTAGGATCATCGCGATGCGGACGACAGCCAAGCCACGCCCCGAACGCCGCAGCCAGGCGGAGCGCAGCGCGACCACCCGAGAGGCGCTGCTCGACGCGACGATCGCCTGCCTCGTGGAGGACGGCTACGCGAACACGACGACGAGCCGCGTCTGCGAGCGGGCCGGGCTCTCCCGCGGCGCCCACCTGCACCACTTCCAGACCCGTCAGGCGCTCCTCGCGGCGGCGATGGAGCACCTCGCCGAGCGGCGCGGGACCGCCCTGCTGGCCGCCGCGGAGAAGCTTCCCGAGGGACCCGAGCGCCTCGCCGCCGGGCTCGACCTTTTGTGGGCGGGCTATGCCAACCCGCTCTACCAGGCGGCGCTCGACCTCTGGACGCACGCGCGCACCGACCCGGACCTGCGCGAGCGCCTGGAGCCGGTCGAGCGCGATCTCGATCGCCAGACGCTGCGCCTGTCGAGCACGCTGTTCGGCGAGCGCGCGGAGCAGCCCGGCTTCGGGCAGCTGATCGAGATGGCCCACGCGACGATGCGCGGCCTCGCGCTGCTCGACACGCTGCACCCGGGCGGCGGGCGCAACCGGCGCCAGTGGCCCGACTGCCGCGCGCGACTCGTGGAGATGTTCGACCGCAGCGCAAACGCCCAACCCGAGGAGAAGAGGGACCGATGAGCAACCGCACGTTCGTGATCGGCGTCGGCATGACGAAGTTCGCCAAGCCCGGGACCAAGGAGGGCGACTACCCCGACTGGGCGCGCGAGGCGGGCGAAGCGGCGCTGGCCGACGCCGGGATCGACTACGGCGAGATCGAGCAGGCGTTCGCCGGCTACTGCTACGGCGACTCGACCTGCGGGCAGCGCGCGATCTACGGCCTCGGCCTGACCGGCGTGCCGGTCGTCAACGTCAACAACAACTGCTCGACCGGCTCGAGCGCCCTGTACCTCGCCCGCCAGGCGGTGAAGGGCGGCCTCGCCGAGTGCGCGCTCGCGCTCGGCTTCGAGAAGATGGAGAAGGGCTCGCTGCAGGCCAAGTACACCGACCGCACGAACCCGATGGACCGCCACTTCCAGACGCTGCTCGCGCTGCGCCCGTGGGAGGACGCGCCGCCCGCGCCGCAGATGTTCGGCGCCGCCGGGCGCGAGCACATGGAGCGCCACGGCTCCGAGCCCAGACACTACGCATGGATCGGGTGGAAGAACCACCACCACTCGGTGAACAACCCCTACGCCCAGTTCCAGACCGACTACAGCCTGAAGGAGATCGAGGAGGCGCCTGAGATCTACGCGCCGCTGACCAAGCTGCAGTGCTCGCCGACCTCCGACGGCAGCGCCGCCGCGGTGATCGCATCGGAGCGCTTCGTCGAGGAGCACGGCCTGTGGGATCGCGCGATCGAGCTCGCCGGCCAGGCGATGTGCACCGACATGACGAGCAGCTTCGAGGACTCCTCGGCGATCAAGTGCGTCGGATATGACATGTCGCGCCAGGCCGCCGAGCGCGCCTACGCGGAGGCCGGCGTCGAGGCGGGGCAGGTCGACGTCTGCGAGCTTCACGACTGCTTCAGCGCCAACGAGCTGATCACCTACGAGGCGCTCGGCTTCGCCGCCGAGGGCGAGGGCCACAAGCTCGTCGACGCCGAAGCGACCACCTACGGCGGCGAGGGCCCGGTCGTGAACCCCTCCGGCGGCCTGATCTCGAAGGGCCACCCGCTCGGCGCGACCGGCCTCGCGCAGTGCGCGGAGCTGACCTGGCAGCTGCGCGGCACCGCGGACGCCCGTCAGGTGACCGACGCGGCGGTCGGCCTGCAGCACAACATCGGGCTCGGCGGCGCCGCGGTCGTCGGCGTGTACCGGCGCCTGAGCTAGAGAGAACGACCGGAGGCCGCCCGCGGGTCACAGCCCGCGGACGGCCCGACCGGACCTGCTTCGCTACGGCAGCGGCGTCGCTTCGACTTCTTTGCGGAGCTGCGCCTGGCCTTTGACGTTCGGGTGGTAGCTTTCTTCGAGCGGGTTGGACTGACCGTTCAACCACTCTTCAGAGGCACACACCTCGTGCGCTTTGAACGCGGACCGCGGGTCGACGAAGGTGAAGCCGTGGGCTTCGACCTGAGCTTTGATCGCGGCGTCGAGTTTGTCACCCGTTTCGTTCAGTTTCTTCTCATTGGACGAGGTGAGGAAGTTCACGTTGCACGTCGTCCCCGTGTCGGTGAACAGGTGCGGGTAACCGACGACGTCGATTTTCGCTGTCGTCGCCCGCGAGCGGATGTTGTTGTACGTCGTGTTCAGCACGCCGGGCAGCGTTTTCGCGATGTATTCATTCGCTTCGTTGATCGCGCTGCCGCAGGTGAAGTAGTAGAGCGCGCAGTTGATGATCACGTTGCTGAAGCCCGCGTCGTTGCCGCCGATCGAGACCGTCACGAGCGACGTCGTGCTGTTCAGGTTGCCGAGCTGTTTGGAGTTGACGTCGGTCGTCTTGGCGCCGCTGCACGCTTCGAAGTTGAGCGTGTAGCCCTTCGCGGCGGCGATCTTCGGGCCGTAGGCTTCAGGGCTGCGCTTGCAGCTGCCCGATTCTTCGTAGAACACCCGGGTGCCCACGCCCGAGGCGTATGAGTCGCCGAGGTCGACGTACTGCTTGGCGGCCGCCTGGGCGGCCGGGATCAGCATGCCGACCATCAGCGCAGCCAGACCGGCGATGCGGGTTGCTTTCCCCATCTGTTTACCCTCTCCCCTTCTTGGATGTCGCCCCAGGTCCCGAGACCGTGCCCGGAGGCACCGGTCGCGACATCGGGTGTGAGCCGGGTGGCGGGCTCCCCCGGAGCGCTTGGACGGCCTAACCTAACCCCGCTCGTAACGCCGCGTCAAGACTTTCAGAGCAGCATCCGTCAACTGTCTCCTTTTTCGGTTAATAGTTATCCCCGAGGGACAGAAAGACACACCCTCCGGCCCCGGAAAGTGTCGCCGCGCGACAGTCAGAAGGAGCGCCCGCCGCGCCTTATCGGGCGGGCGCCGGGATGGGCCCCGCGACCGGCGCGAGGTGTCGTGAGAGGAAGTGAAGCTCGTCGGCCACGCTCCGCTCGAACGCGGCGCCGCGATACACGTCGAAGTGGCCGACCGGATACGTCCGCACCTCGGCGCGTCCCGTCGCGAGCCACGCCGCCTGCTGGGCCGCGGCCGGAGGAGCGACCGAGTCGCGGTCGGCGATCTGGATCAGGATCGGGCAGGGCAGCCGGTCGGCCTTCAGGCCGGGCCGGTAGAGCGCCGCCGTGAGGCCGAAGCGGGCGGCGAACTCGTTGCGCCAAGTCGGTCCGACGATCGCCTTGTAGCCAGGGTCTGCGTCGGGGGTGCTCATCGCCGCGAGCGTGCCGGGCGGGCCGACCGCGGGCAGCAGCACGGGCGGTCGGCCGCGGCGCGCTGCGAGCTCGTCGCGAAGCGCCGCGAGGGTGATCTTCCCGAGCGCCGCCGGCCCCGCGTAGCGGAGGGCGTTGAGCATCGTCACGCGGCCGTCCATCGCCGGCGACTGCGACACGACGGCCGCGACCCGCCCGTCCGCGACGGCGACCTCCACCACGTGGCCGCCCGAGAAGGAGGTCCCCCAGAGGGCGATCCGGTCGGGATCGACACCCGACAGCCCGCGCGCGAAGGCGATCGCCGCCGCGTAGTCCTCGAGCTGAGCGGCGACCGAGACGAGCTGGCGCGGCTCGCCGCCGCTGTTGCCGAAGTACCGGTAGTCGAAGGCGAGCGCGTCGAGGCCCGCCGCGGCGAAGCGCTCGGCGTAGGGCTCCAGGCCCGAGTCGACGGTGCCGGCGAACCCGTGCGCGAGCACGACGCACGGGCGCCGACCCCGATCGTCGGCGAAGGCGTCGCCCTCGCCAGCGAGGTGGACGCCGGCGATCCGCTCGCCGCAGCTCAGGAACTCGACGGCGCTCACGCCGAGCCCGCCGGCTGAGCGACCGTCGCCGCGTCGGCCTGCGCGGCGCGGCCCGCCGTCTCGCGCCCGGTCGGCGCGCCCTCCCGCGCCCGCTTCTGCCCGGCGGGGATCGTGCGGTGTTCGAGCTCGCGCTTGTAGGAGTACCACTCGAGCTGCATCGTGTGGCGGGGCTTGGCGACGAAGTGGCCGGTGTGGAAGGCCTCGTCATCGACTATCTCGCGCTCCATCTGCTCGATCGGCGGCGGCGCCCAGTCGCCGCTGAGCCAGCGCGCGGCGAGCTTCGACTGAAGCTCCGAGAACGGGAAGATCGTCGGGATCGGCTGGCCGAGGCCGATGAACGCGAGGTCGTCGATCCCCGGTTTGAGCATCCGCTTGTAGAGCGGCAGGACGTTGTCCGGGGCGCTGATGAAGTCCTCGTCGAAGAACGGGAAGCTGACGTTGTAACCGGTCGCGTAGATGATCGCGTCGAGGAGCTCGACGCTGCCGTCGGCGAAGCGGACGGAGTCCCCGAGCAGCTCGGCGACGTCGCCCTTCGCCTGCGCGTCGCCCGCCCCGAGCCGGCCCAGCAGCTCGCTGGAGACGGTCGGGTGCGCGTCGAGGAAGTTGTGGTTGGGCGTCGGCAGGCCGAAGTCCTCCATCCGTCCCGAGAAGATCCGCGGCAGCAGCCGCGCCATGCGTCGCTGCAGCCTCGCCGGGACGAGCGGGTTGGCCTTCACGATCTGGTCGGCCGGTTTGCCGAACAGGTACTTGGGCACGACGTAGGCGCCCGAGCGGGTCGAGAGGTAGACCATCTCGCAGACCGTCTTGCGGCCCAGCTCGGAGACGATGTCGACGGCGCTGTTGCCGATCCCGACGACCAGCACCCGCTTGCCCTTCAGCTCGAGCGGGTTGCTCGGGTCGACGTAGTCGTGGGAGTGGATCTGCGGGCCGTCGAAGCTGCCCGGGAACGACGGCATCCGCGCGTCCCAGTGGTGGCCGTTGCAGACGAGCAGCGCGTCGAAGGACTGCGAGCTTCCGTCCTCGAGCGTGATCGTCCACCCGCCGCGCGGCCCGCGCTCGGCGCGGGCGACCCTGGTGTTGAAGCGGATGTTGCGGCGCACGTCGAACGCGTCGGCGTAATCGCGCAGCCACTCGAAGATGTGGGTGTGGTGGGGATAGTCCGGGTAGCGGTCCGGCATCGGGAAGTCGCGGAAGGAGATCGACGGCTTGGAGATGTCGATGTGCAGCGACCGGTAGGCCGAGGAGACCCCGTTGGGGTTCTGGAAGTACCAGTTGCCGCCGACCTCGTCAGAGGCCTCGAAGCACGTGTGCGGCACGCCGAAGTCGTCGAGCGCCTTGCAGGCCGTGAGGCCGCTCACGCCCGCACCGATGATGCAAACGTTGGGCGTCCGAGAAGTCATGCCCTCATGCTAGTCAGCGGCTCAAGCGGCCGCGAGCAGCGCGGGGCGGCGGGCCGCCCACGGGCTCGCCGCTTCCAGCTGCGCCGCCAGCGCCAGCAGCCGGCCGTCCTGCCACGGGCCGGCGAGCAGCTGCACGCCGACCGGGACGTCCTCGCCGGTCCAGTGGACCGGAAGCGAGACGCCGGGCAGCCCCGTGACGTTGCCGAAGGCGGTGAACGAGACGCTCGCGACGACGTCCAGCACGGGCTGGTCCGGGGTGGCGTGCTGGGCCTCCATCGTGGCGCCGGCCTTCGGCGGCAGGATCGCGGAGGTCGGCGAGAGGAGCACGTCGAAGTCGCGGCCCCAGCGCGCGACCTCGCGACGGCTCAGCAGCTCGAGCGTCTTGGCCGCGAGCACGTAGTCGTAGGCGCCGGTCTCGCCGGCGAGACCGCGCTGGTGGATGATGTGGGGCTCGGTCGCGGCCCAGTCGACGCCCTCGTAGTCGGCCAGCCCGCCCTGGGTCAGGGCGATGAACGGCGGCACCATCTCTTCGGAGATCGTCGGCACCTCGACCTCCTCGACGGAATGGCCGAGCCCCTCGAGCAGCGCCGCGGCGGCGCGTGCGGCCGCCACGCACTCGGGATCGGTCGGGATCCCGAGCGGCGCCTGCGCCATCAGTCCGATCCGCAGCGCTCCGGGGGAGGCGGACTCGGCCTCGCTCGCGAACGGGCGCTCGGGAACCGGCGCGTTGTACCAGGCGAGTGGATCCGGCCCGGAGATCGCGTCGAGCACGACCGCCGACTCGGCGACCGTCCGGCAGACGACGCCCTCCACGACCGCCCCGAGCCAGCTCTGCGCCAGGCGCGGGACGCGCCCCCGGCTCGGCTTGAAGCCGACCAGACCGCAGTAGGAGGCGGGGATCCGAATCGAGCCGCCGCCGTCGTTCGCGTGCGCGACCGGGAACATCCCGCCCGCGACCGCCGCGGCGGCCCCGCCGCTCGAGCCGCCCGGCGTCCGCTCCGTGTCCCAGGGGTTGCGGCTTGGCCCGAAGCGCAGGTTCTCAGCCGCGGTGATCACGCCGAACTCGGGCGTGTTGGTGCGCCCGCACAGCACGAAGCCCGCGTCGACGAGCTTCCCGACGACCAGTTCGCTCTCCTCGCTCGGGCCCTCCGGCGCGCCCCGCGAGCCGAACGTCACGGGCCACCCGGCGACCGGCGTCAGATCCTTGATCGGGATCGGGACGCCGAGGAACGGCGGCGCGTCCTCCGCGCGCTCGTCGAGCCGGCGGTCGGCGGCCGCGGCCGCCGCGCGGGCCTCGGCGTCGTTGCGCCAGGTGACCGCGTTGAGGATCGGGTTGCGCTCGTCGACCGCCGCGAGGCAGGCGTCGAGCAGCTCTACGGCGGAGAGCTCGCGGCGGCGCAGGGCGGCGGCCAGCTCGAGGGCGGAGGAGGTGGGTGTGAGCTCGGGCATGATCGCGACAGTACACGAGCGGACCCCGCCGCGGACGACCGCGACGAAGCCCCGATCCGTAGACTTCCGCACGCATGAGCGGCCTGAACCTGCAGGGCAAGACGGCGTTCGTCACGGGGGCGGCGAGGGGGATCGGAGCGGCCACCGTCGAGCGCCTGTACGCGCGCGGCGCGAACGTCGCGTTGGTGGGCCTCGAGCCCGAGCGGATGCGAGAGAACGCCGCCCGGCTCGGCGAGCGCGCGATCGTCCTCGAGGCGGACGTCACCGACCTGGCGGCGCTCGAAGGCTGCGTCGCCCAGACGGTCGAGCGCTTCGGCGGGATCGACGTGGCCGTCGCGAACGCCGGCATCTCCTTCACGGGCACGCTCTCGACGGCCCCCGTGGAGCAGGTCGAGCGGACGCTCGCGGTGAACCTGCTCGGCGTGTGGCGGACCGATCGCGCCGTCGTCGGCGAGCTCCGCCGCAGCCGCGGCTACCTCCTCAACATCTCCTCGCTCTCGGCGATCACGCACGCGCCGATGATGGGCCCGTACACGACCGCGAAGGCGGGCGTCGAGGCGATGAGCGACGCGCTGCGCCTCGAGCTCGCTCCGCATGGCGTCGGGGTCGGCTGTGCCTACTTCGGCTTTCTCGACACCGACCTCGTCAAAGCCGGCTTCGAGACCTCCTCCGCCCGGGACGTCAAAGACCGGCTGCCCCGCTTCATGGCCCAGCCCGCCCCGCTGTCGATCGCGATCGACGCGATCGAGCGCGGCGTCGCCAAGCGCTCGGCGCGCGTGTGGGCGCCGCGCTGGGTCGGACCGATGCTCTACCTGCGCGGCCTGCTCCAGCCGCTGACCGAAAGGCAGGCGCTGTCCGACATGGACACGCTGCGCGAGAGCGTGGAGATCGCCGAGTCCTCGCCCGACGCGGAGACGATGGACCCGATCCTCGGCGTCGCGGCGAACGCGCTGGCCGAGCCGAGCGCTACTCCGCGCGGCTGAACTGGAAGACCGCCACCGCGAGCATGACCGCGCCGAGCAGCGCGACGACGCCCGCCTCCAGGGCGCCGGGAACGTGCCAGCCCCACCACGTCACGCCCGGGTCGAGCGTCCGCCGCGCCGCTGCGGAGATGCTCAGGTGGGAGAAGACGACGCGCCGGATCGGGTCGACCGCGTAGGTGAGCGGGTCGATGCGGTTGAGGATCGTCAGCCACTGCGGGAGGCCCGCGACCGGGAACAGGGCGCCGGAGAGGAAGTACATCGGCATGATCGCCATCTGCATCAGCGCCATGAACGACTGCATCTGGGCGACCCGGGCGGCGACCATCACGCCGAACGCCGTGATCGTGAACGCGAGCAGCAGCTGGATCGCGAACACCGCGACGATCAGGCCGAAGTCGTAGGGGACGCCGACCAGGCCCGCGAGGCACAGCACGATCACGCCCTGGAAGCCCGCGACCGTGGCGCCGCCGAGGCACTTGCCGAGCACGAGCGAGCTGCGCCTGACGGGCGCGACCATCATCTCGCGCAGGAACCCGAACTCCCGGTCCCAGACCAGCGAGGCGGCGGAGAACATCGCCGTGAACATGACGGCCATGCAGAGCACGCCGGGGTAGACGAAGGTTTTCAGGTTGACGCCGTGAGTTCCGGCGGAGGCGATCTTCGAGAGCCCCGTGCCGAGCACGAACAGGAACAGGAAGGGCTGGATCAGCGAGGTCAGGATGCGCAGCCGGTCGCGGCCGAAGCGGATCAGCTCGCGCTTCCAGACGACCTTGATCGCGCGCAGCTCGCCGCGCGCGCTGCGGGTCGGCACCCGCACGGCGACGGGTCGACGCCCGCCCTGCGGCGCGCGCCCGTCGCCGCCTGCCGTCACGGCGTCCGCCGGGCTCGCGCTCACCGGCTCATCATCCTTGCCGCTTTGCGCCGCTGATCGGCGCCGCCGGACTCGGCGTCGCGGATCGTCGTGCCGGTGTAGGACATGAACACGTCATCGAGCGACGGCCGCGACACGTTGACCGAGCGGATCGGCCGGCCGAGCTCGGCGAACAGCCGCGGCACGAAGTGCTCGCCCTCGGGGACCCCGAACGTGACCATCCCCTCGACGACCTTCGCCTCGATCTCGAAGACGTCTCGCAGCGCCGCGATCGCCTCCTCGTCGTCGTCGGTCTGGATCTGCACGCGGTCCTGTCCGACGCTCGCCTTCAGCGCCTCGGGCGTGTCGAGCACGATGATCTTGCCCCGGTCCATGATCGCGATGCGGTCGCAGTACTCGGCCTCGTCCATGTAGTGAGTGGTGAGGAAGATCGTGATGTCCTCGTTGGCCTTCAGCTCACGGATGTAGCTCCAGATCGAGCTGCGCGTCTGCGGGTCGAGGCCCACGGTCGGCTCGTCGAGGAACAGCACCCGCGGCGAATGCAAGAGCCCGCGCGCGATCTCCAGGCGCCGCTTCATGCCGCCGGAGAAGGTCGAGACGAGGCTGTCGCGACGCTCCCACAGCCCCACCATCTCCATCACCTGTTCCATCCGCGGCTCGACCGACTCCCGCGGCACGCCGTAGAGCTCGGCGTGCAGCCGCAGGTTCTGCTCGGCCGTCAGGTAGCCGTCGAGCGTCGTGTCCTGAAAGACGAGGCCGATGTTGCGCCGCACCTCGTCGCGTTCGGTGACGACGTCGTGCCCGGCGACCCGGGCCTGCCCGCCGCTCGGGCGCACGAGCGTGCAGAGCATGTTGATCGTCGTCGACTTGCCCGCCCCGTTGGGCCCGAGGAAGCCGAACGTCTCGCCCGCGCCGACCTCGAAGTCGATCCCCCGCACGGCCTCGACCTCGCCGTAGCTCTTGACGAGGTCGAGGACTGTGACTGCGGGAACGGGCTCGGGCATCGGGGGCTAGGACTCCTCGCCCACCGTAGCGTCGCCCTGCTCGCCGTCGGCGAGGATCCGGTAGAGGTCGCGACGAGCGGTCGCGAGCACCTCGCGGGCCCGGGCGACCTGGTCCTCGCTCCCGGTCCGCATCACCTGGGCGAAGGCGAACGCCACCTCGCGCATCAGCTTGCCGAGCTCGCGAGCCCCGTCGCTGAACTCCTCGCTCATCTGCTCCCAGGGAGCAGGGCGCGAGGCGTCCCGCTGCTCGACCGCCTCGCGGCCCGCGTCGGTCAGGGCATAGGCCTTGCGGCCCTCGCGCTCCTCGGTCTTGATGAGGCCCTCGTCCTCGAGCTGCGCGAGCGCCGGGTAGACCGAGCCGGGGCTCGGGCTCCAGGCGCCGTCGCTGCGCTCCTGAACCTCCTGCATGATCTGGTAGCCGTTGCGCGGCTCCTCCGCCAGCAGCAGCAGCGCCGCCGTGCGGATGTCGCCGCGGCGCGCCTTGCGGCCGCGCCCGCGCGGTCCCCGCCCGCCGCCGAGGCCGCCGCCGAACTCGGCGAAGAAGGGGTGTCCGCCCGGGCCGAAGCCGTGGCGGCGGTGGCGGTGCTGTGGTCCTCCGCCCTCCGTGTGTGGTGAATGCCTGTGCATTGCTATCTCCTATCGTGAACTATCTTGAGTGCATCGCGATATATCGTAACAGCTCTTTGCCGGATTCCGTGATGTACGCTGGGGGCGACAGGCCGCGAGCGTGTAAACCGTTGGCTCCAAGGGGGGTTCCGATGACAGAGGCGCAGCGCGCGAGCACAGTCGCACCGGCGAACGAGGAAGCGGTGCGTGCGTGGGACACCGTTCTGTACGAGCGCTGGAAGACGAACCGCGCGGTCTTCGTCGGCGCGCTGGAGGGCGTCTCCGAGGAGGCGTTCGAGCTGTACCCGCCCCCGGAGGGCGGCCGGTGCATCGACATCGGGTGCGGCTTCGGCGAGACGACTCAGCGCCTGGCGGAGCTCGTCGGGCCCAACGGCTTCGTGCTCGGCTTCGACTCCTCGCCGCGGTTCGTCGAGGACGCGCGCCGGGAGGCGCACGAAGCAGGCGTCCAGAACATCGCCTTCGAGACGGCGGACGCGCAGATCGCGGAGTGGGAGCCGGTGCACGACTACGCCTTCTCGCGCATGGGGACGCAGTTCTTCGCCGCGCCCGTCCCGGCGATGCGCGCGATTCGCGCGTCGCTGCGCCCCGGCGGCCGGCTCGCGAAGGCGTGCTGGCGGCGCAAGGTCGACAACCCGTTCATGGCCGAGACCGAGCAGGTCGTCGAGCGCTTCCTCTCCCACCCGGACGAGTACGAGGCCGACACCTGCGGGCCGGGACCGTTCTCAATGGGCAATCCTGAGACCCTGCGCGGGATCCTCGAGGCCGCCGGGTTCGAGGAGATCGAGCTGCACCAACGGGACCTCGACTTCTTCATGGGGGTCGACATGGACGAAGCGCTCGACGTGGGGCTCGCGCTCGGGCCCGGCGCCGAGCTGGTCCGCCTCAACGGCGAGTACGGCGAGAGCCGCCGCCCCGAGATCGCTGACGCCCTCAGGGAGCACTACGCCAAGTGGCAGCAGCCCGACGGCTCGATCGTGGGGCGTGGCTCGGTCTGGATCGCCGCGGCCGTCAACCCCGGCTAGCCGCAGCGCGCCCGTCACCGCCAGGCCGGACCGGCGCTACGATCGGGGCATGTGTCGAAACATCCGCACCCTCTACAACTTCGAGCCCGCCGCGACCGACGACGAGGTCCGCGCCGCCGCGCTTCAGTACGTCCGCAAGATCAGCGGCTTCACGAAGCCCTCGGCGGCGAACGCCGAGGCGTTCGAGAACGCTGTCGAGGAGGTCGCCGCGGTCTCGCGTCACCTGCTCGGGCACCTCGTCACCAACGCGCCGCCGAAAGACCGCGAGGCCGAGGCCGCGAAGGCACGGGCCCGGGCCGCCGTCCGCTACGGCAGCGCGGCAGCTTAGCGCCCTCCGGCTGAGCAGGCGATCGGACGGCCCCTCGGGGCGGGTCGCGGCGTGCCTTCACCGGCGCGACGCCGCGAGGAGGCTCAGTGGCGGAAGTGGCGCCGGTCGGTCGCGACCATCGTCGCGCCGGCCGCGTCAACCGCCGCCACGACGTCCTCGTCGCGGACCGAGCCGCCGGGCTGGATGATCGCGCCGACGCCGGCCCTCATCGCCAGCTCGGGACCGTCGGCGAAGGGGAAGAACGCATCGGAGGCAAGGGCGGCGCCCGCGAGCAGGGCGGGCTGTGCGTCCTGCGCCTTCTCGACCGCGATCCGAACCGCGTCGACGCGGCTCATCTGGCCCGCCCCGATCCCGACCGTCGCGCCGTCACGGGCGAGGACGATCGCGTTCGAGCGCACGTGGCGGCAGACGGTCCAGGCGAACAGCATGTCCGTCCACTCCTGATCGGTCGGCTGCCGGGCGGAGATCGTGCGCATGTCCTGACGCGTCTCCGTCACGGTGTCGCGGTCCTGCACGAGGCGCCCGCCGAGCACCGGCTTGCCTTCGGGCTCGGTGCCGGGCGCGGGCCAGCGGGGCAGCTCGAGCAGGCGGACGTTCTTCTTGGCCTGCAGCAGCTCGAGCGCGGCGGGCTCGAAGCCGGGTGCGAGCAGCACCTCGATGAACTGCTTGCCGAGCTGTTCCGCGCAGGCCTCGTCGACGCGCCGGTTGACCGCGATCACGCCTCCGTAGGCGCTCTGGGGATCGCAGGCGAAAGCCCGCTCGTAGGCGGCCTGGACGGTCTCCCCGATCGCGCAGCCGCAGGGGTTGTTGTGCTTGACGATCGCGCACGCAGGGCTGTCGAACTCCTCGACCAGCTCGCGGGCGGAGGCGAGGTCGAGCAGGTTGTTGAACGAGAGCTCCTTGCCGTGCAGCTGGTTGACTCCCGCGAGCAGGTGCGTGGGCGCGCCTACGCGCGCGTAGAAGGCCGCCTGCTGGTGGGGGTTCTCGCCGTAGCGCAGGTCGGCGACCTTCTCGAACGCCTCCGTGAAGGAGTCGGGCAGGTCCTGCTGCTCGCGTGCGAACCAGGTCGAGATCGCCGCGTCGTAGCGCGCGGTCGTCGCGAACGCGCGCGCGGCGAGACGGCGCCGCGTCTGCAGGGACAGGCGCCCGCCCGTCTCGCTCAGCTCGGCGAGCACCGTCTCGTAGTCGGCCGGGTCGGTGAGCACGGCCGCGAAGTCGCTGTTCTTCGCCGCCGCGCGGATCATCGTCGGGCCGCCGATGTCGATGTTCTCGATCGCCTCGGCCTCGGTCGCCTCGACGCGGGCGATCGTCTGCTCGAACGGGTACAGGTTCACGCAGACGAGGTCGACCTGCTCGATCCCCTGCTCCTCGGCTGCCCGCAGGTGGCCCGGGTCGTCGCGGCGCGCCAGCAGCCCCGCGTAGAGGCGCGGGTGCAGCGTCTTGACGCGTCCGTCCATGATCTCCGGGAAGCCCGTGAAGTCCTCGATCGGCCGGGCCTCGATGCCGGCCTCGGCGAGCTCGCGCGCGGTCCCCCCCGTGGAGACGAGCTCGACGTCGAGCTCGCGCAGCCCCCGCGCCAGCTCAACCAGCCCGCGCTTGTCGGAGACCGACAGCAGCGCGCGGCGAATGCGCACCTCACCGGGGCTCGCCTTCTCCACGCCGCCCGCCCGCTCGGTCATCAGATCGCCCTCGGAGGCCATTGCCTTGGAGCCTATCCCTCGGGGTGCCCGATCGCGATCCGGCGGGGGTTCGCAGGGTCGGGCCTCAGCGCTCCCGCGGCGAACAGGCGCACCGCCCGCGGCAGCAGCTCGTGCTCGAGCGGGCGCAGCGCGGCCAGCACGTCCTCGGGGCCGCCCGGCTCCTCCAGCACGACCGAGCCCTGCAGGATCACGGGGCCCGTGTCGACGCCGCCGTCGACGAGGTGGACCGTCACCCCGAAGACCTTGACCCCGTAGTCGAGCGCCTGCTCGATCGCGTGCAGGCCCGGGAAGGCGGGGAGCAGCGACGGGTGGACGTTGATGACCGCCTCGGGGAAGCGTTCGAGGAAGGCGTCGCCGAGCAGCTCCATGTAGCCCGCCAGGACGACGAGCCTGGCGCCACGCTCGAGCACCCAGGACGCCAGCTCCGCATCGCGCGTCGCACGGTCGGGGTAGTCCCCGCGCGGGAACGCGCGGGCCGGCACCTCACGCTCACGGGCACGCTCGAGCGCGGGGGCGGCGGCGCTGCTCGACGCGACCGCGACGATCTCGGCCTCGTGCCCGTGGACGCTGTCCAGCAGCGCCTGCAGGTTCGTGCCGGTGCCCGACACGAGCACGGCGATGGGGAGCGGCTCGGCCAAGGGGCCGGACGATACCCGGGCCCGGCTGCAAGACCGCGCCCGGGTGTGCGCAAGCTCACACCTATACCCCCGCACCAAGGACGACGTTAGAGCCGAGCCTGGATATGGGCTATCCGGTCGATCGTTGATTCGATCGCTGGCACGAACTGGCTCCTGAGTAGGTCGGCCTGTGGATAGAACAGACCGGCGGTGGTCGAAATCTGGCCCTCGTTGAAGTAATCCACCCACTCGGAGGCGCTGGTGTGCAGCTTCCGGTCAACGCCAGCGTGGATCTGCCAGAAGTATTCGTGAATCGGTCGTGCTCTCTCGTAGTCGAATGGCTCGACATCGAGCGCCGCTTCGAGTGTGGTTTGAAGTCCTCGTAGTTCATCGATTTGCCGTCCCAGCCATACCTTGAGGTTGGCGTCCTCGTCGGCGAGTGCGGCCCGTGCGGCGTCTCGTTCTTTTCCCACTCGAATCGAGCGGATGAACCCCGCGATCGCAAAGGTCGTCATGACCCATGTCGTCCAGAACCAGAACGGCTTGTGAGGGATGCCCTCGACAAGTTGGATCGTGCCGATTGCCGCCACAACCCCTCCGGGGATGAGGAGCCACCAGATGCCGAAGATCTCCCATAGCTCACGGCTGGCTCGACGCATCGGGCCATCATCGCGGGGCCTCCGGCTGTGCCGCTCGTCCAAATGGCTTGAGAATTAGGTGTCATTCAGTCTATTAGTCCCCGTTACGTGGCGGGCTCGACCACACCTACTTGACTTCGCGGATAGTCGTAGTCTGCAAGGTGCTACCCGTCAATCCGTCCGCTTCGGATGTAGGGTTTGCGCCCGCAGGTCAGAATCACTAAAGAACGAGCGGAGAGGCCGAGCGGACACTCGACCCCTCCGCAGGCACTACGAACTACTTCTTCTTACTGCCTTTGGTTTGAGACAGGTCACTGCCAGCGACCGATTTGATGCCTTTTGGCACCTTTGGGTCGTTGAGCAGTTTCCCTGCTTTGGACGCATCCTTTTTGGATGTACTCATTGGGCTCCACCTCCTTTCTGAGTCGTCGTTACCTTCGCATTCGATGTTGGCACTCCTACCGGCAGACTGCCAATGTTCTTGCAAATACCGGCTCTTTCCGCTTATGGAAGCCAATCTAGATCCGCCGATCTTGGAGTCCTAGACTCCCGATGAGATGCCTGACGAGCCCGATCAGCAGCAGAAGCCAACCGAGCGGCTGCCCAAGTCCGGGGTTCGAGTCCCGGTCCCCGAGCGCGAGGACGTGATGGCCGCGCTACGGAAGGTCAGCAAGCCCGAGCCGGACGAGGACTCAGAGGAGCAGCACGATGAAGATCACGCGTGAGGACGGTCTGACGGACACGGAGGGGGAAGTCATGGACGCCCTCAAGGAGGCTGTTCGGATGTTCGACTCGCTAGAGCGACAACACCCAGACGAAATGCGCGACTTCCTCGACGGCATACACCGCTGTCAAGACCAACTCGCGGTTCGCGTCTGCCGGAGGGTATTCCCGAGTGGCTGGCCGACCTACACGAGGAAGCGCTCTTAGCTCGTCCCTTGGCGCAGGGGTATAGGTGTGCGCAAGCTCACAGAGCCGCGGGACCGACCGTCCGTTAATGAGTCGAGGAGCAGGGGGCTGCTGCTGGTCACGCCACAGCAACAACAAGGAAGGACCCATGCTTCTCGGAATCCTCATCACGATCTTCTTGACCCTCGGTCTCGGCGCCGCGTTCCGTCGCCAGGGCGAGGGAGGGCTGATCGCCCGCCGGCCCTACAACAACCGCTACAGCGACGCCTCCGCGGCGCGGGAGGACCACTTCGGCTAGCACGAGCCGAGCGCGCCCACCCGGCACCCGTCCGGCGCCCGCGCGGCGGCCCCGCGGCGGCCCCGCGGCGCCCGTGAGCCGGCCGGGTGCGACGCGGCGGGCGGTCCAGGCGCTAGCGTGCGAGCCGTGAGGTCCGTACGCATCGCCGTCGCGCTCTTCGCGGCCCTTGCCGTCGCCGCACCCGCCTGGGGCGCGTCGCGGCCGGCCAAGCCGCTTGCCGGCGCCCGCTACGAAGGCACGACATCGCACGCGAGCTCGGCGCTGACGCTGAAGGTGGCGCGCAGCGGGAGGACCGTCACCTTCTCGCTGCCGATCCTTCCCACCTACTGCGCCACGCCCGGCCACGTGCTGATCCAGCACACGATCCCCGCGCGCATCTCGGCGCGCGGCGCCTTCACCGCCACGATCACGTATGACGGGCTGTTCACCAGCGGGACCGTCGCCAAGGGCTACGTGAAGGGTCGATTCAACGGCAGGCGCGCGACCGGCACCGTGCGCTCGGAATACCTGCAGGTCCAGGGCTGCGACGGCTCGAGCGCCTTCTCGGCGAGCGCGCCCCGCAAGCGCGCCTAGCGGCGCCCGATCTCCGCGCCGTCAGCCGGCGCCGGCTGCGCTCAGACGCCGCTGAGCAGCGTCGGCTCGGGGTCGACGATCTCGCCCTCGCCGTCCTCGAGCGCGTACTTGCCGCCCGCCTCGTCGGTCCCCGCGAGCGGGTAGCGCCCGGTGAAGCACGCGTCGCAGTGCGAGGCGGCGCCGTCGGCGCCTGCCTGGACGGCCTCGTAGACGCCCTCCATCGAGAGGTAGTGGAGCGAGTCGCAGCCGAGCTCCGCGGCGACCTCCTCGGTCGTACGGTTGTGGGCGATCATCTCCTCGCGCGTGGACA
Organism: Solirubrobacteraceae bacterium; assembly: GCA_035571915.1. GTDB lineage: Bacteria > Actinomycetota > Thermoleophilia > Solirubrobacterales > Solirubrobacteraceae > Palsa-744. The sequence goes on along the minus strand of DATNBM010000007.1, from coordinate 26,106 downwards.
TGTCGATGCCGTAGTGGCACGGGTGCTTGATCGGCGGCGCGGAGATCCGCATGTGCACCTCCGCGGCGCCCGAGTCGCGCAGCATCTGGACGATCTGCCGGGTCGTGTTGCCGCGCACGATCGAGTCGTCGACGACGACCAGGCGCTTGCCTTCGATGATCTCGGGCAGCGGGTTGAACTTCAGCCGCAGGCCGTGCTTGCGCAGCTCCTGGCCGGGCTGGATGAAGGTGCGGGCGACGTAGCGGTTCTTGACGAAGCCGTCGTCCTGGGGCAGGCCCGCGGCGCGCGCCAGGCCCCGGGCGGCCGCGTTGCCGGAATCCGGCACGGCGATCACGAGGTCCGCCTCGACGGGCGCCTCGCGCCACAGGATCTCCCCCATCCGCCCGCGGGCGACCTGCAGGACCTGACCGCTCATGCGCGAGTCCGGGCGGGCGAAGTAGATGTACTCGAAGACGCAGAACGCTCGGCGCTGCCCGCCCGCGACCATTCGGCTCTGCAGGCCGTCCGGGCCGAGCGTCACGACCTCGCCGGGCTCGACGTCGCGCAGGTAGCGAGCGCCGATGATGTCGAAGGCGCAGGACTCGCTGGCGACGCAGTAGTGCTGGCCGTTCCCGTCGGCCGCGTCGAGCACGCCGATCGCGAGCGGCCGCAGGCCGTGGGGGTCGCGGAAGGCGACCACTCGGTCCTTCGTCATCGCGACGATCGAGAACGCTCCCCGCAGGCGCGGCAGAACCTCGGCGATCGCCTCCTCCACCTCTCCGGCGGGGTGGGTCGCGATCATCGCGGCGATGATCTCCGAGTCGGAGGTCGAGCTGAAGGAGACCCCGCGGGCGCTGAGCTCCTCGTGCAGCTCCAGGGCGTTGATCAGGTTCCCGTTGTGGGCCAGCGCCACCTCGCGGCGGGAGCCGTTCGTGCCCTCCGAGCGCTGCACCGGCTGTGAGTTCTCCCAGGCGTTCGAGCCGGTCGTCGAGTAGCGGACGTGGCCGATCGCGAGCTCGCCGGCGAGCGTGCGCAGGTCGTTCTCGCTGAAGACCTGGTTGACGAGGCCGAGCTCCCGGCGCGTGACGATATGCCCGCCGCGGTCGGCCGCGGCGATGCCCGCCGACTCCTGCCCCCTGTGCTGCAGGGCGTAGAGGGCGAAGTAGGAGAGACGAGCCACCTCGTGCCCGGGCGCGTACAAGCCGAACACTCCGCACTCGTCGCGCGGTCCCTCACGCATCGTCTTCACAAGCTAGCAACCCCTGACGCTCATGCGAAGTAGTCCTTCAGGCCGCCGGCGTGCGCGGCGGCGAGATCCTCGACCGCCGCGTCGAGCAGCGGCTGGCCGTCGACCTCGACGCGCAGGCGGTCGCCGTCGACGCGCCCGATCAGCCTCACGTGCGCCCGCTCGGCGAGGAGCCGCAGGCCCGCCTCGGGCCCGCTGACCAGGATTCCCGCGGGCGCCTCGCCGAACAGGGACGCGTCGGCGCTCCCCTCGGGCCAGTTCGGCGCGTCGTCTTCCCCTGCCGGCCCGAGGGCCTCCCAGAACCCGTCGCCGAGGCGCACGTCCGCTCCGAGCCGGCCCGCGATCGCGCACTCGGCGAGCGCCACCGCGACGCCGCCCTCGGCTACGTCGTGGGCGCTCGAGAGCGCGCCCGTCCGAACGGCATCGCGGACGGCCGCAAGCGCCGCCACGGCGGCCCCGAGGTCGACCAGCGGCAGCCCGTCAGGGAGCGCCTGGCCGCGCAGCTTCGCGAGCTCGGAGGCGGGCTGGGCGGGCGCGAAGGGCCCGACGAGGGCCACCGCGTCGCCCTCGTTGAGGAAGCCGAGCCTCCCGCCGCGGTGGGCGTCGGGGAGACGCCCGACCATGCCGATCACGGGCGTCGGGTAGATCGGGCCGGCGGGCGCGGGGGCCTCGTTGTAGAGCGAGACGTTGCCGCCGACGATCGGCGCCTGAAGCGCCCGGCAGGCCTCCCCGAGCCCGGCCACCGCCTCGGTCAGCTGCCAGGCTATGTGGGGCTTCTCGGGGTTGCCGAAGTTGAGGTTGTTGGTCGTGCCGAGCGGCTCGGCGCCGACGCAGGCGAGGTTCGCGGCGCACTCGAGCACCGCCGCGATCGTCCCGTTGCGCGGGTCGGCGGCGACGCGGCGCCCGTTGCAGTCGATCGAGACGGCCAGCGCGCCGCCGTCCGGCAGCGCGAGCACGGCCGCGTCGGCCTGCTCGGGACGGCGCACGGTCCGCGATCCGACGATCGAGTCGTACTGCTCGAACAGCGGCCGCCGCGAGGCGATGTTGGGGCTCGCAAGCAGCGCGAGCAGGCTCTCGCCGGGGCTCGCGGCCGGGTCGAGCACCTGCGCCGGCGGCGCGTAGAGCGGCGCGGCGGGCTTGGCGGGGGCGAGGTCGTAGAGGGGGCAGTCGTCGACCAGCGCCCGCACCGGCATGTCGCCGAGCGGCTCGCCGTCGCGCAGGACTCGCATCCGACCCGTGTCGGTGACCGCGCCGATCGCCGCGCCCTCGACCTCCCACTTCTCGCAGACCTCGAGCACGGCCGCGACGTTGCGGGGCTCCACGACGCAGAGCATCCGCTCCTGGGACTCGGAGACCATCACCTCGAACGGCTCCATGTCGGCCTCCCGCAGCGGCACCGCGGCGATGTCGATGTCGATCCCCACCTCGCCTTTGGAGGCCATCTCCGACGCCGAGGAGGTGAGGCCGGCGGCGCCGAGGTCCTGCAGCGCGACGAGCAGGCCGAGCTCGAGCAGCTCGAGCGAGCACTCGAGCAGCTTGCTCTCCTCGAAGGGGTCGCCGACCTGGACGGTGGGCCGCTTGTCGTCGTCCTCGCCGAGCTCGGCCGAGGCGAGCACCGAGGCGCCCCCGATCCCGTCCCGCCCGGTCGAGGCGCCGAACAGGATCACGACGTTGCCGGGGCCGGCGGCGGCGCTGCGGACGAGCTGCTCGCGCGGGGCGAGGCCGAGCGCCATCGCGTTGACGAGGCAGTTCTGCTCATACGGTCCCTCGAAGTAGACCTCTCCGCCGACCGTCGGGACGCCGATCGAGTTGCCGTAGTGGCCGATGCCCGAGACGGCGCCGTCGAGCAGGTAGCGGGAGCGGGCGCTCTCGCCCGGCTCCCCGAAGCGCAGCGAGTCGAGCACGGCGATCGGCCGCGCACCGATCGCGAAGATGTCGCGCAGGATGCCACCCACGCCGGTGGCCGCGCCCTGGAACGGCTCGACCGCGCTCGGGTGGTTGTGGGACTCGACCTTGAAGGCGCAGACGAGACCGTTCCCGACGTCTACCGCTCCGGCGTTCTCGCCCGGGCCCATCACGACGTGGGGCCCTTCCGTCGGCAGCGTCCGCAGCAGCTTCTTGGAGTGCTTGTAGGCGCAGTGCTCGCTCCACAGCAGCGAGTACATCGCCAGCTCGACCTGGTTGGGCGGCCCGCCCTGCTTCTCGCAGATCAGCTCGTACTCGCCCTCGGTCAGCCCGAGCGAGATCGCGTCCTCGAGCGTCGGCAGGGTTGCGCTGTCAGGCAACGAGGGCCTCCACCGTCATCCGCATCGACTCGAACAGCTTCAGCCCGTCGGCGGAGCCTCCGATCAGCTCGTCAACGGCGTGCTCGGGATGGGGCATCAGGCCCATCACGTTGCCCTCCGCGTTGCAGACGCCGGCGATGTCGTGCAGCGAGCCGTTGAAGTTCTGGCCGGGGCCGTAGCGCAGGACGAACTGGCCCTGCTCGTCCATCTCGGCGAGCGTCCGCTCGTCGGCGTACCAGCGCCCCCACGAGTGCTTGGCCGGGATGCTGAGCGTTTCGCCGAGCGCGCACGCGCGGGTGAACGAGCCGCCGCTGTTCAGCACCTCGACGTCGACCTGCCGGGAGGTGAAGCGCAGGTTGACGTTCGGCAGCAGGGCGCCGGGCAGCAACCGCGCCTCGCAGAGGACCTGGAAGCCGTTGCAGATGCCGAGCACGAGCCCGCCTTCGCGGGCGAACTCGATCACCGACTCCATCGCCGGCGAGAAGCGCGCGATCGCCCCGGCGCGCAGGTAGTCGCCATAGGAGAAGCCGCCCGGCACGACGATCGCGTCGGCCCCCTGCAGGTCGCGGTCGCGGTGCCAGATCAGCTCGGCGTCGCCGACCATGCGGACCGCCTCCAGCGCGTCGACCTCGTCGCACGATCCGGGGAACTGGAGAACGCCGAACTTCATCGCGCCTCGAGCGAGGCGACCGCATCGGCGTCGCCCGGATCGATTCGGTGCAGCCCCTCGATTCCGTCGAAGTCGCGGTCCGGGCTCAGGATCGCGTCGATGCCCCGGTTTAGCGCCTGCGCGGCGAAGATCGCGTCGCGCATGTCGAGACGCTCGTGCTCGCACCAGAGCTCGAGGGCGCGCTCGACATCGGTCTGCGTCACCTCGTGCAACGGGCAGATCTCGGTCACGTCGAGGGCTGACCGAGCAGCCGCGCGCCGTTCGGTCGAGCGGCTGGAGCGAACGTAGGCGAACTCGTGGATCAGCTCCACGCTGGCTTCCCCCGCAAGCTCGCCCTCGCCCTGCGCGGAGATGATCGCGCGACATGGCTCGCGGTACTCGTGCTCGCTTCCCACCGCATAGAGGAAGACGCTGGTGTCGAACAGGAAGCGACGCACCCGTGGATTAGAGTTCCTCGTCGCGGACGGCGTGAGACCTCACGGGTGCGGCGTACCTGCCCTCGATCATCTGGCGCTTCATCTCCGACCAGTCCTCGACGGGCATCGGCTCGGCGGCGAGCAGCCGCTGGGCCGCTTCGGCGCGTGCATCCCGTGTCCCCTGGGCTAGCTTCTCGTCGATCGCCTCGCGGATCAAAGCCCCAAGGGAGATGCCGCGCTCCTCCGCGAGCCGGCGTAGGCGCTCGTGCAGCTCGTCGTCGAGCAGTAGTTGGGTCCTGCGGGTGAGCATAGCTACATGCACACCTTAGCATGCGCATGCGCTGCCATTGCGAGGTTGGCGCTTCCGACTCAGCGGAGCAGCTCGATCTCGTAGTCCTCGACGAGCGGGTTGGCGAGGAGCTTCTCGCACAGCGGCCGCAGCTGGGACTCCTCGGCGACGTCGAGCTCGACGAGGCGCCCGACGTGGACGTTCGCGACGCCCTCGAAGCCGAGCGCCGGCAGGGCGCGCTCGACGGCGACCCCCTGCGGGTCGAGGATCCCGGCCTTGGGCCGGATCAGGACGCGGGCTCTCATCGCGCCCCGGACTCGGCCAGCCACTCCGCGAACGGACGGCCGGTGATCCGCTCGTAGGCCTCGATGTAGCGCTGCCGCGTCCCGGCGACGACGTCGTCGGGGATCGCGGGCGCGGGCGGCAGCTTGTCCCAGCCGCTGCCCGAGGCCCAGTCGCGGACGTACTGCTTGTCGAAGCTCGGCTGGCCGTGACCGACCTCGTAGCCGTCGGCGGGCCAGTAGCGGGAGGAGTCGGGGGTGAGCACCTCGTCGCCGACGACCAGCTCGCCGCGCTCGTCCAGGCCGAACTCGAACTTCGTGTCGGCCAGGATCACGCCGTGCTCGCGGGCGTGGTCGGCCGCGAAGGAGTAGAGCTCGATCGAGGCGTCGCGGACGCGCGCCATCAGGCCGGGGTCGCCGACGAGCTCGGCGGCGCGATCGAAGTCGATCGTCTCGTCGTGGCCCTCCTCGGCCTTCGTGGAGGGCGTGAAGATCGGCTCGGGAAGCTGCGCGGACTCCTGCAGGCCGGCGGGCAGGGCGATGCCCGAGACGGCGCCCGTCGCCTGGTAGTCCTTCCAGCCGGAACCCGTGATGTAGCCGCGCACGATGCACTCGACCGGCAGCATCTTCAGCCGGCGCACCGCGAGCGCCCGGCCGCGGACCTCCTCGGGCACGCCCTCGGTCGCCGAGACGAGGTGGTTGGCGACGATCTGGCTCGTCTTCTGAAACCAGAACACGGACAGCCCCGTGAGCACCCGCCCCTTGTCGGGAATCGGCGTCGGGTGGACCGCGTCGTAGGTCGAGATGCGGTCGCTGGCGACCATCAGCAGCTGCTCCTCGCCGGAGGCGGCGGGACCCAGCTCGTACATCTCGCGGACCTTCCCGCTGGCGATCAAAGGGAGGTCGGCGAGGCTCGTCGTCACGTGAGGCGATGCTACCAGCGGGGGCGGCGAAGAATCGGGGAGGATCGGCCGGCGCTCCGTGCCGGCCTCAGGCGATCTCGTCGAGACGCGCGACGATCTTCTCGCCGTGGCGGATGAAGTGGCCGAAGGAGAAGATCTCGTCCAGGTCGAGCCCGGCGGCGCGCTCGTCGGCTTCGAGCAGCTCGCGCAGCGGGATTCCCTCGTCCCACGCTCGCTGAGCGAGCTCCTGGGCCACGCGGTAGGCGTCGTCGCGGCTCGAGCCCGCCTCCACGAGCGCGAGCAGGACGCGCTGGGAGAAGAGCGCCCCGTGGGTCAGCTCGAGGTTCGCGAGCATCCTGTTCGCGTCGATCGTCATGCCCTCCACGAGCGCGATCGTGCGGTGCTGGAGGTAGTCGATCAGGATCGTCGAGTCGGGCAGGATCACGCGCTCGACCGAGGAGTGCGAGATGTCGCGCTCGTGCCACAGGGCGACGTTCTCGAGCGCGGCCTGGGCGTTGCCGCGCAGCACCCGTGCCAGCCCGGAGATCTGCTCGGCCTTGATCGGGTTGCGCTTGTGGGGCATCGCCGAGGAGCCCTTCTGCCCGGCGCGGAACGGCTCCTGAACCTCCCGCACCTCGGTGCGCTGGAGGTGGCGGATCTCGGTCGCGAAGCGCTCGAGCCCGGCGCCGGCAAGCGCGATCGCCGAGAGCAGCTCGGCGTGGCGGTCGCGCGCGACGACCTGCGTCGAGACGTCCTCGCGCTCCAGGCCGAGCCGCGCGAGCACCCGCGCCTCGTAGTCGGGGTCGGTCGCCGCGTAGGTCCCGACGGCCCCCGAGATCGCGCCGACGCGCACCCGCTCGAAAGCTCGCTCCAGGCGCTCGGCGTTGCGGTGGGCCTCGAAGGCGAAGCCCGCGAGCTTGATGCCGAAGGTCGTCGGCTCGGCGTGGACCCCGTGGGTCCGTCCCACGCACAGCGTCCCGGCGTGCTCGCGGGCCCGCGCCGCGAGCGCGGCGACGAGCTCCCGGGCGCCCGCCACGACGACCTCGCCGACGGCCGACAGCTGCAGCGCGAGCGCGGTGTCGAGGACGTCCGAGGAGGTCAGGCCGAAGTGGATCCAGCGTCCCGCCGGGCCGGCCGAGGCGCCGAGCACATCGACGAACGCCGCCATGTCGTGGTCGGTGACGCGCTCGCGCTCGTCGACCGCCTCGACCGTGAAGCTCGCCGCACGGACCGCGTCGAGCTCGGCCTCGCTCGGGCCGCCGTCGCCGAGCAGGGTGGGCAGCTCTTCGCAGGCCGCGACCTCGACCCGCCGCCATGTCTCCATGCGCGCCTCGTCGGTCCATAGCTCGCCGAGCGCGGGGCGGGTGTAACGGGGGATCACTTCAGCGGATTATCTCACCGGCGCGGCTCGGAGCCCGAAAGGGTCCGGTCACGCACCGAGGATCTTGGCGGCGAGGACGGCGCCGTTGCGGGCGTTGTCGAGCCCCACACAAGCGACCGGCACGCCCGGCGGCATCTGCACGATCGAGAGGATCGCGTCGAGCCCGCCGGCCGCCGTCAGGCGGCCCGACAGCGGCACTCCGATCACCGGCACCTCCGTGTGGGCGGCGACCGCCCCGGGCAGGGCGGCGGAGATACCGGCGCCGGCGATGATCACCCGCACGCCGCGGGAGCGCGCGGACTTGGCGTACTCGGCGACGAGGTCGGGCTGGCGATGGGCGGACATCACCCGGACCTCGTGGGCGATGCCGCGTTTCTCGAGCTCGTCGGCCGCCTTCTGCATCTGCTCCATGTCGCTCTCGGAGCCCATCACGATCCCGACGAGCGCGCCGTCGACGTCGAACTCCTCCAGCTGGGCCTGGACCTCCTCGCCGGTGCCCGGCTCAGGAACGAGCGAGATGCCCGGGGGGGCCGGACTCCCCTCCTGTGCCTGTGGCTGCTCGCCCGCGTTGTCCTGACCACTCATGTCGCGGGAGCATACGTGTTGGGCTCCCCGCCGCGCCGCCCAGGCCTCGACCTTGGTCTAGCTCCGCGCCCGCTTGGCACCTGTAGCCTGGACGTATGCTGCGCAGGCTCAGGCCCCGCCTCACGTACGCGAACGTCGCCGCGACGCTCGCGCTCGTCTTCGCGATGGGCGGCAGCGCGGTCGCCGCGAGCCACTACCTGATCACCTCCAAGAAGCAGATCAGCCCGAAGGCGCTGAAGGAAATAGCGGCCACGGGCAAGCCGGGCGCCGCCGGGGCGAGCGGGCCCGCCGGGCCGGAAGGCAAGCAGGGCGCCGAAGGCAAGCCCGGGCCGCAAGGCGAAGTCGGCCCGAAAGGCATTCAGGGCATCGAAGGCAGGCCGGGGGCGATCGGCGAAAAGGGCAACACGAGCCTCCCCGCCGTGGTCTGGAACAAGTCGATCAAAACACCGGGCGAAAGCATCTCCAAACCGAAAGTGGTCGTGCTCGAAAAAGTCGGGAACTTCACGATCACGGGTCACTGCTACGTCTCGGGATTGGAAACGGTCGCCGACACCTACATCGAAACGAGCGAAGAAGGCGCCGTGTTCGCCGAAACCGGCGGCCTCGAAGAAGAACTGGAAAAAGGCGAAGCGATCCCGGTCGGCACCGGCCTCGCGAAGAGCCTGACCGAAAAACACGAACACGCCTTCTCCGGGCCCTCCGAAGGCCCCTTCGCGGCACAGTCGAAAAACGGCTCGATCGCCCTCGAGGGCTCGGCCAACAACGGCGTCTTCCTCGGCGACAAAGAAGAACCTGCCTGCTACTTCAGCGGCACGGTCACCGAAGAGAAATAGCTCCGGCTCGGCCCCGCGGGGCTACAGGGAGTTGATGAAGTCCTCGACCGGGATCGCCGCGAGCGTCTCGTAGCGCCCGGTTCCGCGCGAGCCGAGCTCGAGCGAGACACGGGCCATCGTGCCCTCGTCGGGCGCCTCGATGATCGAGATGAAGTCGACGTGGCCGAGCGTCGCCCACTGCGCCTTGACGGTCGCGCCCATCTGCTCGACCTCCTTGTTGACCTCCTGAATCCGGTTCGGGTTGTTCTTGACCGTCTGAACGCCCTCCGGCGTGAGGGTCGTGAGCATGATGTAGGTGGGCATTGTTCTCCTCCGGTCGGTTTGCGCGCGGGGCGGGTGGGGCGTTGCCGATCGTTCTACCCGATCGGGCGGGCGAGAGCGACCCCTTGTGCGCCCGGCGACCGACGGCCGATCCCCGCGCCCTGGAGCGCGGGGATCGCGGCGGCCCTAGTCGAAGATCGCGAAGACGCCCTCAGGGGCGGCTTTGCCTTCTTTGTTGTAGGTGTGAATCGCCACCGTGGTACCCGTGGCGCACTCTTCGAAGATGACCTCGATGAACGGCCCCATGTCCACGCTCGCGAAGCCCGGCTGGCTACCGCCGCCGAGGGGGTTGAGCCCGGCGATCCCGACGTGCACCGCCGACGGGTTGCTGAGTTCGAGGCAATACACGCCTTCTCCGGGCGATTTGCCGGGGGTCATTTTCGCGATCCCCTTGGAGTTGCCTTCGAGTTTGCCCGTCGAGCTGACTTCGGCGTAGGCGACGGCCGTTCCGTCGAGGCCGTTTTTGCCGGCCGCGCCTTCTTTGCCGCCCGCCCCGTCTTTACCGGCCGAGCCCGGGGAGCCCGGTGAGCCCGCCGGCCCCGCGGTGTTCCAGCTCAGTTTCGATTCGCCCTTCTTGCATTTCGGCTTTTTCGCGTAGATGTGCGCCGATCCGTTCTTCTTCACGCACGCGTAGAGCGTCGAGGCGGATGCCTGCGGGACGACCGCGAGCGCGCTGATCAGGAAAGCGCCGGCGGTCGCGGCGGCGAGCATCGCGCGCCGCCCGGTCCGTGTCGTCATTCTGGGTCTTCCTCCAGTCCTCTAATCGGGACCGGTCCGATGCGCGGCGGCCCCCTACCGCTCCGTCAGTTGCCTGACAGAGCCCGATCGGCGGATCGTCGCACCTGCTTCGGACCTCCAAGCGCCGTCTCGGCGTTTGTTTGGTCGCACCCGCGAGGGGCGGCCGCGCGCCCACCCTCGCTCAGCCACCTCTGGGCCGGCGACGCCGTATCGTCGTCGCAGCGCCCGGCCAACCGAGCTCGGGCATCCAACGAGGGGAACAGCATGCGCAAGCGCCTCACCTACGCGAACGTCGCCGCGACGCTCGCGCTGGTCTTCGCAATGAGCGGCGGAGCACTCGCAGCGAACAGCTACCTGATCAGCTCGACCAAGCAGATCAGTCCGAAGGTGCTCAAGAAGCTCAAGGGTGCCCGCGGCAGGACCGGAGCGCGCGGCGCGAATGGGGCGGCAGGCGCACCCGGAGCTCCCGGAGCTCCCGGCGGCGCGGGCAAGGAAGGGCCGCGCGGCCCCTCCGACGTCTGGGAAGTGCGGCTTGCGGAATCGAGCGCGGAGACCGAAGCCTCGACGTACAAGTCGCTGACCCTGGCGGGGTTGCCAGCTGGGACCTACTCGATCTCCGCCAAGGCCACGATCTGGCCCCAGGGAACCAACCCCGGCTCCGCGACCTGCGTGCTCCAGGCGGGAGCCGACAGCGACGCGAGCTGGACGCCCACGTCCACCGTGAACACCTTCTACGTGACGGTCGACACCGAGCTCACCCACACCTTCACGGCGACCGGGTCGGTGGTCATGAGCTGCACGGCACAGAACAAATGGATCCTCTATGAGGCGCCCGGGGAAGCCGACACCCGCATCGTCGCCGTGCGCGTCGAAAGCAGCCACGCCTCGGTGAGCGGCGCCGCGTAGCGCAGCTTCGTCGCTTCGACGCCGAGGCTCGACCTCACAGCGCTGAGCGGGGACGCGTCGGTCTCCCGCTCGGCGCTTCGCCTCAGGCGTCGACGGCGGTCGCGGCCGCCGCCTTCTCGATCTGGAGCTCGCCCTCGCGCGCCCCGATCGCGACCGTCTCCCCGTCGCGGATCTCGCCCTGCAGCAGCGCCAGGGCGAGTTTGTCCGTCAGCTGCTTCTGGATCACCCGGCGCAGCGGACGGGCCCCGTAGGCGGGGTCGTAGCCCATGTTGCCGAGCAGCACCTTGGCCTCATCGGTGAGCGTCACCTCGATGCCCTTCTCGGCGAGGCGCCCGAGCACCCGGTCGACCTGCAGCTCGACGATCTCCGAGAGCTGCTCGCGGCTCAGCGGCGCGAAGCGCACGACGTCGTCGAGCCGGTTGACGAACTCAGGTTTGAAGTGTTCGAGCAGCGCGTTGCGCGCGGCCGTGTCGTCCAGCCCCTCGGGGATCGGAATGTTGGAGGTCATGATCAGAACCGTGTTCTTGAAGTCCACGGTCCGGCCCTGGCCGTCGGTCAGGCGGCCGTCGTCCATCACCTGCAGCAGCGTGTTGAACACGTCCCCGTGGGCCTTCTCGATCTCGTCGAGCAGGACGACCGAGTAGGGCCGGCGGCGGACCGCCTCGGTCAGCTGGCCGCCCTCTTCGTAGCCGACGTAGCCGGGGGGCGCGCCGACGAGCCGCGACACGGAGTGTTTCTCCATGTACTCGGACATGTCGATGCGGATCATCGCCTCCTGGGAGTCGAACATGAACTCGGCGAGCGCCCGCGCCAGCTCGGTCTTGCCGACGCCGGTCGGACCGAGGAACAGGAACGAGCCGATCGGCCGGTCCGGGTCCTGCAGCCCGGCGCGGGAGCGCCGCAGCGCGGTCGCGACCGCTTCGACCGCCTCGTCCTGGCCGATCACCCGTTCGTGCAGCCGCTCCTCCATGTGGATCAGCTTCTCGGTCTCGCCCTCGAGCAGCCGGCTGACGGGAATCCGCGTCCAGCGCGCGACGACCTCGGCGACGTCGTCGGCGTCGACCTCCTCCTTCAGGAAGACCGGCGCGCCGCCGGCGGCCTCGTCCTCGCGCTGCTCGAGCTCTGAGAGCTTGCGTTCGAGCTCGGGGATGTCCTGGTAGAGGAGTTCCGAGGCGCGCGCGAGGTCGGACTCGCGCTGCGCCCGCTCGGCATCGAGGCGCGCTTGCTCGAGGCGGTCTTTCAACGCGGAGACCTCGTCGATCGCGTGCTTCTCGTTCTGCCAGCGCGCCTTCATCTCCGCCGAGCGCTCCTTCAGCTCGGCCAGCTCCCGCTCCAAAGCCTCTCGCCGATCGGCCGAGGCCGCGTCGGTCTCCTTCTCCAGCGACGTCAGCTCGATCTCAAGCTGCATCACGCGCCGGTCGACCTCGTCGATCTCGGTCGGCACCGAGTCGATCTCGATGCGGATCCCGGATGCCGCCTCGTCGACCAGGTCGATCGCCTTGTCGGGCAGGAAGCGGTCGGCGATGTAGCGGTCCGAGAGCGTCGCCGCGGCGATCAGGGCGCTGTCCTGAATACGGACTTTGTGGTGCTCTTCGTAGCGGCCCTTCAGGCCGCGCAGGATCGCGATCGAGTCGGCCACCGAGGGCTCGCCGACCATCACCGGCTGGAAGCGCCGCTCGAGCGCCGCGTCCTTCTCGATGTGCTTGCGGTACTCGTCGAGCGTCGTCGCCCCGACCGCGCGCAGTTCCCCGCGGGCGAGCATCGGCTTGAGCAGGTTGGCCGCGTCGACGGCGCCTTCGGCGGCGCCCGCGCCGACGATCGTGTGGAGCTCGTCGAGGAACAGGATCACGTTGCCCTGCGCCTCGGAGACCTCTTTGAGCACCGCCTTCAGCCGGTCCTCGAACTCGCCGCGGTACTTCGCCCCGGCGATCAGGGAGCCGATGTCGAGCGCGATCACGCGCCGTTCCCGCAGCGTCTCGGGGATGTCGCCGGAGACGATCCGCTGCGCGAGGCCCTCGACGATAGCGGTCTTGCCGACGCCCGGCTCGCCGATCAGGACGGGGTTGTTCTTGGTGCGACGGGAGAGCACCTGGATCACGCGCCGGATCTCCTCGTCGCGGCCGATCACCGGGTCGAGCTTGCCTTCCTCGGCGACCGCGGTCAGGTCGCGCCCGTAGCGCTCGAGCGCCTCGTATTTCTCCTCGGGGGACTGGTCGGTGACGCGATTGGAGCCGCGCACCTCGCCGAGCGCCTTCAGGACCTGCTCGCGAGACGCGCCGTAGGAGCGGAGCTCCTGACCGGGCGAGCCCTTGGTCGCGGCGAGCGCGAGCAGCATGTGCTCGGTCGAGACGTACTCGTCGCCGAGGTCCTTCGCCTCGCGCTCGGCGTCCTGCAGCACCTGGGTCAGCTCGGCCGAGGGCTGGGTGCCCTCGCCCGGGACGCCCTCGGCGAACTTCGGCAGGCCGCCGAGGACGCCCGAGATCTGGTCGATGAGGGCTTTGACGTTGACGCCGACCCGCTCGAGCACCGCGGGCACGAGTCCGCCGGGGGCGTCCGCGGCGGTCCGCTGCCCGTCGCCGAGCAGCACGCGCATCAGGTGCGCGGGGACGACCTGCGGGTTGCGCGCCTCCTGCGCGAGGCGCGCGGAGGACGCGAGCGCCTCCTGGGACTTGATCGTGAAACGGTCAGGCTGCATCTTTCCCTCCGGGGCGTGGCTTTCTCGGCGGCAGTGCGGGGAACGGCGAGCGCGCGTCGGCGGCGCGGATCAGCTCGAGGTTCGAGCGCGGCGAGGGCACGAGCTCGGCGCGGAAGGAGCGGCGCACCTCCTCGAGCTGCTCGGCGAGGCGGACCTGCGCCTTCACGGCTTCGGTTTCGATCTCCTCGATCCGCGAGTGCATCGCTTCGATCTCCCGCTCGAGGTCGAGCACCCGCTCGACCCCCGCGAGGTTGAGGCCCAGCTCGGCCGTCATCGCCTGGATGCGGCGGAGCTTCTCGACGTCCTCCTGGGAGTACAGCCGCGTGCCCTTCGGCGAGCGCTGCGGCTCGATCAAGCCGCGGGCCTCGTACATGCGGAGCGTCTGCGGGTGCATGTTCGCGAGCTGCGCGGCGACGGAGATCATGAACACGCCGCGGTCGGTCTCAACCTCGATCCGCGTGACCGTCGGCACCTGCAGGCGGCGCCGCACAGGCCGGCCGGACGAGCCTTCGCCGAGCGTGCTCATCGCTCGCCTCCCGTCGGCGCGTCGCCGGCCGTCTGCGTCGTCGAGCCGGCCGCGCCGTTGCCGAACAGGCCCGCGCGCGGGTCCTCGGAGCCGAGCGACTTTTCGAGCTCTTCGACCGCGTGGCGCTGCTCGTCGGAGAGGTGGTCGGGCACGTCGATCACGAAGCGGTAGTGGATGTCACCTTTCTGAGGCCCACCCGCCCCGCCGCCGCCGAGCTTTGGCGGCCCCTCGCCGCGCAGCCGCTGGACGGTCCCGCTCTGGGTCCCCGGCGGGACGCGCAGCGTCTTGGTCCCGTTCAACGTCGGCACCTTCACGTCGGCGCCGCGCAGCGCCTCGGGGATGCTCAGCGGGACCTCGACCTCGAGGTTGTCGCCCTTGCGCCTGAACGTCGGCGAGGGGGCGACCTTCGTGATCAGGTAGAGGTCGCCGGGCGGGCCGCCGTTGCGGCCCGGCTCGCCCTTGCCGGCGAGCCGGATGCGGCTGCCGTCCTTGACCCCGGCGGGGATGTTCACGCGCAGCTTCTTGACGGTCCGCACGACGCCGCTGGCCTGGCAGGTCGGGCAGGGGTCCTCGATCACGGTCCCGGCGCCGCCGCAGCGCGAGCAGGGCTGGGAGATGGAGAACATCCCCTGGCCCTGCGTCTCGATTCCGCGGCCCTCGCAGTTGGGGCACACGACGGGGGTCGTGCCGGGCTTGGCGCCCGTGCCGTGGCAGGAGGGGCAGGTCGCGCGCATCGGCACCTGCAGCGGCACCTGCGCGCCCGCGATCGCCTGGTCGAACGTGATCGAGACCTGCGCTTCGAGGTCCGGGCCACGCTCGGAGCGAGGCCGCGTGCGAACCCGCCGGCCGCTCGCCGAGCCGCCGAACAGGTTGGAGAGGATGTCCCCCATCGAGGAGCCGTCGAAGTCGAAGTTCCCGAAGCCGCCGAAGCCGCCGCCGGGACCCGCGCCGGTGCTGAACGGCCCCGTGCCGCTGTCGTACTGCTTGCGCTTCTCTGGGTCGCCGAGGACGTCGTGGGCCTGGGAGATCTCCTTGAAGCGAGCCTCCGCGTTCTTGTCCCCGGGGTTCGTGTCGGGGTGGTACTGACGGGCCAGCTTGCGGTAGGCCTTCTTGATCTCCTCGGCGGTCGCGCGCTTCTCGACGCCGAGCGTCTTGTAGTAATCGGGCCGAGCCGCCATCTCGTGCTCCTCCTCAGGCGGACACGACGACCCGGGCCGGGCGCAGGATGCTCTCGCCCAGCCTGTAGCCGTCCTGGTAGACCTCGACGACGGTGCCGCCGGCTCCGCCGTCGCTTGCCGGAGCCGTCGCGACCGCCTCGTGGAGCGATGGGTCGAACGGCTCGCCGTCGGGACGGAACGACTCGATCCCGGCTCGCGCTAGCGCCGCCGCGAGCTCGGCGCGGACGAGCCGCACGCCCTTCAGCAGCGGGTCGTCTTCCTCGGCCGCCTCGATCGCGCGGTCGAGATTGTCGAGCGCCGGCAGCAGCTCCTTCGCGAGCCCCGCGGCGCCGCGCTCCTGCGCGGCCGCAGCCTCGCGCGCGACGCGCTTGCGGTAGTTCTCGAAGTCCGCCTGGGTGCGCTGCGCGAGCGCGAGGTACTCGTCGCGCTGCGCGGCGACCTTCACGAGCTCGTCGAGGTCGCCCTCGATCTGCGCGGCGCCGTTGGCGTCGGGGGCCTCGGCCTGCTCGGGCGCAGAGACGCCCGCGACGGGCGCCCCCTCCCCGGGCCGCTCGGGGCTCGGAGAGGGGTTCTCGACGGCCGCCTCGGCCGCGCTGTTGTCGATGTCCGTCATGCTCTGGACCTACGCCTTCGGCTCGTCCACGACCTCGGCGTCGACGACGTCCTCCTCCTCGGAGGACGCCTCCGCGTCCGGCGTCGCCCCGTTGCCGTTGCCCGCGCTCGCCGCCTGCTCCTGGGCGCGCTGGTACATCGCCTCGGAGACGGCGTGGAAGGCCGTCTGGAGCTCCTCGGCCTTGGCGTTGATCGCCGCGGCGTCGTCTGACTCGAGCACCTCGCGGACGCCCTTGATGGCCTCCTCGATGCGCGTCTTGGAATCCGCGTCGATCTGGTCGCCCAGCTCGCCGAGCTGTTTCTCGGCCTGGTAGGCGGCGTTCTCGCCGTTGTTCCGAGCCTCGGCCAGCTCGCGGGCGCGCCGGTCGTCCTCGGCGTGGGACTCCGCGTCGGAGACCATGTTCTTGATTTCCTCGTCGGAGAGGCCGGAGCCGGCCTTGATCTCGATCTTCTGCTCCTTGCCGGTGCCGAGGTCCTTGGCGGAGACGGACAGGATGCCGTTGGCGTCGATGTCGAAGGCGACCTCGATCTGCGGGATCCCGCGCGGCGCCGGGGGGATGCCGGTCAGCTGGAACTTGCCCAGCGACTTGTTGTACTGGGCCATCTCGCGCTCGCCCTGCAGGACGTGGATCTCGACCGAGGGCTGGTTGTCCTCGGCGGTCGAGAAGACCTCGCCCTTGCGGGTCGGGATCGTCGTGTTGCGTTCGATCAGCTTCGTCATCACGCCGCCCTTGGTCTCGATCCCGAGCGTCAGGGGGGTCACGTCGAGCAGCAGCACGTCCTTGACGTCCCCGGCCAGCACGCCGGCCTGGATCGCGGCGCCGACGGCGACGACCTCGTCGGGGTTGACGCCGCGGTGCGGCTCCTTGCCGGTCAGCTCCTTGACCTTCTCCTGCACGGCCGGCGAGCGGGTCATGCCGCCGACGAGCACGATGTGCTCGATCTCCTTGACGCCCTTGCTTTTCGCGTCGTCCATCGCCTGACGGACCGGCGCGACGACGCGGTCGAGCAGGTCGGACGTCAGCTCGGCGAGCTTCGCGCGGGTCAGGCGCGTGTCGAGGTGCTTGGGCCCGGACGCGTCGGCCGTGATGAACGGCAGGTTGATCTGCGTCTCCTGGGTGGTGGAGAGCTCGATCTTCGCCTTCTCGGCCGCCTCGTAGAGACGCTGGAGCGCCATCGGGTCGGCGGCCAGGTCGATCGCCTGGGACTTCTTGAACTCGGAGACGAGCCAGTCGACGATCGCCTTGTCGAAGTTGTCGCCGCCGAGGTGGTTGTCACCCGCGGTCGACTTGACCTCGAAGACGCCGTCGCCGATCTCCAGCACCGACACGTCGAACGTGCCCCCGCCGAGGTCGAAGACGAGGATCGTCTGGTCGGACTCCTTGTCGAGGCCGTACGCCAGCGAGGCGGCGGTCGGCTCGTTGATGATGCGCTTGACGTCGAGGCCCGCGATCTTGCCCGCGTCCTTAGTCGCCTGGCGCTGGTCGTCGTTGAAGTAAGCCGGGACGGTGATCACGGCGGAGTCGACGGCCTCGCCCAAATACGCTTCCGCGTCGGACTTCAGCTTCTGCAGGATCATCGCGCTGATCTCCGGCGGGGAGTGCTGCTCGCCCCCGGCTTCGACGCGCGCGTCCCCGTTCGGGCCGGAGACGACCTTGTAGGGGACGATCGACTCCTCCTCGCGCACCTCGGCCTCCTTGCGGCCCATGAAGCGCTTGATCGAGAAGACGGTGTTCTGGGGGTTGGTGACGGCCTGGCGCTTGGCGACGGTGCCGACGAGGCGCTCACCCGAACCGGTGAAGGCCACGACCGACGGGGTCGTGCGGCCGCCCTCGGCGTTCTCGATGACGGTCGGCTCGCCGCCCTCGAGCACCGCCATGCACGAGTTCGTCGTGCCGAGGTCGATGCCTATGGTCTTGGCCATGTGGTTGCTGCTCCTTGCTTGCGCTTTACAAATCTGAGTGTGAGTATGGCAGATTTGCTAAGCGGGCTCAAGGTGATTGTTTTCTCCGTTTGAGTTCCGCTAGTTTGAACACATGACGGCCGTTCGTCGGCTCATTCCCGTTCTCACCGTAGGCGGCCTCGTAGCGGCGGCTCCCGTAATCGGCGCGAATGTGCCGGCAGCGGGGAAGCGGCCGCCGAGGCCCTGCCCCCCACCCGGACAGGACGTAATCGCCGAAGACACCGCGATGCGCGTCTACCGCCCGAAGGCCAGCGCCAACAACCGGAACGCTCTACCTGTGGTCGCCTGCCTTCTCGACAGACGCACACGGATGACTCTGGTCGCGGTGCCCTCACCGGCCGCGGATCCCCGACGCCGCCGTCCGGGCTACCTCGAACGAATCGCAATCGAGGGCGACATCGCGGCCTACGTTGTCGGCAGGCGAACCGGAGTCGACACCGGCAGCTCGACGCTGACGATTGCGGACATCGCGCGCCGCATCGTCCTGCGCGAAGCCCCAGCGGGAAGCAGCGTAGATGCCGGGTTCGTGTTCTCCTCAGGCATCACCGCACTCGACGTCGCGCCGGACGGCTCGGCCGCCTGGATAGAACGGCGCAGCAGATCACCGCGATCCAGATCACCGGAATCGGAGGTGTTTGCCGCCGCGCGCAAGGGCCCGATCGAGGTTCTCGACGACGGGCCGGGGGTCGAACCCAAATCGCTGTACCTCTCGGACCAGACGGTCAATTGGGTCGACGACGGAATCACGCGCAGCGCGCCGCTTCCCTCAGCGCCGAGCTGAGCCCCCGCCGCGCAGAGCGAGCTCGAGCGCGAAGCGCCGGTCGGGATCTTCGAGAGACGTGCCGATCAGCTCGCGCAGCCGCGCCATCCGATAGCGGACGGTCTGGGGGTGGATCCCTAGTTCTCGGGCTACCGCCGCCTGCGAGCCGCGGTGGCGCAGCCACTGAAGCAGGGTCGCCTCCAGCCGCGCCCGGCTCGCGGAGGTCTCCTCATCGAGCGGGGCCAGCAGGCGGCTACGCAGCAACACGAGGATCTCCGGCGCAGCGCCAAGGGCGATGTCGGCGAGACGATCTTCCGCGACGACCGACGGCTCTCCCTCAGAGGCAAGTGCAACAGCGCGCCGGGCGAGGCGCATCGAGCCGGGTATCTCAGCCGGCGAGACGACCGGGCCGACGCCGACCCGCACCCCAAGCCGCTCGGCGAGCCGGGCGGCCTCCCGCTCCAGCGCCGCGGGATCCGAGATCACGAGCAGCGTCGCCTCACCGCGGCGGGCACTCAGCGCCTCGCCGCTCAGCCGGTGACGTGCCCGCTCAGCGTGCGCGCCCAGGAGCGCGAGGCAGGCGACCCTCCGCGGCAGCGGCCAGCGCGCGAGCTCGGCCGCCCTCACCAGCTCCGGGGCCTCGGGAGCGGCACCCGCGATCAGCAGCTCGGCGAGCTCACGGCGACGCCGGTCGAGATCGCCCGCGTCGCTCAGCTGCGCCTCGGCGTAGCCCTCGACCGACTCCCCCGCGAGCCTGTCGATGTAGACGAACATCGCCTCAGCGAGGCTTCGCTGGGCTGCGGCGGTGGCGCCCGCGGCAGCCGCCACGTCGCTGATCCGCCTCCACGCGACCCGCGCACCGACCCGGTAGGCGGACTGCAGCGCATCGAGACTGCGCCCGGCCCGGTACTCGCCCGCGCCGAGCCGCCGGTAGACCTGATCTGAGGAGGGGTCCTGCTCGTCTCCGATCAGCGCCCGCAGCGCGACCTCGGTGCCGAGCCTGATGCTCGCACCGAACCGACCCTCGAGCGGGCGGGCATAGTCGGGGACCTCCTGCTGGATCGCCGCGACCACGTCGTCCGCGATCGAGCCGAGCGCTGCGCGGACGCTGTCGAGGGCCTCCGCCTGCAACCACTCATCTGTGCTCTCGACATAGTTTCGCCACGATTCGCTGACGCTCATCTGCAAAGAAACATACCTGCCGTACACATATCGTCGGCACCGGTGACGAGGCTCGAGCGCAACGTGAACATCGCCGCCGTCGTCGTGCCCTTCCTCGCCGTGATCGCCGGGGCCGCGGTGCTCTGGAATCGCTTCCTCGGCCCGCGCGATCTCGCGATCTTCGCCGCGATGTACCTGGCCAGCGCGCTCGGGGTGACGGTCGGCTTCCACCGGCTGCTCACCCACCGCGCGTTCCAGACCCACGCTTGGATGCGCTACACGCTGGCGGTGCTCGGCTCGCTCTCGATGCAGGGCGCCGTGATCGACTGGGTCGCCGACCACCGCAAGCACCACACGTTCACCGACGAAGAGGGCGACCCCCACAGCCCCCACGCGGGAGCCGGCGCGGGCCTGCGGGGGATGCTCGGCGGCCTTTGGCACGCCCACGTCGGCTGGCTGTTCAGCACGCACGGACAGGCGTCCTCCAAACGCTTCGCGCCCGACCTCGTCGAGGACCCCGTGATGCGCCGGATCAACCGCGGCTTCCCGCTGCTCGCCCTCGCCGGGCTGCTCGTGCCGTTCCTGCTCGGCTTCGCCCTCAGCGGCGGCTCGCTCGTCGCCGGCGGGCTCTCGGCGCTGCTGTGGGGCGGGCTCGTGAGGATCTTCCTCGTCCACCACGTGACCTGGTCGATCAACTCGATCTGCCACTTCTTCGGGCGCCGGCGCTTCGAGACCGACGACCACTCCACGAACGTCTTCTGGCTGGCCCTCCCCTCTCTCGGCGAGGCCTGGCACCACAACCACCACGCCTTCCCCCGCTCGGCCTTCCACGGACTGCGCTGGTACGAGCTCGATCCGTCCGGTTGGCTGATCCTCGGACTCGAGCGGATAGGCCTCGCCTGGGACGTCGTCAAGGTCAGCCCCGAGCGGGCGCGAGAGAAGCTCAGCCGCGCTAACGTCTGAGCATGGAAGTGCCGTCAGCGCACGCTGCGGCGTGCCCCGAACGAGGCGTCAAGCCGCGGCTGCGGGGCGTCACGCACGAGTACGCGTTCTTCGTCTCGATCGGCTGCGGGGTCGGCCTGATCCTCGCGGCCTCGGACGGCCGCGCCCGGCTGGCGGCGGCGATCTACGCCGTCGCGGTCTCGGCGCTGTTCGGCACGAGCGCGCTCTACCACCGCGTCACCTGGCGCCCCACGGCCCGGCGCTGGATGCGGCGTCTCGACCACTCGATGATCTTCGTGATGATCGCGGGCACCTACACGCCCGTCGCGCTGCTCGCGCTGAAGGGGTCGCTGGCGAACACGATCCTGATCGTGCTCTGGTGCGGGGCGCTCGGCGGCGCGATCTTCAAGCTCGTCTGGATCGACGCTCCGAAGTGGCTCTTCGCGACCGTCTACGCGCTGCTCGGCCTCGTCACGGCCGCGGTCTTCGGCGAGCTGCCCGCCGCGATCGGCTGGCTCGGCGTGAGCGGCCTGGCGGTCGGCGGCGTCCTGTACCTGATCGGCGCCGTCGTCTACGCGAGCGGCAGGCCGAACCCGTGGCCGAAGGTGTTCGGCTACCACGAGATCTTCCACGCCCTCGTGATCGTCGCCGCCGGCCTGCAGTACGCCGTGATCGCGTTCGCCGTGCTGCCGCGCGGCTGAGCCGCCGCGGCGGGAGCTCGAGCGAGGCGGTCGCTGCGCTGCCGCGCGGCCGAGCCGCCGCGGCGGGAGCTCAAGCGACGCCATGCTGCCGCGCGGCCAAGCCACCGCGGCGGAGCTCAAGCGCCGCCGCGCTCAGGCCGATCCGAACGCGTGCGGCCACCGGCACTCACGCGGCGCGGTCGTCTGCATCGCGATTGGACGCTGAGCACCGGCTTCAGCGCCGGCGAGCTGACTCACGAGATCGTGGTGGACAGCGCGGACGGCCGGCCGGGAGAGCGTTTCCTGTCCCCGAGCAGGTCGTTCTACCCGCCCAGCGTCTGCGCGGACGAGTCCCGTGAGGACTTTCGCGTCGTGCTCGATCGACACGGCGGCACCTTCGCGTCGGTGTGTCTGCACCCGATCCTCGACGAGCGCGAGGTCGAGCAATCCGCCCGGTCCAGCCTCGGCCGCTTGCTGGAGATGCGGCGCGAGCGCTCGTCCGGGCCGGCCTCGGTGACGATCGCCGGTCGCCCCGGCTTCGGACACACCACCCACTCCAGATCAAGCACGCTCACCGACTGGAAGCTCGGCTACGAAGGCTGGCTGTTCGTGATCGGTGTGCTCACGCGGCGCAACCGGCGCCTGCACGAGCGGGCGCTCGAGCAGGCGCGGATCATCCTCGCGACCTGGGAGTGGCTGCCTCCCACGCCGAAGCCGTTTCCGAGTCCGAACCTGACGGGTCCGCGCTTCCCGCCCCTCGGCTGACCGGCCTTCTACTTGGCACGCGGAGGCGTCGCCCGGGATGGCTTCCCCGTCGCGGAGCGATCGGAAGCCCTCCCGAGGAACGTGGCAGCGCTGGGGCACATCCGAGCGAGCGCGCACGCCTCGCATTCGGGACGGCGTGCGTGGCAGGTGCGCCGGCCGTGGCGCAGCAGGTTGACGTGCAGCTCGAGCTCCTCGCCGGGCGGCGTCAGCGCGAGCATCGCGTCGTGGAGCTCCTCGAAGGGCGCGCCCTCGCGCAGCAGCCCGAGCCGCGTCCCGACCCGCGAGACGTGGGTGTCGACCGGCACGTCGCGCAGGCCGTAGGCGAACAGGAGCACGCAGGCGGCGGTCTTGCGCCCGACGCCGGGCAGGGCCGTGAGGTAGTCGCGCGCCTCGGCCAGGGGGACGTCCGGCAGCCAGTCCAGCGACAGCTCCTCGCCGGGATCCCTCGCGTCGTCTGAGATCGCGCGAAGGATCGCCTGGATCCGGGCCGACTTCACCTTCGAGATGCCGCCCGGCCGGATCGCCTCCTCGACCGCCGCCAGCGGCGCGTCGCGGACCTGCTCCCAGCGCGGCATCCGCACTCGCAGGCGCAGGAAGGCGACGTCGCGGTTGCGGTCGTTGGTCGACTGCGAGAGGACGGTCAGGATCAGCTCGGCGATCGGGTGGCGGTGGGGCGCCATCAAGGGGATGCCGTAGACCTCGCGGAGGCGATCCCGCACGCGCCCGACACGCGCGGCGCTCGGCGCTTTGAAGCCGTGCGGGGGGCGGCGGCGCGGGGGCTTGGTGCTCGTGGCCGTCACGCCGCTCACCGTACTGCCTGTATTTTGCTGGCGTGCCCGAGGTCAGCGACCACCACGGCGAGATCGACGGCATGCCCGTGTTCTGGCGCGAGGCCGAGCCCGCCGCCGGGATCGGGGCGACGCCGCTCTACGTCCACGGAGTGCCGACGAGCTCGCTGGACTGGATGCCCTTCCTGGGCGCGACCGGGGGGATCGCGCCCGACCTCCCCGGCTTCGGCCGCTCGGGCAAGCCCGGCTACCTCAGCTACACGATGGAGGAGTACGACCGCTACCTCGAGCGCTTCCTCGACGAGCGCGGCCTCGAGCGGGTCAGCTTGATCGTCCACGACTGGGGCGCCGTGGGCCTGCTGCTCGCCCAGCGCCTGCCCGAGCGGGTCGAGCGGATCGTCGTGATCAACGCCGTGCCGCTGCTGCCCGGCTACCGCTGGCACCGCACGGCTCGCATCTGGCGGACCGCGGGCCTCGGCGAGCTCGCGATGGGCACGACCAACCGCTTCACGCTGCGGCTGCTGACGAGAGAGTCGAACGTCACCCCCGGGCCGCTGCCCGCCGAGTGGATCGCGAGCACGCTCGAGAGCTTCGACCAGGGGACCCAGCGCGCGATCCTGCGTCTGTACCGCAGCTCCCCGCCGGAGCGCCTGGCGGCGGCCGGCGCCCACCTCGGCGAGCTCGGCAAGCCCGCGCTCGTGCTGTGGGGCACCCGTGACCCCTACATCCCCGCGCGGTTCGGCGGCGAGTACGCGCACGCCCTCGGGGGAGAGCTCGAGGAGTACCCCGACGCGGGGCACTGGGCGTGGCTCGACCGGCCCGACATGGTCGAGCGCGTGGCCGCCTTCCTGAGCGGCGGGTGAGCGCGGCCACCGCCGCCGGACGGGCGCCCTCGGGGGGGCTCCGCGCGCGCCTGCGATCCCTCCCCGCGTGGCCGCTCGCGGCCCTGCTCGCGGTCGTGTACCTGCTGCTCTCGCCGCAGAGCCCCGACCTGGCCGCGGCCTCCTACCGCAGCCATCTGTTCTCGACCGTCGGGCTCTCGCTGTGGGACGACTCCTGGTACGGCGGCCACCACCTGCTCGCCTACTCGCTGCTCGCGCCGGCGCTCGGCGCGC
Organism: Solirubrobacteraceae bacterium; assembly: GCA_035571915.1. GTDB lineage: Bacteria > Actinomycetota > Thermoleophilia > Solirubrobacterales > Solirubrobacteraceae > Palsa-744. The sequence continues at coordinate 2,089 of DATNBM010000007.1, read as the reverse complement.
TGGTCGGGCCGGCGCTGCTCGCGGCGGTCTCGATGGTGCTCGCGACGGCCCTCTTCGAGCTCGCGGTCGCGGGACGAGTTCCCCCGCTCGCGGCGCGCGTGGCGTCGCTGTGGTTCGCCGTCGGGGCCTCGGTCGCGCTGCTCTCGAGCCGCGTCCCCTTCGACCTCGGGCTCGCGATCGCGCTCGGCTCGCTCGTCACGGCGCAGCGCGGCCGCTGGGCGCCCGCCGGCGGGCTTGCCGTGCTCGCCGCGGCGGCGAGCCCCGTCGCGGGGGCGTTCCTGGCGATGGCGATGCTCGCCTGGGCGCTGGCCGGCTCGGCCGGGCGGCGGCGACCGCTCGCGCTCTGCGCCCTGGCGCTCGCGCCGATCGCCGCGCTCACCGTCGTGTTCCCCGAAGGCGGCAGCCAGCCGTTCGTCGCCTCGGCTTTCTGGCCGGCGCTCGCGGGTGTGATCGCGGTCGGCGTCGCGATCCCGCCGGAGCGGCGCGAGCTGCGGATCGGCGCGCTGCTCTACGCGCTCGTCCTGACCGGCTCGTTCTTCGTCCCGAGCGCCGTCGGCGGCAACGCCGACCGTCTCGGCGCGCTCGCCGCTGGCCCGGTCGCGGCGTGCGCGCTCGCCGCGTCGAGCAACCCCCGCCGGCGCATCGCGCTGCTCGCGCTGGCCGCGCCGCTGACCTACTGGCAGGCCAACGCCCCCGTCACCGACTACGTCTCGACGCTCTCGAACCCCGCGACCGAGGCGTCCTACTACCGGCCGCTGCTGCGTGAGCTCGCCTCGCTCGGGATCGGCTACGGCCGCCGTCCCGCGCGGATCGAGGTCGTCCCGACGGTCGATCACTGGGAGGCTCGCTACGTCGCCCCCGCCGTGATGATCGCGCGCGGCTGGGAGCGCCAGCTAGACCGCTACCGCAACGGGTTGTTCTACGGCTCGGCGCCGATCGCGCCGGCCCGCTACGAACGGTGGCTGCGCGCGCAATCGGTCTCCTACGTCGCGCTCCCGGACGCCTCGCTGGACTACTCGGGGAAGGCCGAGGCGAGGGTGCTCACCGAGCTGAGCCGCCCGGGCGGCGGACTGCGCGAAGTGTGGCGCTCGGCGCACTGGCGCCTGTTCGCCTTCCGCTTCGCGGCGCCGCTGGTGACCGCCCCGGGCGAGCTCACCAGGGTGGGGACGGACTCGTTCGAGTTGCGCGCCCCCGTCGCCGGCGCCTACCTCGTTCGGATCCGCGACACGCCCTACTGGAAGCTAACGGCGGGGCCCGCCGGATGCGTCTCCTCGAAGGACGGCTGGACGCTCGTCGAGGCGAAGCGGCCCGGCGCGCTTCGCGTCTCGATCGGGTTCTCGCTGGCGCGGATCTTCTCCCACGGCGCGCGGTGCGACTGAGGGAGAGATCGTCGAACGGGGTGAAACGCGGCGGGCGCGGATTCTCCAGTCCCCGCGGACGACCGATCGTCTAGGCTTGGCTGCGATGGTCGCTCGCGCTCGTCGCCTGCAGGAGCGCGTCCTGCCGCACGGCTGGCTCGATGCTCTTCGACAGGTATCACTGTTCGGTCTCGCCTACCTCGGCTACCGGCTCGTTCGCGGGGTGGTCGAGGGGAACGCGAACGAGGCGTTCGCGCACGCCCGCGACCTGATCTCGCTCGAGCGCGGCATGCACCTGTTCGTCGAGCCGTCGATCCAGACGTGGGCTTCGGGCAGCCACCTGGTGATGGTCGTCTCGAGCTGGATCTACGTCAACGCCCAGACGTCGGTCACGATCGCGGCGCTGCTCTTCCTGTATCTGCGCCACAACGACAGCTTCTACTTCGTACGCAACATGTTCATGATCGCGATGGGCATCGCGCTGATCGGATACGTCGTCTTCCCGACCGCCCCGCCGCGCTTCATGCCCGAGTGGGGCTTCACGGACACCGTCGCCAACTTCGTCGGCGAGGGCGCCTCGAACACGGCCGGCGCTCTCTACAACCCGTTCGCCGCGGTGCCCAGCATGCACGTGGCGTTCGCGCTGATGATCGCCGTGCCGGGCTTCATGCTCGTGCGCAACAAGTTCATCAAGGCGTTCTGGGCCGTCTACCCGGCGCTGGTCACGTTCG
>DATNBM010000006.1:0-4306 GCA_035571915.1 Solirubrobacteraceae bacterium | reverse complement strand
GCGTGGACATCAACGACAAGCACATCGAGCTGATCGTCCGCCAGATGCTCAAAAAGGTGCGGGTCGACCAGAAGGGCGACACCGACTACCTGCCGGGTCAGTTCGTCGATCGCTTCGAGTTCGCGAAGGCGAACGACGCGGTGATCGCGGGCGGCGGCGAGACGGCCCAGTTCGAGGACATCATCCTCGGGATCACGAAGGCGTCGCTGAACACCGACTCGTTCCTCTCGGCGGCCTCCTTCCAAGAGACCACGAAGGTCCTGACCGACGCGGCGCTCGAAGGCAAGATCGACCGCCTCAACGGCCTCAAGGAGAACGTGATCATCGGCAAGCTGATCCCGGCCGCGACGGGCCTGAAGCGCTACCGGCGGATCGAGATCGAACCGTCGGAGCCGCTGCCCCGGGCGATCGACGACGTCGGGCTGCTCGACCAGGACGAGATCGCGGCCGAGCTCGGCCTGACCGGCGGCGACGTGCTCGGCGGCGGCTACGGCCAGGAGTTCGACGCGGACCTCGCCTCGCTCGAGAAGATCGGAGCGGGCGGGACCGACCCGGGCTTCGCCGAGGAGCTCGCGGAGCTCGAGATCCCGGTCGAGGACGCCGAGACCGAGTAGCCCCGCGGCAGCATCGTCTGACCCGAGGCCCGCGGCGCGAAAGCCCGCGGGCCTCGGTCGTTCCGTTGCCCGTCAGGCGAGCGCGCGGGCCCAGCGGCTGAGCTGCTCGGCCTCCGCGGCCGTCAGCCCACGGGTGGGGTCGGTCTGCACGAGCAGGGTGGGAGCGCCGCGCGCCGCGGCCCACTCGTGGCACTCCTCGTCGAACGCGTCGTCGATCCACGCAAGCGCGCGTGCACCGGCGAAGGCTTCGATCGCGTCGAGCTTCCAGTGGGCGTTGCCGCGGCCGACGGACCGCTCGAAGCGCAGGAAGGGCAGGCCGGCGGGCAGTCCGAGCAGATGGGGGAGGTGGTCCTCGGCCCGCTCTTCCCAGCCGCTCGCCCAGACGAGCTCGAAATCGGCCCGCAGGCCAAGCAGGTGAGCGGCCGCGGTGGCCGAAAGGAAATGCGGAATGCCCTCGATCGAATGGAACGAGCCCTCGGCTCCGGCGCCCGCGAGGTCGCCCGCGAACAGCGAGATGACCCCGTCGATGTCCACCATCAGCAGCGGCCTGGACATCTCCGACACCGCTCCGTCTACGCTTGCGGCGGCGGGGGCGCTGGGGAGCGGAGCACGCGTTCTGCCCGGCGGGACGGGCTCTGGGGGGTTTCCCATGGCTTCTTTATGTTGCGTAGAGGCTTCGACGGGTACTCTGCGTGGACGGTCGATCCGCCTACCTCCCCGCGGGCGGAGTAAAGCAGCGGCCGGCGTCCGTCGATGGATGCCTCCGTCACCGACCACTCCCAACTCCCCTAAATGAACCTAGATCTCGGCATCCTCCTCGCGCTCATGTGCGCCTTCGTGGCGAACCTGGGCTTCTTCTACAAGTACAAGGGCGCGAACTCCGTGCCCAAGGTCCAGGTCCTGCACCCGCTGCGATCGGCCCGCGCGCTCTACTCCTCGAAGTGGTTCTGCCTGGGGATGCTCACGGCGACCGCCAGCTGGGGCCTCCACGTCGCCGCGCTCACGCTCGCGCCGATGTCGGTGATCCAGGTCTCGCTCGCCGCCGGCGTCGTCTTCATCGCCGTGATGGCCGACCGGCTGTTCGGGTTCGAAGTCGGCCGCCGCCAGTGGATCGGCCTGATCCTGACGGCCACGGGGCTCGCCCTGCTCGGCCTCACCCTGCCGGTCATGCACGGCGCCCACTCGCACTTCTCGAGCCCCGCGATGATCTCCTTCGAGGCGGGCCTGTTCGGCCTCGGGGGGCTGCTCATCATGGGCCCCCGGATGGGCGGCCCGGTCGAGCACCACGGCGTGATGCTCGGGGCCGCCTCCGGGATCCTGTTCGGCGTCTCCGACACGGCGATCAAGGCCCTGACGGGGATCACGGGCGCGCACGGCTTCGTCGGCCTGCTCCTGAGTCCCTGGCTCGCCGTCGCGGTGATCGCCTCGATCGTCGCCTTCTACTCCTCGGCCCGCGGCCTGCAGGACGGCGAGGCGGTCCCCGTCATCGCCGTCACCGGCACGGCCGCGAACATCTCCGGGATCGCCGGGGGGATCATCGTCTTCGGCGACCCGATGGCGGGCAGCGCCCTCGGGGTCGTGCTCCAGTCGCTGGCCTTCGTGCTCGTGATCGTCGCCTCGGCGATGATGCCCGCGCCGGTCCGCGCGGCGGGCGTCCCGCAGGGCGCGTAGCGGTCCGTTGCCGACCCTCGCGCGGCCGCGAGCCCGTCGCTGCTAGCATCCCCGATCGAATGCCGACCACCTCGCAACTCGTGCGCAAGGGCCGCGTGGCCCCGAAGAAGAAGGTCGCGACCCCGGGCCTGAAGTCCGGCAAGGGCCGCAAGAAGAAGGTCGCCGCCCCGCAGCGGCGCGGCGTCTGCACGCGCGTCTACACGACGACCCCGAAGAAGCCTAACTCCGCTCTGCGGAAGGTCGCCCGTGTGCGCATCTCGGGATCGATGGAGGTCACGGCCTACATCCCGGGCGAGGGACACAACCTTCAGGAGCACTCCGTCGTGCTGGTCCGCGGCGGCCGCGTCAAGGATCTGCCGGGCGTCCGCTACAAGGTCGTCCGCGGGACGCTCGACGCGGCCGGCGTGAGTGACCGCAAACAGGGCCGCTCGCAGTACGGCGTGAAGAAGAAATAGATGCCGCGTAGAGCAGCCGCCCAGATCCGCCCCGTCGAGGCGGACCCGATCCACCGCTCCAAGCTTGTCCAGCAGGTGATCAACAAGGTCATGCTCGACGGCAAGAAGTCGACGGCCGAGCGGATCGTCTACGACGCCCTGGCTCTGATCGGCGAGCGCTCCGACAAAGACCCGATCGAGACGCTCGAGGCGTCGATCAAAGTCCTCACCCCGACGCTCGAGGTCAAATCTCGCCGTGTCGGCGGCGCCACCTACCAGGTGCCCGTCGAGGTCGCCCCGCGCCGCGCCCGCACGCTTGCCGTGCGCTGGCTCGTCGAGTTCGCCCGCCAGCGCCGTGAGAAGACGATGGCCCAGCGCCTGGCAAACGAGCTGATGGACGCCCTCTCCCAGCAGGGAGGCGCCTACAAGCGCAAGGACGACATCTACCGCATGGCGCAGGCGAACAAGGCTTTCGCCCACTACCGCTGGTAGTCAGTCAGTGGCGCGTATGCCGGCGGCTGCCGGCGTCCTCAGTCGCTCGTGTGCTGACGCACACGTCGCTCCCTGCGTCCTTGGCATCCTTGGCCTACGCACCACCGACGCGTAGATCCCGAACCTCTTAAAGGCGCCCTTCGGGCGAGGGTGTGTCACGGGTTGGTGGTTTCGACCGCGCGAGGGGCCCAGGGCCACCTTGCCGGGTTCGGTTCGTCGGACCGCCCGGGGGCGGCGGGGATCTCGGTGAGCGCGCCTCAGTTGCGGCAGCGGTAGACCACGTCGCGGACTCGCGCGAGGGCTCGAAGCCGTCCTCCGACGCGGCGCCGAATCGGACGGGCGTCCAGGGGACTTGAAAAAAATCCTTCGGTTCCTAATCTTTAGGTACCGAATGGCCTCCGCAACCGCTACAGCCCCCAAGTCCGAGCCCTTGAAGATCGAGCGCCACGTCTGGGTGATCTCGGGCGTGGTGATCCTCGGGATGATCATGTCGATCCTCGACACGACGATCGTCAACGTCGCGCTCGACCGGCTCAGCGGGGACCTCCACAGCTCGATCTCCGAAGTCCAGTGGGTCGTGACGGGCTACCTGCTCGCGCTGGCCGCGGTGATGCCCGTGACGGGCTGGGCCGCGCGGCGCTGGGGGGCCAAGCGCGTCTACCTGGTCTCGCTCGTCCTCTTCACGCTCGGGTCGGTCGCCTGCGGGCTGTCGAACTCGCTCGTCGCGCTCGTCGTCTTCCGTGTCCTGCAGGGGATCGGGGGCGGCATGATCATGCCGCTCGCGCAGCTGATCATGGCCCAGGTCGCGGGGCCGCAGCGGATGGGGAGGGTGATGGGCGTCGTGTCGATGCCCGCGATGCTCGCGCCGATCTTCGGGCCGGTGATCGGGGGGCTGATCCTGCAGAACCTGCACTGGTCGTGGATCTTCTTCGTCAATGCCCCGATCGGGGTCGTCGCGCTCGTGCTCGGGTGGCGGATGCTGCCCGACACGGACTCCGGCGAGGCGGGCCCGCTCGACCGTGTCGGCCTCGTGCTGCTGCCGATCGGCTCGGCGCTCGGGATCTACGGCATCAGCAAGATCGGCTCGGGCGCGGC
>DATNBM010000005.1:0-6380 GCA_035571915.1 Solirubrobacteraceae bacterium | reverse complement strand
TTCACGTTCCGAATCTCCTCCGAGATCCCCCTCTCGGGTGGGCTCGGCTCGAGCGCGGCGGCGATCGTCGCGGGGCTGACGGCGGCCGACCACATCTTCGAGCTCGACGCCGACCTGCTCGCGCTCGCGACCGACGTCGAGGGCCATCCCGACAACGTCGCGGCGGCCCTGCTCGGCGGCTTCGTGATCTGCGCCGACGGCGAGGCGACGCGGTTCGAGCCGCCGACCGGCCTGGAGGCGCTCGCGGTGGTGCCCGAGCAGGCCGTCCGCACCCGCGCCGCGCGAGCGGCGCTGCCCGCGCAGGTGCCGATGGCCGACGCGGTCTTCAACGTCGCCCACGGGACGCTGCTGACGCTCGGCCTCGCGCGGGGCGACTGGGACCTGCTCGCCCGCGGCCTGCAGGACCGCCTCCACCAGCCCCACCGCGCGCACCTGTTCCCGCGCTCGATGGAGCTGGCCGGGCGGGCGCGCGAGCTCGGGGCGCTCGGCGCGACGATCTCGGGCGCCGGCCCGACCGTCCTGGTGTGGTGCTTCTACGAGCAGACCGGCGCGGTCGCCGAGGCGCTGGCGGGCGAGACCGAGGGCTGGGCGACAGTGCTGCGGACGACCTTCGAGCCCCAGGGGGCCTACGTCGAGGACCTGTAGAGCCGCCGGCCGCTCGGGCGGCCGCTTCGCTCAGGCCGCGGACTCGCGGACCAGCCGGCGCAGCCGCTCGCCGGCGCCGTCGAGGCCGCCGAGGCGGTCGAGCAGCTCGCCCGCGAGAGCCATGTAGTCGGCGCCGAGGTCGGGCCTGTGATCGAGGATCGAGCGGGCGCGCTCGGCCGATTCGGCGTAGGCGATCGAGGAGCGGATGACCGTCTGGAAGACGTCGTCCTCGAAGCGCTCGCGCAGCGAGACGAGCGCCTCACGCGAGTGGACGGTGCGCATGTCGGCCAGGTTCAGCAGCACGCCGAGCAGCTTCAGATCGGGGTTCAGCGAATCGCGGGCCAGCTCGACGACCTCCATCGCCTGCTCGACGCCCTGCAGGGCGAAGTACTGGGCCTCGGCGGTGATCAGGGCGTAGTCGGCCGCGACCAGCGCGTTGATCGTGAGCAGGCCGAGCGAGGGCGGGCAGTCGATCAGGATCAGGTCGTAGTCGGCGCCGGCCTTCGCGAGCGCGCGCCGCAGGGTCAGCTCGCGGCCCATCTTGCCGCCGAGCATCAACTCGGCCTCGGCGAGGCTGAGGTTGGCGGGGACGATGTCCGAGAGGATCGCCTCGTCGAGGGCCGAGCGGCCGGAGAGGACGTCGGCGATCGTCGGCTCGGCGTCGGTCGGCAGGTCGAAGTAGTCGGACAGGTTGCCCTGCGGGTCGAGGTCCACCGCGAGCGTCTTCAGGCCGGCCCGGCGGAGCACGTCGGTCAGCGTTCGGACCGTCGTGGTCTTGCCCGTACCGCCCTTCTGGGATAGGACCGCGATCGTCTGCGCCATTGCGCCCGATACTACGCTGCCGCGCTCGCCGCGTGACGTCCGGTGGCCGGATCGCCGCCCGGGCGGCTCGAGCGGCTTGCCCTCAGGCGTCCGAGCGGCCCGAATCGCCGGCCGCGGAGCCGACGGCGGCGCCCGCCGGAACGTGCGCGAAGCGCAGCCTGTAGCGCCCGACGATGATCTCGTCGCCGTCCTGCAGGAGCCGGCCGTCGATCCGCTCGCCGTTCACGAACACGCCGTTGAGGCTGCGGTCGTCGAGCAGCCGCACCCCGTCGGGGTGCTGGACGATCAGCGCGTGGCGTCGCGAGACCGTCGGGTCGTCGAAGCGCACGTCGGCCGCGAGGCTGCGGCCGATCCGGGTCCACTCGCGCGTCAGGGGGACCGTGTAGATCTCGTCGCTCTCCTCGTAGAGGAGGTAGTCGCCGGGCATCTCGACCCCGGCGCGCGTCTCCGCCAGCCGGGCGCCGCGGTCGGCCGCGACCGGCGCGACCAACGCGGCATGGGTCGGGTTCTCCTCTACGCCCGGGGCGATCCGCTCGGTGCTGAACAAGGACGCCCGCAGGAACTCCTGGCCGCCGCAGCTCGGGCAGGCCTGCAGCGCTTCGGTGCCGTCGAGGGTGAGCGCGTACCCGCAGTGCTGGCAGCGGAACGAGCCTGAGCCCGCGATCGTGCCCGCGGTAAGTGACTCCATGGACTGCTCCTCCCTCTGTAGATGCGCTGCCAAAGGGGCGCTCCCTCGCCGGAGGAAACTGCTTGCGATCATAACAATTCCTGGGCCACCCGGGGTCGAAGTCCCAATTACTCGAATCAGGCCGGGCATCGCAAGCCGGTTCGGGCGCCTCTCCAACTCGGCGTCTACCCGCCCGCCCGGCGGGCGAAACGCAGCCGCCGTGGGCGCCCGCGCCCACGGGAAGGAACGTCGCGCCGGACGGCGAAACCGAGCACATGGCAAGCGTGGCGGAAGACTTCGAGCGGCTCGAGCGGCACCTGTTCTCGCGGAGCCTCGACGAGCTCGAGGCCGATCGCAGCAACTGCGCGGACTGCGGCCGCACGCCGCTCACGGGCGAGCACGTCCACCTGTACGAGTCCTCCCGCGCGACGGAAGTCGTGTGCGAGCTGTGCCGCCAGCTGCGCCGCGAGCCCCCGGTCGCGAGCGAGATCGTGCGCCACTGCGAGCACGGGCAGACCGTCCGTCTCACCGCCCGGGCGCTCTGACGCCGCCCCCGCCCGCGGGGGCGCGGCGACTAGACTCCCGGGCGCAGTGAACCCCGTCACCGTCTCGACAGTCATCTCCGCCCCCCGCGAGAGGGTCTTCGACTACCTGCAGGACATCGCCAACCACGCGGAGTTCACCGACCACTACCTCGTCGACTGGCACCTGACGCGGATCGACTCCGTCGGCCGCGGCGCGGGGGCCCGCTTCAAGGTCGAGGTGCCGGGCAACCGCTACAGCTGGGCCGACGTTACGTTCGCCGAGGTCGAGCGCCCCCACCGGATCGTCGAGCACGGCCGCACCGGCAAGGCGAACCGGATCCGCACCGTCGGCGTGTACGAGCTGGACCCCGTCGCGGGCGGCGCGACCCGCGTCACGTTCACGCTTCAGACCGCCCCCGCCACGCTCGCTGACCGCCTCATGGAGGGGCTCGGAGCGCGCGGCTACATGCGGCGCAAGGGCCGCAAGGCGATGCAGCGGTTGCGGGCGATCCTCGAGGAGGGCGGCTCTCCTCGCGAGAGCGAGGCGGCGCGTGGAAGGCGCGTCACCGTCGCCGGTGGGTAGACTGCCGCGCGCATGAGCAGCCTTCCGCGCAAGCTCCTCTCCGGCGTCGCCGTCGTGGCGGCGGCCGTCGCGCTGGGCGCGTGCGGCGACTCCCACACCAAGGTGACCACCGGGACCTACGCCGGCGAGTCCGGCGCGAACGCCCCGTACCTGGACGTCGGGCCGCTCGTCTACGAGGTTCAGCTCTCGCGCGAGCTGAACCCGACCAACGAGGAGGACGCGGCCTACCTGCAGGGCCTCGGCGCCGCCGAAAGCAAGCTCGAACCGGGTCAGGAGTGGTTCATGGTCTCCGTGCAGGTCTACAACAACGGCGACCAGGCTCGGCGCGCGACCGAAACGATGACGATCAGCGACACGCAGGGGAACACCTACGCCCCGATCGTCCCCGGCAGCGTCAACGCCTACGCCTACCGAGGCGGCATCGTCGCGCCGAAAAGCCAGCTTCCGCCGCCCGACACGACCGCGAACTCCGGTCCCACGCAGGGCTCGCTGCTGCTCTACAAGATCAAAGTGCAGTCGCTCGACAACCGCCCGCTCGAGCTGAAGATCACGAACCCCGAAGACCTCGCAGAATCCGCTTCGGCGGAGCTCGACGTATAGCTCCGGCGCGGGGGTTTTTGTCGCCGGCCGCCGCTCCGGCGCGGAGGTTCTTCGCGCCGCCCGCGGCTCGCGCGTCGGGGGCGACAAAAACCCCCGCGCCTCCGCGCCCTTGGGCGTAGCAGCGTGCCAAGCGGGTTTGAGAGGGCGGGTTGCGAGCGGCGGCGGGGTGGAACGAGGGCGTTGAGGTGTCCCGTGGGCGCTGCGAGTGGCTGCGGGCGCGGTGGGGTGGAACGACCGCGCTGAGGTGTCCGGGGGCCGTGAGTGGCTGCGGGCGCGGCGGGGTGGAGCGAGCGGGGCGAGGGGTGACGGCGTCCCTTCGTCGCGCGCGCGAGACGCCGTGACGACGGTGCGCCTCATCACTTCAACCCGGTTTCGAGCACCTGTCGCGCCACCGGGGCGGCCGTGTCGCCGCCCGCGCCGTCTTTGACGAGCATCACCGCCACCGCGATCTTCGGGTGGATCGCGGGGGCGAAGGCGGTGAACCAGGCGTCGGTGTTGCTGGCGTTGCTTTCGCCCCCCTGGCAGCCTTCGCCGTTCGAGGTTTCGCTCTGTTCGGATTCGTGCGCTTCGTCTTCTTCGCCGGAGGTGCAGGCCGACTTGAGTTCCGCCGTCCCCGTCTTGCCCGCGACCACGACGCCGGGGATCGCGGCCGAAGTGCCGGTTCCCTCGCGCACGACCTCGGTCATCATGTGGCGCACCGTGCGGGCCACCGACGCGCTCACCGCCCGGGTTGCGTGCTGTTGCGAGCCCATCACGAAGCTCGGCGCGGGCCGGCGCCCGCCGTCGGCGATCGTGGCCCCGACGATCAGCATCTGAAGCGGCGTGGCGAGCACCTCGCCCTGGCCGATCGCGGTCGAGCCGACGTCGAGTTCGCCCTGGATCGAGGAGGCCGCGGGGAGGGTGCTGCGCGCCGCGCCCGGCAGCCCGGGGTCGTGGTTGAAGCCGAACTTTTCGGCCATCGCCACCAGCCGCGCCGCGCCGAGCTTCACCCCGAGGGGGGTGAAGACCGAGTTGCACGAGGCGGCGAAGGCGAGTTCGAGCGAGCCCCCGCAGTCCTCGCCGTTCGCGTTGTTGAGCTTCACCCCGTCGAGCGTCGCGTAGGTCGCGTAGGGGAACACGCTGTGGGGCGTCGCGAGGTGGGCGGAGAGCGCCCCGGAGAGGGTGACGATCTTGAACGTCGAGCCGGGCGGCTGGAGGCCTTCGAGGCCGATCCCGGCGACGGCCAGGATCTCGCCGGTGCCCGGCTTCATCGCGACGACGCCGCCGAGCTGCCCGCCGAGCGCCGTGACCGCGGCCTGCTGGACGGCGGGGGAGACGGTAGAGCGGACGGCCCGCGCGGGCTTCGGGGACCGCGAGGCGAGCGCCTGCGGGCCGGCGAGGAGCTCTCCTCCCGGAGTACCGCGGAGCCGGTCGTCGAGCGCCCGCTCGAGCCCGCTGACCCCGACCTCTGCTTCTGGAGGGACGCCTTCGGCTTCCAGTTCGTGGCGCCGCGAGTCGGGGATCGTCCCGACTTCCCCGACGACCGCGCGCCCGACTTCCCCGAGCGGCGTCGCGCGGGATCCGCTCTGGCCTTCGGGCGGGCTTTCGGCGAGCATGCTGCCGTCCCGCGCGAGCAGGGTGGCGCGCCGCGGCAACGTCGTGCGGCGCGTGAGGGTCTGTCCCGCCGGCACGCCCGGGAACGCCGCCGAGCGAGTCCAGGCCACCCGCTCTGAGCCTTCGACTTCGACCGTCCTGACTTCGTAGGTCAGCGAGAGGGTTCCCCACAGGCGCGTCCGAACGCGCACGGGCACCGCGACCCGGCCGGAGCCGAGCGAGCGGGCCCGGCCCGCGACGCTGCGCCGCTCGGCCGTCGCCGTGCGCAGGTCCGCTTCGTAGTCGCCGGCGAAGGCGCTCGGCGAGACGGCGCGCTGTGCCGAGGGGGAGATCTCGGCGTACATCGAGGCGTAGTCCGCCTTGCTCCACGCCTGCACGAACCGGGACGCGAGGGCGACCGACGGGGAGGCTCCGTGGTTGGCGCCCACGATCAGGCCGACGAGGAAGGACACGGTGGCGAGCGCGAGGACGGGCCTCGCGCGGCGCAGTCGTTGGCGCTGGGTGTCAGTCAAGGAGCTTGTAGAACATGCTGGTGACCGGGCTCGATTGGCTTATTGTCGCGTTCGCGGCGGTCCTCGCCTTTTTCGGGTTCCGTCAGGGTTTCCTCGTCGGGGCCCTCTCCTTCGCGGGATTCCTCGCCGGCGCGTTTCTCGGCACGCGCCTCGCGCCGCTGGTGCTCCCCAAGGGCTCCGCCTCGCCCTACGCGCCGGCGTTCGGCCTGATCGGGGCGGTGCTCGGGGGAGCGATCCTCGCGAGCGGCCTCGAGGGCCTCGGCTTCCGGCTGCGGCGGACCTTGATCCTGCCGGGGCTCGGGGCGGCGGACGGGGCGCTCGGCGCGCTGCTCGGCGCCGGGCTGGCGCTCGGCATCGTCTGGATCCTGGCCGCGTTCGCGGCTCAGACGCCGGGCGCCCGGCAGTTGCGCGCCGACATCCAGCGCTCGGCGATC
>DATNBM010000004.1:0-36696 GCA_035571915.1 Solirubrobacteraceae bacterium | reverse complement strand
ATCGGGAACGCCTTCAGGAGGGCTCCGGCAGGGACGCCCATCTGGCCCGCGACCGCGTCGATCGTCGTAGCGCCCGGCGTGTGGACCCGGCGCGGCGCCGGCTCGGCCTCGGGCAGCGTGACGGCCTGCGGCTCGGCGCTGGCGACGTCGACGTTCGCCGCGTAGCCGGGCGCGAGCGCCACGTCGTCCTCGCCCGCCGGGCAGGGCGCCATGTACTCGTGCGCGCCGGTGCCGCCCATCATCCCCACGTCGGAGTCGACGCGGTACCACTCCAGCCCGCAGCGGTCGAAGATCTTGTCGTAGGCCTCGCGGTGCTTCTCGTAGCCCACGTCCAGCCCCGCCGCGTCACGGTCGAAGGTGTAGGAGTCCTTCATGATGAACTCGCGCGTGCGCAGCACCCCGGCGCGCGGGCGCGGCTCGTCGCGCTCCTTGACCTGCAGGTGGTAGAGGATCAGGGGCAGGTCGCGGTAGGAGCGGACGACCTGCGCGACGTGGAAGGTCACGGCCTCCTCGTGGGTCATCGCGAGGACCATCTCCGAGCCCTTGCGGTCCTTGAGCTTGAACAGCTCGTCGATCTCGTAGCGGTCCGTGCGCCGCCACAGCTCGGCTGGCTGCAGGACGGGCATCAGCATCTCCTGCCCGCCGATCGCGTCGAGCTCCTCCCGGATGATCGCGGCGGCCCGCTGGTGGACCCGCCAGCCCGCGGGCAGCCACGTCCAGATCCCGGCGCCCATCTGGCGGATCAGGCCCGCGCGGACCATCAGCTTGTGTGAGAGCGCCTCCGCGTCGGCGGGGGCCTCTCGCTCGGTCGGCAGCAGGTATTCGCTCAGTCGTGTCATGCGCGCGTGCTCCCGTCCGCTCGGGGCGGCGGGAGCGACGAGCGTATACGGATCGGCCCGCGCGGACCATCCCCGAGCCGCCCGGGGAGGGTTCCGGGCGGCTCGCGGGACGGCGGGTCTATTCGTTCAGGATTCGAACGCGTAGGCCTGCGTCTGGATCGCGACGGTGTTGACGAGGTTCCCGAGCGCGATGTTCACGTCGTAGAGGTGCAGCCCCCATTCGGGACCGGCGAGTTCCACGGCCACTTCGTTGTGGGCGGCGAGGTCTTCGGCCACTTTCTGGGGCGTCCCTTCTTTGAGCGCGATGTTCAGCCACGTCGCGCCGTTTTCGTGCTTGCACTGCCCCGTCGCGCTGCCGAGCGACTCGACCCAGGGGGTAGACGCCGTCGGGACCGGCGAGCCGCCCCCGAGCGTGCCCGGGAAGGGCGTCGTCGGCGCGTAGGGCAGCAGGTTCGCCACCGACCCGTTCTGGCTCAGCAGGGCGGGGTTGACGCACACGACTTCCATCCCCGGCGGAACGGTTTCGCCGAGCAGCGGGCTGCTCGGGCGCCCGAAGAAGGCGTTCGCTGGCGGTTCTTTGGCGAACGAGGAGTACGCGATCACGCAGCCCGTGTCGGTCGCGGCCGCGCAGCTCGGCACGTGCGCGAACGTCCCCCCTACCGCCTGCCCTTCCGGCACGAGCACGTTGCCGCCGAGCAGCACCGCGGAGACGAGCTGCTTGCGCAGGGCGGGGTTCGGGTCGAAGACCTGCTTGATCAGGTTCTCGAGCATCAGCGCGCCCTGGGAGTGCCCGATCAGGACGATCCCGCGGCCCTTGTTGAACTTGTGCAGGTATTCGTTGAACGCCGCGAACACGTCGCCGTAGGCCTTCAGGGCGTCTTCCTGGGAGATCCCTTCGGGGTTGTCGATCGCCTTCAGCGTGAGCTGCCGGTAGACGGGCGCGTAGACCTTGCAGTCCTGGGAGAAGCGGGAGGCCTGGTCGATCGCGATCTGGGTCTGCTGCGGTTCGATTTCGAAGTTCGCGTTCGGGCCTTCCTGTTCGGAGACCGTCGGGTAGATGTAGAAGCAGTCGACGGCGGCCTTGCCGTGCCTGACGGGCTTCTGAATCGATTCGGTCCGCGTTTCGCCGTTGTAGGCGACGACGGTCGCGGTGCGGTCGCTCATGCACGGGTCGGGCTTCTTGCCCGGCTTGCAGAGCCAAACGGTTCCGCCTTTGCTCGCGGACGCCGTGCCGGCGCTCGCCAGCAGCGACGCGACGACGATCGCCAGCGCGATCACCGTCGCCTGCCGGGCGCGCGACGAACTGTCACAGGCTGCCTTGCTCATCCCTCATCCCCTCTGCTCGTGCGACGCGGCCCCTCGTCTCCCCGCCGCGGGTTCCCCCGCCATTCTAGTCAGACGGCAGGAGAAGACTCAAACCCTCAGGAGGAGGGGTCGAGGCCGAGCAGGGCGGCCTCGATCTGGCGCAGGCGGGCGTTGTCGCTGCGCACCCCGGCGGCGGCGTCCTGGTAGAGGAACGCCTCGGCCAGGCGCACGATCGCGTAGGCGAGCAGGTCGGGCGCGAGGGCCGGCTCGTAACCGGCGGCGCGCTCGTCCTCGATCAGGCTCTGGACGGCGGCGACCATGCGCGGCTGAACGACGCCCGAGCCTGAGGTCAGGACGCGGAGGCCGAGCTCGGTCTCGGAGACGAGCAGGCTCCGCATCCCCTCCGAGGCCGCGAGCTCGCGGTTGAACGCGTCGAAGGTGTCGAGCAGGGCGCGCGGCCCGTCGCCGCGGACGCGGGCGCGGAGGACCCGCAGGCGCTCCTCGCCGAGCTCCGCGAGCAGCTCGCCGAGCAGCAGCTCGCGGGTGTGGAACCAGCGGTGCATCGTCGCCCGCGCGAGGCCGAGCTCGCGCGCGATCGCCTGCACGTCGATCCGTTCGCCCGCCATGTAGCGGGAGCGGGCGAGCGCCAGCGCGGCCTCGCGGGTGGCCGCGGCCGGGCGGCCCGGGCGGCCCGGCGCGAGGGACGGCTCTGCTGCCGGCATCGGTCAAGCGTAATCGGTCGAGAACGTGTCCGGCAGATGACGCGCGCTCGCTCGGAACACGCGCCGGACCGGCTCCCCGTCACCCCCGTGCGACCGCTGCATGCGGGGTAGTTGCCTCTGATAGAACAGCGCGCAGAACCGCTGATAAGAACACCCCGGAAAGGGAGCCCCAATGGCATACACAGTCCCACCGCTTCCGTACGGCTACGACGCGCTCGAGCCGCACATCGACAAGGCGACGATGGAATACCACCACGACAAGCACCACCAGGCCTACGTGGACAAGGCCAACGCCGCGCTCGAGGGGACCGAGTGGGCCGAGAAGCCCGTCGAGGAGGTCCTGAAGAACCTCGACAGCCTCGGCGAGAAGAAAGGTCCCGTCAAAAACAACGGGGGCGGCCACCACAACCACTCCCTCTTCTGGGAGTCGATGAGCCCGAGCGGCGGCGGCGAGCCCGACGGCGCTCTGGCCGACGCGATCGCCTCGACCTTCGGCTCGTTCTCCGACTTCCAGGCCAAGCTCAAGGAAACCGGCATCAACCAGTTCGGCTCCGGCTGGTCCTGGCTCGTCCACGACGGCTCGGGGCTCGCGATCGTCGGCACGGCCAACCAGGACAGCCCGATCTCAAGCGGCCAGACGCCACTCCTCGGCGTCGACGTGTGGGAGCACGCCTACTACCTGAAGTACCAGAACCGCCGCCCCGACTACATCGACGCGTGGTGGAACGTCGTCGACTGGGGCAAGGTCGCAGAGCGGTTCTCAGCCGCGTCCTAGCCGAACACGGCAGTCCGTTGCCTGGCGCGGAGCGCGTGCGCCGGGCAACGGATCGAGCTCCCGAGGAAAATCTGAATCCTCGGAATCCTTTTTCGGTCGCACGCCTCTTATCTGGAGAGGGTTCCACTTCCGAAGGAGGCGCACGATGCGATTCCGCTGTGCTCGCTGTCTGCTCGTCACCGCACCGATCGCCCTGGGGCTCGCGGCGGCGGCGCGCGCCACGCCGACGATCGACTCGCTGAAGGCCTCGGTCGCTCCGATTCCGGGCTTCCCCGGCACGGGGACCAAGCCAGGCGCCGGAGCGGCGCTCAAGGGCTCGGTGAAGATCTCGGGAACGGAATACGGCGACGCGCCCTCGCCGCTGCTCGGCATCGACATAGCGCTGCCCTCCGGCACCAGGTTGCACCCGCAGGGCTTCGCGACCTGCTCGACGCCGACCCTGCAAGCGCGCGGCCCGCAGGGTTGCCCCAAGAGCTCATCGGCCGGCTCGGGAGGATGGGCGCTAGGGACCGTGACGTTCGGAGGCGAACGCGTGCCCGAGCGGGCCACGCTGCAGGAGTTCTTCGCGCCCGGCGGGGGCCTCGAGGTCTACGTGTTCGGTCACACGCCGGCGCTGGTCGAAGTGATCGGCGAAGGGCACGTCGAGCCCCCGACCGCTTCCACCGGGCCTCAGGTGGTAGGCAGGATCCCGTTGATAGAAACCGTCCCTGAAGGCTTCGACGCATCCTTTCGGGAAGGCGCGATCGAGTTCGGCGCGGCTCGCCGTGAAGGACGCAAGGTCATCCCGTACCTGACGCTGCCCAAGCACTGCCCGACGGGAGGCTGGACGGTGAAGGTCACCATGAGCTTCCTCGGCGGCGGCGAAGTCGCCGCCATGACCAAGCTCGGATGCCCGCATGTCTAGGCGGGCGCCGGCGGGTTGGCCCGACGAGGAGATCGTGAGAGCCGCCCAGGGCGGGGACGAGATCGCGATCACGTTGCTCGTCGAAGCGTCCCACCCTCACGTGCAGCGCTTCGCTCGCAGCCTCTGCGCAACCCCGCAGGACGCCGAAGAGGCGGTCCAAGAGGCCCTGATCGCGCTGTTCCGCAAGATCGGCACCCTGCGCGTCGCGGGCGCGCTCATGTCGTGGCTGTTTCAGGTCGTTCGACACGAGTGCATGCGAAGGGCGCGTCTGTCGCTGCACACGCCGGCGACGCTGGACGTGGCGCGCAGCACGGAGGAGCTGGCGTTCGTCAGACTCGAGATCGAGCGCGTCATCCGGTGCGTCTCGGAACTGCCCGCAGAGCAGCGAGAGGTCTTGATCCTGCGGGACCTGCAAGGGCTCTCCGGGGCGGAGACGGCCAGCGCGCTCGGGCTCGAGCGCTCCGCGATGAAGTCTCGCCTGCATCGCGCGCGCGAAGCTGTGCGTACGCAGCTTCGCGCACCCGAAGAGACGTTACGGGGCGCTTAGTCCAGCGGCGACGCGCCTCACCCTTCTATTCGACGACTTCCTCGACGAACGGGGATCCGCTGAACGTTTCGTCGACACGGACGGTCAGCGGGAACGTGCGAGTCGTTGGGCACGAACCGAACGTCGCCGCCTTGTCCAGCGCCCCGGTCAATGTGCCTTCGCCGTCCGTCGCGCCCGAGGTCGGGAGCGAGATCGTCTTCGGCAGCGCATAGACGCACCACGGCTTCACGAGCACGTGAACCGCGCCCTTCGCCGTCAACGTGACCTCTTCGCCGCCGGCCGACTTCACGACGAGGCTCGAGATCGTCGCGGCAAGTTTCCCGCTCCCGCATTCGGCGATCGTGCTCGCCGGGCTCATCGTGAAGCCGTCGCTCGGCTGGCCGTTGCTCGCCAGCGTCGCGCTCTGCGCGCTCACGCATCCGCCCCCGAGGTCGACTTCCACGCTGGCCGCCGTTCCCGGCGTCGCTCGTGCCATTTCGAACTGCTTCAGCCACAGCACCGGCTTCGCCGACGCTCCCGCCGCACCCGTGCCCACTGCCAACGCGGCCAGTAGACAGGCCGCACCCACACGCGCTCTCATCTCTCGCTCCCTCCTCCGGCCACGGCCGCGCCGCGACACCCCTCTCCAGTGCGGGCATCATCCCATCTCGCGCCGGCCACGGCTAGAGATCATGCAGTCTGTTGTCTGAACGCTGACGCGATCTGGTTCGCTGACGCGGGCCGGCAGCCCTCAGCAAGCCTTGTGCGCCCAGGGATCGACGGGCGCCGGGTAGCCGGACGGGACGCGCGGCTTGCGGTGGTGGTGACGGCGCATGCGCTGGTCGAGCGCCACGACCACCGAGCCGGCGGTCCTCTGGCCTTCGCCCGAGACGGTGAGGCGCACCTGCGCAAGGATGTGCCCCCGGTCGGGCACGTAGGCGCGCAGGCGGCGCAGCGCGCGGCGGGCAAGGCGGAAGCTGACCGTGCGGGTCTGGTGCGCGCCGAGCCGGTAGTGGACGAGCTCGCTGAGCGCCAGCGCGGCGGAGTGCGCGCGGCCGCGGCGTGGGATCAGGTACTCGTACAGCCGCACGGTGCCGCTGACGGGGAACGCGTTGGTGTTGCGGATCGGCGCCGTGAGCGTGCTCCCGCCCCTGCGCACCCACAGCCGGCTCTTGGGCGCGAGCAGGTAGACGGAGCCGAGCGCCCGGCGGGCCGCCGGCCGGGTCGGGCCCGCGCCGGGACCCGCGGGAGGGGCGACGGGCGGTTTGGCACCGTCGAAGAGCACGGCGCGCGGCGTGAATTCGTTTTCTTCATAGGTCGCGCCGGGTTCCATTTCGTCGAGCCACGAGAGCACGCCGAACCCGTCGCTGCCCGCCGCCAGCGAGGTGGGGCTGCGGTAGCCGCGCGTGCCCGAGGCGAACGTCTGCGTGGGCGCCCAGGCGCCTCCGGCCGGCTTCGCGTCGCCCTGCACCAGCGAGCTCGGCGGCGAGAACGATTCCATCGCGCTCCAGCTCGCGAGCGCGTCGCCGGCGTCGTCCATGCCGAGCTGGATGTTCAGCACGTACCAGCTTTCCGGGATCGTCGCGAGCACTTCGCGGTCGCCGCGCCAGGAGCCGCCCGGGCCCACCGTCTCGCTCGTCATCCGGCCGTCCGTTTCGAGCCACAGCGCCCGTCCGTCCCCGGCGGCATCGATCGCCGCGCGCGGCGGGTGCTGGTCGCAGACCACGTGGATGTGCGTCCCGGCCGGGTTCGAGACGGTCCAAGATCCTGACTGCAGGGTCGCGGCGTGAACGCTTTCGGTTACCGCGTCGGCCCACACCATCGTCGCCTGCCCGCCGGCGTTCGCGGCGAGGGAGGTCCCGTAGAGCCAGTTCGGCCCGGATTCGACGATCTGCTCTCCCGTCCAACCTTCCGCTCCGAGCGTCTCCGCCTCGACGGCGTAGACGCCCGAGGAGGGCGCCTCGACCCAGCCGAGCAGGAAGCCCCCGGCGCCGGCCGCGACGAGCGGCTTCTCCCAGAGCTGGACGAATTCGGCGGGGGCGGAGATCCGCTGCGGCGCGCTCCAAGAGCCGGACCGCCACCTGCTGGCGACGAGCCACTGCGAGCTGTAAGCCGAGTCGGCCTCGCCCCACACGACGACGGCTTCTCCCGCCTGGTTCTCGGCCACGGCCGGGCCGTCCACGACGTGATCTTCGGGCGCGTACAGGGGAAGCTGGGTGGCGGGCTGCCAGGCTTCGCCGCTGTGCCGTCTCGCCGCCCAGACGGTCCGCTCGTCGCCGGCGTTGGCGCCGTCGAGCCACGCGGCGGTCTGCTGGCCCGAGGTCGAGAGCGCGAGCTGCGGCTCCAGCGCCTCGGCCCCGCCGGGGATCGCGACCGGCGCCTGCCACGTCCCGCCCGCCGGCCGCTCGACCGAGACGAGGCTCGAGGAGGGCGGGCTCCAGTGGACCAGCACGACGGCCGCTTCGCCTCCCGCCCCGATCGCAGCCGCGGGCCCGGCGTATGAGTCCGGCTCGCGGAGCGTCGGCGCGAGCTGCGAGGAGGGCAGCACCCAGCCCGGTTCGGCCAGAGCCGCTGCCGGCGCCGTCGCCGAGAGCAGCGCGAGGGCGACCAGGCCGAGCGCGGCCTTCGAGGATCGCGAGAGAGGCCTCACCCAAGGTTCTTCGGCCGAAGTCGCGGACGACTTGACCTCCGGCCCGGTGTCGAGCGGCCTACAGGGGGCGGACCGTCACGTGCGGGACGACGTACCCGCCCACCCTCATGTCGGCCTGACGCCCGCAAGCAGCGCCAGCTCCCGCCACTTCCAGTGGCAGTCGACGTCCTCGAAGCCGAGCTCGCGCAGCCAGCGGAGCTGCGTCTCGACGTCGAGCAGCCGGTCGGATGGGTCCTCGCACTCGAGCGGCTCCCCGATCGCCGCGAAGAACCCGAGGTGCAGCCGCCGGCTGGGCGACGCCACGTGCTCGAAGTTCGCGAGCACCCCGCCCGGCGCGAGCAGCTCGAACGCCTCCCCGTACAGCGAGCGCTTGCGCGCGTGCTCGAGGTGATGGATCGCGAGCGAGGAGACGACCGCGTCGAAGCGGCCGAGCGCGGGCAGCGGCTCGTTCAGGTCGTGCGCGATCAGCTCGACGCGCGCCTCGGCGGCGAAGCGCTCGCGGGCCGCGGTGAGCATCAGCGGCGAGGAGTCGATCCCGACGCCGCTGCGCTCGGGGTCGCGGTCGAGCAGCAGCGCGAGCAGGCGCCCGTCGCCCGTGCCCAGGTCGAGGATCCGTCTCGCCTCCCGAGGCACGTGTTCGAGCAGGGCCTGATCGCTCGTCACGGCCCACTCTTCGTCGCGGGTTCGCGTCAGGTAGTGCTCGACGTGGGCCGGGTCGGACCACTCCGGGGCGGACACCGAAAGCGGCGCTCAGTGCGAGGCGACGGCGCGCCCGCGCCCGTCGCGCACGACGTAGGTCTTCGCCCGCCGCGCCTGTTCCTCGCGGACCTTGCGCTCTCCCGCCTTGCGGCGGCGATCGGTCAGCCTCTTGTAGATCTTGTCCACCATGTGGAAAGAATCGACCCCCCGCCGGACGCGATCATCCGCCGAAAGCGGCAAACCGGCTGCGGCAGAGGCGAAGGCCGCCGGCGGGAATACGCCGAGCGGCGGCTCAGCTGCGCGAGAAGCGACGCCCGGCCACGGGCGAGACGGCCTCGTCGAGCGTCACCGACGAGCCATTTGCGGCCTCGACGGCCGGCTCGGGCTCCGTCGCCGGCTCGGACGGCGTTGCGAGCATCGAGTCGAGCACGGCGCCCGCGAGGTCGTCGTTCTCGGCCGCGGCGGCCTCCAGCTGGGCCATGCGCTCCGGCGTCATCTGGCTCAGATCCTCGTTCTCGGCCAGCCACGCGCGCGCCTCGGCGGCCTGCGCCTCGTCGCGCTGGATCGTCTTGCCGGCCGCGTAGTAGCGGTCGATCTCCTTGAAGAGCTCATCGACGAGCTGCTCCGTCGGGACCTTCTTCAGCGGCTCGCCCTTGGAGTAGATCATCCCCATGTCTTTTGCGCCGGTGATGCCGAAGTCCGCGTGGCGGGCCTCCCCGATGCCGTTGACGGCGCAGCCGAGCACCGAGACCTCGATCGGGTCCTCGTAGGCCTCCAGGCGCTGCTCGACCTCCGCGACGACGCTGTCCATGTCGAACTGGAGCCGCCCGCAGGTCGGGCAGGCGATCAGCACGGGGCCCTTCTCGCGCAGCTTCAGCGCCTTGAGGATCTCCCAGGCGACCTTCACCTCCTCCTCGGCGTGGAACGTCGAGAGCGAGATCCGAATCGTGTCGCCGATACCGTCGGCGAGCAGCGTGCCGAGCCCGACGGCGGACTTCAGCGAGCCCGACCACTTCGTGCCGGCCTCGGTGACGCCGAGGTGCAGCGGGTACGGGATCTTCTCGGAGAGCATCCGGTTGGAGGCGATCGTGTTCGGGACCGAGGTCGACTTCATCGAGACCTTGAAGTTCTTGAAGTCGAGGCTCTCCATCAGCTGGACGGTCTCGATCGCGGCGGTCACGAGCGCCTCGACGGGGTTGTCGTACTCGAGCTGGCGCAGGTGCTTGGGCAGCGAGCCCGAGTTGACCCCGACGCGCAGCGGCGTGCCCCGCAGCTTGGCGAGCTCGATCACCTCGGCGACCTTCTCGGGGCCGCCGATGTTGCCCGGGTTCAGGCGCACGCAGTGGGCGCCCGCCTCGATCGCCTTCAGCGCGAGCGTGTGGTTGAAGTGGATGTCGGCGATGATCGGGATCGGCGACTGCGCGACGATCGTCTTCAGCGCCTCGGCGTCCTGCTCGCGCGGCACGGCGACCCGAACGATGTCCGCCCCCGCCTCCGCGACCGTCCTGATCTGATCCATCGTCGCGGTCAGGTTCGCCGTCTCGGTCTTCGTCATCGTCTGCACGACGACGGGGGACCCGCCGCCGATCGGGATGCCGCCGACGAGGATCTGCCGCTCTGAGGCCATAGGCTGGATTCTAGATGCCCGGGGTCTACGCCACCGCACGCGGCCCGCTGGCGCGCCTGGCCGGACCCCTCGCCGAGAGGGCCCGCCGCCGACGCCACGCGGCCTTCTTCCCGCGCTCCGCGCTGCCCCCCGGCGCCCGCATCCTCGACGTCGGCTGCGGCGCCCTCGGCCTGCGGGAGCTCGAGCCGGAGCTTGAGATCACCGGCACCGACATCGCCCCTGCGCCGTCCTATCCCGGGCCGTTCGTGCGGGCCGACGCGAGCGAGGGCCTCCCGTTCGCGGACGGAGAGTTCGACCTCGTCTACTGCTCGAGCGTGGTCGAGCACGTCCCCCCCGCCCGCCGCGCCGCGTTCGCCGCCGAGCTGCGCCGCGTCGGGCGCGGGTGGATGGTCCAGACCCCCGCCCGCTCGTTCCCGATCGAGCCCCACGCGCTGCTGCCCTTCGCCCACTGGCTGCCAGTGCCGCTGCGCCGTCCCTACTGGCGCCTCGGCGTGGCCGGCGGGTGGGAGGAGATCTCGCTGCTCGGCCGGCGCGAGATGGAGGAGCTGTTCGGCCCCGCCCGGCCCGAGCGGCTCGGGCCGCTCGTCAAGAGCTGGGTGAGCGTCCGCCCGCCGGGGCCGCGCGAGGACGCGACGGCTGGACCCGTCTGACCCGTCAGGCGCGCCCGATGTCGTTGCCGATGCCGTTGATCACGAGGAACAGCAGCAGCAGGATCCCGACGCTGCTGTAGCGATACATCGCCGCCAGCGAGACGCGGCGGCCGCGGAGCTTCTCGAGCACCGACCACAGCAGGTGCCCGCCGTCGAGCGGCAGGAACGGCAGCAGGTTCATCACGGCGAGCACGAGCGAGATGAAGCCGAGGAACACGAGCGCCCGCGCGGTCCCCTGGCTGATCACCGTGTTCTCATCCCTGGTGATCCCGACGATGCTCGAGACCTGTTTGCGGACCTTCGGCTCGATGAAAGCCCGGCCGAGCCCCTTGAAGGTTCCCGTCGTCGAGTGCCACATCTCGCTGAGCGCCGCTCCCGCGGCGGCGACCGGGCCGAAGTCCTTGGCCTTGGCTTCGAACCCGAAGCCGATCAGCATCCGGCCGTCCTTCTCGCTGTAGCGCGGCCGCACGTGAAGGATCGTTTCGACCCCCTGGCGGATCACCGTCAGCCGCACGGCCCTCGTCGCGACGCAGCCGTCTCGCAGCTGTCCGGCGCATCTCGCCGCCGCGATCGCTTCGCGGACCGCTTCCGGGCTCGCGGCGCGCCCTTCGACGCCGACGATACGGTCTTCGACCTGCAGCGCTCCCTGCGCCGGCCGGCCCCGTTCGATCGCCGCGACGCGCGAGGTGTCGACGGTGGTGGCGGTCGACTGGTCCAGTTCGCCGAGCAGCAGCGCGCCCTGCAGCGAGCCGGACAGCAGCACGGCCGCGAACAGGACGAACGTGATCAGCAGGTTCATCGCGGGGCCAGCGAGAATCACGACGATCCGCTTCCACGGCTGCTGCATGTAGTAGGCCCGGTCGGCGACGCGCAGGTCGAGCTGGGTCAGCTCGATCGGGCTCATGCCGGTGATCTTCACGTAGCCCCCCGCGGGGATCGCGCCGATCGAGTACTCGGTCTCGCCGCGTTTGATCCCGATCAGCTTGGGCGGGAAGAACAGCGAGAAGCGCTCGACCCGCATGCCGACCGCCTTGGCCGCGATGAAATGGCCCAGCTCGTGCAGGACGATCAGGATCAGGATCCCGAGGATCGCCAGTACCCAGCTCACGCGATCAGTGTCGCAGGCGCCGCGGGGCGCTCCAGCTGGTTGGCCCGGCCGACCAGCCGCGGGCCGGCTGGCTGGGGCGGGCCGCTGGGCGGGCCTGCAGGGCGAGTGGCCGGGATCCGTCGTGTTGCTAGCGCAGCGCCGCGACGGCCTCGCCGGCGAGCTCGCGCGCCAGGCGGTCGGCCTCGTACAGCGACTCGAACGTCTGCACAGGAGTGCTGCCGAGCCCGTCGAGCGTTCGCTCGATCACCTCGGAGATCTCGAGGAAGCGCAGGCCCCCCGCGAGGAACGCGTGCACGGCGATCTCGTTGGCCGCGTTCAGGACGCACGGGGCGGTCCCGCCCGCCTCCGCGGCCTCGCGGGCGAGGCGCAGGCAGGGGAAGGCGTCGAGGTCGACGGGCTCGAAGTCCAGGCGGCCGACCGCCGCCAGGTCGAGCGGCTCGATCGGCAGCGCCGCGCTCTCGCCGCCGTGCAGCGCGTAGGAGATCGCGATCCGCATGTCGGGGGGGCCCATGTGGGCGAGCATCGCCCCGTCGGCGAGCAGCACGAGGCCGTGGATCAGCGACTGGGGGTGGACGACGACGTCGATCCGCTCGTACGGCGTCCCGAACAGGTGGTGGGCCTCCATCACCTCCAGGCCCTTGTTCATCAGCGTCGCCGAGTCGATCGTGATCTTCCCGCCCATCGCCCAGGTCGGGTGGGCGAGCGCCTCCTGCACCGTCACCTCGCCGAGCTCGTCCCGCGAGCGTCCCCGGAACGGCCCGCCGCTGGCGGTGATCGTGAGCCCCCGGATGGCCCCGGGCGGCTGGCCCGCGATCAGCTGGTGAAGCGCCGTGTGCTCGGAGTCGACGGGGACGATCCGCGCTCCCGTCGCCTCGGCGAGCGCCATCACGAGCTCGCCCCCGACGACCAGCGACTCCTTGTTGGCGAGCGCCAGGTCGATGCCCTCGCCGAGCGTCGCGACGGTGGGAGCGAGGCCCGCCGAGCCGACGAGCGAGTTCAGCACGAGCTCCGCGCCCGATTCGAGCACGAGCTGGACGAGCCCCTCGGCGCCCGCGAGCACGCGCCCGCCCGTCCACGCCTCGGCGGCCCGCGCCGCGGCGTCGCGGTCGGCGAGCGCGATCCGCTTCACGCCGTGCGCCTCGGCCTGTTCGACCAGCGGCTGCCAGGAGCTCTCGGCCGACAGGCCGACCAGCTCGAGCTCGTCGGAGCGTTCGCAGACGTCGAGCGCCTGACGGCCGATCGAGCCGGTCGAGCCGAGGATCAGCAGTCGCTTGCGCTCGGGCATCGCGCCCGATCATAGGCGCCCGCGCGAGCTTCCGCGGGCGCCGCGCTCAGGCGCTCAGGAGTACGTGTAGCCGTCCGCGGGCGGGTTCTTCTTCGACTTCAGTTTCCCGACCGCCCCGACGACGTCGACCGTGCCGGCTTTCGCCCCCGCGGGCGTGGTGGCGGTGCAGCTCGTGCTCGACGTGCAGTTGACGGCGCTCGCGAGGGCTTTGCCGAACGTGAACGTCGTGCCGGCGCCGAGGGCGAAGCCGGTGCCGGTGATCGTCACGCTCTGCCCGCCCGCGAGGGCGCCCGCGTTCGGGCTCACGCCGGTGACGGTCGGCTTGCCGTACTTGAAGAGGTCGCCTTGGCTCGCCGCGGAGGTGCCGCCCGGTCCGGTCACGGTCACTTCGACGACGCCCGCCGTGCCCGCGGGCGAGACCGCGGTGATCACGCTCGAGGATTCGACTTTGAAGCTGACGGCGGGGTTCGTGCCGAAGTGCACGGCCGTGGCGCCCGAGAAGCCCGAGCCTGTGATCACGACCGTCGTTCCCCCCGCGGCTTCGCCCTTCTTCGGGCTCAGCTTGGAGACGACCGGCACCGCCGGGCTGCCCGCTTCGACGATGTGCGCGGCGCCGATGCTCGTGCCGTCTTTGGCGAAGACCGTCAGCGCGACGAGGTAGCTGCCGCCGGCCGGGAAGGTGTGGCTGACGGTCGGCCCGCTCGTCTCGACGGGGACGGCGAGGCCGGGCCCGTCGTTGAACTGCCAGTTGTAACGGGCGACCCCGCCGGGGGCGGTCGAGCCGGTCGCGTCGAAGTTGACCGTGTCGCCGCCCGCGGGCGTGCCCGTGAACGTCGCCGTCGGCTCGGCGCCCGAGAAGGTCAGGCGCTGCAGGCATTTGTTGCCCTGGTTGCTCCACTCCTGCTGGTACCAGTAGAAGTGCCCGTTGATCACCTGGTTGTACTGGGCTCCGCCGCCGGTCGTGCCGAGCGCCGTGCCCGGTTCGCCGACGCACTTGTCGCCGTTCTCCCCGCCGCTGCCGCCGATGTCGGTCCAGGCGTTGTTCGGTTCGGGGTCGGTGATCGACTCGTTGTGCTCGTGGCTGAGGCCGCCCTCGAGGGCGCCGTCGGAGGGCCCGTTCGGGTGGTTGCCGTCGTCGCAGCCCGGGTTTTCGGTCACGTAGGGGTCGTTGGAGTAGACGATCTCTTCGGAGCCGGAGAGCGGGATGTTGCCGTGGTAGGCGCAGTAGACGGGTTTGCTCGACCCGGCCGAGCATTCGCGGCCGTTGGATTCGAAGCAGTCTTCGACGCCGGGCGGGGTGAGCAGGAAGTACTCGTGGGAGAGGTCGCGCGGCAGGCCGTGTTCGGTCACGTATTTCGTGATCTCGGCGCGCAGCTGGGTGTCGGTCAGGCAGATCGCGGCCCGCGTGCAGCCGTTCGTCGGGTAGGGATCGGTGTCGATGAGTTCGCCGCCGAAGTGCGAGTCGTAGCTCGAGAACTGGCCCGCCGCGTCGTTGTACTGGGCCGAGACCGAGTCGACGTTTTCGTGCCCGCCGCTGTCGTGGGCGAGGTCTTCGAGGTAGCGGTTGACGCCGCTGCGGTAGCCCGCGGGGTAGCTCGCCGAGCCGGACGGCGCCCAGTAGAGCGTGTAGTTCGTGTTCGACGGCATCACGGGACCGCCGTTGTAATCGAGGTTCGAGAAGACTTTGTCGAACGCGAGCGCGCCGCCGGCGGTATTGCGAAGCGGCTGGTAGCTGAGCGACCGCCCCGCGATCGGTTCGACCACCACGGCCGAGGCGCTCTGCGCGCCGGCCCAGCCCGCGGCGATCACCACCGCCGTCAGCACGGATCCACGCACGCGGGCGCGACGGGCACGGCTCTCTCGCGACTTCCCTCTCATCGTCCCTCCGTTTTCTCGGTCATCCCCTCCGAGCGCATGAAACCGTACAGGCGGCGTTCCCCTCTGTCCACCCTCCGCTTTCGTGCCCGGGTTCGCCTGCTGCGAGCGCCTTCCACCGCCGCCAAGGGATTTAGGTGATTTTCAGGGCCCGCTCAGGGCGGGTTGAGGGTCGCCGGGGACACTGCTTCGCAGAGTGCTCCTGACTCTGACCCTCATCCTCCTCCCTGTGGTCTGGCTGGCCGTCGCGGCGCTCGCCGTGGCGGCCTGCCGGTCCGCGAAGGTGGCCGATCGGATCGCGGCCCGGCAGCGGGCCCGCCACCCGGGCGGTCCCACTGTCGTGTCGCGTCCTGCCTCAGGCTCCTACGGTTTGCTGAGGAGCCAGGGCGTGTAGCTCACCGTCCCCGTCGCGGGGTCGCATTTGCTCGAGCTGGGGCCCTGCTTGCAGCCCCACCAGTTTTCCTTCGCGTCCACGACCGTTCCCGGCTGGCCCTTGGCGCCCCCCGGGTTGTTCATGAACGCGTTGGTCCGGGCCGTTACCGTCGCCTGCCCGCCCGCGGGCTGTTCGGGGCTCGGGTCCGACTGGGTGACGAACAGCGCCGTCTGGTTGTGCTGGATCTGGTTTCCGTTCAGCTGCGCGGTCAGGTCGCCGAAGGCGAAGCCGAGCTGGTCGGTCGTCAGGTAGACGCCGTAGCTGCCGGCGGGATCGCTCGTTTTCGCGCCCGTCCCGTCGACCCGGTTTTCGCTGAACGTCGGGCCCTGGCCGGACACCGCGCCGCCGTAGGCCGCGAGGCCGATGTAGCAGCCCGAGACCTTGTTGGCGGTGATGCTGGCCGAGACGTAGGGCACGAACACCCAGATCCCGTAGCCGTTTTCGCGGCACGCGGAGACCGTGTTCCCGGAGATCACGTCGGCGCTGCCGCCGGAGCCCCCGTTGTTGTCGGTGTGGATGCCGCTGCTGGAGTCCGTCACCTTGTTGCCGTGGAATTCGATGCCCTTCGACCAGTTCGCCGAGATCGCGTCGTTGGCCTCGCTGACGGTGTTGTCGTCCATCGACCCCGAGCCTTCGAAAGCGAACATCGCGATCGAGGCTTCTTCGGCCTGCACGTTCTTGACCGTGTCGTGGTTGAAGTCGAAGCTGCCGCCGCTGGAGGCGTAGAGGCCGCGCAGGTAGACGTCTTCGACGGTCACCTTCGAGACGGTCAGGTCGTTGAACGTCCCGGCGAGGTGGTTGGTGATGATCCCGTTGCGGGCGTCGACGTCCTTGCCGCCGACGACGACGCCGCTGGTGAGCGATGGGTTGTCGCCCTCCAGGCGCAGGTTGTGGATCGTCACGTTGCTCGCCTGGACGAGCACGATGTTGCTCGCGCTGCCGCCGCACAGCGAGCCGCCCGCGCAGACGGGGTTCGACACCGCCGGCTCGATCACCGTGCTCTTGCCCGAGCCGTTCAGCGTGACGGGCTTCGAGACGACGACGTTTTCGACGAACGTGCCCTTGCCGACGGTGATCGTCGCACCTTCCGAGGCCGCTTCGATCGCGGCGTTGATGCTCGTGTAGGCGCAGCCGCTGCTGCACACCGTCTTGTGCATCGCGAGCGCCGGACCGGCCGTCGCCAGGCATCCAGCGATCACCGAGCAGGCCAGCATGGCCTTGAGTCTGCCTCCCATGGTTCCCTCCATCTCCGTGTACCCCCTCCCCGGGGCTTGACAGCAGATCGTAGGGAGTTCCGGGCGGGCACGCCACTCCGGGGCGCTCGGCCGTGCGGCTGCAGATGATTCGGAACACCCCCGAGGGGGCAGACCACTCTCTGATGCCCTGCGACATGAGAAGACCGGATCTCGCGGTCGAGATGCCCCTGGACCCCCACGCGCCCCGCTCCGCGCGTTACTGCGTGGCGCAGGTCGACAACCCCTCCCCGGACCTGCGCGACGCGGTCATGCTGCTCTGCAGCGAGATCGTGACCCAGGCGGTCGAACGCGCCCCCGGCGAGACGATCGAAGTGCGGGTCTGGATGCCCGAGGACGTCGTCCGCGTCGAGCTGATCGCCTCGGCGCACGGCCTGTCGAAGATCCACCACGAGCATTCCGACTGGTCGCTGCGGATGCTCGAAGCGCTGACCGACCGCTGGCAGCACGAGATCGGCGAGGAGGAGGCCCGCGTCTGGTTCGAAATCGACCGCCATCCGGCGGGGCGGGCGCTGGCCGAGGCGTACTGACCGTCACGGGCCCCGAGTGCGCCTTGTGCGCCCCGCTCAGTGCACGTAAGCGGCCCAGATGTAGTACCCGGCGACGGCCGTGAACAGGACCGCGTCGAGGCGGTCTAGCGCCCCCCCGTGCGGCCCGAACAGCCCCCCGGAGTCCTTGATGTGGGCTTCGCGCTTGATGAAGGACTCGAACAGGTCGCCGATCGGAGCGACGAGCGCGATGCCCAGTCCGAGCACCAGCGCGTGCGTCCCCGGCAGCCATTCCTCGTAGCGGCCGGCGATCCAGACGCCGAGGATCGCGCAGAGCATCCCGATCGCGAGCCCCTCGACGGTCTTGTGCGGGGAGATCTTGGGCGCGAGCGGCCGCTTGCCGAACGTGCGCCCGCCGAGGTAGGCGCCGGTGTCGCCGAGGAACGTCCCGACGAGCACGTCGATCACAATCGCTTCGCCGTGGGGCAGGCCGCGCAGCAGCACCGCGTGGGCGAGCGCGAAGCCGATCCAGTAGACGCCGAGCAGCGTCGCGGCCATCCCGCCGACGCTCGGGTGCGGCGAGGCGATCGTCAGCCCGAACAGGACCGGGACGACGAGCACCGCGACCAGCAGCACCTGGTACTGGTCCCCGTACAGCGCCGCCGCGAGCAGCCCGGCGAGCGCGAGGAAGCCCGCGAGCCGGACGGGGTGCGCTCGGGCGTACATCGAGTACAGCTCGTGCATGCAGATCGCGCCCAGCGCGAACAGCCCGAGCGCGAACACGAGCCCGCCTTCGAGCACCAGGAACAGCGCCACCGCGATCGCCGGGATCGCCCACCGGACGCGCGCCCACAGCTCCGAGCGCGGGCCGCTGCGTCGCTTGCGCGCGGCGGCCCGGGCGCGTTGCTGCCCCCGCTCGGTGCGGGCCGCGGCCGTCGCGGGCCGCGGGCGACCGCGCCGCACGCGCGCCTCGGTCGGGGGCTCAGCGCTGGACATCGCGACCGCCGAATCGCCGCCTGCGGGCCGCGTACTCGGCGAGCGACTCCTCCAGGGCGCGGCGGTCGAAGTCGGGCCACAGCTCCTCGCGGAAGACGAGCTCCGAGTAGGCCGATTGCCAGAGCAGGTAGTTCGACAGGCGGCGCTCGCCGCTGGTGCGGATGATCAGGTCGGGGTCGTGCATCTCGGGCGCGTACAGGCAGGCCCGGAAGGCATCCTCCCCGCCGCCTTCGTAGCGCGCCGCCGCGTCGAGGATCTCCGCGCGCCCGCCGTAGTTGAAGGCCACGAACAGGGTGATCCGCGTGTTCTCCCGCGTCACCTCTTCGGCCCACTCCATCTGCTCGACGAGCGAGGGGGCGACGCCCTCGCGGCGGCCGATGAAGCGCATCCGCACGCCCTCCTGGTCGAGCTCGGGCGTCTCCTCCGCGATCCGTTTGGAGAACATCGCCATCAGCCCCGCGACCTCGGCGGGCGGCCGCGACCAGTTCTCGGTCGAGAACGAGTAGACGGTCAGCTCCTCGATCCCGAGCTCGGCGGCGTCGCGCAGACGGGCCTTGACCGTGTCGGCCCCCGCGCTGTGGCCCTCGTTGACGGGGAGGCCCCGCGCGCTCGCCCAGCGGCCGTTGCCGTCGGTGATGATCGCCACGTAGCGCGCCAGCTGCCGATCCTCTCCCGCCCCGCCCGCGTCGGCCGCGGGCGCCCCGGCCGCCGAGGACGGTTGCCCTGCCGGCCCCATCAGACCGCCAGGATCTCTTCTTCCTTGATCTTCAGAACGCCGTCCAGCTCCCCGACGCTGCCGTCTGTGAGCTTCTGCAGCTCGACCTCGGCGCGGTGCTCGTCATCGGAGGACGCTTCCCCCTCGCTCTTCAGCTCGCGCAGGTGCTGCATCGTGTCGCGACGCACGTTGCGGATCGCGACCCGGCCCTCCTCGGCGAGGTTGCGCACGACCTTGACGAGATCCTTACGGCGCTCTTCGGTCAGTTCCGGGACGACGAGCCGCACGACGTTGCCGTCGTTCGATGGCGTCAGGCCCACGTCGGACTCGTTGATCGCCTTCTCGATCGCCTTGATCGACGATTTGTCGTACGGCTGGACGGTCAGCAGGCGCGCCTCCGGGGCGGAGATCGTCGAGAGCTGGTTCAGCGGCGTCATCGCGCCGTAGTAGTCGACCATCACCCGGTCGAGCAGCGACGGGCTCGCGCGTCCCGTTCGCACCGTGGAGAACTCGTGCTGGGCGGACTCGACGGACTTGTGCATCCGCTCCTTGGCGTCCTCGAGCAGTTCGTCGATCACGTTCTCAGCCATCCTGCTCTCCTCCAGAGGTCGTTACCAGCGTGCCGACGCGCACGCCCGAGATTATCTGCGGCAGGCTCGCGTCGTCGTCCATGTTGAAGACGTTGATCGGCATGCCGTTGTCCATGCAGAGCGCCAGAGCGGTCGAGTCCATCACCCGTAGGCGCCGCTCGATCGCCTCCATGTGGGTGATCTCCGGGATGAACTTCGCGTCGGGGTCGAGCGCCGGGTCGGCCGTGTAGACCCCTTCTACGCCGTTCTTCGCCATCAGGATGATCTCCGCGTGGATCTCCGCCGCGCGCAGCGCGGCCGCCGTGTCGGTCGTGAAGAAGGGGTTGCCGGTGCCGGCCGCGAAGATCACGACCCGGCCCTTCTCGAGGTGGCGCATCGCGCGCCTGCGGATGTAGGGCTCGGCGACCTCGGAGATCGCGAGCGCCGACTGCACGCGCGTGTTCGTCCCGATGTGCTCGAGGGCGTCCTGCAGCGGGAGCGCGTTCAAGACGGTCGCGATCATGCCCATGTAGTCCGCGGTCGCGCGGTCCATCCCGGCCGCGGCGCCCTTCATCCCCCGGTAGATGTTGCCCGCCCCGACGACGATCGCGACTTCGACGCCCTGGGCGTGGACGTCGGCGACCTGGCGCGCGACGGCGCGGACCCGCTCGGGGTCGGTGCCGTAGTCCAGCTCCCCCATCAGCGACTCGCCGGAGAGCTTCAGGAGGATCCGTTTGAAGGCGGCGGCCATCGGCGCTGGAGCCTATCCCCTCATCCAGCGCGAGGGCATGACTGCGCCGGGGTCACGGGGACGCGCCCACGCGCGCGGCGAAACGAGGTCGCGGGGCTCGCTCGCCCCGCGACCGGTCCCGACCTCGCTCAAGACGCTAGGCGCCGACTTCGAAGCGGACGAAGCGGCGGATCACGACGTTCTCGCCGGTCGTCGCGGAGAGCTCGTCGCGAAGCTGCTGGACGGTCTTGCCCTCGTGCTTGGGGTTGTGCATCTCCTGCTCGAGCAGCACGATCGTCTGGAGCCACGAGTCGAGCTTGCCGGAGACGACTTTCTCCCGCACGTTCTCGGGCTTGTCCGCGGCTTCCTGCTCGTAGACCCGGGACTCGGCGTCACGAGCCTCCTGCGGAACGTCCTCGCGGCTGACGTACCTGACCGTGGGCGAGGCCGCGATCTGCATGGCGACCTCGCGCGCGAAGCCCGTGAAGTCGTCGTTCTTGGCGACGAAGTCGGTGTTGCAGTCGACCTCGATCAGGACACCGACCTTCGAGCCCGCGTGGACGTAGGACTGGACGGTGCCCTCGGTGGCGACGCGCTCGCCGAGGTCCTGCACCTTCTTGCCCTGCTTGACGCGCAGGATCTCGATCGCCTTCTCGACGTCCCCGCCGGACTCCGTGAGGGCCTTCTTGCAGTCCATCATCCCCGCGCCGGTGCGGTCGCGCAGGGCCTTGACGTCCTTCGCTGAGATCTCGGCAGTGCTCATTTCTGGTCCTCCCCGGCCGGCTGCCCGCCCGCCGCGCTCTCGTCGGTTGTCTGCGCTGCCGCGACCGGCTCCGCGGCGGGCTCCGCGGGCGCCTCGGCCTGGGGAGCCTCCGCCGGTGCCTCCGCCGCGCCGCTTTCAGCGACCGTCTCGGCCGGCGCCGAGGTCGGGTTGGCGGGCTGGCGGGTGTCGGTCCCGGCGCTCATCGGCGTGACGGACTCGCTGCCCTCCTGAAGCGTCGCTGGGTCCGCGGGCGCGGCGGGCACGGGCGTGCTCTCCGGCACGTGCTGCTGGGCCGCGGCGGCCGCGGCGGCCGCCTGTTCGGCGGCGGCTTTGTCCTCGGCCTCCTTCTTGGCGGCCTCTTCGGCCTCGCGCTTGGCCTGTTCTTCGGCCTCGCGCTTGGCGCGGGCTTCGGCCTCGGCCTTGGCTTTTTCTTCGGCCTCCTTGCGCGCCCGTTCCTCCTCGGCGCGGAAGATCGAGTGGCCTTCGGAGACGACCTGGCCGATCGCCTGGGTGATCAGCGCGCAGGAGCGGATCGCGTCGTCGTTGCCGGGCACCACGAACTCGATCCCGTCCGGGTCGCAGTTGGTGTCGACGAGGCCGATGATCGGGATCCGCAGCCGGCGCGCCTCTTTGACCGCGATCTCCTCGGTCTTCAGGTCGATCACGAACATCGCGTCGGGCACCCGCTGCATGTTCTTCACGCCGCCGAGGTTCGCCCGGAGCTTCGCGAGGTCGGCCTGCGCGGCCATCCGCTCGCGCGTCGGCAGCAGCTCGAGCTGCCCCTCGGCCTCGAACTTTTCGAGGTCGTGCAGGCGCCGGATCCGCTGGTTGATCGTCTGGAAGTTCGTCAGCAGCCCGCCCAGCCAGCGGTGGTTGACGTACGGCATCCCGGCCGACTCGGCGACCTCCTTGACGGTGTCGCGGGCCTGCTTCTTGGTGCCCACGAACAGGACCGTCCCACCGCGGTGCGCGAGCGCGCTCGCGAACTCCTGGGCCTGTCCGAGCAGAACCTGCGTCTTGAGCAGGTCGATGATGTAGATGCCGCCCCGCTCACCGAAGATGAAGCGGCGCATCTTGGGGTTCCAGCGGCGCGTCTGGTGACCGAAGTGAACGCCGGCCTCCAGCAGCTCCGCGATTCCTACCTCAGCCACGGGCTACTCCCTTTGTATGTGATGTGTGTGCTCCGTGCGCGGAATCTGCGGACCCGGCGTGCGCGCTTGCGCCGTCGGGCAGGGCCGCGATCCGTGCTCGCACGGGTCGATGGTCTGAAACGAGTGGTTCAGGATATCCGACCGCGGGTTCAGCCTGCGGAGGCCGCCCGCTCGAGCGCCGCGCGCAGGTCCGCCGGGAGCGGCGAGCGGACCTCTAGGCGCTCCCCCGTCGCGGGATGGTCGAAGGCGAGCCGCGTCGCGTGCAGGAACTGCCGCTGCAGCCCGTACAGGCCCGGCGTCCCGTACTCGGGGTCGCCGGCGACCGGGTGGCCGATCGCCTGCATGTGGACCCTGATCTGGTGGGTGCGCCCCGTCTCCAGCCTCAGGCGGAGCAGCGTCGAGCGCGGCAGCGTCCGCTCGATCTCGAAGTGCGTGCGGGCCTCCCGGGCGGCCGCGCCCCCGACCGCCATGCGCGTGCGGACCCGCGGGTCGCGCCCGACGGGCGCATCGACGGTGCCGGTCCGCGACGGCGGGCGCCCCTCGACCAGGGCGAGGTATTCGCGCTCGATCTTTCGCGCGGAGAGGGCGGCCTGCAGGCGCCGGTGGGCCTCCTCGCTGCGCGCCACGACCATCAGCCCCGAGGTGTCGCGGTCGAGGCGGTGCACGATCCCCGCCCGCTCGGGGTCGCCGCCCGCGAGCACAGGCGCGAGCAGCTGGGAGAGCGTGTCCTCGCGGTGACCCCGGCCCGGGTGGACGACGAGGCCCGGCCCCTTGTCGATCACGATCAGGTGCTCGTCCTCGTAGGCGACCGAGAAGCCGCCGTCCGGCGCCTCGCTGTCGCTCATCGCGGCGCGCCGCCGCCGGGCTCCCCGCCCCGCGGCTTGGCGGCGGGCTCGCCGCCGTCGCGGTCGTCACGGTCGGCCCGCTCCCGCGCGCGGCCCCGCTCGATCACGAGATAGAGCGCGAGGATGCCGAACGTGATCGCCGCGTCGGCGAGGTTGAAGGGCGGCCAGCCGAGCGGGAGCTTCACGAAGTCCGTCACCGAGCCCGCGCGGAGGCGGTCGAGGACGTTCCCGACCGCGCCTCCGATCAGCATCCCCGTCGGCAGCCAGATCAGCGGCTCGCGCAGGTGACGCGCGAAGTACGCGAGCAGGATCACGAGCGCCAGACCGATCAGCACCGTCACGCCGGCCGCGCCGCCGACGTTCAGGCCGAACGCGACGCCGTGGTTGCGGGTGTTGACGAGCTCGATCCCGGGCAGGAAGCGGCGTTCTTCCCCGGGCGTGATCGACGAGCGGACCGCGGCCTTGGCGAGCTGGTCGGCGGCGATCACCGCGGCCGCGACGGCAACCGCGTACAGCCACGCCCGCCCGTCGCGCTGCGGGCGCGCCTCGCCGGCTCCTGCCTGAGCGGAGGCCACGCCGGTCTCAGCCGTGGATCAGGCCGAGCACGATCACGCGGTTGACCACGTAGAGCGTGATCAGCGCGAGCATCGGGCTGAAGTCCCACGCGCCCATCCCGGGGATCAGACGCCGGAACAGGCGCAGGTACGGCTCGCACACGTCGTGGAGGAACTGCAGGACCGCTCCGGAGGCTCGCGAGTAGGGCGGCCGGATGCCCGCGTTAAAGAGCAGCTGGACGACGATGTAGAGGAAGATGATGATCCCGTAGACGTAGAGGATCGAGGACAGGATGTCGGCGATCTCGGTGCGGGCGGTCGCGAGGATCACGGCGCTAGTCCTCGATGACCGCGTCGAGCGCGTCGCTGAAGGCGGCGCGGATGCCGCCCCGCTCGAGCGCGTCCAGGCCCTTCGCCGTCAGCCCGCCCGGCGAGGCGACCTCGCGGCGGATCGCCATCGTGTCGTTCTCGCGCCGGCGCAGCAGCTCCGCCGTCCCGGCGAGCGTCTGCACAACCAGCTCGGCCCCCTGGGCGGCGGGGATGCCGCGGCGGACCCCGGCGTCGATCTGCGCCTCGGCGACGAGCGCCACGTAGGCGGGCGCGCAGGACATCAGCCCCATCGCGACGTCGACGAGGCGATCCTCGAGCACGACCAGCGTGCCGAGCTCGGCGAACAGGTCCGCGACGGCGTTGTCGGTCTCCGTGTCCTGGGCGGGACCGGCGGCCTGCACGACCGCACCCTGGCGGACCTCGACCGGCAGCGACGGGATGAAGCGGTAGACGGGCCGGTCGGGGTAGGCGTCCTTGAGCGCGTCCAGCGGGGTCGCCGCGAGGATCGAGGCGACGGCCTTCGCGTTCGGGGCCACTTCGGCGGCGACCGCCTGGAGCTGGGCGGGCTTGTGGCAGAGGATCACGAGGTCGGCCTTCTCGGCGACCTCGGCGTTGGAGGCGACGACCTCGCCGCCGAGCTCGTCCACGAGCGCTTGGGCGCGCCCGGCGACCGGGTCGGCGCAGACCACGGGTCGCCCCCACCCCCGCGCGAGAGCCCGCGCCATGTTGCCGCTTCCGATCAGTCCGATCTGCATGGTGTGGTCAGCGTATCGACCGGGTATGTCGGGCAGATCAACGGTTTCGAGGCCACGACGGCCTCAGGACTGGTTGAAGAAGCCCTTCTCGATGAGCCGCGCCCGCTCCTCGGCCGAGATCTCGACGTTGCGGGGCGTGAGCATGAAGACCTTGTCGGCGATCCGCTGCATCCCGCCGTCGAGCGCGTACGTCAGGCCGCTCGCGAAGTCGATCAGGCGTTTGGAGAGGTCCGTCTCGGAGCTCTGCAGGTTCAGGATCACCGGCACGGAGTCCTTGAACTTGTCCGCGATCTGCTGCGCGTCGTTGAACGACTTCGGAACCACGAGGTGGACCCGCACGTCGCCGTTGGCCCGGGCGACGGGCTTCAGGACGGTCGTCGAGCGCGCCGCGCCGCGCCGCGAGCCGATCGCGGTGTCGGGCTCGTCGTCCTCGGCGAAGATGTCGTCGTACTCGTCGCGGCGGCGGCGCAGACGGCGGACGTTCGGCCGCTCGCGGTAGCGGTCCTCGATCTCCGCCTCCGGAGCCGCCTCGTCCTCGTAGTCGTCGTGATACTCCTCGGCGAGGCCGAAGTAGACGAGTGCGCTGTGCCAGGAGTCTCTGAAAGCCATCTTCTCGGGGTTTCGCCCGGCGGACCGGATTCCCTGCAGATGCTAGTAATCCCCCGCCGCTTCAGGGGACGCTAATCATATAGCCGCGTGCCGATTCGCACTATCGTCGCGCCCTCCTCGACGGCGACCTCGTAGTCCTGGGATGTGCCCATCGACAGCTCGGACAGCCCGCGCTCGGCCGCCAGGGCGCGCAGCGCGGCGAACCAGGGCCGGCTCTCCTCCGGGCTCTGCGCCAGCGGAGGCATCGTCATCAGCCCCGCGACCGGCACGGGCGCCTGCTCGATGTAGGAGTCGAGCTCGCCCGCCTCGATCCCCGCCTTGCCCTGCTCACCGGAGACGTTGACCTCGAGCAGGACGCGCAGGCCGGGCCGGACGCGCTCTGCGTGCTTGGCGAGCTCAGCTAGCGCCGAGCGCGAGGCGACGGAGTGGATCAGCGTCACGTGCGGGACGATCGTCCGCACCTTGCGGCTCTGCAGCGCCCCGATGAAGTGCCACTCGAACAGCTCACCGTGCTCGCCCGCGCGCCGCTCGAGGTCCTGCGCGCGGTTCTCCCCGACGAGGTCGATCCCGGCCTCCGCGAGCACCGGGAGCTCGGCGTCGGCGACGTACTTGGTCGCCGCGAGGACTCGCACGCCCGCGGGGTCGCGCCCGGCCCGCGCGCAGGCCTGATCGATCTCGCCGCGCACCTCGCGCAGGTTCGCGGCGACGAGCTCCGCCCGCAGGCCCGTCCTCAGCTCAACCATGCGACCCCCGCCTGGCGCCCCGCCCGAACGCCTTCGCGACGGTGGGAGAAGAAGCGCTCGTCGCAGATCGTGCAGCCGCCGAGCAGGATCACCGAGCCGACGCCGGCCTTCTCCAGCCGGCTCCGCGCGATCTCGCGCAGGTCGGCGGGGGCTTTGTCCTCGACGCCGGTGCCGAGAGTGGCGTGGACCTCCGGGCCGACCTCGTAGCAGCAGGGACCGGCGCAGGGACCGAGGGCTGCGATCACCTCTCCCCCGTCCAGCTCTCTGACCGCCGCGAGACCGCGCTCGATCACGCCCCCCGCGAGCCCCCGCCAGCCTGCGTGGACCATCGCGACGGCCCCGTCGGTCGCGATCGCGATCGGCAGGCAGTCCGCCGCGAGGACCATCGCCCCGAGACCAGGGAGCGCGGTCGCCTGACCGTCGGCGTCTTCGAGCTCCCCGACCTCCGCTTCCCGCTCCGGCATCGACGCGACGATCCGCACGGTGCTCCCGTGGACCTGGTAGCCGCGCGCCAGGGCCTGCAGGCCGAGGCGCTCGCGCAGCCGCCCTCGGTTTGCGGCGCCGTGCTCGTGACCGTCGCCGCCGACGCTCGACATGTTCCCGTCGAAGCGGTCGGTGAAGAGGACGCCGCCGCAGGGAAGCTCCGCCGTCAGCTCGGCCGCGCTCACCGCGGGCTCGTCTCGATCGGGTCGCCGGGAGCGGCCACGGGCTCGAGCGCCGCGCGAAGCTCCTCCTCCCGGCCGCTCGCGGCTCCTTCCCGCTTGCGGCGCAGGGCGAGCGCGAGGCGGGCGCCGACCTCGGGGCCCTCTCGCACGCCTGCCGCGAGCAGGTCCTCCCCGCCGATCTCCAGGCGCACGTGGCGCTGGGTCTCGAGCCACGCGCGGAACGTGTCCGCCCCTCCCGGCGCGCGACGCTCGGCCACGGCGCCGGCCAGCGCGACCGCCTCGAGCGTTCGGCCGTCGAGCACCGCGAACGCCGCGGCTGCGGGCATGCTCGCGGCGAGCTCCGCGAGCGCGTCGGCCTGCCCGGCGGCGCTCGCGGCCTCGGCCTGCGCCCCGTCGAAGCCGAGGCGTCGCGCGGCCTGCAGCGCGGAGCCGTCATCGACACCGTCTTCGAGCTCCGCGAAGCGCAACGCCGCCGCCATCCTGACGACGCCCGGGTCGCCGTCGCGGGGCAGAAGCGCCTCGGCGTGCTCGGCCAGGTCGTCGTCGAACGGGCTCGGCAATCCGAGCGCGCCCAGCACGCCGAGCGAGTCGAACGCGCGCAGCGACGCGCGTCCGTCAGGTTCGCGGACCGCGAGCCACAGCTCGCCGCCGACGCGCTCTCCCGAGACCGTGTCGAGCGCGCTCTCACGAAGCGCCCGCTCGGCGAGCTCGCGGGTGCCCGACTCGATCGCGAAGTGCAGCCGCGCCGCGTAGCGGGCCATCCGCAGCAGGCGCGTCGGATCGTCGGCGAAGCTGCGCTCGTGCAGCACGCGCAGCCTGCCGGCGGCGAGGTCCTCGAGCGCGTGCTCATGCGCGAGCAGGCGGGCGCGCTGCGCTCCGGCCAGCGGGAGGGCGATCGCGTTGATCGTGAAGTCGCGCCGAGCGAGGTCCTCCTCGACGGTCCCGGGCCGGACCTCGGGCAGCGCCCCGGGCGATGGATAAACCTCCGCGCGCCGCGCGGCGATGTCGATGCGCCCGTACTCCCACGCGACCGAGGCCGTCCCGAAGTGCTCGTGCAGGACCGGCTCGACGGCGTGGCCGTAGGCGCGCTCGCTGGGCGAGACCGACGCGGCGAGCGCGGCCGCGAGCTCCGCCGCGTCGCGTTCGACCGTTACGTCGAGCTCGCGCGGCCAGCGCCCGAGCAGCAGGTCCCGCACGGCTCCTCCGACGAGCGCGATGTCCTCGCGGCGCTGCGCGAGCGCGAGCAGCTCGGGCCCGCCGGGCAGGCCGGCGAGCCGCTCGATCGCCTGCTCGGGGGTGTGGAGCTGATGGGTCTCGCTCACCCGCCCCGCCCTTACGTCGTCCGGACCGGGATGCCAGCCGCGGCCAGGTGCGCCTTGGCCTCGGCGATCGTGTGCTGTCCGTAGTGGAAGATCGAGGCGCAGAGGACCGCGTCGGCGCCCGCCCGGAGCGCCTGCGCGAGGTGCTCGAGCTCGCCGGCTCCGCCCGAGGCGATCACCGGGACCCCGACGGTCTCGCTGACGGCCGTCGTGAGGGGCAGGTCGTAGCCGTCGTTGGTCCCGTCCCTGTCCATGCTCGTGAGCAGGATCTCCCCCGCGCCCCGCTCTACGCCCTCCCGCGCCCACTCGACCGCATCGCGCCCAGCGGGCGTGCGTCCGCCCGCGACGTAGGCGTCCCAGGTCTCCGCGCCGTCGCGCTGCTTGGCGTCGATCGCGAGCACGACGCACTGCGCCCCGAACACCTCCGCCAGCTCGTCGATCAGCGCCGGGCGGGCGAGGGCGGCCGAGTTGACCGAGACCTTGTCCGC
This sequence comes from Solirubrobacteraceae bacterium, assembly GCA_035571915.1. Classification (GTDB taxonomy): domain Bacteria; phylum Actinomycetota; class Thermoleophilia; order Solirubrobacterales; family Solirubrobacteraceae; genus Palsa-744. Next base: position 8,325 of record DATNBM010000004.1, on the reverse strand, counting down.
GCCCGCGTCGAGCACGGCCTGGGCGTCGGCGGTCGAGCGCACCCCGCCGCCGATCGTGAAGGGCACGAAGACCTCATCGGCGGTGTGGCGGGCGAGCTGGGCGATCGTGTCGCGCTTCTCGTGGGTGGCGGTGATGTCGAGGAAGACGAGCTCGTCGGCGCCCTCTCGGTCGTAGTGGGCGGCCAGCTCGACGGGGTCGCCGGCGTCGCGGATGTCGACGAATTCGACGCCCTTGACGACGCGGCCGCCGTCGACGTCCAGGCAGGGGATCACGCGCTTGTAGTGCACGGCCCCAACGGTAGCCGTCAGGCGGCGGGCGACTCCCCCTCGGGCGCGAGCGCGACGAGCGCCTCGGCGACCGTGAAGCGGCCCTCGTAGAGCGCCTTGCCGACGATCACGCCCTCCAGCCCGTCGAGTCCCAGCTCGCCGCGGAGGGCGACGAGTCCGCGCAGGTCCTCTAGCGTGCCGATCCCGCCGGAGAAGATCAGCGCGGCGTCGCCGACGTCGCGGGCGACCGCCTCGACCTCCTCGCGGTTGGCTCCGCCGAGGGTGCCGTCGTGGTCGATGTTCGTGAAGATGAACCGCACCGCGCCCCGCGCGCGCAGCGCGGCGATCGCCTCCCGCGCGGGCAGCTCGCTGGTCTGCAGCCAGCCGTGCGTGGCGACGAGCCCGCCGCGGACGTCGACCCCCACGGCCACCCGCTCCGGGTCGCCGGAGCCGATCAGCTCGTCGAGCATCTCGGGGTCGGTGAACGCGGCGGTGCCGATCACGACCCGGGCGGCTCCCGCGTCGAGCGCCGCGCGCGCCGCGGCGGTCGAGCGCAGCCCGCCGCCGTACTGGACCGGCACCCCGCTCCCGGCGGCGATCCGGGCCAGGTGATCGAGGTTGACCGGCTCGCCGGCGCGGGCGCCGTCGAGGTCGACGACGTGCAGCCACCGCGCGCCGTCGCGGACCCACTTCATGGCGGCGTCGAGCGGGTCGCTGTCGTAGACCGTGCTGGCCTCGAAGTCACCCTTGAGGAGCCGCACGGCGCTCCCCTCGAGGATGTCGATCGCCGGGTAGAGCCTCACCGCGCGGTCGCCCGCAGCGCCTCCGCAGCGCCGGCCTCGCCCGCGGCCTCGGCGACGATGCGGGTGAAGTTCCCGAGCATCCGCAGGCCTGCCGCGGAGGACTTCTCGGGGTGGAACTGGACGCCGTGGAAGGAGCCGCGGCGGACGGCGGTGACGAAGCGCTCGCCGTACTCTGCCGTCCCGAGCACGTCGCGCTCGTCCTCGGGGCGGGCCGCGAAGGAATGCACGTGGTAGTAGGCGCAGCGCTCGGGGAGGTCGGCGAGCAGCGGACCTGGGTCGGCGCTGAAGGTGACCTCGTTCCAGCCGATCAAGGGCAGCTTCAGGCCCCCCGTGCGGAGCGCCGTGACGCGGCCGGGCACGATCCCAAGGCCCTCGGCGCCGCCGAGCTCCTCGGAGGAGTCGAAGGCGAGCTGCATGCCCAGGCAGATGCCGAGCACCGGGACGCCCGCCCGGACCCGCTCGCGCAGCAGCTCGACGAGCCCGAGCGAGCGCAGGTTCTCCATCGCCCGCGGGAACGCGCCGACGCCGGGCAGGACGAGACCGGGCAGCGATGCCAGCAGCTCGGGGTCGGAGCTGAGGACGGGGCTCGCGCCGACGTGGGCGAGCGCCTTCTCGACCGAGCGGCGGTTGCCCATCCCGTAGTCGACGATCCCGATCTGCGTGCTCATTCGGTCAGCGTCCCCTTCGTGCTCGGGACGCCTGTCTCGGTCGGGTCGATCGCGACCGCCTGGCGCAGCGCGCGGGCGAAGGCCTTGAAGGCGGCCTCGATCATGTGGTGGGCGTTGCTGCCGGCTTCCACGCGCAGGTGGAGCGTCAGCTTGGCGGCGTTGGCGAGGGCGCGGAAGAACTCCTCGGTCAGCTCGTGCTCGAAGCCACCGGTGGCGCCGGGCGGGAGCTCGGCCTCGAACAGCGTGAAGGGACGGCCGGAGATGTCGATCGCGGCGCTCGCGCGGGCCTCGTCCATCGGCACGGTGGCGCTGCCGTAGCGGACGATTCCCGACCGGTCCCCGAGCGCGCTGTCGAGCGCCTGTCCGAGCACGATCGCGGTGTCCTCGGCGGTGTGGTGGGCGCCGGTCTCCAGATCGCCAGTGACGGCGACCTCGAGGTCCAGGCGGCCGTGGCGGGCGAGCAGGTCGAGCATGTGGTCGAGGAAGCCGACGCCGGTGCTGCGCGCGCCCGCGCCGGTCCCGTCGAGGGTCAGCTCGAGGGTCACGTCGGTCTCGCCCGTCTTGCGCTGGATCTTCGCCGTGCGGCTCATCGGGAGGGATTCTCCCCGATGCGCGCCTCCATCGACTCGGCGTGCACCTCGAAGCCCTCCGCGCGGGCGATCGGAGCGCCCGCCCCGGCGAGCTTCGCGGCGCCTGCGCCGATCCTCACCTCCGTCATGCGTCGGCGGAAGTGGCGTGGCGAGAGCCCCGATGCGAAGCGGGCGGCGCCGCCGGTCGGGAGGGTGTGGTTTGAGCCCGCGACGTAGTCGCCGAAGGCGGTGCCGCTGGTGGCGCCGACGAACAGGCAGCCGGCCGACTGGACGCTCGGGGCGAGCGGCTCGACGTCTGCGCCGATCAGCTCGAGGTGCTCGGGGGCGAAGGCGTTGGCGAGCTGCAGCGCCTCGCGCGGCGAGGCGACCTCGGCGATCGCGAAGGCGGCGTCGCCGACGGTCGGGCGGCCCGGGAGCAGCTCTCCCAGCTTCCCCTGCAGACGCTCGCAAACCTCCGCGGACGGCGATATCGCGACGACGAGGCTGCCGGCGCCGTGCTCGGCCTGGGCGAGCATGTCGAGCGCCGCGAGGTGCGCGTCGCGCTCCCCGGAGTCGGCGCCGAGCACGACGAGCAGGTCCGAGGGCCCGGCGAAGCCGTCGATGCCGACGATCGCGGAGAGCTGGTGCTTGGCCTCCTGCACGTACAGGTTGCCGGGGCCGACGATCACGTCGACGGGCCGGACGGTCTCGGTGCCGTAGGCGAGAGCGGCGATCGCGTGCGCGCCGCCCATCCGGTAGACCCGTTCGACGCCCGCCAGGCGACAGGTGCCGAGGATCGCGGCGTCGATCTCGCCGTCGGGTCCCGGGGGCGCGCAGACGGCGACGTCGAGGACGCCGGCCGCGCGGGCGGTCACGACGCCCATCACGACCGTGCTCGGGTAGGCGGCGCGGCCGCCCGGGACGTAGACGGCGGCCGAGCCGACGGGGATCTCGCGCAGCCGGACGCTGTGACCCTGCGGGAGGGTGACCTGCGCCTCGGCGCCGACGCCGGCCTCGGCCACGAGGGCGACGTTCGCGATCGCGACCTGCAGCCCCGCGACGAGCTCGAGCGGCATCCGCCGGATCGCCTCGTCGAGCGCCTCGGGCTCGACGAGCAGCGGGGCCGGCTCGGCGCCGCCGGTGTCGAAGCGGCGGATCAGCTCGATCAGGGCCTCCTCGCCGCCGTCGCGTACGGCCGCGAGGATCTCCGCCACCTGGGGGGCGACCGAGTCTCCGGCGGGCACGAGCGCCCGGATGCGGGCCGCGGCCGCCGCCGGGCCGCCGAGCTCGGTCACGTCGGCCTGTGAGAGCCGCAGGGGCTCCATCTCAGCTCCCGCCGGGGACCGCGAGCAGGTCGCGCACGCGCCGTTTGAGCTCGTCGATCGGACCGGCCTTGAGCTTGTGCGCGACGGGGTTGGCGATCAGGCGGGCGGTGCAGACGAGGATCTCCTCGCGCACGATCAGGTTGTTCTCGCGCAGCGTGGTGCCGGTCGCGGTGAGGTCGACGATCGCCTCGACGAGGCCCGTCAGGGGGGCGAGCTCGACCGAGCCCTTGACCTCGACGATCTCCGCCTGGCGGCCGGTCTCTTCCAGGTAGCGGGTCGCGATCTTGGGGTACTTGGTCGCGACGCGCATCACGCCGAGGCGGCGCAGGGCCTCGGCGGCCGGGTCGGGCCCGGCCTTCCCGGCGAGGACCATCGTGCAGCGCCCGTAGCCGAGGTCGAGCAGCTCGTAGACCTTGCGGCCCGTTGCCGGACCAGATCCGCCCTCCCGGCCGTGGCCCTGCTCGAGCAGGACGTCCTTGCCGGTGATGCCGATGTCGGCGGCCCCGGCCTCGACGTAGGTGGGCACGTCGGAGGGGCGCATCGTGATCACGCCGATGTCCTCGAAGAGGAGCTTGCGGTCGTTCGCGCGTAGCTCGGCGGTGTCGAGGCCGAGGCTCGCGAGCAGATCGACGGTGTCGCCGAAGAGCGCGCCGCGGGGCACGGCGATCGTGAGCCCGCCGAGCGTGCTCATGCGCCGTCTCCCGCCGGTCGCATCCCGGACCCGGCCGAACCGGCGAGGAGCGCGCCGGTCCCGCGCTCCTCCCCGGCGAGAGCGAGGTGCAGGCGGTCGACGCCGAGCGCGAAGCCGACGGCGGGCAGGCTGCGGCCGAAGCGGCCGAGCAGCTCGTCGTAGCGGCCGCCGCCGCCGAGCGGGGCCCCGAGGGCGGGGTCGTAGACGTCGAAGACGGCGCCGGTGTAGTAGCCGATGTTGCGGACCAGGCCGAGGTCGAAGATCACGCGGGCGGCGACGCCGGGCTCCAGACGCTCGTGGACCTGGCGCAGGCCGGTGATCGCCTCGGCCGCCTCCTCGGGCGCCTCGGCGAGCAGCTCGGGCCCGCCGCGCCGCTGCGGGACGTCGAGCAGCAGCTCGCTCGCAGAGTCGCTCGCGCCGGATTCGCCGAGGCGGCGCTCGAGCTCGACGAAGTCGCGCATCACGAGCGCCCGCATCAGGCCCTCGCGAGCGTCCTCGGGGACGTGGAGGCTCGCCATCAGGGCGGGATAGAGGGAGGCGTCCCCGAGGCCGATCCGGTAGTCCTTCAGGCCGGTCGCGTCGAGCGCCCTGCACAGCACGGTGAGCGCCTCGGCGGTGCCCTCGGGGGCGGGCGAGCCGACCAGCTCGATGCCGGCCTGAAGCAGCTCGCGGGGCTGCCCGCGCGCCGGGGTGACGCCGCGGTAGCAGTGGGCGAAGTAGCAGAAGCGCAGCGGCGGGTCGGCGTGCGCGTAGCGGCTCGCGACGACGCGGGCGATCGGGACGGTCATGTCCGAGCGCAGCGCGAGCACGGCGCCCGACTCGTCGAAGACGCGGTAGGCCGGCTCGGCTTCGGCCATGTCGGCGCGCGCGAGGACGGACTCGTACTCGAGCGCGGGCGTGTAGACCTCGCCGTAGCCGTGCAGCTCGAAGACGCCGCGCAGGGCGTCGGTGATGGCGCGGGCCTCGCGCGTCTCGTCGGGCAGCACGTCGCGCGTGCCGCTGGGAATCGGATGGATCATGAGGGCGGGTGGGGACCCTCAGATTACGCGTGAACGGGCTCGGTGGCGACGCGCTCGATGCGCGCTCCGAGGTCCCGGAGACGCTCGTCGATCCGCTCGTATCCGCGGTCGATCTGGCGGATGTTCCCGATCTCGCTGCGGCCCTCGGCGCACAGCGCTGCCAGCAGCATCGCCATGCCGGCGCGGATGTCCGGGGACTCGACGCGCTCCCCTCGGAGACGGCGGGGCCCGGTGACGATCGCACGGTGCGGGTCGCACATCACGATGTCGGCGCCCATCAGGATCAGCTTGTCGGCGAAGATCAGGCGGTTCTCGAACATCCACTCGTGGATCAGGATCGAGCCCTCGGCCTGGGTCGCGAGCGCGATCGCGATCGAGGTGAGGTCGGCCGGGAAGGCGGGCCAGGGGCCGTCCTGAATCTTGCTCTTGTACTCGCCGACGTCGGCCTGCACGACGAGCTTCTGGCCGCCGGGCACGAGCACGTCGTTGTCGCGCAGCTCCGAGCGCAGGCCGAGGCGTTCGAAGACGAGGCGGATCATGCGCAGGTCGTCGGGGACGGTGTCCTTGATCAGGAGCTCGCCGCCGGTCACGCCCGCGAGCGCCATGAAGCTGCCGATCTCGATGTGGTCCGGGGCGACGGCGTGCTCGCAGCCGTGCAGGCGCTCCGCGCCGTTGACGGTCAGGAGGTTCGAGCCGATGCCCTGGATGTCGGCGCCCATCTTCACGAGCATGCGGGCGAGGTCCTGAACGTGGGGCTCGCCCGCGGCGTTGCCGATCACCGTCTGCCCGGGCGTGAGCGCTGCCGCCATCAACGCGTTCTCGGTCGCCATCACGGACGGCTCGTCCATGAAGACGTCGGTCGGGCGCAGGCCTTTTGGCGCGGTCAGGACGATCTCGCGTCCGCAGTCGACGAGCGCTCCCATCGCGCGGAACGCGTCGAGGTGCGGGTCGAGGCGGCGGCGGCCGATCACGTCCCCGCCGGGCGGCGGCATCACGGCGCGGCGGAAGCGGGCGAGCAGCGGGCCGGCGAGCAGGAACGAGGCCCTGATCAGCTCGGCGAGCTCGCGGTCGATCTCGACCTCGTGGACCTTGGCGGCGCAGAGCGCGACGTCGTTGGGCCCGCGCCAGGTGACCTCGACGCCGATCGCCTTGAGGATCTCGAGCATCGCCTCGACGTCGCGGATCCGGGGGACGTTGCGTACGAGCACCTCCTCGTCGGTGAGGACGCTGGAGGCGAGGATCGGCAGGGCGCCGTTCTTGTTGCCGGCCGGGACCATCGTTCCCGACAGCGGCGCGCCGCCTTCGATGACGAACTTCTCCATGAGCTTTCGAGGCCGCCGCCGAGCCGTGATCGGGCCGGTCGGGTGGCGTTCGAAGAGCGTAACAGCCATCTCGCGAGTGGAGTTCGAGCAGCGGCGCCGTGTACCTGCATGGGACCGGGCCACACGGGAAGCTCCCGCCCAGGCCGCGGAGCGGATGCGCCGGTCGCCGCGCTGCAATCCCCGTTGCAGCGCGGGTCTGCGAAAAACGGCTCCCCGAAGGCGTTTTCCGAGCTCGCGCGCCACCCGTACGTGTGTTCGTGCCGGTTCCGTCCGCGGCCGCTCGTACCTTGCGAACACATGTTCTCATCGCTGCGGACATCACCCCTTGCCCGGCGGACGCTCGGTGCGCTCGATCTGGCCCGCTCGTTCCTCATGCTCGAGGACGACTACGACGTCGACTGGGAGGTCGACAGGGACGAGCCAACTGCGCCGATCCACCCGCACCGAGCGCCGCTGCGCAGGGGTTCCGGGCCGCGCCGCCCTGGGGCGGTCGCCCGAGCCCCGCAGGAGTGCACCTCACCGACTTTCAACGGCAGGCCCGCCGACGCCCTCACGGGCGCGGAGCGATGGAGCGCACAGGCCAAGCGCGAGGGAGATCCCTCGTCGCGCCGTGGCTCCCGGGCCGGGCGCACGGAGACGCGCGCGGCCCGGGACAGCCACGACCGGCTAGCCTGAGGCGAACCGTCCAGAGGAGGCTCCGATGGAGCAGAGATTGAGCCTGGTGACGCTTGGCGTCGAAGACCTGGGCCGCGCGCGCGGCTTCTACGAAGCGCTCGGTTGGAAGACGGGCGCCGCGCCGGCCGACGACGTCGTCTTCTTCCAGGCGGGAGGCATGATCGTCGGCCTCTGGGGTCGCGGTCAGCTAACCGAGGACAGCGGCGTCGAGGACCCGGGCGGGTACGGCGGGGTAACGCTCGCGTACAACGCGCGCGACCGCCCGGAAGTCGACGCGGTTCTCGAGCAGGCCCGCAGCGCCGGCGCCCGGATACCGCGGGAGCCGGCTGAGACATTCTGGGGCGGCTATTCCGCCGTCTTCGTCGATCCCGACGGGCATCCATGGGAGGTCGCGCACAACCCTCACTGGACGATCGCGGACGACGGGTCCGTCAGGCTCGGCACGTAGCGCGGACGCCTCTCGCGGCGCGCCCCCGACCCGTTAAATGAGCCGGGCCGCCCGCAGGCGGCCCGACGCTAATAAAACCGGCAGCGTCCTACTCTCCCAGGCCCTTTCAAGCCAAGTACCATCGGCGCTGAGGGGCTTAACTGCTCTGTTCGGAATGGGAAGAGGTGTTTCCCCCTCGCTAAAGCCACCGGAAAAACGTGAGAGACCAACCTCCCACAGTCCTTCAAAACTACACAGCGCCACACCGGGTACCACGCTCCCCGAAAGGAGCTAAAAAAATCCGTCAAGCCCTCGACCCATTAGTACCAGTCTCCTACAGACGTTGCCGTCCTTCCAGATCTGGCCTATCAACCTGGTGGTCTACCAGGGGTCTTACTCCCTCTAGGGGATGGGAGAACTCATCTTGAGGCCGGCTTCCCGCTTAGATGCTTTCAGCGGTTATCCGATCCACACGTAGCTAGCCTGCTATGCCCTTGGCAGGACAACAGATACACCAGAGGTGCGTTCATCCCGGTCCTCTCGTACTAGGGACAAATCC
>DATNBM010000003.1:0-4862 GCA_035571915.1 Solirubrobacteraceae bacterium | reverse complement strand
CTGCGGCTCGCGCCGCCGCCGCCCCCGGCCGGCTGGATCACTCTCGCCCGCTCAGTGCTTGCGCGGGCAGGGCGCCTTGTATTCGGCCGTGACCGTCTGTTCGGTCAGCCCGCCCAGGCCGGCGAACGTCAGTTCGGCCTTCAGCGGCAGGTATTTCTTCGGGCAGCTCTTCGGCATCGTCCCGTAGTAGGTGACCTTGCCGTGCTTGCGCATCGCCGAGCCGGTCTTGACCTTGATGTACTTGACCGACGCGTCCTGCGCGCCCGGGACCGTTTCCACGAGCGGCACTTCCGCTTCGAACTTCTTGCTGAACAGGCCGCTCGAGCCAACGAAGTGGCCCTTCGAGAGGATTTCCAGCAGCACCGGCGAGTGGCCGAACGTGAAGAACGTCAGCCCGCCGCCCGGCGCGTAGAAGCCCTGGATCGTCACCGTCTCGGGGACGATTTCGGTGCCGAAGGCGACGAAGCCTTCGCCCTTGCCGACGGGACCGGCCTGAGAGCCCTTCGGGCAACCCTTGGGACCCTTGCCGGACGGTTCCAGCACCGACGGCGCGCACGTCGGGAAGCCGCTCGGGTGCAGCTTAACGCCCGCGGGCAGGTACACGTTGACGTGCGTCAGCGGCGGCGGGAACCCGCCGTATTCGGTGCCTTCGATCTTGAATTCCGCTTCGAACGCGGCGCCCGCGCCGAAGATGTTCCCGGTGTGGGGGAAGCCGGAGATCGGCACGGCCTTCGCTTTGAACGACACTTTCGGCGCGGCCGACGCCACAACCGGCAGCGCCAGCGCGATCAGCGCGCCGCCGCAGACCGTCAGGCCTGTGATTGCTCTGCGCATGCAGTCCCTCTTTCTCTTTGGAGATCCCGGGCAGCAGCGCGTACGCGCCACGGCCACTCGTCCCCCTAACACCCCGGGACTCGCGATCGTTTCGGAGCTACCGCCGATCCTGTCAGCGGTCGAACCGCCCGGCGAGCCGAGCGCGCCGCCCCAGCAGCGGCTAGGGTTCTCCCATGGATCCCGATCGCGCGATGGAGTTGCTCGGCGCCGAGCGAAGCCGCATCGAAGCGGCGCTCTCGGCGGGCGACGCGGAAGCCGCCGTCGAGCAGGACGAACCTGGCGAACGGGACTCCGAGGACCTCTACGAAAAAGAGCTCGGCCGTGGCCTGGCGGAGGATCTCGCGGCGCAGCTCGAGGCCGTCGAGCGCGCCGAACGGCGGGTCGCCGAAGGTACCTACGGTCTGTCCGTGCTGAGCGGCGAGCCGATCCCGGACGAGCGCCTGGAGGCCAGGCCGACCGCGGAGCTGACCGTCGAGGAGCAGCGCGCCCAGGGCGGCTGACGCCTAGCGGCGCTGGGGGGTCGGCGCGAAGAAGACGTCTTCGGGGAGCTTCTTGGCCGCGACGCCGCCATCGAGGGAGATCAGTTCGCGCAGCGAGCGCTTGTAGGTCAGTCCGTAGCGGGTTTCGAGTTCGCCGAGAACCGGGTCGTTGGCGTAGAAGAAGCGGTCGCCGTCGCGTAGCGCTTCGAACTGGCGCCGCCACAGCGCGTCCTGCACTTCGCCCAGCTCGCTGCCCGGCAGGTGCGGCTCGGACATCATCCCGACGAGCGCGTCGAGATTGCCGACCGACCCGTAGATCGCCTTCAACCGCGCCGCGAGCGTCGTGCGACGCGTGCCGTAGACGGCCCGCTGCGGGGCGGTCGGTTTGGCTTTCTTCGCCGGCCGCGCGCTGCCGCCGCCCCCGTTGAGCGGTTCGCCGAAGTAGTTCTGAAGCGAGGTGAAGTCGAGGATGTGGGGCGAGTCGATCGGGTCGCTCGCCGGGACGAGCGAGTCTTCGGTCGGGAACGCTTCGGTCGCCTCGCCGGTGACTTCGGTGAAGGTGCTCTGGGCGGGGAGGCCGAGCGCCTGGCGCAGCTGGGAGTAGCTCGGGATCCCGTGGTCGCGCTCGCGCTGGATGTCGATCGCGCCGAGGTCCTCCACGACGCTGAAGCATTCCGGCACGCTCGGGTTGGCGAAGCAGAACGCCGGGTTGGCGCCGGCGCGGGGGATCCCGAACAGGATGCTCCGCAGCTGGTCGTCGATCTGCTCGTCGTTCTTGTAGCCGGGCTCCTGGGAGAGGCCTTCGAGGATCGGGCCGAGCCCGACTTCGGGCACGAGCGCGGGGTTGAAGAAGGCCGCCCCCTGGGTGATCGAGAGGATCAGCCTCGAGCCGTGGAACGGAGACGGGTTGACTTCGACCCCCATTTCGCGCAGCTTCGTGATCTTCGCGTTGAACTTCGAGGCGGGCGCTTCGATCGTCTCCTCGCCGTTGACCATTGAGTGCGCTCGGTAGCCGACCGTCGCGAATTCGTCGCTGAGCTCGGGGTCGACGCTCGGGTCATACCCCGCGTACGGCGCGAGCGTCACGCCCATCGCCGGCAGGAATTCGTGGTAGGTGATCCACTGCTGCTCCGCGCCGACGATGCGGCGCGCGATCTGGAAGCGTTCTTCGCTTGTGAGCGTCGTGGGCAGCGCCGCGGCGATCCGGTTGTGCTCGCGCGCGAACAGCGTCGTGACCGCGGTCAGCTCGACGTTCTCGTTCGCCCGCACGTCGCCCGCGACGACCGCGTTCTGCGGAGCTTCGGCGAGCGCCCCCTCCGTTTCCATCGCGGGCGCGGGATGCGATTCCCCGCGCGCCGTGACCGTCGGGAGGTAGTTCTTCTTTGCCATCAGCAGCGTCGCGCCCTGGTGGGCCGGGTTGCCGTCGTCGGGCCCCGAGCGCATCCATTCCAGGCGCTGCGCCGACCCGCCGTACAGCGCCCAGCCGTCGACGTAGGAGTTGACGGTGTTGATCTGCTCGCGTGGGTTGCCGGGACCGGTCCCGGTGCCGGGCGCGACCGCGTTGCGCGCGAACGGGATCGATTCGAACGTGTCTTCGAAGCGCTCGAGAGGATCGGACGCTTCGTAGGGGATCGGGGCGTATTCCAGGCCCGGTTCGGCCCGGCCGAAGGTGTGGTCGAGGAACTGGCCCCAGACCCAGCCCCACTGGCTCACGTTGCGCTCTGAGAACAGGTCGACGCCGAGCGAGTTGAAGACGCGGTTGCTCACGTAGCGCGGGTTCGGCCCTTCCACCATCTGGCCGGCCCCGTCGGCGTATTGGGCGGGCGCGATCCGCGTGTACGGCTGGCCGGCCGCGCCCCATTCCGGGTGAGCCGCGTTGGTGCCCGCGCCGCTCAGGCTGCGCACTTCGAAACCCGTCGCGGCAGCCGGCGCGAGCGCCGCGACCGCAGCGATCGCCGCCGCGGCCAGCGTCTGCCGGAGCCTCGACCGAGAGCTGCTCGCGCTGCCGCTGCCGACGCGCAGATCGTCCTGCCCGCGCTGCGGCTCTGCTGCGTCCCTCTCCCCTCCCATGAGCCCTCCTGGCCGTCTCCCTCGCTCTCGCCGGGTGTGACCCCACCGAGCCGCGGAGTCTCCCATGAGCAAGGCCCGAGGTCAAGCGCGGCGGGTCGGGCGCGCCTCTCAGACCGCCCGCATCTCGGCACGCGCGAGCACGACCGCGCTGCCGCCGACGTGAACCGAGTCGACGCCGGCAGCCGAGCCCTCGGCCCGCGCCCGCAGCAGCGACGGCCGTCCGACCTCCGCCCCCTGGCGGATCTCGATCTGCGCGCCGAAGGCGCTCAGGCCGTGGCGCGCGCAGTGCACCGCCAGCGGCCCGGCCGCCGAGCCGGTCGCCGGGTCCTCCTCGACGCCGAGCCCCGGCGCGAACATCCGGCTCTTGAACCTCCCCCCGCCGCCCGCGAAGCAGCTCACGCCGCTCTTCCCCGCCGCTCGCGCGAGCGCGCGCATGTCCGGTTCGAGCGCTGCGACGGCGGCCTCGTCGGGCAGCGCGACCATCACGTGCCCGGGCCCGTTCACGTACTCGAGAACCGGCAGCTCCGAGCGCACGCAGCCGAGGGCGGCGAGCGTCTCCTGCGCTCGCGCGAACGGCGCCCACGTCGGCACCGGCTGGGACATCTCGCCGCTGCGCACCGACCCGGCGCCTGGCGCCAGCGCGACCGGCACGGGACCGGCCGCCGTCTCGAGGAGGAGCTCCTCGCGCCTGAGAGCGCCCCCGAGGACGACGGCGGCGCCGAGCAGCGGGTGCCCGGCGAAGGGCAGCTCCGCGGCGGGCGTGAAGATCCGCGCGCGAGCGTCCCCGCCCTGCTCGGGCGGCAGCAGGAAGACCGTCTCGGACAGCTTCAGCTCGGCCGCGATCGCCTGCATCGTCGGGGCGGTGAGCGCCCGCCCGTCGGTGAACACCGCGAGCTGGTTGCCCGTCAGGGGCACGTCGGTGAATACGTCGAGGAGGACGTAGCGCAGGGTCTCGACACCCGCCGCGAACGGGTCGAAGCGCGCGATCCGATCGGGCCAGACGGCCATGCTCACAGGTCGCTGAGGGTGAGCCGGGCGGCCCCCACCGCGAGGCTCTCGCGTCCCGCGCGCACGGCCGCCGGGAGCGCCAGGGCGATCTCCGTGATCTCCTCGACCCCGCGCTCGCCGCTTCCCACGAAGCGCACGGTCGCGCCGTCGCTCATCTCCAGCTGCGTCCCGCCCTCGCCCGCGGGCGCGACTCCGAGCACCGCGCCCCAGCGCGCCGCGACCGCGGCGGGGTCGCGGACCGCGACCGTGATTCCCTCGAGCCGTCCGGGCGCGCCGGTCCCGACCTTGCCCGTCCAGTCCGGCCCGCCCCAGCGCCAGCTTCCGTATGGACGCGAACCGTCGAGCGAGACGATCGTCCCGCGCAGGTCCGCCGGGTGCATGTGGGTGCCGGAGATGTCCGGCAGGTCGATCCGCCATACGGTCCGAACGCCGTCGCGCTCGGCGCGCTCGCGCGCGCCCTCGAGATCCTCG
>DATNBM010000002.1:0-76282 GCA_035571915.1 Solirubrobacteraceae bacterium | reverse complement strand
CGGGCTCGGTCGAGAACTCGCGGCCGAGGAACGGCTGGCCGTGGTCGTGGCCGAACACGCGCGGGCCGAGCTTGTCGCTCATGCCGAAGCGCATGACCATCTGCTTGGCCGTCTGCGTGACCTTCTCGATGTCGTTGGAGGCGCCTGTGGTGATCTCGCCGAAGACGATCTCCTCGGCGGCGCGGCCGCCGAGCGTCATCGCCATCGCGTCCTTGAGCTCCGCGCGGGTCGTCAGGAAGCGGTCCTCCTGCGGCATCGAGATCGTGTAGCCGAGCGCCTGGCCGCGCGAGATCACCGAGATCTTGTGCACCGGGTCGGAGTGCTCGAGGAAGTGACCGACGAGCGCGTGGCCCATCTCGTGATACGCGGTGACCAGGCGCTCTTTCTCGCTCATCACGCGCGTCTTCTTCTCGGGGCCGGCGATCACTCGCATGATCCCCTCCTCGAGCTCGTCCTGGCCGATCTCGCGCTTGCCCGTGCGCGCCGACAGCAGCGCCGCCTCGTTGATCAGGTTCGACAGGTCGGCGCCCGTGAAGCCGGGCGTCTGTCCGGCGAGCGCGTCGATGTCGATCACCTTCGCGAGCGGCTTGCCGCGGGTGTGGACCTCGAGGATCTTCGCGCGGCCCTTGCGGTCGGGGCGGTCGACGGCGATCTGGCGGTCGAAGCGGCCGGGGCGCAGCAGCGCCGGGTCGAGGATGTCGGGCCGGTTCGTGGCCGCGATCATGATGATGTTGTCCTTCGCCTCGAAGCCGTCCATCTCGACGAGCAGCTGGTTGAGCGTCTGCTCGCGCTCGTCGTGACCGCCGCCGAGCCCGGCGCCGCGGTGGCGCCCGACGGCGTCGATCTCGTCCATGAAGATGATGCAGGGGCTGTTCTGCTTGGCCTGCTCGAACAGGTCGCGGACGCGGGAAGCGCCGACGCCGACGAACATCTCGACGAAGTCCGATCCTGAGATCGAGAAGAAGGGGACGCCCGCCTCACCCGCGACGGCGCGGGCCAGCAGCGTCTTGCCGGTTCCCGGCGGGCCGTAGAGCAGGACCCCGGTCGGGATCCGGGCTCCGAGCGCCTGGAACTTCTTCGGGTTCTCGAGGAATTCCTTGATCTCGTGGAGCTCCTCGACCGCCTCGTCGACGCCCGCCACGTCGCGGAAGGTGATCTTGGGCGAGTCCGCCGACATCCGCTTGGCGCGCGACTTGCCGAACGACATCACTTTCGAGCCGCCGCCCTGGACCTGGTTCATCAGGAAGATCCAGAACCCGAAGAACAGGACGAACGGGATGATGTACATGAGCAGGCTCAGCAGCGCGCTGCTCTTTTCCGATTCGACGTTGTAGGCGACTACGCCGGCTGCTTCGAGCTTCTTGAGCAGTTCAGGCGCGGCCTGGTCGATGAAGCCCGTTTCGTAGCTTTCCTTGTTCTTGAGCTTGACTTCCAGCGCTTTGTTCTTGTTCTTGAACACGACCGACTGGACCGCTCCCGAGGGGATCTCCTGGCTGACCAGCGTCTGATAGCTGTGTTTGCGGTGGTTGTTGTCCGGGCCGCTGACGAGTTTGACGGCCAGGAACGCCAGGATGACGACGATCAGGATCGGGAACGCGGCGCTCTTGAAGAAACGGCTCATTGAATGTTCCGAAGTCCGCTGGCGCCGCGGGAATTCGAGGCCACCAGGGCTCTAGCGTACCAGGGACCCCCGGGCCGCCCGTGAGCATCCCGCGGCTTCGGAGCGCGGGATCGCCCCTCCATCGTCAGCTTCGCCCGCCGCCTGAAGCGGTGCGCCCCGCCCTTCAAGGGCGCGAGCGCCGGTCGCGGTGAGCGCCGCGCTTCAAGGCCGCGAGCGCCGCCCACGCGCGAGCGCCACGAGCGTCACTGCGGGCGCTGGCTCTCGAGGACCGCGACGTAGGGCAGGTTGCGGTGACGCTCGTCGTAGTCGAGGCCGTAGCCGACCACGAACCGGTCGGGGATCTCGAAGCCCACGTAGCGCGTCGGCAGGTCGACCTTGCGCCGCTCGGGCTTGGTCAGCAGCGCGCAGACCTCGAGGCTCGCCGGGTTGCGCGAGCCGAGGTTGCGCAGCAGGTACTGGAGCGTCAGCCCCGAGTCGACGATGTCCTCGACGATCAGCACGTCGCGGCCTTCGATCGCGGCGTCGAGGTCCTTGAGGATCCGCACGACGCCCGAGGAGTCGGTCGCCGACCCGTAGGAGGCGACGGCCATGAAGTCGACCTCGACCGGCACCTCGATGTAGCGCATCAGATCGCTGAGGAAGAAGACCGCTCCCTTGAGGACCCCGATCAGGAGCAGCGGCCTGGGCGGGCTGGCCTGATAGTCGTGGGTGATCTGGCGGCCGAGCTCGGCGACGCGTCGCTGCAGCTCGTCGGCCGTGACCAGCACCTCGCCCAGCCCGGGCTCGTCGGTCACGCGCGGGGGTGAGGCCACGCCCCGGAGTCTAGTCGCCGTGCGGCGGAGCGTCCTCGCTCCCCGCTCCCTCGCGCGGCGGCAGCCGCACCATCCGCAGCGAGCCGTCCTCGATCACGGCGCCCGCCCTGCCTCCGACGTGCAGCTCGGCGCGGCCGCCGCGGCGCGCGAGCTCGAGCAGCTCGCCGACCCGCTCGCCCGCCTGCGGGACGTACGTCCCGGCCGCCTGCTCGGCCAGTCTCACCACGACCATCCGCGCGAGCGCCGCCGGCATCTCGCGCAGGCGGGCGATCTCGACGTTGTCGCGACGGCCCAGCTCGGCGTCGAGCAGCCCGTCGAGCAGCTCGTACTCCTCGCGCAGCAGCGCGGCGGTGCGGAGCACGTTCCGCTCGGCCGCCGGGTGCACCGCGCGCAGCTCGGGGAGCAAGCCGTGCCTGACACGCGCGCGGGCGAAGCGCTCGTCCTCGTTGCTCGCGTCCTCGCTGAAGGCGAGCCCCCGGTCCCGGCAGTAGGCCGCGGTCTGCTCGCGGGTGAGCGCTAGCAGCGGGCGGATCGTCCGACCCTCGCTCGCGGACATGCCCAGCAAGGCGCGGCGGCCGGGCGAGGCCGCGAGACGGTAGAGGATCGTCTCGACCTGGTCGGAGGCCGTGTGCCCGGTCGCGATCAGGGCGTCGCGCTCGACCGCGAGCCGCTCGGCCTCCGCGTAGCGAAGCTCTCGCGCCCAGGCCATCAGGTTGCCCGAACGGGACTCCTCCCCGCCCGGCCCGTCGCGCTCCGGGCGCCCCGGCGCCTGCCCCGGCGGGGCGGCCACGACCCGCAGCTCGACGCCGAGCTCGCGGCAGAGCTCCGCGCAGCGGTGCTGCTCCGCCGCCGCCGCCGCACGCAGCCCGTAGTTGACGTGCAGCGCGCAGACCGACTGCGCGCCGAGCAGCGCGACGGCGACGTCGAGCAGGCACGTCGAGTCCCGCCCGCCCGAGAGCATCGCCACGACGGGGCGGTCGCGCGCGAACAGGCCGCTCGCCCGGACGGCCTCGCGGGCCTGCTCGGGCGTGAGCGCGCTCACGATCGGGCGGCGGCTGTGAACAACTCGGTCGGCTCGGAGAAGCCCTTCAGCTGGACCTCGCCGATGCGCGCGAAGTGCAGGCCGTCGGCCCCGTCGGCGAGGTCGACGACGGGGCGCGTGACGAGCACCTCCCCGCCCCCCGCGCGGGCGACGACGCGGGCGGCCTGGTTGACGTCGCGGCCGAAGTAGTCGCCGTCGCGGTAGAGCGCCTGGCCGTAGTGGATCCCGATCCGCGCCGAGGGCTCGTCGACGCCGATCGCGCCCTGCAGCCCGACCGCCCAGGCGGTCAGGGCCGCGGGGTCGGGGCCGACGACCATCACCTCGTCGCCGAGCGTCTTGATCACCCGGGCGTCGGCGGGGAGGCTCTGCCCGACCGCCTCGACGAACCGCTCGACGGTGCTGACGGCGGCCTCGTCGCCCTGCTCGACCGTCAGGCGCGCGTAGCCGGCCAGATCGGCGAACGCGATCGCCACCCGCAGCCGGCCCTCCTCGAGCTCCTCCTCGCCGAGCTCGGCCTCGACGTGGCCGATCATGTCCTGCTCGACGAAGTGCGAGAGCAGGCGCGCGTGAAGGAACCCGATCAGCGGCGAGGCCAGTGGCAGCACCTCGCGGGTCATCGCCTCCATCTCCTCGGCGATCTCCACGTTCGGCACCCCCGCCCGCATCAGCGGCTTGTGCACGTACAGGTGCATCAGCCGTACCTCGGCATCGGCGACCTGGGCCATCACCTGCCCGTAGACGCGCAGCAGCTGCAGGAACGCCGGCAGCGGGAAGCCGGCGGCGAGCACGGCCGCCGCGTAGCGCATCATCTCGAGGTCCTCGTCGGTGAGACCGGCGGCCGGCAGCGGGCCGAGGCCCATCGTCGCGTAGATCTGGCGGATCAGCTCGCCGGCCAGACCGCTATCGCGCGAGACCTGCCGCAGCGAGTGGCGCGGGGCGGACGGGCTGAGCAGATCCTCGATCGGGCCGATCGCCAGCTGCCCGTCGTCGCTGGCTCGCTTGATCCGCTCGAGCGAGTGGCCGCGAGCGCGCAGCCGCGCGACGACACGCACGTAGGCGATCGCCGAGGGGGTCCAGCGGCCGTCGAAGCCCGGCACGAGACCGCGCTGGACCCAGCGGCGGACGGTGCCGGGAGCGACCCCGAGCTGCGCGGCGACCTGGGCCAGGGTCGGCTCGGCGGGAGGGGCGGGCGGGACCGAGCTCTCCTCGGTCGGCTCGGCCAAGTCAGCTCGTCCCGCGGGCGGGCCTGGGGAAGGGCACCTGCATGGGAGGGAGTCTAAAGTCGCGGCCCGTGACCGAGCCCGAGTACCCCCATCTGCGGCCGACCGCCGAGCTCGCCGAGCGGGTCCTTCTGCCCGGCGACCCCGAGCGCGCCATGCGCCTCGCCCACGCGCTGCTCGAGGAGCCCCGCATGTTCAACCACACCCGCGGCCTGTGGGGCTACACCGGCCGCGCCCCCGACGGCGAGCCGATGACGATCCAGTCGACCGGCATGGGCGGCCCCTCGGCCGCGATCGTGATCACCGAGCTCGTCGCGATGGGCGTCCGGCGGGCGGTCCGCGTCGGCACCTGCGGGGCGCTCGATCCGGCGCTCGAGCTCGGCGAGCTGATCGTCGCCACCGAGGCCGTCGCGGCCGACGGCACCTCCCGGGCGCTCGGTGGCGGCGAGCGGGTCCCCGCCGACCACGGGCTGACCGCGGCGCTGCGCTCAGCCGCTCCTGACGCGCGCGCAGGCGCTGTCGTGAGCGTCGACCTCTTCTACGAGGCGGGCGAGCCGGGCGCCGGGCGCGATGGACTGGCCGTCGAGATGGAGGCCGCGACGCTGTTCGCGATCGGGGCCTCCGGTCCGCTGGCGGCGGGGTGCCTGCTGATCGTCTCGGACACCTTCGCTCCAAACGGGACGCGGGCGCGGATCGGCGACGAGGCGCTGGCGGCCGCCGCCGAGCGGATGGGCGCGGCGGCGCTCGCCGCGCTTTCGGGCTGAGCCGCTCAGGCTTTGCCGGCGCGCCCGCCGCGAGCTCGCGCGCTCGTGCCGCGGCTGGCTTTCGCAGCTTTGCCGGTCCCGCCGGCTTTCGCCGCTTTCGCCTCTTTGGCGGCGCGTACCTGTTTGGCTCGCGTCTGTTTGGCGTTCGAGCGGGACGTTCCGCTGCGCCGTGAGGTCTTCGCGCCGGCAGCGGCCGAGCGCGATCCGGCGGCGCGCGGCGCGGGGGTGGGTGCGGGAGCCGCGGCGGCGGCCGTCTGGGCGCTCAGCGCCTGCTCGAGCTTGGCGGCGAGGCTCGAGAGCTGCCCCTCGATCGCCGTGAGCCGAGCCTCGACTCCGCTCGGCGCGAGCGCGCGGTCGAGCCGGTCGACGCCGTCCTCGATGCCCTCGAGCCGGTGCGAGACGGAGCGCAGCCGCCTGGTCAGCCGTTCGATGTCGGCGGCGGAGGGGAGATTGAGCGCCCCCATCGCCACCTCCTGGGCCTGGGAGGCCTTCTCGCGGGCGTCGAAGGCCCGGCCGATCGCCCCGGTCAGAAGGGGGCTTTCGAGCAGCTCCGAGAGGGCCTTGCCGAGGCGGTCCTCGGTGTTCCCGCCGAGCCGATCTCGCAGGCCCTTGGCTGCGTTGGGAGTGTCAGACATCCGCTCTCCGGTTTCTCGAGGAGGGCGCGCCGCTCGGCACGCCGTTGGCTTCGCGACCGCGGCCGCTGAGGGAAGGATACGGTGAAGCGATGCCGCTGAAGCTGTTCGTGTTCCTGCAGTTCGAGTTCCCATGGGCGCTGGGCCCCGCGGACGGCCGCTACCTGCTGCGCGACGGGCCGGGCGCGACGCCCGAGCGGGTCGTGGTCGTCGACTCCCTCGGAGCGCGGCGGGCGGGCGAGGACGTCGCGGGCCCGGCCGGGTGGTTCGTGAGGCGCGCCGCGCGCCGCGAGCGCGAAGCCGCCCCCGAGCCCGACCCCGCCCCGATCGCGACGACCCGCGTGACCGTGATCGACCCGGTGCCGCTGTCGGCCGAGACACAGGCGAAGGCGTGGCTCTCCGAGCTCGACCGCGAGCGCGACGTCGCCGCCGCGGTGGCGATCGTCAACCGGGTCGTCCACGCCCACCGGCTGGCGGCGGCCGACCCCTACGTGCGGGAGGTCTCGGCCCCTCAGGCGCTCGTGATCAGAGCGGGCTGGGGAGAGGGCGAGCAGGTCGCCTCCGGGCTCTGGCTGCACGCCCGCGAGCTCGCCGAGCGCCCGCGACGGGGCCGCCGCCGGGATCGCTCGTGGGCGCTCCGCCCGCAGGAGCGGCTCGCGGCGCTGCTCTCGGGGCGCAGCGCCGGGCTGCTCTGCGAGGAGCTCACCCTCCGCGCCCGCCTCGACCTCGACCAGGGCCGCGGCGGCCACGCGGCGGTCGCGCTCGATCGGGCCCTCGCGGCGGCCGTCGCGGAGCTCGCCGCCGAGCGTCGCGAGGACCTCGCGCTGCGGATCGCCGAGCTCGAGCAGCTGCGGGAAGGCGTCGCCGAGCAGGCCGCCGCGACGCTCGCCGCGCCTCGCGAGCCGGCGCTCGACGAGGAGCTGGTCGCGCACGCTCTCGCCCGCCTCGAGGCGACGCTCCGGGCCCGTACCGCGACCGGCGTCTGACGCCGGAATCGATGATCTAGGCTGCCTGCAGGAATGGACCCGACGACGACAGCGATCGGCACCTGGAGCGGCGGGCGCTTCATGCACTTCGGCGAGCCTCTCGAGGAGGGACGCCTGGAGGATCTGCTGCGTCCCGGCGACGGCGTCGAGACTGTGATCACCGCCGACGCCTACGGCGCGGGTGAGGCCGACGAGACCCTCGGCCGGTCGCTGAGGGGCGTCGAGCGCGACAGCTACTGCCTCGTCGGCGCGATCGGCCACGACTTCTACGAGGGGACCCGGCAGGGCGCCAAAGGCTTCCCTCGCTTCACCGATCCGGCCCTGCGCGGGGAGGGCGAGTACGCCGCCTACATCCGCATGGCCGCCGAGAAGAGCCTGCAGCGGATCGGCGCCGAGCACTTCGACCTGCTGATGCTCCACAACCCCGACCGGACGGGCTACCGCAGCGAGGCGGTCTGGGCCGGCATAGAGGCCGTCCGCGAGGCCGGCCTGACGCGCCTGCTCGGCGTCGCCCCGGGTCCCGCGAACGGCTTCACGATCGACCTGATCGGCTGCCTGGAGAGCTTCGCCGAGACGATCGACTGGGCGATGATCATCCTCAGCCCGATGGAGCCCTGGCCCGGCGAGCTGGCCCTGCGGGCGGCCGAGCGGACGGGCACGCGGATGATCACGCGCGTCGTCGACTTCGGCGGCGTCTTCCACGACGACGTCCTGCCCGGTCACGAGTTCCCCGAGTGGGACCATCGCCGCTTCCGCCCCGAGGGATGGGTGCAGGAAGGCCGGGCCAAGCTCGAGCGGATGCGTCCCGTCGCCGAGCGCCACGGCCTGACGGCGCTGCAGCTCGCGTGCCTCTGGAACCTCGCCCAGCCCGCCGTGGGCTGCGTCGCGCCGACGCTGATTCAGGAGCCGCCGGGCGCGACCCTGCCCGCCGCGCGGCCGGTGGAGGAGAAGCGCGCGGAGCTCGCCGCCGTGACCGGGCTCCTCGGCGCGCTGAGCGCGGAGGAGGTCGCGGAGATCAGGGCGATCGGCGAGAACGGCGGCTGCATGGCGCTGAAGGGCGGGAGCGTCGAACACACGGGCGAGCCGCTCCCGGACCGCTGGGAGCTCGACGCCGAGCTCGAGGCGGTCGCGCGGCGCTGGGAGATCGACCCGGTGGGCGATCTCGCGAAGAGCTGAGCGGGACACGCTGAGCAGGACACCGACCACGAGCCGGCGGAGGGACGAATGAGCATCGACGCGGAGAGCATCAAGCAGGGCCAGAAGGCGATGTGGACGGCCGGGGACTACCCGGAGGTCGCGAGGCGGATCGCCTCGGTCGGCGAGCTCGTCGCGGAGCGGGCCGGAGCCGCGCCCGGCGTCGAGCTGCTCGACGTCGCGACGGGCAGCGGGAACGTCTCGATCCCGGCCGCCCGGGCGGGCGCGACGGTGACGGGGCTCGACCTCACGCCGAAGCTGCTGGAGGCGCAGAGCGAGCGCGCCGCGGCCGAGGGCGTGACGGTGAAGCTGATCGAGGGAGACGCCGAGGCGCTGCCCTTCGCAGACGCGTCCTTCGACCGCGTCACCTCATGCTTCGGCGTGATGTTCGCCCCGCGCCACGCCGTCGCGGCGGCGGAGCTCGCGCGCGTGACGCGGCCCGGGGGCGAGATCGTCGTCGCCGCGTGGACGCCGGGCGGGATCGTCGGTCGCCTGTTCGCCGCGAGCTCCGCTCACATGCCCCCTCCCCCCGAGGGCTTCGAGCCGCCCGTGATGTGGGGCACCGAGCCCCACGTCCGCGAGATCTTCGCCGGCACGGGCGCCGAGCTCGCCTTCGAGCTGCGGACCGTGACGTTCGAGCACGAGTCCGTCGCGGGCTGGATCGAGCGCGACGAGCGGATCCTCGGCCCCTCCCTGATGGCAAAGGCGGCGCTTGAGCAGCAGGGTCGCTACGAGGAGCTGCGGCGCGAGCTGTTCGCGCTGCACGAAGAGCTCAACGAGGCCGAGGACGGCTCGTTCCGCGTCCAGGCCGAGTATCTGCTGACGGTCGCGACGATCCCCGCCTGAGCGCCCGGCGGCGCACCTCGGAGTCTCTAGAGAACGGCGCCGAGCGCCGACGCCAGGTCCTGCAGCTCCGCGACGACGTCGCCGTGCAGGCGGACCGCCGCGATCTCGTCCAGCGGGGTCGGCCCCTGGGTGAGGATCGCGACCGAGCCACCGGCGGCATGGGTTAGGCCGGGGAGCGCGGCGACCGGATGGACTTCCAGCGAGGAGCCGATGCACAGCAGGACGTCGGCCGCCTCGCAGAGCTCGCGGGCACGCTCGAGCGCGCGCGGGTCGAGCAGCTCGCCGAACAGCACCACGCCCGGCTTGAGCGCGGCGCCGCAGTGCTCGCAGCGGGGAACCCCGTCCGCCTCGGCGGCCATCCGTGCGCGGACCTCCTCGAGCTCGATATCGCCCGGGCAGCGCAGGCAGCGGCTGGTCGCGATCGAGCCGTGGACCTCGACCAGCTCGCCCCCGCCTGCGCGGCGGTGGAGCATGTCGACGTTCTGGGTGATAACCGCGTCGATCACGCCGTCGCGCTGCAGCGCCGCGAGCGCGGCGTGAGCCCCGTTGGGGCGCTTCTCGCGCAGCGAGGCGAAGCGCTCGCCGTAGAAGGACCAGAACCGCGCCGGGTCGGCGTGGAAGGCGTCGATGTGGGCGACCTCCATCGGGTTGACGTTCTCCCACAGCCCCGTGCCCGGCGAGCGGAAGTCGGGGATCCCCGACGGGACCGAGATGCCCGCGCCCGTCAACGCGACGACCGAGCCGGCCGCCCCGATCAGCTCGGCGAGCCGCGCGAGGCCTCCGTCCGTGGACGCGGTGCCGAAGGCGCTCGCCTGTGCCGCCTCCACCCCGCTAGCTCCCCGTGAAGTTCGGGGCGCGTTTGCCGAGGAAGGCGGAGATCCCCTCCTTGGCGTCCCCGGAGGCGAAGGCGGTCGCGAAGCCCTGCTTCTCGGCCTCGATGCCCGCGTCGAGGTCGCCGTTGCCGGAGACGCCCTTGATCTGCGCGACCGCGAGCGGCGCCTGCCCGGCGAGCTTGCGCGCCCACTGAAGCGCCGTGTCGAGCAGTTCGTGGTCTTCGACGACCCTGTTGACGAGGCCCAGCTCGAAGGCTTCCTCGGCGAGGATCGGATCGCCGACGAGGTTCATCTCAAGCGCCTTGTTGGTGCCGACGAGACGGGGCAGCCGCTGCGTGCCGCCGAAGCCGGGGATGATCCCGAGCTTGATCTCGGGCTGGCCGAAGAGCGCCGAGCGGGCGGCGATCCGCACGTCGCACGCCATCGCGAGCTCGCAGCCGCCGCCGAAGGCGAGACCGTTGACGGCCGCGATCGTGGCGATCCCCGAGCGCTCCATCTCGCGGAACAGCCCGTGGGTGTCCGCGAGCAGCTTCGCGCCCGCCGCTTCGTCCATCGTCGTGAACGCCTTGATGTCGGCGCCCGCGCTGTAGAGCATCGGGTTCGAGGAGGCGATCACGAGCGCCCGCGTCCCGTCGGCCTCGATCTTCGCCCAGACCTTCCCGAGGTCTTCGACGACCTGCGGGGAGATCGAGTTCATCTGGCCGTTCGCGAGCCAGGCGATCGTGACGCCGTCCGCGCGGGACTCGAGCTTGATCACCTCGGCGGGCTGCTCGGCGTCCGGCTGGGGGTAGGCGTAGAAGCCCTGGCCGGTCTTCTGCCCGAGCCGCCCCTGGGCGACCATCCGGCGCAGGATCGTGGGCGGCGCAAAGCGCTCGCCGAAGCGCTCCTCGGCGCTCTCCATCCGCTCGAGGATCGTGTCCAGGCCCTCGCTGTCGGCCCGCATGAACGGCGGCAGCAGCCCCCGCCGCGGGTCCAGGCCCGCGCCGGCCATCATCCCGAAGTCGATGTCGCGGTGGGTCGCGACGCCCTCCTCGAGGACGAGGCAGGCCTCGAGCAGCGTCTTCAGCGACAGCAGCTCGACGAGCTCGGCGACGTCCGGGTCGTTCTCGCCGGAGATGTTCGCTGTCCCGTCCGGGGCGTAGAAGCCGTCGCCGCCGGTCTTCGCGCCGAGTTTGCCGTCGGCGACGAGCTTCTGCATGCCCTTGGGGACGTAGAAGCGTTCCTCGCCGTAGCTCTCGACGAGGTGCTCGGCGACGTGCAGGACGGTGTCCAGGCCGAGCAGGTTGACGAGGTAGTAGGGGCCGACGGGGACCACGCCGGCGGCGCCGACGCCCTCGTCGATCGCTTTGATCGAGAGCCCCTTCTCCTCCTGCTCGCGCCACACCTCGGAGATGCCCGAGTTGAGGATCCGGTTGACGACGAAGCCGGGAACCTCGGCGCAGGTGATCGGCTGCTTGCGGATCGCCTGCGAGAAGGTGACGGCCGCGGAGACGGTCTCGGCCGAGGTTTCCTCGCCCTCGACGATCTCGATCAGGGGCATGATCGAGGCGGGGTAGAAGTAGTGGAAGCCGACCACCTTGTCGGGGCGCAGCGTCGCTTCGCCGATCTCGGTGATCGACAGCGAGGAGGTGTTCGAGGCGAGGATCGCGTGGCCGGGGGTTGCCGCGTCGAGCTCGGCGAAGACCGCCTGCTTGACGTCCATCCGCTCGGGCACGGCCTCGATCACGAAGTCGACGTCCCCGAAGGCCTCGTAGGAGGTGGTGCCGTGGATCCGGCCGAGGATCTCGGCGATCTGCGCGTCGGCCTGCTCGGCGGTGATCTTGCCCTTCTCGGCGAGCTTTCCGACCTGCCCGCGGGTCACGTTCTGAGCCTCGTCGAGGCCCGCCTGGACGAGCTTCTCGTCGATGTCCTTCAGCACCACGGGAATGCCCGCGGCGGCGATGGTCTGGGCGATCTGGCCGCCCATCGTTCCGGCGCCCACGACGGCGGCTCTGAACACGAACATGCTTGGGTCTCCTCTGTCGGCTGGGGGGCCGAGAGCCTAGATGATCGATTCGGAGGGCCGCACCTACGGGCCGCGCGGCGGGTTGTAGGTCAGGGGTGTACGCAAAGCTGACAATCGGGTAAGGAGGCGTACATGGGAGACGACTTGAAGGCAGACGAGGGGCGAGAGGCAGGGCAGGGGCGTCGCTGGAGGTCCGCGGTGGCGCTGACGGCGGCGCTCGTGCTCGCGCTGGCGACGTCCGCGGCCGCGACGGCCGCGACGAAACCGTCGGCGACGACGGGCGGGGCGAAATCCGTCACCTACGACACAGCCACGCTCGGCGGCTCGGTCAACCCCCAGGGCAGCGCGACCTCCTACTACTTCCAGTACGGCCCGACGAAAGCCTACGGCGGCCAGAGCGCGATCGGATCGGCGGGGGCGGGCGTCAAAGGCGTCGCCGTGGCGGTCCCGATCGCCGGCCTGCAGCCGCTGACGATCTACCACTACCGGCTCGTCGCGGTCAACGCGAGTGGGACGGCGCTCGGCTCAGACCACACCTTCCAGACGACGAAGGTGCCTCTCTCGCTGGCGATCCTCGCCTCCCCCAACCCCGTCACGTTCGGCGGCCCGGTCGTGATCCAGGGGACGCTCTCGGGCACCAACAGCGCGGGGCGCTCGGTGATCCTGCAGGGCAACCCGTGGCCGTTCACCGTCGGCTTCCAGAACATCGGCAACCCCGAGCTCACGAACGCCGCGGGAGGCTTCAGCTTCACCCTGCTCGGCGCCGCCGTCTCAGAGCAGTTCCGGGTCGTGACGAGCACCAACCCACCGGTGATCAGCCCGGTCGCGAGCGAGAACGTCGCCGTCAGGGTGGTGAGCCACATCGCCCGCACGCGCCGGCACGGCTACGCCCGCGTCTACGGGACGGTCACCCCCGCCGAGAACGGCGCCCAGGTGGGCGTGCTGCGGATCACGCACGGTCACGGCGTGCTCGCCGGAGGAACGGTCCTGAGAGCCCACGGCACGAGCGCCTCGAGCTTCAGCAGGGTCGTGCGGGTGCACAAAGGGGTCTACCGGGTGCTCGTGCGGATCGTGAACGTCGGGCAGGTCTCGGCCTACGGGCAGCCGCTGCTGATCCGCTGATCGGTCCCCAGCGCAGATTCGACCTCCTCGACGGCGAGCAGCAGCACGCCGATCGACGCGAGCTCCTGCTCGCCGCGCTCGTAGAGCCCGGAGAGAGCGTCGCGCGCCACGACGAGCCGGAAGTCCCGCTCGCTCGCCTCGTAGATGGAGGCACGCGGGCAGTTCGGGAAGTTGCAGCCGCAGAACACGAGCGTGTCGGTCCCGGACGCGCGCAGGTGCTCCTCGAGAGGCGTGTCGTAGAAGGCTCCCCAGCGCGGCTTGTAGATCGCCACCTCCCCGGGACCCAGCGGCTGCAGCTCGCCGGCCAGCAGCCTCGCGGGGTCGAGCCTCGGAGCTCCGTCGGGCACGAGCCCTCTCGCCAGCTCGGTGCCCGCTTCCCCCGGCGCCAGCATCCGCGCCCCAGCCTCGACGGCGGCCCGCCGGCAGACGTCGACGTTCGCACCGTCGCGCTCGTAGACCCGCACGACATGCACGATCGGCCGGCCGGACGTTCGGAAGGCCTCGGCGAGCCGCGTCATCGCGGGCAACGCAGCCGAGGTGCCGGGGATCTCCAGGGCGCCGCCGTCGAGCGTGTCGCACTGCGTGTCGATCGTCAGCAGCGCCGACGTCTCCCAGCGCGGCGCGAGGTACGGGTCGGCTTCGATGCGCTCGCGGGATGCCACGCACCTCTTATAGCTCGGCTTATGGCTCGGGGCTAGCATCCCGCGGGGCCCGGCCACCCGGGGCCGTCTCGTGATGACAAGCCCCAGCCCCCCGACCGTCGCCGTCGTTCACTTCCCCTCCCCGGGTCACATCCGTCCGCTGCTGCCGCTCGCCGAGGCGCTGGCCGCTGTGGGGACCCAGGTGGTCCAGTGGGCGCCGGTCGAGTGGGAGGAGGAGTGCCTCACCGCCGGCGGCGAGTTCCGTGCGCTTCCTGATCTCAGCGACCTCGCGTGGCCGCGGCCGACGCCAATGCGGATCGCGGAGTTCCTGGGGGGCCTGTCCGAGCGTCTCGCGCCGTGGATGAGCGAGCAGCTCGGCGAGGCCGGCGCGGACGTGGTCCTGCGCGACTCGTTCGCCTCCTACGGCCACTTCGCCGCCCGCGCGAACGGCATCGAGGACTTCGCCGTGCCGGCGATGATGGCCTTCCATGGCGGCCTGTGGCCGCGCCCCCGCGGGGTACGCGCGTTCGCCGAAGCCCGCTCTGCGACGAGGCGCCTACGGGCGCGCTCGGAACGGTGCGCCGCGCGCTTCGGAGAGCCGCTCGGAGGCCCGCTCGATGTCTTCGCCGGGCGGCACGGCGCCACGACGTTCGTCCTCACGGCGGCCTCCCTGCAACCCGAGCCGGAGCGCCTGGAGGGTGAGGACATCCGCTACCTCGGGCCCCTGCGGGCGCTCGCCCCGGACGGAGGAGTGCCGGAGCCTGCGCTCGCCGGTGTGCAGGAGGGAGAGCAGGTGGTGTTCGTCTCGCTCGGGACGGTCTTCGAGCAGCAGCCGAGCTTCTTCGACGACGCCGCGGCCGCGCTGGCGGGGCCGGGTCGCCGCGTGATCCTCGCGATCGGCCGGGTCGCGCCCGAGGCGCTGGGCCCCCTGCCCGACGGGGTCAGCGCGCACGCCCACGTCGATCAGCTGGCCGTGCTGCGCCGCGCCGATCTGTTCGTGAGCCACGCGGGCTTCAACGGCATGAACGAGGCCCTCGCGGCGGGGGTCCCGCTGGTGATGTGCCCGCAGATGTTCGAGCAGGAGATGAACGCCGAGGTGGTCGCCGAGCGAGGGGCCGGCGTCATCTGCGAGGACCCTTCCGCGCAGTCGCTCGCCGCGGCGGCGAACCGTCTGCTCGGCGATCCCGCCTACCGCGAGGCCGCGGAGCGGCTCGCCACCGAGCTCGCGGCGGCGAGCCGCATCGACGAGGGGGTCGAGCTCGTGGCCCAAGCGGCGCGCTCGCATTCCGCCGCGTAGACGGTCGCGCACCAGCGGGGATCAGCTGTTCGGCTCGCGCATGCGCGAGCCGGACGACCTCGACGTGATGAACCCGCCTCGAAACGAGCACCGCCCGGCACGCAGGCCGGGCGGTACGTGAGACTCGGTGTCGGTCGCGGGCCTAGGCCGGAACGGCCGTCGGCTCCTCGACGCGCCGCGGAAGCAGCGTTTCGCGTGCGATGACCAGCCGCTGGATCTGCGAGGTGCCCTCGTAGAGCTGCATGATCTTCGCGTCGCGGAAGAGCTTCTCCACGGGGTACTCCTTGATGAAGCCGTAGCCGCCGTAGACCTGCACGGCGTCGGTCGCGACCTTCATCGCGGTGTCGGCCGCGAAGCGCTTGGCGTGGGAGGAGACGAGCGTGTTGCGTTCGCCGTTGTCGAGCATCGTCGCGGACTTCCACGTCAGCAGCCGGGCCGCTTCGATCTCCGTCGCCATGTCGGCGATCATGAACTGGATCGCCTGGTGCATCGCGATCGGCACGCCGAACTGGACGCGTTCGCGCGAGTAGTCGACCGCGAACTCGAAGGCCGCCCGGGCGATCCCGGTCGCCATCGCCGCCACGCCGGGGCGCGTGCGGTCGAGCGTCATCATCGCGAGCTTGAAGCCCTGGTTCTCCTCGCCGAGCAGGTTCTCGGCGGGAACCTCGACTTCGTTGAAGGAGATCGTCGCGGTGTTCGACGCGCGCTGCCCGAGCTTGTCCTCCTTCTTGTCCACGACGACGCCCCAGTCGCGCTCGACCACGAACGCGCTGATGCCGCGGTGCCCGGCGTCTTTGTCGGTCTTCGCGTAGACCGTGTAGTAGTCGGCGTAGCCGCCGTTGGTGATGAAGCACTTCGAGCCGTTGATGACGTACTTGTCGCCCTTCTTGACGGCCGTCGTGCGCATCCCCGAGACGTCGGAGCCGGCGTCCGGCTCGGTCAGGCAGAAGGAGGCGAGCTTCGGGGCTTCGGTCAGCATCCCGAGGTACTTCTTCTTGATCTCCTCGGAGCCGCCGAGCGCGATCGGCGCGGTCGCCAGGCCGTTGCAGCCGAGCGAGGTCTGGATCCCCGAGCAGCCCCAGGAGAGCTCTTCCTCGATCAGGCAGCCGTCGAGGTAGGAAGCGCCGGCTCCGCCGTACTCCTCCTCGATGTGGCTGTTCATCAGGCCGACCTCCCAGGCCTTCTTGAGGACGTCCTCCGGCCACGTGCCGTCCTTGTCGTACTCCCAGGCGACCGGGCGGATCTCTTTGACGGCGAAGTCGTGCGCCATCTCGCGCAGTGCCTTCTGCTCGTTCGTGAGCGTGAATTCGACCATTCTGGAGCCCCTCCTAACGGGCTGGCACAAAGTTAGATTGACTGGTCAGTCAATCGGGCCGTAGGAGGGTAGCGGAGCAGCGCCCGATCGGCAAGAATCGAAGGCGTGCAAAGCGCCTCCGGCACGTTCGTGCTCGGCCTCGTCGGACAGGGCATCAGCTTCGTGGTGTTCGGCACCGTCCTGTTCTCGCTGGTGATGTCGGTCCTGTTCCTCGTCACCCGCGGCAAAGACTCGATGTACGACCAGATCGGACAGGGCGGTATCTCCCGCGAAAGCGACTACGCGGGCACCGGCGGCGGGCTGGGCGCCAGGGACGCCGCCGCGGCCCGCAGCGAGCAGGAGGCAGAAATCCGCCAGCTGCTGCGCGCCCGCAGCGACCGCCGCGTCGCACGGGGTGAAACGCCGCTGGACGTCGACGCCGAGACGGAGCGGCTGATGGCCGACGCGCGCGGGGCCGAGCACGACCCGGCGCTGCTCGCCGAGGTCCGCCAGCTCGTGGAGGCCCGCAACGAACGGCGCCTGCGACAGGGCCTCGAGCCGCTCGACGTAGAGGCGGAGGTGACCCGCACCCTCAGCGAGCTGGACGGTGGGGTATAAAGCGCGCGATGGCTCGCAACGTACGCCGCTTCGGGGTCGACGAGCTGCTGCTGCGCCCCGGCACCTACTTCAACCCCGCGACCGAGATCATGCTCGTCGTCGACGACTCCCCGGACGTCGACAACGAGATCTTCGAAGCGGCCGACGTCGATGCGGCCGATTGGGTCCAGATCTCCGAGGAGACGCCGGTCGACGAGCCCCAGCGGGACGTGCTGATCGAGCGCTTCCAGCTCTCCCAGCAGGAAGGCGCCGAGCTCGGCGACGACGAAGAGCTGGACGACGAGGAGGACGACGAGCTCGACCCCGACGAGGAGGACGAGGACGACGAAGTCGAGGAGCTCGACCCGATGGGGTTCACCGAAGACTGACGGCGGCCGGGCGCAACTGAGCGCCCCGGGACCGTGTTGGGGGTGCGATGGCCCCCTCGCCCCGACCTCCTGCAACCCGCCCTGCACCGGGCGCGCGGGGCGTCCCTAGCATCGGCGCCGTGCGCGCCGCACGCCTCCTCGTCCTGCTGACGATCCTGCTCGCCGCGGCCCTCGGGCCGACCCAGGGCGCCGCCGCGCTCGCGCCGCGGGCCGCCGAGGCGCTGGCGCCGCTCGGGCGCCCCGTCCACGCCCACGTCGCGACCAAGCGCGGCCCGACCGTCGGCGCGGCGCTCGCCTCGCTGCTGCGCTCGGGGCAGATCGACGAATCCGTCTACCGCAAGGACCTCGCCGTCTACACCGCGGCCAAGCGTTCGCTCGGCCGCCTGTCGGGGACCCGAAGGGCCGAACTGGGAGCCGTGATGGCGAACGTCGAAGCGATGGCCGCCGCCGGCTACGTCACGGCCTCGCGCCAAGCCGTCATCTTCCTGACACTCGAAAGGAACCAGCTGTGGTGGACGACGAAACCGCTGCTGTCCGGCGAGGTCCGCGTGAGCTTCCCGCCCAGCAAGATCGTCTGGGAGCACTATCCGGGCCAGGGGATCGAGATCCAGTGGCTCGCGACCTTCGGGGCCGGCAACGGCTTCTTCCTCTCCGGCCACGAAAACGCCAACCTCAAGGCGCTCGTGGAAGAAGTGATCCCGCTCGCGACCAAGCGGGCCGGCGGCATCGCGTGGGAGTACATGTTCAAGTTCGACGGCGGCTCGCCGCCGTGGACGAGCGGCCTCTCGCAGGGCACCGCCCTGCAGGTGATGGCGCGCTCCTGGCAGCGCTTCAAGGAACCCGCCTTCCTGACCGCCGCCAAAGAAGCGCTCGGCATCTTCGGACAGGCGACGCCGCAGGGCGTCCGCGTCCCGACGAAGGCCGGGGCCGAGTACGCCGAGTACACCTACGCCCCCACCGACAGGATCCTCAACGGCTTCATCCAGGCGGTCGTCGGCCTCTACGACTACACCGAGATCACGAAGGACCCGCTCGGCCTGAAGCTGTTCGAAGCGGGCGACGCGGAGGCCCGCGAAGAGGTCCCCCACTACGACACGGGCTTCTGGTCGATGTACGACCAGTACGGCGAATCGAGCCTCAACTACCACGAACTGCTGACCGAATTCCTCCAGCACCTCTGCGAACGGACCCGCAAAGGGCCACCCCTCCTCAGCGCCACCGAAGCGCCCCCGCCGACCCCCGCGACGACGCCGACGACGCCCGTCGGCGCGGGCGGCGGGACCGCGCCGAGCGCCTCCGCGGCGGCAGCGGCGAAGCCGTCCCAGATCGCGGGCGATCAGATCTACTGCACGACCGCCCAGCGCTTCACGGCCGACCTGAAGACGGCGCCAGCCGTCTCGCTGCTCTCGACGAAGGTGGCGGCCCACGCGCGCGCCGGCGTGAAGATCTCCCTGTCGAAGATCTCGACCGTCACGATGACGATCAGGAAGGGCTCGAAGGTCGTCTGGACGAACCGCGCGACCGTCGAGGGCGGTAAGCCGAAGCTGCTGTGGGTCACGCCGGCGAAGGGCGGGACCTTCTCGGTGACCCTCACCGCGACCGACCTCGCGGGCAACTTCTCGACCGCGCAGGGCACGCTCCTCGTGAGCGGGCATTAGCCGGGCCCGGCACGCCTAGACTAGGCGGCAGTGACACGGCTCTTGGACGTGTGGCGCACCCTCGCGCGCGAGCAGCGCCGCGCGGCCCTCGCATCGCTCGGGCTGTTCGTGACGATGCTGCTGCCCTGGTACAGCAAGACCGACACGGTCGTCGTCAAAGGGGCCGTGAAGTCCGCACAGACGAGCCTCGACGCCTTCCAGGCGTTCTCGTTCGTCGAGGCCGCCGTGCTGCTCGTCAGCGCCGGGGTGCTGGCGCTCCTCTTCGGCCGCGGCGAGCAGCGCCGCTTCACCCTGCCCGGCGGAGACGGGTGGGTCGTCACGGTCGCCGGCGGCTGGGCCGCCGTGCTGATCTTCTACCGGCTGCTCGACAAGCCCGGGCTGCACGGAAACGAGAAGATCAGCGCGACCGTCGGCGTCGAGTGGGGGATCTTCATCGCCCTGCTGATGGCCCTCGGACTCGCCTACGCGGGCTGGCGGATCCGCCACGGCGAACGGCCCGCGCCGCCCGCGCGCCGGCGCGAAGGCCACGGGCCGGGGCCGAGGCCGGTCGGCGCGGAGGAAGAGCGTCACCGCACGGGCGGGCCTCCGACCGGCGCACGCGGCCCCGCGGCCGCGACCGCCCCCGCGACCGCGGCCGCCCGCCGCCCTGCCGAGCAGGAGACGGGCGAGACGGCCCTGATCCCCGTAGCCAGCACGCCTCGCGAGGGCGAGCGCAGCGATCCCGTTCCCGCGCCGCCGCCGCCCACCCGCGCCGCCCGGGCCGCTCGTACGGCGCGGCCCCGCTTCCCGCCGTCCCCCGACGAGCCTGAGCAGCTCTCCTTCGAGGATCCCCCCGCCGGGGACTGAAGACCCGCGCCGGGGCCGCAAGCGCGCGCCCCATATCATTGGCCCCCATGAGCGCCCCCGCGAGCACCGAGCCGGCCTCCGTCGCGGACGTGGCGGCGGGCCTGCGCTCGGTCGGCTACCTGCCCGGGGAGTCGACCGCGCTCGTCTCATACCTGGCTACGAAGCTCGGCAAGCCCGTGCTCGTCGAGGGACCCGCGGGCGTCGGCAAGACGGAGCTTGCCAAGGCGCTCGCCTCCTACCTGGGCCGGGAGCTCGTGCGCCTGCAGTGCTACGAGGGCCTCGATGAGGCGAAGGCGCTGTACGAGTGGAACTACCGCAAGCAGCTGCTGCGCATCCAGGCCGAGGCCGCCGGCACCGGCTGGGAGGCCGTTCAGGACGACATCTTCGGCGAGGAGTTCTTGCTGGCGCGACCGCTGATGACGGCGATCGCCTCCGAGCAGCCGGTCGTGCTGCTGATCGACGAGATCGACAAGACCGACCAGGAGTTCGAGGCGATGCTGCTCGAGGTCCTCTCCGACTTCCAGATCTCGATCCCCGAGCTCGGCCGGGTCGAGTCGCGGACGCACCCGATCGTCCTGCTCACCTCGAACAACTCCCGCGAGCTGACGGAGGCGCTGAAGCGGCGCTGCCTGTACCTGTGGCTCGACTACCCCGAGCTCGAGCACGAGCTCGAGATCGTCCGCCTGCACGCGCCCGAGATCGACGAGACGGTCGCGCGGCGTCTGGTCGAGGTGATCGGGATGGTCCGCGACCTCGACCTCAAGAAGCCACCGTCGATCGCCGAGTCGATCGACTGGGCCCGGGCGCTGCTGCTGCTCGGAGTGAAGGACATCGACGCGGCCACGTTCAACGAAACGATGGCGGTGATCGTCAAGCACCGCACCGACATGAACGTCGTCGCCGAGCGGGTCGGGCTGAAGCTGAGCCCGCCCGCCCCGGCGCCCGCCGATGTCGCCTGAGGGCGGCGCCCGCGGCGCGAGCGGCCCGTCCTCGAGCGGGCCCGAAGGTCTCCCCGCGCGGATCCTCGAACTGGGCGAAGAGCTGCGCCGCGAAGGCGTCGCCGTCGGGACCTCGGAGCTGCTCGACGCCTTCCAGGTGCTCGGCGAGATCGACTGGACCTCCCAGCGCGACTTCCGCGAGGCGCTCGCCGCGACGCTCGCCAAGAGCCAGGAGGACCGGCGCGTCTTCGAGCTCGTCTTCGAGCGCTTCTTCTTCCGCGCCGTCGAGGTCGCGGCCGCGCGCGAGGGGATCGCCGAGCAGAGCCTCGCCGAGCTCGGGGAGCTGAGCGAGGACGAGCTCGACGCGCTGCGCGAGCAGATCGCGGCGGCGCTCCGCGACGGCTCGGAGAGCGCGATGCGCGATCTCGCGCGGATGGCGATCGCGGCCTTCGCCCGGCGCCAGGAGGGCTCGGGGGTGATCGGCGTCGACGTGCAGCGGATCCGCCGCGCGCTCGGGCTGCGCGCCGAGCCCCAGCCGGAGCTGCCGCCGGAGGACCCCCGCCACGACGGCCTGCCCCGCGAGGCGCTGCGGCGCTTCGAGGCGCTGCTGCGACGCGAGCTCGAGCGCTCCCAGATCGAGCGGACCGGCAAGCTGCCGCCGTCGCGCCCGCTCGGCGAGCTCGACCGCGCCCTCCCCTCCGGTCCATTGGCGGACCTCGCCGCGGTGCACCGGGTCGTCGCCCAGCTGCGCCGGCGCCTAGCCACGCAGGGCCAGCAGATGCGCGGCCACCGCCGCCACGCCCACGTCGACGTGCGGCGCACGATGCGCGCGTCGCTGCAGACGGGCGGCGTGCCGGTCGAGCTGAAGTTCCGCCCCAAGCGCCCGAAACGACCCGAGATCTACGTCCTCTGCGACGTCTCCACGAGCGTGACGTCGGCGTCGGTGTTCTTCCTCTCCGTGCTCCACGCGCTGCACGACACGTTCCGCAAGATGCGCTCGTTCGTGTTCATCGAGCGGATCTCCGAGGTGACGGACATCTTCGAACACGAGCGCAGCTTCAAGGGCGTCAGCGAACGAATCTCGACCGACGCGGGCGTGGCGGACATCAGCGGCTACACCGACTACGGCCGCGTCTGGTCGGAGTTCCTGGCCGACGTCGAGGACGACCTGCACCCGCGCGCGACCGTGATCGTGCTCGGCGACGCGCGCACGAACGGGCGCGACCCGCGGGCCGACATCTTCGCCCAGATCGCGGCGAAGGCCGGCCGCACCTTCTGGCTGAACCCGGAGCCCCGCCTGTACTGGAACTACGGCGACTCGGTGATCTCGGCCTACGAGCAGTACTGCACGGCCTTCGAGTGCTGGACGACGTCTCAGCTGGAGGACTTCGTCCGCGCGCTGACGCGCCCCGTCGTCTCGGCCTAGCGCCCGGCGCTACGACGCCTGCGTCCGGCGCTAGGATCAGCCGCAGGAGCAGGAGTCAACATCAGGGGGGCTGGCGGGAAGGCCGGCTGAGATGGCGCCCAGAGAAGTTCCCCGGCGCCGACCCTTCGAACCTGTGGGGTAATGCCCGCGAAGGGAGCTCAGTGCCGATCGACCTCAAGCCTCGCAGCGCGCCGGCCGGCGTGCAGGCCGGACGCTCGCCGTCGGACGTTCGCGCGGCGGTGCTGCTGGAGGACGTTCACCACGCCTACATGACCCCGCGCGGCACCGTCGACGCGCTGGCGGGCCTGTCGCTGCGAGCGGACGAGAACGAGATCGTCGCTGTCGTCGGCCCGAGCGGCTGCGGCAAGAGCACGCTGCTCGAGCTCGTTTGCGGCCTGCGGGCTCCCGACGCGGGCGCCTTGGCCGCCCGGCCCGCGGTGCTGATGCCCCAGCGCGACCTGCTGCTGCCGTGGCTCGACGCGGCCGACAACGCGGCGCTCGCGCTGCGCGTGGCGGGGGTCGCGCGCGCGGCGGCGCGCGAGCGGGCGATCGAGCTGTTCGCCGAGCTTGGACTCGACGGCTTCGACCGCGCGGCGCCGCACGAGCTCTCGGGCGGGATGCGCCAGCGCGTGGCGTTCGCCCGCACCCTGCTCGCGGGCAAGCCGCTGCTGTGCCTGGACGAGCCCTTCGGGGCGCTCGACGCGATCACGCGCGCTGAGATGCAGGACTGGCTCGCCGAGGCCCTGGCGCGCGAGCCGCGGACGGTCCTGCTCGTGACCCACGACGTCGAGGAGGCGGTGCTGCTCGCCGACCGGGTGCTCGTGATGACGCCCCGGCCGGGCCGCGTCGCGGGCAAGCTCGAGGTGTCTGCTTCGCGGCCGCGGCGTCGAGGCGACGCCGAGGTGGTCGCGCTCAGGGCGAGCGCCCTGGCGATGCTCGCGGAGGCGCGCGCGTGATCCACACGGGAGCCGTCTCGGGCGAGCGAGCCTCTGTCGGAGCGGCGGGCCCGCCGCGCGTCTCGCCCGGCGGGCTGGGCGGGCGGGCGCTGGCGCCGCTGCTGCTGCTCGCGGCGCTCCTCGGAGCCTGGGAGATCTACGCCGACGCGGGCGGGGTGCAAGCCGACGTCCTCCCCGCCCCCCACGCGGTCGCCTCGGCGATCTGGCACGGCGGGAGCGTGCTGTGGCGGAACTTCGCGGTGACCGCCGAGGAGGTCGCGCTCGGGCTCGCGATGGCGCTCGCGGCCGGCTTCGCGCTGGCGGTCGCGGTGCACCTCCTCCCGTGGGTGCGGCGCGCCGTGTACCCCTTGGCGGTCGGCTCGCAGGCGGTGCCGATTCCCGTGATCGGGGTGCTGCTCGTGTTCTGGTGGGGCTTCGGGATCTTCCCCAAGCTCGTCGTGATCGCCCTGATCTGCTTCTTCCCGGTGCTCGTCACGACGGCCGACGGCCTCGCCGCGGTCGACCCGGACCAGCTGAAGCTGATGAGGACCCTGGACGCCTCGCGCTGGCAGGCGTTCCGCTTCGCGGAGCTGCCCGCGGCGCTGCCGGCGGCGCTGAGCGGCGCGCGGATCGCGCTCGCGGTCGGGGTGATCGGGGCCTTCATCGCCGAGGTCGCGACGCCGACGACCGGCCCCTACCCGGGTCTCGGGCGGCAGATCATGACCGACGTGAACTTCCAGGCGGCGAGGGCCTACGCGGGTACCGTCCTGCTGATCGCCTTCGCCGTCGCCTGCTTCTACACACTCGCCCT
This sequence comes from Solirubrobacteraceae bacterium, assembly GCA_035571915.1. Classification (GTDB taxonomy): domain Bacteria; phylum Actinomycetota; class Thermoleophilia; order Solirubrobacterales; family Solirubrobacteraceae; genus Palsa-744. The sequence continues at coordinate 52,373 of DATNBM010000002.1, read as the reverse complement.
GGCCGAGCGCAAGCTCGCGCCGTGGCGCACCCGACCCGGAGGAGACGCCCAGTGAGCATCGACCGCAGACGAGTTGCCCTGAGACGAACGGCGGTCCTCGCCGCCGCGCTCGCCTGCGCGTGGGCGCTGAGCGCGTGCGGCTCCAAGAAGGACGCCCTCTCGGCCTCCCAGACGAAGCGGTTCACCGTGATGCTCGACTTCTTCCCGAACGCCGACCACGCCGCGCTCTACTCGGCGCTCGCTCACGGCGACTTCAAGGCGGCGGGCCTGGACGTCGTCCCCGAGAGCCCCGCCGACCCCTCCGAACCGCTGAAGCTGCTCGCCGCGGGACGGGTCGACCTCGCGATCTCGTATGAGCCCGAGCTGCTCCTCGCGCGCGACGAAGGGCTGAAGGTCGTCTCGATCGGGGCGCTCGTGCAGAGGCCGCTGACTTCGATCATCGCCTTGCCCGGCAAGCACGTCGCGAACGTCTCGCAGCTCGCGGGCAAGCGGGTCGGCACGGCGGGGATCCCCTACCAGTCCGCCGAGCTGCGCAGCGCGCTGGAGCACGCCGGGGTAAGGCCGTCCTCAGTCAAGGAAGCGAACGTCGGCTTCAACCTCGTGCCCGCGATGCTCTCCGGCCAGGTCGACGCGACGCTCGGGGGCTTCTGGAACTACGAGGGCATCCAGCTGCGCCTCGCCCACAAGAAGCCGGTCGTGATCCCGATCGACAAGGCGGGGGTCCCGGCCTACGACGAGCTCGTGCTGGTCGCGCGCGAAGACCAGGCGCGCCACGACGGGGAAGACCTGCGCGCGTTCCTGCAGGCGCTCACCCGGGGCGAGCGGGAGGTGCGGGCCGATCCCGCCGCCGCCACGACCACGCTGCTGAAAGCCGCCCCCTCGCTCGACCGCAAGCTGCAGCTCGAATCGATCAAGCAGGCGCTGCCGGCGGCCGTGCCGAGCGAAGCTGGCAAGCCCTACGGGTGGCAGAGCCCTTCGGCCTGGGCCGCGTTCGGGAGCTGGATGTTCAGCCACAAGCTGCTGAAGAAGGACCCGAACGTGGCGGGGCTTCAGCCGTTCACCAATGAGTTCCTGCCGGGGGAGGGGATTTAGGGGGCTAGGGAACGTGTGTCGTCGGACGGCGTTCCTGACAACTCGGTGAGAGTCCCTCGGAGCGAGGTGGCAGGCGGGGATAAAGACTGGCCGAAGTCAGCGCTCGACATAGACGCCGTGCTCAAGCATCGGGGCCTCAAGGCGCGTGATCAGCGGCCAAGATCCTTTGCCTGGCGCCCGACTCGGACAGCAAGTCTCGGCCAGACAGCTAGGCGGATCGCGAGCGTCCTCGAGCATACTTACCCTGGCCGGATGTTCGTCTCGCGGTTCTGGTTCCCCCCGGTATCACCCTCGACGGTTACGCTGCGGCTGCATGCCAGAGCGTGAGCTAGAGAGTCCCGCCACTCCCCCTAATCGCTCGGGTGCGCAGTCCGCTGGTAGGAGCCCGATGTCTGTCTTGACGAGCACATCGGCGATCTGGACGCTAGCGCTCGTTGGTCTCTATCTAGTTGGCGTGGTTCGGCACATTGGCGAATTGCGAGCTGCCCACCTTCCGATCAATGCCGCGTTTGAAACCGTGCCGTTGCAAGAGCATCTGATCGCGGGCATAGCGACGACGGTTAGCCCGTACACCCTCATCGTCGTTTTTATAGCAGGCCTTTCTTACTATCAGGGTAGAGAGATTGATCGCCGTTACAGAGAAGGCGCTGCACCTAAATCTCAAGTGACCAAACGGGCGTTGGTACTCCCGTCGCTGCCTGCGGTGGTCACGCTACTTGTGCTTCCTTGGGACACCGCCGTGATCGTGGCGGCAGGGGGGTTGTTCATGTTGGGGTCAGCGCTTCTTATGAGGCATAGCGTCGTGAAAGTCGCGCACGCTTTGGCACTAACCTCGCTAATAGGTTTGTTTGTCATCGTGGGAGCTGATGCCTATTTCGTTGGGCATCTGCCAGATACAGCAGACGCTCGACTACGCTCAGGCCAAATACTCCACGGAAGCTACCTCGGAACGACGGGGGGCTACGTTTACGTTGGACAGGATCGTTCGCTCGTTGCCATCCCGACAGAAGAAGTGCGATCCAAAACCGTCCACAAAGGACCCGAACGCGTGGCTGCCGAATCCCTGTTTCAGATTGTCACGGGCGTCCGGCTCCGCCCGAAGGTCCATCGCTAGCTCCAGTTCACGAATGGACCCGGACCCGTCATGGTCGAGAACCTGCGGCTGGCCCATAGCCGCCATATCACTCAAAGTCCGAGGACCGGTTCTCTATCTAGTCCCCCACCACCGCGCGTAAACCTCCGCCGCCCGCCCAACCAAGGGATCCGCCGGCTCGCCACCGGGCAACTGCGCCACCTCCCCCTCCCCCGCCAGCACCGGCAACACCCCACAAACGCACTCCGCCAGCACGTCGGGCTCATATCCCCCCTCCATCACGACCCCGAGCGGAGCCCCCACCTCCTCCGCAAGCCCCTTCGCCCGTCCCGCCATCTCCAAGAAGGTCTCGGTCTCGAGCTGACAGTGCGCGAGCGGGTCAGCCCGGTGCGCATCGAACCCGCACGAGACGAGGATCAGCTGCGGCTCGAACTCCAGCGCCGCCGCCATCGCGACCCGCTCGAACAGCCCCATCCACAGCTCGGGCCCCGTCCCCGGCGGGACCGGCAGGTTGATCGTGTACCCCTCGCCGGCCCCGCTGCCCGCGTCCTCCAGCGGCCCGGTCCCCGGATACAGCGGCGACTGGTGAAGGCTCGCGAAAAGCACGTCCTTCCTGGTCCTGAAGATCTCGGCGGTGCCGTTGCCGTGGTGGACGTCCCAGTCGAGCACGAAGACCCGCTCGAGGCCTCTCTCGGCGATCGCCCAGGCGGCCGCCACCGCGACGCTGTCGAACAGGCAGAAGCCCATCGCGCGGTCCGCCTCCGCGTGGTGCCCGGAGGGCCGCATCCCCGTGAAGCCGACCGGCGCCTCGCCGTCGAGGAGCGCCCGCGTCATCTCGACCGCCCCTCCCGCCGCGTGAAGCGCCGCTTCGTAGGACCGCGGGCCGACGTAGGTGTCCATGTCGATCGCCCCTCCGCCCTTCGCGCACAGCGCCCGGATCCCGTCGATCAGCCCCCGCGTATGGACGAGCTCGAGCATCTCCTCGGTCGCGGCCGGCGCGAGCCGACGCTCCCAGCCGAGCCAGTCGCGCTCGCCGAGCGCCGCCTCCAGCACGTAGAGACGCTCCGGCGTGTCGGGGTGCCCCGGCGAGAGCAGCCGCGGATCGTGCTCGAGGCTCAGGGGGTGATGGAAGTAGAGGGGCGCGCCCATAGGGATACGTTGCCGGCGGACTGCATCAATATGGCGTAATGGCGATCTCTTCGACGATGCGGGCGATGGTCCTCGACGAGCCCGGCAAGCCGTTGCGCGAAGCCGAGCTGCCCGTCCCCGAGCCGCGCGCAGGCGAGGTGCTCCTGAAGGTGGAGGCGTGCGGCGTCTGCCGCACCGACCTGCACTTGCTCGACGGCGAGGTCGACGTGCCCCACCCCCCGCGCGTCCTCGGCCACCAGATCGTCGGCGAGGTCGTGGCCGGGGAGCCGCCCGAGGGCGCGGCCGCGGGGGGCCTGGTCGGCGTGCCGTGGCTGGGCTGGACCGACGGCAGCTGCGAGTACTGCCGCTCGGGCCGCGAGAACCTCTGCCCGCAGGCCCGCTTCACCGGCCGCGACATCGACGGCGGCTACGCCGAGTACGCGCTCGCCGACACCCGCTACTGCTTCCCCCTCCCCCCCGGGTTCGCCGCGCTCGACGCCGCGCCCCTGCTCTGCGCCGGGCTGATCGGCTACCGCGCCCTGCGCATGACGCGCGACGCGCCCCGCCTCGGGCTTTACGGCTTCGGCTCGGCCGCCCACATCCTCACCCAGCTCGCCGTCTGGCAGGGGCGCCGCGTCTTCGCCTTCACGCGCGCCGGCGACGAGCGCACCCAGGCCTTCGCCCGCGAGCTCGGCGCCACGTGGGCCGGCGCGTCGGAGGAGCGACCCCCGGAGCCGCTCGACGCGGCGATCGTATTCGCCCCCGTCGGCGCGCTCGTCCCGCTCGCCCTGCAGGCGCTCGCGCCCGGCGGCATCGTCGTCTGCGGCGGGATCCACATGAGCGACATCCCCTCCTTCCCCTACGAGCTCCTCTGGATGGAGCGCACCATCACCTCCGTCGCCAACCTCACCCGCGAGGACGCCCGCGAGCTGCTTGAGCTCGCCCCGCGGGTGCCCGTGCGCACGAGCGTCACGCGCTATCGGCTGGCGGACGCCAACCGCGCCCTGGAGGATCTTCGCGCCGGGGCGTTCACGGGCTCGGCCGTGATCGTGCCCTAGTCAGAAACACCTAATGACCAATTTTCCCAATGCCCGCGGGAGTTATATGGTCGACCATCTACTGCTCGGAATGATTTGGGCAAGATGATAGTCCGTCGGTTATGGTCCCACGAAGGGAAGACCGGCCGAGAAGAGGAGCAAATGGCCAGCGCCAGCCCGGAGAAGACCAGATGGATGAGGGGGCCCTCCACTCCCCTGCGGGGTGCCCTGCTGGGGCTGCTGCTGGAGCGTCCCGGGCACGGAGGCGATCTCGCCAACCGTCTGGCTGCCCGCCTGGGCGAAACCTGGCGGGTCGACACCAACGACGTCTACCGCCTGCTCGAGCAGCTGGAGAAGACCGGCCTCGCCGTCTCACGGGACGAGCCCAAGCGCGGTAACAACCGCCGTACGCACCTCGTCTACCACCCCACGCCCGAGACCTCCGAGGCGCTGACGCTGTGGATGGAGACGCTGCTGCCGCGCGAGCCGGTCCGGCTCGGGCTGCAGGCGAAGCTGTCGGTGGCCCGCGAGCAGGACGCGCCGCGGCTGCAGGTCGCACTGCGCGCGTACGAGCGCGAGTGCCTCGTGCTCGCCCAGGTCGTCTGTCCCACCGACGGCGAAGCGCGCTCCTGGGCGGCCCTCTGCATGGACTGCTCCCGAGACGCGGTCTACGCGCAGCTTCAGACGGAGGTCGACTGGGCGACCCGCACGCGGCGGCGCATCAACGAATTCATCGAGGCGAACGGCTGAGACGGCTGACGCGAATGGCGCCGCTGATCTCATTCCATAACGTCAGCAAGCGCTATCCGGACGGTGGGCGCGAGATCCTCGTCCTCGACCGGGTCTCGCTGACGATCGAGTCGGGCTCCTTCGTCGGCGTCTACGGGGCCCGACGCTCCGGCAAGTCGACGCTGCTGCGGATGGCTGCCGGGATCGTCCTCGCGGACACGGGGAAAGTCACCTTCGAAGGCGCGGACATGGCCTCGATGACGGCCGGGGACCGTGGCCGCCTGCTGCGCGACGCGATCGCCTTCATGTCCGCCGAGGACTGGCGCGCGCACCCGGGCGAGACCGTCGTCGACCACGTCGCCACCTCGCTCGGCAGCGAGGGCCTGACCATGCGGGAGGCCCGCCACCGGGCCGTGCAGATCCTCGACCAGCTCGGAATCGGGGCGGCCGGCGCCCAGGAGAACGCCGCCTCCCTCTCCCTCACCGACCGCACGCGGGTGATGCTCGCGCGGGCGCTGGCCCGTGAGCCCAAGCTCCTGGTGCTCGACGAACCCGCGTTGATGCCGAACCTCCGCGACCGCGACCGCTTCTACGCGCAGCTGCGCGCCGCCGCCCGGGAGCGCGACATGGCGCTGCTGGTGGCCTCCGAGGAAATGGCGGCGCTGCAGGGCGTCGGCGTACTCGTCTCGATCGCCGACGGCGAGCTGTGCTCGACCGACGAGGGCGGGACCGTGGTCCCGCTCCCAAGGCGCCGCGCCGCGGGCGCCCGATAGAGGCACTGCAGTGCTCGAGCTGCGCGACGTGGCCAAGGGCTACGCCAGCGGCGCACAGACGGTCCAGGCCGTCGACGGCGTCTCCCTGACCCTCGGCGCGGGCGAATTCGTCGCGCTCTACGGCCCGAGCGGCTCGGGCAAGACGACGTTGCTGCTGCTCGCCGCGGGGATCGCCGCCCCCGACAGGGGCTCGGTCGTCTTCGAGGGCCGGGACCTCGGAACGCTCTCCGAGCGCGAAGCCTCGAGCTACCGCCTCCACGACGTGGGGTTCGTCTTCCAGTCCTTCCACCTCATCCCGCATACCACCGCGCTGGACAACGCGACCATCAAGCTGACGGGCGCCGGCGACACGCTGCGCGACGCGCGCCAGACCGCGTTACCGTGGCTCGAGCGCGTCGGCCTCGCCGACCGCGTCGGCCACACGCCCGAGCAGCTCTCGATGGGGGAGCGCCAGCGCGTCGCGATCGCGCGGGCCCTGGCCGGCGAACCCCGTCTCCTGCTCGCCGACGAGCCGACCGGGAACCTCGACTCCGAACGCAGCGCCGAGATCCTGGCGCTGATGAGCGAAGTCGCCCACGAGCGGGGCATCCCCGCGTTGGTTGCCACCCACGATCCCGAGGCGGCGCACCACGTCGACAGAGTCCTCACGATCAGAGACGGGCGGCTCGTCAACGCGGAGGCCGACAGCACGCAGGTCGACAGCACGGAGGTCGACGGCGCGGAGGTCGAGAGCGCGCCGGCGCCGTCGTGAGACTCACGACGAACCCCCGCATCGCGGGCGTCAGGCTGAGCATGCTCGGGCACCTCTACCGGGTGCGGCTGCGCTCCCACGCGGTTCAGGAGCTGCTCGCAGGCAGCGGCATTGCCGTCGGCGTGGCGCTCGTGCTCGGAGTGCTCGTCGCCAACTCGAGCCTCACCGGCTCGGCGGGCGAACTGGTCCACGACGTGATCGGCACCGCCCGCCTGCAGGTCGTGGCCCGCTCGCAGCAGGGCTTCGACCAGGGCCTCGCGCCCGTGGCCCAGCGGCTCGCGGGCGTGCGCGTGGCAGCGCCCGTGCTTCGCGCGAACGCCGCGATCGTGGGTCCGCGCGGGCGTACCGGCATCCAGCTGTTCGGAGCGACGGAAGTGGCGGTGAAGCTGGGCGGGCTGGGCCGAACCGTCCTGTCCCAGCACAACGCGCAGGGATTCCTGTTCCTGCCGGCCTCCGTCGCGGAAGCGATCGGGACCCGGGCCGGCGAGAACGTAACCGTGCTGGCAATGGGGCACGCTCAAACTCTGCGCGTCGGCGCCGTGTTCGGGTCGGGCGCCGGCGGCGGCGCGCTCGCGTCGAGCCCGATCGCGGTCGTGCCGCTGGCGCTCGCGCAGTCCTTGACCGGCCTCACCAACCGCATCACGCAGATCTACGTCGAGCCACAGCCGGGAGCCGACTCACGGGTTCGGGCCGAGCTCCGACGAGTCGCGGGTGCGGGGCTCGACGTCGAGCCCGCCGACCACGAGCTCAAACTGCTCGAGCAGGCGGCCCGTCCCAACAACCAGTCGACCGAGCTGTTCGCCGCGATCAGCGTGATGGTCGGGTTCCTGCTCGCGCTCAACGCGATGCTCCTGACCGTCCCCGAGCGGCGGCGATTCGTCGCCGACCTGCGCATGCAGGGCTACGACTGGCGCCAGATCCTCGTCCTGCTCGCGTTCCAGGCATTCGCGCTGGGCCTGCTCGCGTCCGCCGCGGGCGTCCTGCTCGGCGACCTGCTCTCCCACGCGTTCCTGCACCGCGTCCCCGCGTACCTCATAACCGCGTTCCCGGTCGGCGGCAGTGAGATCCTGAGACCCGGGACGGTGCTGATCGCGCTCGGCTGCGGCGTGCTGGCGACGATGCTCGCCTCGCTGTCTCCGGCCCTCGACCTGCGCCCGAGTCGCCCGACCGACGCGGCGCTGCTCGACCGGGAGGGCGGAAGCGAGGTGATCGCCCACCGCACCACCGTCCAGCTCGCGTTGCTCGGCGCCGCGTCGGTCGCCGTCATCACGGCGGTCGTCCTGATCGAACCGAGACTCACGATCGCGGGCGGCGTGGCGCTCGCGGTCACGACCCTCGCGGCGATCCCCGCGCTGTTCGCGATGCTCGCCCGCGGGTTGCGCTGGACCGGCGAGCGCGTGCGCTCGAGCGCCCTGATCGTCGTCGTCTCCGAGCTTCGAGCCACGACCACGCGGGCGGTCGCGCTGGCCGGCATCGCCGCACTGGCCGTCTACGGCAGCGTCGCGATCGGCGGGGCCCGAGACGACCTGCTGCGCGGCCTGGACGCGAACTTCAGCGAATACCTCCAGACCGCCGACGTCTGGGTGACGACCGGCGGCAACGACCTCACCACCAACTCGTTCGCCCCCGACGGCCTCGCGGCGAGGCTCTCGCGGGTCCCTGCGGTCAGCTCGGTCCGTACCTACCAGGGCGGCTTCCTCGACGTCGGAGAGCGACGTATGTGGGTGATCGCGCGCCCGGCCGGGGACACCCCCCAGGTTCCCGAAAGCCAGCTCCTGCACGGGAGCGAGGCGAGCGCCTCGCGTCTGCTGCGGCGCGGTCCGTGGGCGATTGTCTCCGCGGGCTTCGCCGACGAACATCACCTCGTCGTCGGTCGCGCCTTCACGCTCCCCACCCCGACCGGGCCGGCCCGCCTGAGCGTCGCAGCGATCACGACCAACCTCGGCTGGGCGCCCGGCGCGATCACCCTCGGCCAGGGCGAGTACCAGCGCCTGTGGCGCAGCCGGGACCCCTCGGCGCTCGAGATCAGACTCCGCCCGGGATCCTCGCCGGCAGCGGCGCGACAGTCGATCCTGCGAGCCCTCGGACCCCGTCCGGGCCTGGGCGTGCAGACCTTCGCCGAACGCCAGAGCCAGTACGAGGCCGACTCTCGCCAGGGCCTCGAGGCGCTCAGCCAGATCGCGACGCTGCTGCTGATCGCCGCCGCCCTCGCCGTAGCGTCGGCGCTCAGCGCCGCGATCTGGCAGCGCCGGGCCCGCCTGGCCTCGCTGAAGATCCAGGGGTACAGCACCGCGCAGCTGTGGCGGGCGCTGCTGCTGGAGAGCGCCGTCGTGCTCGGCGTGGGGTGCGGCGTGGGGGCTGCCTTCGGTATCTACGGACACGCGCTCGCCGCCCGCTGGCTCCGCATCAGCACTGGCTTTCCGGCGCCTTTCACCGTGGGATTGCCGGGGGTGTTTCTCACTCTCGGGCTGCTGGCAATTATCGCTCTTACCGTGATTTCATTGCCCGGATTGGCCGCCGCGAGAGCCCCCGCGAGGACCAGCTTCCAAGAGTGACTTTCCTAATCCGAGACGTGCAGCACAGACTGGGCCGTGGTCGCCCTCTGCCGCCGTCCGCTGTCCGAGGCGAACGCATTCGCGACGGCGACAGCCACCTACTGGCTGGAGGTCTTCCCGCATGTGAAACGCGAGCTCGGGGTCTGGCGGCGGCAGGCCGAGCGGATCGGCAACCGGCGGCTCTCCCGGCTCGCGCTTGACACACAGACACACGAGCGCGGGAATCTCGAGGGCGCCGCGGTGTTCGCCCTGCTCGCCCCCCGCGGCTGCCGCGGCAAGGTCGTGCGAGCGGCCGTCGCGTTCCAGGCCTTGTATGACTTCCTCGACACCCTCGCCGAGCTCCCGGTCGAGGATCCGGTGGCGAACGGCCGGCTCCTGCACCTCGCGCTGCTCGACGCGCTCGATCCGGGCGCGACCCCGAGCGGCGGCTATCTGGACGGCTGCGGCTTCTCTCGCCACGAGGAAGGCTATGTCGAGGCGCTGATCACGACCTGTCGCGGGGCGCTCGCGGCGCTACCGGGATACGCCCACGTCGCTGCGCCCGCGCTCGAGGCGGCGACGATGATGGTCGAGTACCAGAGCCTCAACCACGTCACCGCGAGCGGCGGTCCCGAGAGCATGCGGCGATGGGGGCGCTCGATCGTACCCGCGCGGAGCGGGCTGCTCTGGTGGGAGGCCGCCGCCGGAGCGGCCTCCTCGCTGGGTGTCTTCGCGCTCCTCGCCGCGGCCGCCTCGCCCCGCCTCGACCCCCACCTCGCCGAGGCGACCGCCGAGGCGTATTTCCCCTGGGTGGGGGCGCTGCACGTCCTGCTCGACAGCCTCGTCGATCTCGAGCGCGATCTGGGCAGCGGAGATCACAGCCTTGTTTCCCACTATTCGTCCTCCGCGCATGCTGCGGAGCGTCTCGGCGCGCTGGCCGCCGAGGCCGCCGGGCGGCTGCGAGCGCTGGGCCCGGGGCATGGGCTGATCCTCAGCGCGATGGCCGGTTTCTACCTCGCGCGGCCCGCCGCCACTGGGACTTTCGCGGCGCCCGCGGCGCGCCGGATCGTCGCTGAGCTGGGGCCGTGGACGGCCCCAGCGATGGCAATACTCAAGGCACGGCGGCTCGCCGGAGCCGCGTCTCGAAAGTCAAGTAGTGGACTTTCCACTTGCCTGAATCGCACGGTGAAGTGAATGATCGATTTCGACCCCGGGGGGCATACGAATGACTGGCAGCAACATTTCCATCGAGCTGACACGCCCACAAATCGACCGAGTCGTACGCGAATCGGGACGCGGCAGCGGTGTCGCCAGCCTGCTGCGCGGGCTGACCGAAGACGACACGCTCGCCTCCCGCTACGAGTCCCTCTCGGAGAGCCCGCGGCTGTCGCGCTCCCTGCTGCTCGGGCTGCTGGTGCTCGCGACCTTCCCCGAAGACGGAGGCTCCCTGGCCGTGACCGATGTCGCGACGCGCCTCGGCATGAGCCCGAGCACGACCCACCGCTACATGACCACCCTGCTGGCCGTCGGTCTGCTCGAGCAGGATCCCCGCACGCGACGCTACAGGCTTCCGGCGGAGGGTTGATGGCCCGTCTTCCTCGTCGTCCGTTCCGTCGCCGCTGTGGGGGTCCGCGCTCGGTCTACCTCTGCGCAACCTCTCCGGCGACCGGCCGCCACGCCCATCGCGGACTGCTCGAGGACCGCGTCCGCACCGGCTGCTGCCGACGCGCCGGCTTCGCGGGGCGCGGCTTCGGCCGCGAGCGCCGCCGCGAAGCACGCTGATCTCGACGCCCGCGCCCTCCCGCGCCGCTACAGACCCATCGCGTGGACGGCCGCCAGGCCCGCCCACTCGCCGTACGGCGCGAAGAACTCGCGAACCTGGCCTTCCTCGGCGATCGCCTCGGGATCTCCCCCCGAGAGACGTCGCCCGACGAGCTTGAGCAGGTTCAGGTCTCCCGCCGGCAGCTGGTCGTGGCGACCCTGCCCGCCGAGCGCCATCATCTCGACCGTCCAGGGTCCGATCCCGGGGATCGCCCGCAGCCGTTTCCAGCCGTCCTCGTGGCGATCGCCGTACAGGTCGATCCGTCCCCGCGCCACCTCGCGCGCAGCCTTCGTGAGCGTGATCGCGCGGCAGCCCGCGAGATCGTAAGACTGGAGCAGCGCCGGCGAGGTGCCCGCGAGGCGCTCGGCGGCGGGCATGTCCGCGAGCGTCGAGTGACCGCCGTCCCAACCGACCCAGCGTCGCCCGAGGGCGCCCAGGATGCGGCGCTCGATCGCGGCCGCGCGCTCGTACTCGATCAGCTGCTCGCAGATCGCGCAGACGAGCGCCTCGAACGGGTCGGGCCGACCCGAGACGCGCAGCCACGGCCGCGTGCGAACCGAGCGCCCGATCAGGGGGTCGCGCGAGAAGCGCCGCAGGAACGGCCGCTGGTCGAAGTCCAGGCCGAGCGCGAAACGCATCCGGGCGATGCCGTGCCGAGCCGCCTCCCGGGACGGGGCTCGGGCTCCGAGCAGCACCCGATCGCCGCCGGTCTCGGCGGCCCGCACCAGCACGGGCTGCTCGCCGAGGTGCAGCAGCCGCTCGAGCACGCCGCCGCGGCGCCTGACCATCCCGTCCATCCCGCTCCGCCGCGGCAGCCGGAAGGGGCCCGCCGGGACGATCTCCTCGCGCAGCTCGACGGGGCCGCCCACGGCGGCGCCCTCAGCGGGCCGAGCCCGAACCGCCGCCGAGCAGATGCACGTCGAGCAGCAGCGAGCGGCTGCCGACGATCTGCAGGCGCTCGGCGACCCCGGCGGCGGCACCCACGCGCCCGGAGAGCCTGCGGCCCGAGGCGCCCCTGGCAAGCGCGCGCCGGTGACGTCTGCCGACGAGCCCGACGACGGCCGCTCCGGCGACGAACCCGCCCGCGGCAGCAGCGGCGGCCTGGACGGACGGAAGCGTCGTGCGACGCGAAGCCTCGAGGCCCCCGCCGGCCGGCGCGGGGCTCACTAGCTCGCCCTCGTCGACCGGAACGGGCAGCACGCCGATGTCGGGCTCCTCGCTCACTCGCGGGAGTGTAGAGGTCGCCTCAGATCGCTTCGCCGGCGGGCTCGGCGTCGCCCAGCGGGCGCTTGTACACCCGGTAGCGCTTGACGACCCGGCCGCCCATCGCTTCCATGCCGCGGTTCATCGCGGTGTTCGTCTCGAGGATCCAGCCCATCTCGCCGCCGTCCTGGGGCGTGCGTTCGGCGGCGTTGTAGTGCTCCTCGTACAGCGCCGCCGCGACGCCGGTGTGCTGGTGCTCGGGTTTGACGCCGAGGAAGCCCACGCGCACGCGGTCGATCCGTTTCGACTTCGTCAGGAACTTCCACCAGCCGAGCGGCAGCAACCGGCCCTTCATCTGCTCGAGGACCTGGTTGAGGTCGGGCACGGTGATCGCCATCCCGACGACCTCCCCCGTGTCCTCTTTCTCGGCGATCATGAACCAGTTCTTGTCGTAGGCGAGCTGCAGGTCCAGGTGGTACGCGTCCAGATCGGCCTTCGAGTACGGGACGAAGTCCCAGTTCTTCGCCCACGCCTCGTTGTAGACCGCGCCGAAGAAGTCGAGGTCTTTGCGGAGCTGGCGCCGACGCATCGGGCGGATGCGGATCCCGTGCTCGGTGCGGGACTTCTCGGCGAGCTCCCAGATCACCGGCAGCACCTCGCCCCGGTTCGTCACCTCCAGGTTCCACATCTGCAGGTCCATCGCCTTCGCCATCCCGGCCCGCTCCATCATCTCCGGGTACCAGGGCGGGTTCCAGGGCTCGAGGATCATCGGGCGCAGGTCGAAGCCCTCGACCAGCATCCCCCCCTCGTCGTTGAGCGCGAAGCTCGCCGGCCCGAGCATCCGCTCGCAGCCGTGCTCGCGCAGCCAGCCCTCCGCCGCGGTGAGCAGCGCCTCCAGCACCTCGTCGTCCTGCTCGAACTCGAGGAAGCCGAACCAGCCCCAGCGCGAGTCGTGGTGGTCGTTGAAGGCGTGGTTGACGTGGGCGGTGACGCGCCCGACGACGCGTCCGTCGCGGCGGGCGAGGAAGTACTCGCCTTCGCCGTGCGTGAAGAACGCGTTCAGCCGCTTGCTCAGGAACAGCCTCCGCTCCAGCTTGAGCGGAGGCACCCACAGCGGGTGGTTAGCATGCAACCCGAAGGGCAGGTCGATGAAGGCCCGCAGGTCTCGCCCGCCCCTGACCGCTGTCACCTCGACGCTCACCGGGAAGCCACCCTATATGCCCACCTCCACCGACGTCTTCGCCAAGGTCAAAGGCCACGAGCGCGAGGAGCTGCTGCGCGCCGCGCGCGAGGCGGACGTGCTGCCCTACTTCCACGTCCTCACCTCGCCCGCGATGCCGGTCGTGGAGATGGAGGGGGCCGAGCGGATCATGCTCGGCTCCAACAACTACCTGGGCCTGACCGGCGACGAGCGGGTGCTGGCGGGCGCCGAGCAGGCGCTGCACCGCTACGGCACGGGTCTGACGGGCTCGCGGCTGCTGAACGGGACGATCCCCCTGCACCTCGAACTCGAGGAGGAGATCGCGCAGTGGATGGGCACCGAGTCGGCGCTCGTCTTCAGCACCGGCCATCAGGCGAACCTCGGCGCGCTCGGCACCCTGCTCGGGCCGGGCGACACCGTGATCGTCGACTCCGCCGACCACGCCTCGATCCTCGACGGCTGCCTGCTCTCGCGCGCCAAGCTGCGCCCGTTCCGGCACAACCGCCTGGACAAGCTCGAGAAGATGCTGCAGCGCGCCCAGAGCGACGGCGGCGGGGTCCTCGTCGTCGTCGACGGGGTCTTCTCGATGGAGGGCGACATCGCGCCGCTGCACGAGATCTGCGAGCTCTGCGAGCGCTACGGCGCACGGCTGATGGTCGACGAGGCCCACGGCGCCGGAGTCCTCGGCGCGGCCGGCGCGGGCACCAGCGAACTGCTCGGCGTGGCCGACCGCGTCGACCTGCGGATCGGCACGTTCTCGAAGTCGCTGGCCTCCTGCGGGGGCTTCGTCGCGGGCACCGAGGAGGTCATCGACTACCTGCGGATCTCCTCGCGCGCCTTCCTCTTCACCGCCTCGGCCGTCCCGGCGGCGGTCGGAGCGGCGCTCGCCGCGCTGCGAGTGCTGCGCTCGGGGGACGGCCCGGCCCTCCTGGAGGCCGTCCTGGCCCGAGCCGAGCGTCTGCGCGACGGCTTGGAAGAGCGCGGCTTCGCCGTCGTGCAGCCCCAGCCGGTCCCCGCCGAGCTGGGCGTGCAGCTCGGCGCCCCCGGCATCCGCGCGGGCGCCGACGGAAGCCACTCGATCGTGACGCCGATCGTGCCGGTGCTGGTCGGCGACGACTGGAAGGCGGCGCTCCTGTGGAAGGCCCTCTACGACGCCGGCGTGTTCGTCAACACGGCGCTGCATCCGGCCGTGCCGCCCGGCGGGGCGATGCTGAGGACGAGCGTGATGGCGACCCACGACGACGCCACGATCGACCGCGCGCTCGAGACCTTCGCGTCGGTCAAGCGCGCCTTCGAGGCCGAGCACGGGCCGCTGCCGGGACCCGGCGAGCACTGACCCCGCGCCCGGACAGGTCAGCCGACTTGTCCATTTCTTCACAAGTCGCGGGGCGAAAGAAAAAGCCCGCTTCTAGCGTACGAACGGACCGCTCCGGCGTTGACCGCGCGGCCAGTCGTCGCATAGCTTCCAGATGCGCTCTGCATGACCGTTCGGGGGGCACGCCCTGAACGACATAAGTAGTCCGAAGGGTGATCTGCCGGGACGGCCGCGCCCGGCCGCAGATCGACCCTGTGCGGTCATAGAGGGCGCGCCCACACGTCCAAAATCGAGCAAGCATGTTGCCGGCGGCGCGAGCTTCGCACCGGCAACGGGGAGATGCGAAGAATGAACGCGACAGCGACGGTTGCCCCTGCCGGTCCTCAGTACATGCGCGCGCTGGAACGCGCCAACCAGGTCCGACTCGCCCGCGCCGATCTCAAGCGCCGGGTCGCCCTAGAGGACGTCGAGGTGGCGGAGGTGATCCTCGACTGCCCCTGGGAGGCTCAGAGCATGGCCGTGGGCGACCTGCTGATGAGCCAGCGCCGCTGGGGCCAGACACGCTGCCGGAAGTTCCTTGCGCAGGTCCCGATGTCCGAGAAGAAGACGATCGGCTCGATGACCGAGCGTCAGCGCCGTACCCTCGCGATGATGCTGACGGCCGCCAAGCGCGGCCGCTCCTACGGCGAGGAAAGCGGCCTGAGCTTCGTTACGGACACCCTGACGAGAGCGTGAGCTCCCACCAGCCGGCGAGCATCCCGACCAAGCCGAGGCGGGGGCGGACCTCCCAGACCCCGCAGCCGCCCTGGCCGAGGTCGCGGACCGGCACCCGGTAGTAGCGGTAGCGACCCGGTTCCAGGCGCATCCTTTCGAGCAGCTCGGCGGCGCGGCGCTCGTGCTCGCTGCGCCGCGCGGCCCGCGCGCGGAGCTCCTGCACGCGCGCCGCGAGCCGGTCGCGCGAGCGCTCCAGCTCGCCGAGTCCGGGCAGGCACGGCCCGGCGGGGGCGGCCGGCCGCTCCGGGAAGGCGGGGGGCGCAGCGAGGTAGGGGAAGCGGTCGGCGAGGATCGCGGAGAGCTCGTTCTCGAGCTTCGCGATCTGCGCCCGGAGCGTGGCCCGGGCGGCGCGCTCGGCGGCGGGCGGCGCCTCGGTCGTCGTCCTCGCTGTCGCGATCGCGGCGTACAGCGGCTCCTCCGCCTCGGCGACGGCTCGTTCGCGACCGGCTGGCTGGTGGCTGCGCTGGAACAAATCCCTCTCCTCAGGCAGGCCTACGCAAGCGATCTTACCATCGCGGGGAACCCCCGATCGCGGCCTCACGAGGCGCGCAGCGCATTCGCGGCCGACCACAGGGCCTCTTCCGCGAACAGCTCCGGCACGCCGGGAACCTGGACCGTGAAGAGCGCGAGCCGGACCGTCCCGCGGCGGGCGCAGTGACCCGGGGCGCGCTCGCCGAAGAGGACCGCGAGCGCCGACTCGCCGTCGGCCACCACCAGGCGCCCGGCGGGCAGCAGGGGCGGATCCGCGCCGCGGCCGAGCCGCTCTCCGTCGCTGCTGAGACGAATGCCGAGCGGTCCCTCCACGGTGTCCGCGTCGAGCGCCCAGACCGGAACGCCCGTGTCGAGCAGAGCCACGAGGAGGATGTCCTCGAGCATGCCGCCGCTGAGGAAGCCGCCGTGCAGCATCCGCTCCAGCACGGCCTCCTCGATCGGGGTGCGGTCGACGTCGGGGTCAACCCCGACCTGGCGGAAGAAGACGCGGTAGGCGGCCGGCAGCGGCTCGCGGCGGATGCCGATCGCGCGCGCTCCGCGAACCCGGTTGGAGAGTTCGCGCAACCGCGCCTGGACGTCCGGCGGGGAGTCGCCGGTGAGCGACCCCGACCGGCCGACCTCGATGACGCTCGAGAGCAGGCGCAGGCCCGGAAGCTCCAGGGCGACCTCGGCCGCCAGCCAGCCCTCGCAGGGCCCTCCCCCCTCGCCCTCCGCCCCGGGGGCGCTCATCCCGCGCCTTCCGGCGCGGCCGCGAGCGCGGCGACCCGGCGGCGCAGGGTCGCGCGCGCAGCCCCCCCGAGCAGCGCGCGGCTCTGCACCGCGCCTCCGCGCCCGATGAAGCTGACCTGGGGGCAGCTCGCGATCTTGTAGAGCGCCGCGAGGACCCCGTCGCGGTCGATCCCGACCGGGAAGGTGAGCCCCCGCGAGCGGATCATCGAGCGCAGGTCGCCGGTCGAGCCCTTGATCGAGACGGCCGCGAAGCGCACCCTCGGGAACTCCGGTCCCAGCGCCTGCATGTCGCTGAGCACGTTCGCGCACGAGCCTTCGTCGACGAACAGCGCGAGCACGACGGGACCCCGTTCGTAGAGCTCGCAGACGTTGAGGATCTCGGGGCCCCGCTCCTTGCAGGCCGGGACGTTGCCCGCCGCCCCCTCGCCGGCGCGGGTCGCGACGTCGGCGTCGCCCTTCAGGTTCCCGGTCGCGAGCGGCACGGCGAACGGGGGGACCGTCTTGCCGGGCGCGATCCCGCTCGCCCCGTTCGGCTTCGTGACGAGCGTGTTGACCGTGATCAGGATCACGATCACGATCGCGAGCAGGCCGACGTAGCGCCCGTAGCGGGGCAGCTCGAG
This sequence comes from Solirubrobacteraceae bacterium, assembly GCA_035571915.1. GTDB lineage: Bacteria > Actinomycetota > Thermoleophilia > Solirubrobacterales > Solirubrobacteraceae > Palsa-744. Next base: position 35,080 of record DATNBM010000002.1, on the reverse strand, counting down.
CACAGACCTCGCCGGCGCCTCGCGGGCAGGGCGCCCCTCCCCGTCTCCGCCGGGACCCTCGCGCGAAGCGCCCCCGCGGGGCTCCTCGGGGGGCGGCGGTTCAGGCCCCGCCATGACCCGAGCCGGGACGCCACGCGGCCAGTCTCGCGAGCGTCGCGCGGCGCCGCACCGGACGCCCGGCGCGGGCTCCGCTGCGCTCGGCGAAGACGAGCGCGGCCGGCAGCGCGACGAGCACGCCGAGCAGCGAGACCGCGAGGTCGATGAGCGTCACGAGGCCGAAGTCGCGCAGCATGCGGATGTCCGAGAGGACGAGCACGCCGAAGCCGAAGATCGCGGTCGCCGCGGAGGCGGCGACGGCCGCCCCGGTCCGCTCGTAGCTTCGCCGCAGCGCCTCGACGGTCGAGCGCCCCGCGAGGCGCTCCTGACGGTGGCGCTCTGCGAGCAGGACGCTGAACTCGGTCGAGATCGCGATCACGAGCGCTCCGAGCGTCACCGACATCGGGTTCAGCGGGACGCGGAGCGCGAACAGGACGAGCGCCGACCAGCCCGTCGCGAGCACGATCGGGACGAGCGGGACGAGCGCGCGGCGGCGGTCGCCGCGGAAGGCCAGCAGCAGCACGAGCGCGACCGCGGCGAGGCCCGCCAGGAGGGTCTCCAGGCGCCGCCACGGATCGGCCACCTGCGAGCCCGACTGGGCCGCGAGCACTGGCAGGCCGACGAGATCGGCCGAGACGCCGGCGGGCGGGTGAAGCTCGGCCCGCATCGCTTCGATCAGGCGCTGCTGGTCTGAGAGGCTCATCAGGCGGATCCCGAAGGAGAGCGTCGCGAAGTTGCGATCGGCGGTGATCACGTCCTGGGAGAAGTATGGCGGGATCGTCCCGAGCAGCCCCTGGACCGCTTCTGCGGAGAGCTTCGCGGAGCCGCTCTGAGACGACGCTCCCGACTGGAAGAGATCGGGCAGCGAGAAGGCCGGGCAGAGCCGCGCGCGGCGGCAGCCGCGCGCCTCGCTGTACCCGAAGCGCGCGAGCACGCGGCGCTGGTAGGCGGTCATCCATTCGATCGTCGCGGGCGAGGCGAGGTTGTGGGTGGGTGAGCTCTTCACCAGCACGGCTACTTCACCGCCCACGCCGGTCGTGCGCTCGAGCGTGTTGAGGGCCTGGAGCGAGCCGAGGTTCTGAGGGACGAGCTTGGTGATGTCGGTCTCGACCTTCGTCTGGGTGTCGAGGCCCCAGCCGAGCGCCGCGAGGGCGAGCCCGACGCCGAGCACGCGCCCGGGCCGGCGCAGCGCCGGTCCGAGGGCGAAGCGGGTGACCGCCCGCGTCAGGGGGTTCTCACGCAGCAGCTCGCCCGCTCCCCGCCAGGAGGAGGCCAGGGCGCCGAGCGGCGCCCCGGCCGGATGCCCGCTCACCACGGCCCCCCGCCACGGCCCGAGCGAGAGCGCGGCCGCGCCCGCCGTGAGCGCGCACAGGAGCGCGATCGCGAGACCGGCGACGAGCAGCACGCCGAAGCCGCGCACCATCGGCACGGGCGAGAGCAGCAGCACGAGCATCGCCGCCGCGCTCGCGGCGGCGGCGGTCGCGATCGTCGGCGCGCCCGCCGCCGCGGCTCGCTCCAGCGCCCGCCCGCGGTCGCCGTCCCCGGCCGCGGCGAGTTCCTCCCCCGCGCGGGACTGGAACTGGATCGCGTAGTCGACCGCGAGGCCGATCAGGACCGGCAGCACGGCGATCGAGGCGACCGTCAGCGAGGCGCCGACGGCCGCCAGGCCCCCGAAGGTCACCGCCGCGGCGAGCAGGGCGAGCGCGAGCGGCAGCAGGCGCGGGCGGCCGGTGAAGATCAGGCCGAGCGTGGCCGCCATCAGGATCAGGACGGCGATCAGGAGCAGCTCGATCGAGCTCGTGAACGATTTCGTCAGATCCGAGACGATCACGGGCTCGCCCGTGACGAGGTAGCGGGCGCCGGCCGTCTGCAGGCGCCACTGCCCCATCGCGACCGCTTCGCGGATCGTCGCGATCGTCTCGTTGCGCACGTGCTGGGAGAGGCCGGGCCTCATCCGCACCGCGACCAGCGCGGCGTCCCGGCTCGGGAAGAGGTAGGCGAAGCGCTGCTTGGGCGTCCCGGCGGGCTTCGAGGAGTCGAACACGACGTCGGAGATGAACCCCTTGTCCTGCAGGGTCGGCGCGGAGGTCAGGCCGTAGGAGAGGGCGAGCGAGAAGAGGCGCGAGCGGTAGCCCGCTTCGGCGACCCTTTTCGCTTCCGCCCCGAGGGAGCGGGCTTCGGAGGCGCTGCGCCCGCGGGCGAGCGCGGCGCGACGGACCGAGCGTTCGGCCGCGCGGCCGCGGGCGCTCGCCTGGGCGTTCAGCGTCGTGAGCTGTTCGTCGATCCGGGCGACGGCCTCGTTCAGGAACGTGCCCGGACCGAAGACGACCTTGACGCTGCCGAGCCGCCCGAGCCGCGCGCAGGGTCCGCCGAGGCCCCCCTCGGCGGGCAGTGCCTTGGCCGGCACGCGGCCCGACAGACAGCCCTCGAGGCCGATCAGCCGCTCGAGGTCCGAGCCGAGCACGATCCGCTGCAGGTCGCCGTGGACGAGCACGGCGATCGGCTCTTCGCCGAAGTGGCGGTAGTAGCTCTGGGTCGCGCGGTAGCTCCCGTTGGAGGGCGAGACGAAGCTGCTCGTCGCCGCGGTCGGCTGCAGCTGCAGGGCGAGCGCCGCACCGCCGACGCCGAGCACGCCCGCGACGGCGAGGACGAGAACGGCGCGCCTGGCCGACCCGCGTGCGAGCTTGCTGAGCAGCCTTGCGCTCGTCATCGCCCGCGGGCGCCGGCGGAGCGAGGCCGGACGGCCCCGCGCCCGGCGCTACTCCATCCCGAGCGGGCCGATCGACTGGCCGGAGAGGAACTGCCGCACGAACGGGTTTTCCGACGCGAACAGCTCCTGAGCGGGGCCCGTTTCCACGATTCGCCCCTTCCACAGCACGGAGATGTGCTCGGCCACGCGCCGCGCCGACATGATGTCGTGGGTGATCACGACGTAGCAGCCGCCGTTCTCGGCGTGGACTTCCTTGATCAGCTCGCAGAGCAGGGCGGTGCGAACCGGGTCCAGGCCCGAGTCGGGCTCGTCGAACAGCACGATGTCCGGTTCCATCACGAGCGCCCGCGCGAAGCCGGCGCGCTTGCGCATCCCGCCGGAGAGCTCGTTCGGCATCTTCTCGTTGGCGTTGCCGAGGCCGACCTCCTTCAGGCGCCTGTTGACGATCTCGGCGATCTCCTCGTCGCCCTTCTCGGTGTGCTGGCGCAGCGGGAAGGCGACGTTGTCGTAGAGGTTCATCGACCCGAACAGGGCCCCGTCCTGAAAGAGCACGCCGAACTTCTTGCGCAGCTCGAAGAGGTCCGCGTCGGGCAGGCTCGGGATCGAGTGGCCGTGGACGATCACGTCCCCCTGGTCGGGATAGAGCAGGCCCACGATGTGCTTGATGCAGACCGACTTGCCGGTGCCCGACGGCCCGAGGATCATCGAGATCTTGTTCTCCGGCAGGCCCATGTTCAGCCCCCGCAGGACCTGGTTTCGCCCGAACGCCTTGTGGACGTCGATGAATTCGATCGCGTCCGGTGTGTCGGTTGCCCGGATCGTGCCGGTGTGGTAGCGGAACTCGTCGTCGTCGTGGCGCTCTTCCTCGCGCGTGATCCGCAGTTCCGTCGCCGTCGGCGCGGGCTCGGACGGCGACGCGTCCTGCCCCGACGGGGCCCCGAAGTCGCTCTCCCCGCCCGGCTCGACGGGAGCCGGCGGGTGATGTGAGATCTGCCCCGTCTCTTCGGCGTCGTGCTCTTCGACGGTGCGGAAGGTCGGCTCGGGGGCGCCCTCGCCGCCCTCGTGCGGACCGCCGGTCGGCTCGTCGCTCATCGCCTCACCCGCCGATCGGCGCGCGCGGGTTCGCGCCCCAGAAGATCTGGGTCCCGAGCATTCCGATCACGTGCACGAGGACCAGGTTCAAGACCATCGACTTGGCGGTCGCCTTGCCGACCCCGACTGGGCCGCCGCTGGCGTTGTACCCGTAGTAGCACGCGACGAGCACGATCGCCGTCGCCATGAACATCGCCTTTATCAGGCTGTACAGGAAATCCGGTGGATTCTGGAACTGCCAGAAGATCAGGAAGTAGCCGCCGGAGGAGACGTATCCGATCTGATCGACGACCGCTATGTAGGAGGCCAGGAAGGCCGCTCCGATCCCCGCCATGTACATGAACGGGAGCACCAGCCAGGAGGCCAGCAGGCGGGTCGCGCAGAGGAACGTCATCGAGTTGATGCCCATCACCTCGAGCGCGTCGATCTCGTCGGAGATCCGCATGCTGCCGAGCTCGGCGACGATCCCCGTGCCGACCTTCGCGGACATCATGTAGCCGAACGCGTAGGGCGTGATCTCGCGCAGGTCGCACCACGCCGTGAACACGCCCGAGTAGGCGGGCGCGCCCTGCGCGGCGGTGAAGTAGGCGCCCTCGATCCCGCACTGCAGGCCGAGGATGAACATCAGCGTCCAGATGATCGTCGTCGAGCCGACGATCAGGATCCCGCACTGGCGCAGCGACTCGCCGAAGAAGCGGAAGACGCGAAGCCCGTAGACGTCGCGCACGATCGTGCCCGTGAAGCGCCCGATCTCGCCGGTCGCCTCAAGCCATTCGCGGGGCATCGCGAGGAGCTCGTTCATCTACTTGATCACCAGGATCTGAGGGTGGGTGGCGAGCAGCGTCTGCGTGAAGACGTAGTCGAAGGAGAAGATCGCGGTGAAGGCGAGCACGACGGCCTCGTTGACGGCCCGCCCGACGCCCTCGGCGCCGCCGGACGCGGACATGCCCTTGTAACAGCAGACGATCGCGATGATCGCGCCGTAGATCGTCGTCTTCAGGACCGAGCCCCAGAGGTCGGTCGTGGAGGCGTTGGCGAACAGCGTCGCCCAGAAGGGACCGAGCGCCTGCCCGTTGACGAGCTCGGCGATGATCCCGCCGAAGATCCCGAACAGCAGCGCGTAGATGTCGAACAGGCCGGTGACCAGCATCAGGGCCAGGAAGCGCGGCACGACGAGGTTCTTGACGGGGTCGACGCCGAGCACCTGCAGGGCGTCGAGCTCCTCGCGCACCTTGCGGGCGCCGAGGTCCGCGGTGATCGCCGTGCCGGCGACGCCGGCGACGACGATCGCCGTCACGCTCGGGCCGATCTCGCGCACGGCGCCGAGCACGAAGAACCCGCCGAGGCGGTCCAGGGCGCCGAAGATCGTCAGGAAGTTGGCCGCCTGCAGGCCCGGCGCGGCGTAGCAGATGCAGACCGTCGAGACGAGCAGCGGGAACCAGCAGAGCCGCAGCGCGAACAGGAACTGGGAGACGAACTCGCCGCCGTACGGGTAGGGCGGGCGCAGGGCAGACCAGATGGTCTTGCCCGTCAAGATCATCATGTCCCCGAATTCCTCGAGCAAGTGCCTCGCAGACGGGAAAATCCGCTCGGCGACCCCGCGAACCATCTCTGCCTGGCCCTTCCTCTCCTCGCGACGGGTGGTCGGGGGTAACTCTACGCCATGAGCGGATGGGATGCCCACCCTCCCGCCGGCGCCGAAGCTCCTGCACCCACTGGTAATGTGCCTCGATCGTGCCGGGGAGATGGAGAGTCCTCTTGGGGAACGACGGACAGGCCCGCGGCCCGCGCCGCGGCGCGCCCGCCCGGGCGGCTGCAGCCGGACTCTGCCTGGCCGCCGCGGCGGCGACGCTCTCGGGCTGCGGAGGAGGCTCGCAAGCGACCGCCGGCGAACCGTCCGCAAGCTTCGAGGTCAAGCTCGCGGGCGCGAGCTTCCCCGCCAAGCAGTCGGTCGCCAAGGTCGAGACGCTGCAGCTGACGGTTGAAAACACGGGCGAACACGCGATCCCGAACGTGGCGGTCACGGTCGACTCGTTCAACTACGCCTCGAGCTTCGCCGGCCTGGCCGCGAACAAACGACCGGTGTGGGTGATCGAACGGGGACCGGGGACGCCCGCCAAGCTTCCCGTCGAATCCCAGGAAGTCAGCATCCCCGGCGGCGCCCAGACCAACTACGTCAACACGTGGGCGCTGGGCCGCCTGGCGGCGAACCGGAAGCGCACGTTCAGCTGGCGGGTCGTGCCGGTCAAGAGCGGCTCCTACACGGTCCGCTACTCGGTCGCCGCGGGCCTCGCGGGCAAGGCCAAAGCTCAGCTCGCGGGAGGCGGCCCCGCCTCGGGCAGCTTCCGCGTGCAGATCGCGGGCGCCCCCGCGGTGACGCACGTGGACCCGAAGACCGGCAAGGTCGTGCCGGGCGTCTACCCCGTCTCTCCGTAGCGACCCGGACCCCGCGCTCGGCCGTTTAGCCAGGTGTCCAACGAGGGCTCCGGCGGTTTCGCCAATCGGTGATCCCCTCCCGGCCGGTTGGGATTACGATTGGGAGGGCCTCGCGCGCGACGAGCGCGCACGCCCTTGCGACCTTGAAAAGGCCGGCACGGAGCGCCGGCCGACCGTCACCACTTCCCAGGAGGGATTCGACCCACTCATGCCCAGGACCCGCCAGCAGAACGTAACCGCCGCGCAGTGGAGCGCCAACGGCGCCGCGCTCGGCTCGATGGACCTCACGATGCCCGACAACCAGGTGTTCGGCGCGAACGTGTTCTCCCCCGCCGTGCAGCGCAGCCGCCTGCCCAAGCACGTCTACAAGGCGCTGCACCGCACGCTCGCGCGCGGCGAGGCCCTCGACACGACGCTGGCCGACTCCGTCGCGCAGGCGATGAAGGAATGGGCGATGGAGAAAGGCGCGACCCACTACACGCACTGGTTCCAGCCGCTGACCGGCTCGACCGCCGAGAAGCACGACTCCTTCTACGCGCCCTCCGGGGACGGCACCGCGATCGCGGAGTTCTCCGGCAAGGAGCTGATCCAGGGCGAGCCGGACGCCTCCTCGTTCCCGACGGGCGGCATCCGCGCGACCTTCGAGGCTCGCGGCTACACGGCGTGGGACCCGACCTCGCCGGCCTTCATCCTCGAGAACCCGAACGGCGCGCTGCTCTGCATCCCGACCGCCTTCACCTCTTGGACGGGCGAGGCGCTCGACCACAAGATCCCGCTGCTGCGCTCGATGGACGCCCTCTCGGGGGCCGCGATCCGCGCGCTGGAGCTGCTCGGCGTCGAGGGCGCCTCGCGCGTCTTCACGACGATCGGCTGCGAGCAGGAGTACTTCCTGATCGACGAGCAGTACTACTTCGAACGCCCCGACCTGGTCACGACCGGCCGCACGCTCTACGGCGCGAAACCGCCGAAGGGCCACGAGCTCGACGACCACTACTTCGGGTCGATCCCCGAGCGCGTGCTGGCGTACATGCTCGAGGTCGAGCTCGAGCTGGCGAAGCTCGGCGTGCCGATCAAGACCCGCCACAACGAGGTCGCGCCGAACCAGTACGAGGTCGCGCCGATCTTCGAGAACTCGAACGTCGGGGCCGACCACCAGCTGCTGACGATGCAGATCCTGCAGAACACCGCGCGCCGCTACGGGCTCGTGTGCCTGCTGCACGAGAAGCCCTTCGCGGGCGTCAACGGCTCGGGCAAGCACAACAACTGGTCGATGGGCACCGACACCGGCCTGAACCTGCTCGAGCCCGGCGACACGCCCGCGGAGAACCTGCAGTTCCTGTTCTTCTGCGCGGCCGTCATCCAGGCCGTCAACAAGCACCAGGCGCTGCTGCGCGCGTCGATCGCCTCCGCCGGGCAGGACTTCCGTCTCGGCGCGAACGAGGCGCCGCCGGCGATCATCTCGATCTTCCTCGGCGCAGAGCTGGAGAAGGTCTTCACGGCGATCGCGAGCGGCAAAGCGCTGGCCTCGAAGCCCGGGTCGTTCCTCGGCCTCGGCACGCCGGTCCTGCCGCCGATGCCCCTGCACGGTGGCGACCGCAACCGCACCTCGCCGTTCGCCTTCACGGGGAACAAGTTCGAGTTCCGGGCGCTCGGCTCCTCGAGCTCGCCCTCGTTCCCGAACACGGTCCTGAACACGATCGTGGCGGAGTCGGTCGACGAGCTCTCCGCCCAGCTCGCCGCGGCATTGAAGAAATCCGGCGCGACGCTCGAGAAGGCGGTCACGGCCGTCGTCAAGGACGTCTGGGCCCAGAACAAGCAGGTCGTCTTCGACGGCGACGGCTACTCCGAGGAGTGGCACAAGGAGGCCAAGAAACGGGGCCTCGCGAACCTCAAATCGACCGTCGAGGCGCTGCCCTGGATCACGAACAAACAGACGGTCGCCGCGTTCAAAAAGTACAAGGTGCTCTCGAAACGAGAGCTCGAGTCGCGCGAAGAGGTGTTCACCGAGCAGTACGTCATCAAAGTCAACATCGAGGCCGAGACCTGCGCCTCGATCGCGCGCACGATGCTGCTCCCGGCGGCGATCCGCTACCTGAACGAACTGAGGGCGAGCGGGATGGACGACCTCGTCGCCGAGGTCGAGCCGATCGTCAAGGAGTTCCACTTCGCGCTCACGAAGCTCGAGGACGCGAACCTCGACGAGAACCACCCCGACGACCTGCACAAGGAGGCGACCTACATGCGCGACTCCGTGATGATCGCGATGGAAGACGTCCGCGACGGCGCCGACCGCCTCGAGAAGCTCGTGGCCGACGACCTGTGGCCGCTGCCCAAGTACTCGGAGATGCTGTTCATCAAGTAGTCGCTCCTAGACCCTCTAGGACGAGGCAGGCAGCACCGGAGAGGCCCGCAAGATGCGGGCCTCTCCGCGTTCAGGCGCACCTCCCGCTGGGCCGATTGGACAAAAAGAGGGGCCCCCGGCGTGCGCCGGGGACCCCTCTCCCATCGGGAACGCGCGCTGAGCTAGGTCAGTGACGCGCTACCGGCGGTGACTTCGCCCTTGTTGACCTTCTTGGCCGGCTTTTCAGAGATTTTGCCGTGCTTTTCGGTGATGACCGGTTTGCCGCAGGTCGCGCCGCCCGTGAAGGACTCGGTCAGCGACCCGGACGCCGTGCCACCTTCGAACGCGCCCCCGGTGAGGGTGCCGCTGCTGAAGGAGCCCGCACCTTCGATCAGCTGGAAGCTGACTTCGCCGGAGGAGTTGCCTTCACCCGACGCCTTGATCAGGATCGTCGATTCGGCGCCGCTGAGCGCGCCCGAGGTCAGCGCCGAGCAGGTCACCGCTTCAGCGGTCTTGGCGTGAATCTGGAACTTGTAGCTTTCTTTGGCGCCTTCGCCCGTACATCCGGTCAGTTCGCCCTTCACCTGGATGTTCTGGACAGTCGCGGTTTCGGACAGACCCGGCGAAAGCTTGATCTTGCCGGTGGCGCCCGTGCAGGTCGCTGTGGCCGCGCTCGCCGAGGCGGTCGCCGCCAAGCAGCAGGCACCGACGAGTGCCGCGAGCACGAACAGTCTTGAGATTCGCATACTTACCCTCTCTCGTATCTAGTTACCGCGCGGCTCGAGGCCGCGTGGTCGGGATACCGTTAGAACGCGAGGATCGATCGCAGGTTGGCGATGAGCGCGGCCGGTTAGAAAGCGCTCACGAACGCGGCTTGGCCGCGGCTATGTGCTCGTCGGAGATCCTGCCGTCGGAGGGCACGTCCGGGTGGTGCTTGTGACACAGCCGGTAGTGGCCGTATTTGAAGCGGCCGCGGCGCCAGCACCCCGAGCGGTGGCAGATGAACGTCGAGAGCACCCCGCCGATGCCGATCAGGCTCACGACGCCGACGATCAGGGCGATCCATTCGGCGTGCGAGGTCGTGAACGGGAGCGCCCCGAGCATCGCAGGGGACCGTAGCCGCGGGGCCGGATGAGACGGGGCGCCGGGCTCGGGCGGCGGGAGCGCGGCTAGCATGGCGTGCAATGCGCGACTTCTTGAAGGCGATCTCCGAGCACGTCGTCATCTACGACGGGGGCATGGGCGCGACGCTCGAGCAGTTCGAGCTGACCAGCGAGGACTACGGCGGCCTGCAGGGCAAGTGCCACGAGGCGCTGATCCTGAACCGCCCCGACGTGATCGAGGGGGTTCACGCCTCGATGCTCGACGCGGGCGCCGAAGTCGTGGAGACCGACACCTTCCAGGGCTCGCGGCTGAAGCTCGAGGAGTGGGGCCTCGGCGCGCACACCGTCGAGATCAACACGAAGGCCGCCGAAATCGCCCGCAAGGCGGCGGGCGAGAGCCGTTACGTGGCCGGCTCGATCGGCCCGACCGGGTTCCTGCCCGCCTCCGAGGACCCCTCGCTCGGGCAGATCCGCTTCGGCGAGCTCGTCGAGGTCTTCGCCGAGCAGGCCGCGGGCCTGATCGACGGCGGCGCGGACCTGATCATCATCGAGACCGCCCAGGACATCCTCGAGGTCAAGGCGGCCGTGTTCGGCGCGCGGGAGGCCTTCAAGAGCACCGGCCGGACGCTTCCGATCCACACCTCCGTCTCGCTGCTCCCCAACGGGGGCAAGATGCTGCTCGGCACCGACATCTCCTCGGTCCTGACGACGCTCTCGGCCCTGAAGGTCGACGTGATCGGCCTGAACTGCTCGACCGGGCCCGAGGACATGCGCGACGCGATCCGCTTCCTAGGCGAGCTGTGCCCCGTCCCGGTCGCCTGCATCCCCAACGCGGGCCTGCCGCTGCAGGGACCCGACGGGGAGACGATCTTCCCCGAGCAGCCCGAGCCGCTGGCCGAGGCGCTGCGGGAGTTCGTCGAGCGCTACGGGGTCGGCATCGTCGGCGGCTGCTGCGGGACGACGCCCGCCCACATCGCCGCGATCGCCGAGCGCGTGAAGGGCCGCGTCCTCGCCCCGCGGCCCGCGCCGCGGCCCCCGCACCTCTCCTCGATGATCGCCGCAACGCCGCTCGTTCAGGAGCCGCGCCCGACGATGGTCGGCGAGCGGGTCAACTCGCAGGGCTCGCGCAAGGCCAAGGAGCTGCTGCTGGCCGACGACTACGACGGGCTCGTGCAGATCGCCGAGGACCAGGTCTCCGGGGGTGCGCACGTGCTCGACCTGTGCGTGGCGCTGACCGAGCGGGCCGACGAGGACGAACAGATGCGGATCCTCGCCAAGAAGATCTCCCTGACCCAGCCCGCGCCGATCCAGATCGACTCGACCGAGCCGGAGGTGATCCAGAGCGCCCTGGAGCAGGTCCCCGGCCGGGCGATCGTCAACTCCGTCAACCTCGAGGCCGGCCGCGAGAAGCTCGACCGGGTCGTGCCGATGGCGCTCGACCACGGCGCCGCCCTGATCGCGCTGACGATCGACGAGGTCGGGATGGCGAAGACCGCCGAGCGCAAGGTCGAGATCGCCAAGCGGATCCGCGATCTGTGCTGCTCCGAGCACGGCCTGGACCCCGAGCTGTTGATCTTCGACTGCCTGACGTTCACGCTCACGACAGGCGATGAGGAGTGGCGCCCGTCGGCGGTCGAGACGATCGAGGGCATCCGCCGGATCAAGGCCGAGATCCCCGACGTGAAGACCTCCCTCGGCGTCTCGAACGTCTCCTTCGGCGTCTCCCCGGGAGCGCGGGCGGTGCTGAACTCGGCGTTCCTGCACCACTGCGTCGGAGCCGGTCTCGACCTGGCGATGGTCAACCCGAACCACATCACCCCCTACGGCGAGATCCCGCAGGAGGAGCGCGACCTGGCCGACGACCTGGTCTTCAACCGCCGCGAGGACGCGCTCGAGCGCTTCATCGGGCACTTCGAGTCCAAGGGCGAGGAGGACTCTTCACAGAGCGCCGCCGACCCGACCGAGGGGATGGAGCCGGAGGAGGCGCTTCACTTCCACATCCTACGCCGCCGCAAGGAGGGCGTCGAGGACTGGATCGACTCAAGCGTCGAGAAGATCGGCGCGGTCCCGACGCTGAACGAGGTGCTGCTGCCGGCGATGAAAGAGGTCGGCGACAAATTCGGCGCGGGCGAGCTGATCCTGCCGTTCGTGCTGCAGTCGGCCGAGGTGATGAAGAAGGCCGTCGCCCAGCTCGAGAAATACCTCGACAAGATCGAGGGCTACACGAAGGGCACGGTCGTGCTCGCGACCGTCTTCGGCGACGTCCACGACATCGGCAAGTCGCTCGTCAACACGATCCTCACGAACAACGGCTACACGGTCGTCGACCTCGGCAAGCAGGTCCCGATCCAGACGATCGTCGACGCCGCCCAGGAGCACGACGCCACCGCGATCGGCCTCTCCGCGCTGCTCGTCTCGACCTCCAAGCAGATGCCCGCCTGCATTCAGGAGCTGCACGCCAAGGGTCTCGGCTATCCCGTGCTGATCGGCGGCGCGGCGATCAACCGCGCATTCGGCTACCGCGCTCTCTACCCGGGAGGCCGGGAGTCCGAGGAGATCTACGAGCCGGGCGTCTTCTACTGCAAGGACGCCTTCGAGGGCCTGGCCGTGATGGACCAGCTGATCGACGCCGACGCCCGCGCCGCGCTCGACGAGAAGCTCAAGGCCGGCGCCCGCGCCTTCCGCGAGAAGGGCGAGGAGCCCGAGGAGGAGCTGAACTTCGCGGACGACTCCGTGCGCTCCGCCGCGCGCACCGACGCCCCCGTCCCCGAGCCGCCCTTCTGGGGCGTGCGGGAGATCCCCGTCGACATGGACGAGGTCTACCGCCACCTCGACACCCACGTCCTCTTCAAGCTGCACTGGGGCGGCAGCAAAGTCAAAGGCGAGGCGTGGAAGAAGCTCGTCGATGAGGACTTCCGCCCGCGCCTGGAACGGATGTGGAAGGAGCAGACCTACCTGCACCCGCGCGCGCTGCTCGGCTTCTTCCCCTGCTACGCGCTCGGCAACGAGATCGTCGTGCTCGACCCCGAGGATCGCGAGACGGAGCTGACGCGCTTCGTCTGCCCGCGCCAGCCGAAGGGCGAGCGCATCTGCCTGGCCGACTTCTTCCGGCCCGCGAACGAGGACGGCACGCCGCCCGAGGAGATCGACGTGATCCCGGTTCAGGCCGTGACCGTCGGCGGCGAGGTCACCGAGCTGATGGCGAAGCTCGAGGCCGAGGGCGAGTTCGCCGAGCAGTACTTCGTGCACGGCCTCGGGGTCCAGACCGCCGAGGGCCTGGCCGAGTGGCTCCACTACGAGGTCCGCGGCATGCTCGGGATCCCCGCCACCCAGGGCCGGCGCTACTCGTGGGGCTACCCCGCGGTGCCGGAGCAGGCCGAGCACCTGAAGGTCGACGCGCTGCTCGACCTCGGCCAGATCGGGATGACCATCACCGACGGCTACGCGCCGGAGCCCGAGCAGTCGACGCTCGCGTTGATCGCCCACCACCCGCAGGCGATCTACTTCGGGACCAGGCAGGGCCGGCTGCTGCCCGACGGCAGCCCCGACGACGTGATCCGCGGCTCCGCCCGCGACCCCTCGCTGTTCGGCGAGATCGCCGACGAGGACCCGCCGGACGGCGCCGTCGAAGGCGAGGACGAGCCCGCGATGGCGGGCGAGAGCGCGTAGCGCCGCCGTGAAGCCCGCCCGGGAGGGCTGTATCTCGGACGGTGCGGTGGCAGGCCGGCGGCACGACGATCGCTAGCGCGAGAGCCGTGATACAGCGAGAACCGGGACGTCGTATCGAGCGAGGGCCTCGTCGGCTGTGGCGAGGGTCATTCCCTCGGAGCGAGCCTGGGCGACGAGCATGCGATCGAAGGGATCGCGGTGAAGGAGCGGCAACGCTCCTGCCGCGGCTGCATGCTCAAATGTGATCTGCAGACGCTCCAAGCCGCTCTCGTCGATCAGGCCGACCAGATCAGGGGGCGGCCGGAGCTTTCCCACGGCTGCCTTGATCTGCGACTCCCACACGCTGGCGGCGCTGACCCAGACGCTCTCCGCCCGCTCGCCGATGACCTCAGCGGATTCCTCCGCCAGATCCCCCTCCAGCGCCCACAGAAGCACGTGGGTGTCCAGCAGCAGCTTCAGTCCCGCTTCCCTTCGAACGCCTCTTGGATGTCCGGCGGCAGCGGCGCGTCGAAGTCGTCGCTGATCCAAATCTCACCCTTCGCAAGCCCGAGCCTGCGCTTCTTGCGCTCGGGCATCGCAACGAGCCTCGCCACGGCCCTCCCGTTGCGAGCGATAACGATCTCCTCGCCGTTGGCGGCGCGCTCAGCCAACCGCGAGAGATGGGTCTTTGCTTCGTGCATGTTGTAAGTGGCTCCCACCATTCCTAGTCTAGCTTAGTCCGGTTAGGTAGAACGAGACCGCTTGCCCTCTTTCTACGACGTCCCGCTCGAGACGCGACACTCCTCAGGAGGTTGACGCCGAGCCCGCGCCCCCGGCGGCGCCGCGCGCCACCGTGCCCGCCCGCGCGACGCGCCCGCGCGTCGCCAGCTCGAGGATCTCCTCGGCGCCCAGCGGCTGGGCGAAGTGGAAGCCCTGGCCGAACTCGCAGCGCATCCCCTGAAGACGCGAGAGCTGGTCGGGGTTCTCGACGCCCTCGGCGACGGCCTTGAGGTTGAAGATCCGGGCGAGCTCGACGATCGAGGCCGTCATCTGCTCGACCTGGGGGTTCGTGTCGGCGAGGAAGGAGCGGTCGATCTTGAGGATGTCGACGGGCAGCTCGCGGACGTAGTTCAGCGACGAGTAGCCGGTGCCGAAGTCGTCGATCGCGAGTTTGACGCCGAGCGCCCGCAGCGCTTCGAGGCGCAGCAGGCTGACCTCCATGTCCTGCATCATCACGCTCTCGGTCAGCTCGAGTGTGAGGCTGCTCGGCACGATCCCGGTCTCGGCGAGCGCCTCCGCGACCTCGTCGATGAACTCGACGCGCTGCAGCTGCTTGGCCGACACGTTGACGGCGATCGAGAGGACCGGGTCGCGCGGGCACTCCCGCTGCATCCGCGCCGCCCACGCGCACGCTTCGCGCAGGATCCGCCGCCCGACCTGGACGATCAGACCGGTTTCCTCGAGCAACGGCACGAACTCGGTCGGCGCGAGCGTGCCCCGCTGCGGGTGCTCCCAGCGGGCGAGGGCCTCCATCCCCGCCATGTCGCCGCGCTCGAGGTCCATGATCGGCTGGTAGCGGAGCGTGAACTCGCCTTCGTCGAGCGCCCGCTGCAGTTCGGCCTTCAGCGCCATCCGGGCCATCGCCCGCTCGTGGATCTCGGGATTGAAGAGCTGGTAGTTGTCCTTCCCGTTCTCCTTTGCCATGTACATCGCCGCGTCGGCGTTGCGCAGCAGCTCGTCGGCGTCCTCGGTGGAGACCATGTGCCGGTCGGAGAAGGCGATGCCGACGCTGACCGGGAGCGTCACGTCACGCCCGGCGAGAGGGATCGGCGCCCTCAGCGAGGCCATCACGCGACTCGCTATCTCGATCGAGTGCAGCTCGGACTCCGAGTCGCGGATCAGGATCGCGAACTCGTCCCCGCCGAGCCGGGCGGCCGTGTCGACCGGGCGCATGCAGTCCAGAAGTCGCCGCCCCAGCTCTTGGAGGACCTCGTCGCCGGCCGCGTGGCCGAGCGAGTCGTTGACGTACTTGAAGTCGTCGACGTCGAGGAACAGGACCGCGACGGGCAGGTGGTCGCGGCGCCGCCCGACGAGGGCGTGCTCGACGCGGTTGCGGAACAGGGCCCTGTTCGGCAGCCCGGTCAACGTGTCGTGGAAGGCCTGGTGCTCGAGCTCGTCCTGAAATGCCTTGCGCTCGCTCACGTCGCGCATGTTCAGGACGATTCCCTCGACGCTCTCCTCCTCGAGCAGGTTGCAGGCCAGCGCCTCGACGTCGCGCCAGCCGTCCTCCCCCGCGCGGGCGACGCGGAACTCGACGAGCGAGCGCTGGGAGGCGGGCTGCCCGGCGATCGCGCCGATCAGAGAGCGCAGCCGGCGGCAGTCTTCGGGGTGGACGATCTCGAGCAGCTCGCGACCCGGCAGCGCGTCGGGATCGTGCCCGAGGGTCTGGTGCAGCGACGGACTGGCCCACTGCACCGTCGTGTCCGCGGCGAGGATGCAGACGACGTCGGAGGAGTTCTTGATCAGCGCGCTGAGACGGTCCTCCGAGCGCCGCTCGAGCTCGGCTGCCGTCAGCTCGATGCGCAGCGCCGCCTCGCGCTCGGTCACCTCCTCGTGACGGCGGAGGATGCCCGCCATGCGCAGCAGGACGAGCGAGAACATCGCCGCCGAAGCTCCCGTCAGGACGTAGATGTCGACGTGCTCCCCGAGCGCGCGGCGCAGCACGACGAGCATCGGCACGGTCAGGCTCGCGCACGCCAGCAGCGCCAGACGAGGCCTCGTGAGGTTCGCGGAGGACTGCGGCCCGGCCTCGGAGAGCATCCGCATCGAGGGGTGCATCGCGGCGGTGCCCAGCAGGGCGTAGAACGCCGCCCAGCCGGCCATCGTCAGCGGACCGGGCGTGTACTGGGATTCGAGCAGCCGCCAGCCGTATACGGCGTCGCTGAGGAGCAGCACCGCGACGCCGCTCAGCAGGAACGCGAACGCGGGCTCGCGACGATGGCTGCCGGCGGCCATCCGCGCGACCACGCCGACGAGCAGGATGTCCATCGCCGGGTAGCCGATCGAGGCCAGGCGCTTGAAGGCCGACATCGTGTGGTCGTTCGCGTACGGGGAGATCTCATAGACCCACAGCAGCGTCGCCAGCGCGAGCGCGACGGTCAGGGCGTCGAGCAGGGCGCTGCGGTCGTGGCCCTCTTCGCGTTCTCCGATCAGGAGCAGCATCCCGCCGAACAGGAACGGGTAGAAGGCGAGATGGAAGGAGTCGGCGACCGAGGGGAAGCTGAGCGCCGAGCCGAACAGCCGCTCGTAGTTGTAGGAGAGCACGTCGCTCGTCACGAACATCGTCTGCCCGAGCGCGAGCAGGTACCAGGGGAGCCTCTTGCCGGGCGCGTTGCGCCGCGCGCCGAGGATCAGACCCGCGATCGAGATCCCCCCGAGCAGGTTGAACGTGAGCCCGCTGTGCAGCGCGTCGATCCCGAGCGCGCCCGCAAGGACGTAGACGCAGGTGAGCAGCGCGACTCCGACCAGGTAGGCCAGCCAGGCGAGCTGCCGGGTGTCGGCGTCGCCCACCAAGCCGCCGCCCGTCAGCCGCTCCGCCGGGCCGTCCTGCGCGCAGCAGGCGCGGCGTCTCGGGCGGGACCGCGCAGGCGCGAGAGCTCAGCCCTGACCAGGCGGGTGTCGAGCAGGGTCGGGCGATGAAGCGAGGCGATCGCGCGCGGGCGAGGGCTCCCCGTGAGCCTCTCCAGGCGCACTTCCGCCCGGTCTGCCCCAGGTTCGACCAGCACAGCGGAGACGTCCTGCATGGCGAGACCATCGGGCCCGCCATGCCGCGGTCTGAACTATGACAGGGCTCGTGCGGGATCAGTTGATCCCGGCAGACAGCTTGTGCGCTAGTCGTCCTCGCGCGGCGGCGGGCGGAACAGGATCCGCTTGACCTCCGCAGCGGAGCCGCCGCCGAGGCGCAGCGCCGTCTGCACGCCCTCGTTGCCGAGCTCGCCGGTGTCGAGGGCGCGGCGCAGCTCGTTGAGCGGGGCCAGAGCCTCCTCGCCGACCTGCTCGCGGGAGGTCTCGATCAGGATCAGGTGGCGAGGCCGGCGCTGAGCCGCCGCCGCGCGCAGGAACGGCTCGCGCTCCTCGGGCGTGAAGCCCTCTGTCGCGAGCACCACGGTCTGGCGGTTCTCCAGGCGCTTCAGGACGGCCGCGAGCAGCAGCTCGGCGGCGCGGGCGTCCAGGTCCTCGGCGGCGACCTTGCCGGCCAGCAGGCCCTTGACCTTCTGCAGCGAGAGGACCGCGGAGCGCTCCTCGATCAAGCGCGTGAGGAACGCGTCGCGCTCGTTGGGCGCGGCGCAGGAGACGACCAGGAGGCTCCCCGGCGAGTAACGCAGCCGGTCGGCGGGACGCAGCACCGTGCAGTGGACCGTGAGGTCGGCCGGGCGCACGGGTGCGCCCTCGCGGCGGGGGCGGTCCGAGGACCAGCCGGTCCGCTCGTCCTCTCCGATCTTCACGCTGCGCCCTGTGGGTCTGCTTGCCATCTCCCCCATCATGCCGTACTCGGGCCCGACTCCCCGATCAGTGCCTCCTTGGCCGCTCGGTCGAGGCGCTTGATCCTCGCCTCCTCGCGCATCGCGGCGCTCCGATCGGCCATCGCGCGGGCGTGGACGAGCTCGACCGGGCGCCGCGAGGCCGTGTAGCGGCTGGCCGTCCCGGCGTTGTGCCGCTCCAGGCGGCGCTGCACGTCGGTGCTCCAGCCGGTGTAGAGCGTGCCGTCGCGACAGCGCAGCACGTAGACCCAGGCGCCGGCCACCGCGGGCGCTACTCGACGCCCGCTCCGGCGCGCAGGCCGGCGGCCCGCGGCAGCGCCGGCAGCCGCACAGGCGTGGCGTGCATCGTGCGCAGGCGGACGTCCCGCCAGGAGAGGCCCTCGTTGAGCAGCGCGGGCAGGCCCATGATCAGCGCGGTCGCGACCTCGACGGCCTGGAGCACGATGCCGTAGGCGATCGCTTCGGGCGTGGAGACGTGGTAGGCACCCGCCAGGACCGCAACGCAGGCGGCTTGGAAGACCCCGACGTTGGCGGGCGTCGCGGGAACGACGGCGGTGACGTTGACGGCGAACAGGACCGCCGCCGCCGCTCCGGGTCCCGCGCCGCCGATCCCGAGCGCCGCCAGCAGCAGCCAGCACGACAGCCACTGCAGCGCCCACGCGCCGAGCTGCGCGACCGTCGCGCGGGCGGCGGCGCGCGGATGGCCGAACACCGAGAGGCCCTCCCGCAGGCGCAGCAGCGAGCGCCGCACCGCGATCATCGCCGCCTGCAGGCGGCGGAAGCGAGAGACCGCGGAGGGCGGTATCAGCACCGGAGCCGCCAGCACCGCCAGCAGCGCAGCCAGCGGAGTCAGGGCGATCAGCACGAGACCGCGATCGTGACCGTCGAGGACGCTGACGCGCGAGAGCGTGACCGCGCCGAGGACGCTCAGCGCGAGCAGGTTCAGGAGCGTCTGCGAGACCATCGTGCCGAGCACCACCGGCAGCGTGTCGCGGGCCCGGCCGAGGCGGCGCGCGAGGATCAGCGCGCGCGAGGGCTCGCCGAGCCGGGCGGGGAGGGTCGAGGACATCAGCACGCCGATGAACGTCCCTTGCATCGCGTCGCGGCGTTTGGCCCGCCGCCAGGTCGGCGCCGCGGCGAGGATCGCGTGCCACGCGATCGCGCGCGCGAACATCGCGGCGCACATCAGCGCGAGGCCCGCCGCGAGCAGGCCGGGCTTGGAGGCGACGAGCGAAGCGGCGACGCGCGTGACGCCGACGCGCTGCAGCGCGAGCGCGGCGAGGCCCGCGCCCAGCACCGAGCTCCCGAGCAGCGCGACGCGGCGCAGCCTCCGCAGGCGCCGGGCGAGCAGCGGCGAGGTTCCCGGCTCCTCCGCGATCGCGGGACGGGCCGGCTGCAGGCTCGGCAGGCGCTGGGCGGGCACGCGCGGCAGCAGGTCCGACGGGGCCAGCCCGAAGCGGCGCGCGGTCCGGCCGACCCGGCTGGGGCTCGCGTTCGCGCGCGCCGCGGTCGCGATCGCCTGCTCGTAGGCGTCGGCCGCTTCGGCGGCGACGTGCGGCCACGCGTAGCGCTCTGCGCGCTCGCGCGCGCTGCGCGACATCCGCTCGCGCAGCGCCGGATCGAGCGCGAGCTCGCGCAGCGCCTCCGCGAGGGCCAGCGCGTCGCCGGGCGGCGTCAGCTGGCCGTCGAGGCCGTCCCGCACGACGTCCCTGTAGCCCGGGATGTCGGAGGCGAGCACCGGCGTCGCCGCGGCGAAGGCCTCCGTCAGCACCATCCCGAAGCTCTCGCCCGACAGCGAGGGCGCGCACAGCACGTCGGCCTCGGCGAGCTCGCGCAGCTTGTCGGCCTCGGAGACCTTCCCGAGCGCCGTCACGCCGCGGTTCTCGAGGATCATGTGGTCGACCTCCTCGGAGGTCGGCCCGATCAGGCGAAGCGTCGCGGGCAGGTGCTCGCGCAGCGCCTCGAAGGCCGCCAGCAGGACCGGCAGGCCCTTTCGCTGCACGGCCTGCCCGACGAACAGGATCCGCAGCTCTCCCGGCGCGCGGGCGGGAGCCGCTCCCTCCGGGACGGGCTGCAGGTGGACGCCGTTGGGGATGATCCGGTAGTTGCCTCCGAAGAACCGGCGGGCGGTCCAGGCCGCGGCTTCGGAGACCGCGATGCGCCCGTGCAGCCGGTTCATCCGCCGGCGCCCGCCGAGCGGGACGGCCGCGATCCCGTTGGTGATGGCGTTCTCGGAGTACGTGTGGAAGGTCCCGACGAGCGGCAGCTCGCCGGCCGAGCAGAGCGCGTCCCAGCTCGCGAGCGGCACGACGGGCTCGTGGATGTGGACCACGTCGTAGTCGCCGCCCCGCAGCTCGTGGCGCAGCCGCCTGATCGCCCCGGGGCCGAGTGCCATGTTCGAGACGGCCCCGTTGGCGGGGATCCCGAACGTCCGGCCGAGCGAGACGAAGCCCTCGGGCACCGGGTGACGCTGGGGCCGCGCGCCGCGGTGCAGGCGCGCCGAGGTCGCGTCGTCGGGGTCGTAGGGCGCGAGGATCGACGGCTCGTGCCCGGCGCTCGCGAGCTCCGCGGCGAGCGCCTCGATGTGGCGCGTGACGCCGCCGGGATACGTCCAAGAGTACGGCGAAACGAGGGCGACCCGCACGGGTCCACAGAATATCCCCCCTGGAGGCCGCTCGCGCGCGGATGCGATAATTGTCGCGTGAGCAGCCGCCACTTCGTCAAGTACACGTTCCTGAAGGTCGACCCCGCCTGGCGGCGCCTGGGAGCCGAGCAGCGCGAGAGCGACAAGCGCGAGTTCATGGCGGCCTGCGAGGACTTCGCCGACGGCCACCTGCTGCAGGCGTTCTCGCTCGTCGGCACGCGCGGCGACGCCGAGCTGCTGCTGATCTCCGAGGCGGAGAACCTCGAGCGGATCCACGAGTTCCACGTCGTACTGACCCAGAGCGGACTGATGAAGTGGTCCGAGATCCCGTACTCGTTCCTGGGGATGCGAAAGAGCTCCGAGTACTCCGAAGACCAGCGAACCCTGCCGCGCCCGTTCCGCGGCAAGTACGCCTTCGTCTACCCGTTCGTGAAGTCGCGCGAGTGGTACGGGCTGCCGGCCGAGGAGCGCTGGCGGATCATGCAGGGCCACATCGAGGTCGGCCGGGAATACCCCGGCGTCGACAACCACACGACCTATTCCTTCGGGCTCGACGACCAGGAGTTCGTCGTCGCCTTCGACACGAACGACGTCGGCACGTTCCTCGACCTCGTGCAGCGCCTGCGCACGACCGAGGCCTCCGCCTACACCGTCCGCGACACGCCGAGCTTCACGTGCATCTCGATGTCGGTCGAGCGCGCGCTGAACGCGCTCGACGGCGAGCGGATCGGCGCCGAGGCCCTCCCCGCTGTCTAGACCGCGAGGCCTGGCCCACCTGAAGCGCGCCGACCCGGTGCTGGCGCGGCTGATCGAGACGGTGGGACCGCTCGGGGACGCTCGCGAGGGCCGGCCGGACCCCGACGATCACTACGGCGCGCTGGTGCGGGCGATCGTCGGCCAGCAGCTCTCGGTGAAGGCGGCGCGCGCGATCTACGGCCGCCTGCTCGAGCGCTTCGCGGGCCGCCCGCCGACGGCCGCGCAGATCCTCGCCGACGAGCCCGAAGAGCTGCGCGCCGCCGCCGGGCTCTCGCGCGCGAAGGTCACGTTCCTGCGCTCGCTCGCCGAGCACGTGCTCTCGGGGGAGCTCGAGCTCGAGCGCCTGGACGAGCTCGGCGACGAGCAGGTCGCCCTCGAGCTGACCGCGGTCAAGGGCATCGGGCAGTGGTCCGCGGACATGTTCCTGATGTTCCATCTCGACCGGCCCGACGTGCTGCCGGTAGGGGATCTCGGGATCCGCCGTGCGATCGAGCTGGCCTACGGGCTGCCCGAGCTTCCGCTCGCCCCGGAGATGGAGCGGATCGCCGAGCCGTGGCGCCCGCACAGGACGCTCGCCTGCCGCTACCTGTGGTGCTCGCTGCAGAACGAGCCGGGCTGAGCCCAGGCCGGAGCTGCCACCGCACAGCGGCGGAGGAACCCGCGACCGTACCGTCCCGCGTCGAGGGAGGCTATTTGAGCTTCAGCGCGTACTTCTTGCGCGCCTGGGCGATGCACTTGGCCTGCTTCTTCTTGCTGCTCTTGTTCTTCTTCTTGCAGGTCGTGACCGCGCTCGCCTGCTTGTGCGCGCTGGCGACGCATTTCGCGCGCAGCTTCTTCTTGGCTTTCTTGCACTTCTTCAGGAGCTTGGCGAGTTCCGATTCGTGTTTCGTCGGGAGCACGCCTTTGCAGTTTTCGACCGTGACCTTGGTGTCGGCTTCGATCGTCGCGCCGTTCTGTGCCCCGAACGTCGTCGGCACCTTGATCGGTTTGGAGCACAGGTTGCCGTAGCCGCTGAAGGCCGAGTGCGGGCCGCGCGGGAGCGTGACTTCGAACGTTTCGACGGGCGCGTCGGGCACCGTCGAGAAGGTCGAGCTGGTGATCGATTCTTCGCTGTTGATCGGCTTGATGTTCGTCTTGCCGTCGAGGACGAGCTTGATCCCTTCGCCCTGCAGGATGAAGACGGCGTCCGGGAACGATTCGTTGGCGTGCGAGACGAGGTACGCGGGCCCGCTCAGCGGCGACTTCAGCACCGGCGTGTGCGCGACCGCGGTGCCGATCACGGAGCCTTCGGGGCAGTTCGCCGGGTTGGCTTCGAAGACCTGCACCTTGCAGGCTTTCTGGATCGTCGTCAGGCGCGAGGGGACGTTGCCCGGGAAGACGAGCTTGGTCAGTTTGATGTTCGCGTCGCCCGGGCGCGCGTGAAGCTTGACCTTCATGCCGGTCCCGTCGACGCGGCTGTAGTTCGATTCGACGTTGACCGAGATTTCGGGTTTGAAGGGCAGCGCGCCGCAGTTGGTGGCTTCGAAGTTGGCTTCGCTCGTGGAGCTGCCGCCTTCCCAGCCGGTCGTCGTGCCGACGACCTTTTTGACGTCGCAGGCGGTCGGGTTGAACGTGAATTCCGGTCGGTTCACGTTCACGACGAGCTTTTTGATCTGCGACGGCACGCCGGTGCTGTGACTCGGGTCGCCCGGCTTCGGCGCGAACTGCGGGATCTGGTTGCTGGTGATCGTCGCCTGGGCGGTCACCGGGTCGACGTTGATCGTCGACATCACCGGGATCTTGCCGAGGTTGAACGGGCCGACGTGTTCGGCTTCGGTCACCGCGAGCAGGCCGAACGGGGCGCCGTGGTAGGGGCCGGTCAGGTAGACCTTGCCGGGAATCGCGACGGGTTCGGGGCCGACGCCGGCGTAGGCGGTCGATTCGCCGACCTGGCTGCTTTCCGGGCAGGCGGGTTCGGCCGCTTCGGCGATCGCCGTCGGGCAGGGCGTGACTTTCGAGAGCATCGCCGCGGCGCCGGCCGGCTCGGTCACGGACAGCGATTTCAGCGCCTGGTTGCCGTCGTTGCGTTCGAGCGTGACCGTGAACGGCGAGAAGGCGCCGCCCTGCTTGTTCGACACGCTGGCTTTGAAGCCCGGGCCGAACGGGAGCGTCGGCCCGCTCGGGCACGCGCCGCCTTCGTCGGCGGGGCCGGAGAGAACGTCGAAGGTCGGTTCGGCGTTCACGACGACCGGTTCGGCTTCGGTCGAGGAGGACGCGTTGAACGAGGCCTGCGAGGCGTAGGTGCCGCACCGTGCCGGGGTCGCCTGCGAGGCGCGACCGCCGTCGAACAGGTGCAGTTCGAGTTCGGAGAACGGCAGCGGCGGCGCGTTGTCGAACTTCGAGGTGAGCTGGCCCGTCGCTTCGTCGATCGAGACCTCGCCCGCGAGCTTGACCTTGACGCCGGAGGTCTTTTCTTCGGCTGTCAGGTAGAGGACAAGTGGCGAGGCGAAGGGCTGGGTGTCGACCCTCGCCAGGTACACCGAGCCGTGCAGTTCGCCTTCCAAGAGCGGCGTGTTGATCCGCACGGTGCCGATCTTCGCCGCGTCCGGGCAGCTCGCCGCATCCGGCGAGAAGTGGTTGTTTTCAAGTTGTTCGGTGAGGCTTTCGCCGAGTCCCGTGAAGCCGAGGGCGGCGGCCGGGCAGGACAGCAGCCCGTTGGCGGCGCCTCCGGCGGCGGTCATCCCGGCGGGAAGCGTCAGCGTCGTGTCTTTGATCGCGGCCTCGGCGAGTTCGCTCCCCGACAAGGTCGAGCTCTGCGGGACCTTGATCTTGACGTTCAGCCCCGTGGGCGTGCTGGCTTCGGTTCTGTCCGGGTGGACTTCGATCGTGGGCTGGAAGGGCAGCAGACCGCAGCCGGTGAACGGCGAGGCGAATCTGAACGGGTATCCGAGCGTCTCGACATGCAGCGGTTCTTCTTCTTTGAGCCCGGTCGTGGGCCAGGATTCGCCGCTCACGCTCGATTCCGGCGCGGTCGTCGAGCAGACCGTCGGCATCGTCAGGAAGGCCGGCGGTTTCGGGTCGGTGCTCGCTTCACACGGGTGCGAGACTTCGAGTCCTTCTTCGAAGTAGCCTTCGACCAGGCAGGGCCAGCCGCGCTGGCTGTCGTGGCGCGGGTCGCCCGGAACGCCCCAGAAGATCACCTGGCTGTTGAGCACGCTCGCCGCCTGGGTGGCGTAGTGGACCGCGACTTCGACGCCGTAGTCCGAGCCGGTGCGGACTTTGGTCGTCAGCACGACCGGCACGCTGTGGATCTCGAAGCCGAAGCGGGCCGGTTCCCCCGGGTCGGGGACGAGGTTGAAGATCGGCACGCCCTGCGTGAGGTCGCCCTGCCCGCCGGGGATCAGGACCGTGACCGAGCCGACGCCGATCGCCGTGTCGGGCGGGCACAGGTTCAGACCTCCCGTGAGGAACGTGTTGAAGTTGGCCCCGGAGCACTGCGGGCGGTGCGCAACGTTCCCGATCAAGCCCGGCGGCAGGACGAAGTTCAGGTTCTTCGCGAGCGCGGGCGAGGCGTAGCGTTTTTCTTCGCGGCCCGTGCCGAACGATTTCGCCGTGAACAGGTACTTCGTGAGGTTGAACGTGGTCGAGAGCTGGAACGGGTGCGAGCCGGCCTGCGTGTCGAGCGAGCCGTCGGCGTTTTCGGGCCGCAGTTCGTAGCTTTCGACGCCGAACGGCTTCTGCGTCGAGCTGGTCGTTTCGGACTTGCTCGAGGTCGTCGTCGCGATGCCCCCGCCTTCGATCGTGACGGTGTTCGTGAGCGTCGCGCCGGTCGCCGCCGTGACCTTGACGAGGACTTTCAGGCGCAGCGATTCGGTCGGGAGGATCTTGTTTTTGACGGGGCAGCTGATCGTGTTTTCGCTGTTCGTGCAGGGCAGGATGATCACGGGGTGCTTCGGTTCTTTGCCGATCTGCTGACCCGCTTCGCCTTCGATCGCGGTCGACCCGGCGACGACTTCGACGCCTTCGGGCAGCTTGTCCTTGAACGTGATCGGGGTGGCCGACGCGTCGACCGTGCCGTAGCCGACGTTGGTCGCGTCGATCACGACGGCCGCTTCCTGGCCCGGCGCGAGGTTGGTCGGCGCGAAGCTCTGGTTGACGAGGAACCAGCCGGAGCTGGCGGAGGCGCCGGCCGCTCCGCCGGCGAGGCCGAGCAGCACCAGCAGCGCCGCCGCGACCGCGAAGATCCTCGTGCGCCTGATCAGCTGAGCGCTCATGGCCTGTGCCCCGCCGTGTGGTAGCGAGCCTTCTTCGCCCGGGCCGCTTTCTTGGCTTTGGAGCCGTACTTCTTGCGCGCGCTCGCTTCGCAGGCGTGCCGCTTGCTCTTGCTCTTGACTTTGTGACACGCCTTCAACGCTTTCTGGAGCTTCTGCGCCTTGGTGAGCGGTTTCGGTTTCGGAGCGGGCGTTTTTTCTTCTTTGCTGTTGAGGACTTCGTGCTGGGCGCTGACCTTGTTGCTCGAGGAAGCTTCTTCGCTGGCCCCTGGCCCGGAGGGCGGCACTTCGACGGTGCCGGGCCGGCATTCGCCCGCGCTTTCGCACGCCGGGGGCGTGGCGAGGGGCGGCGGCAGGCACGCCGGCCGACCGGAGACGCCGCAGACGATCGCGTCGTAGACGTCGTAGCTGGTGTCGACGTCACTGGCAACGAGCTGATTCGAGGTCATGAAGAAGACGTCGTCGCCGGTTTCGCTGGCGTCGAGGAAGGCCGATTCCTTTTCGGAGGTGCCGGAGGAGATCATCGCGACGCAGCCTTCGGCGGCTTCGACGTAGGTCGAGCTTTCTTCGCTGCAGTGCGCGCCGAGCGGCTCGTACTGGTAGACGTCGGCTTTGTCGCCGTTCTTGTCCTGGGGGACGAGCGATTCGGCCGAGTTGAAGTAGACGCGGCCCTGGTCGTTGAGGTAACGCGACTGGTAGTAGGCGTTGTTGAGCGAGAGCTTCGTGAACGCCGGGACGTCGGCGGCGAGCCAGCGCTTGGTCCACTCGAGCGGGCGGTCGATCAGCAGGCCGATGCCTTCGCCGGAGAATTCTTTGTCGAAGACGCCTTCCGGCCGCGAGCCCGTCGGGTTGCAGGAGGCGCAGCGGACCTTGCCGGCGGCGGCGTCGTAGAGGTAGACCTCCTCCGCCCCGCGGTTGCTGGTCTTGTCGCGGGTGTTGTAGCCGGTGAGGTTGCGGTCGGACATGAACGCGACCCATTCGCCGTTCGGCGAGACGCGCGCGGTGAGGCTCAGGTTGATCGTCGGGTGCCAGTCGAATTCGTCTTCGGCCGAGAGCCTCGTGACCGGCTTCGCCCCCGACCACGCTTTGGCTCCTTCGTCGAAGCTGCTGCGGTAGAGCGTGCACTGCCCGCTCGCGGTCAGCGCTTCGGGGTCTTCACCGCTTTCTTTGGCGAGCCCGGCTTCGGAGGAGCGGCAGTTCCCCGGCGTGGCGCCCCCCATGCCGCCGTTGGCGACGAAGTAGGCGACCTTCCCGTCTTCGCTCGCGCCGATCATGGCTCCCTGCACGTTCGCGCTTTCGCCCGCTTTCGGTTCAGGGGTCAGATCGGTGAGGTGACAGCCGGATTCGGTGACCTGGCAGACGTAGAGGTCGGGTCGCAGCTGGTTTGCGGCGGAGCCCGCGGCGAGCCTCGCCTGGTCCGTGAAGAAGACGATCGAACCGTCGGCGCTCGCGTCTTGGAAGATCGGTTTTTCGCACACGGACGGCGTGGTCGTGCAGGTGCCGGGCGCCTGTGCGACGCCTTCCCCGGCGTCGAGCTGCACGGTCTTCCCGGTCGCCAGGTTGCGCGCGTAGAGGTGACCGCTCGGCGTGGTGAACACGTAGCGGTTGCCGTCGTCGGAGATCGCGTGCCGGACGATGTTGGCGTTGCCGAGCGCATATCCGAGCGCGGCGTTGCCGACCGGTTCGCCGTTCGGGAGGACGTTGATCAGCTTGAAGGCGCCGCCCAACCACACGTAGAGGTTCTGCACGTTGGTGCCCGTCGCGGCGGCTTCGCCGTTGAGCGGGATCGTGGAGGTCACCACGACGTGGCTCATGTCGGAGGAGGCGGCGACGAACTTCACCTTGCTGCCGAATTCGGTGCCGGAGGGGACGTTGGCCGCGGTCGCGAGCGGCTCGAAGCAGGCCGTGCCGGGGCAGCTCGCGTTGTGACGGATGTACGGGGTGCGTTCGCCGGCGGCGGTGGAGAGCTTCGGGTGTTCGAAGCGTTCGTTCCCGAACGGTTCGACGAGCCCGAGCGACAGGTCGCTCGAGAACCACTTGTACTCGGGCGCGCTGCCCGGCGCGACGCCTTCGGCTTCGTTGTGGGAGGTGTCGATGTCGCAGCTGTTCCATTCGCCCGCGCCGCGGATCGAGAGCACCTGCGTGACTTCCGGCGCGCGGAGCCCTTCGATTTCGTTGGCGCAGTTGCCCTTGACCGCGCCCTCGGTGACGTAGGTGACGGCGGCGCCGTCCGCGGACGCCTGCACGAGGCCGCCTTCTCCGGTCAGACCCTGGATCGCGGCGCCGTTCTTCGAGACCGGCGAGACGAGCTCGTACTGACGCCCGTCGGGGAGCTGAGAGCCGACGGGGGTCGCCTGGGTCTTGAACTTCAGCTCGCCGGCGGCCGCTTCGACGATGTTCTCACTGCCGTTCGCGTGGTTGATCGCGTAGACGCGGTAGTGGTAGACGGTGCCGGGCGTGAGACCTTCGACGTGAGCTTCGGTCAGTTTCGCGTCGACGTCACCGAAGCCGGAGCCGATCGCGGCGGGGGTCGCGGGCACCTGGACGCACGACCCGGAGCACGCTTCCCCGGCGGTCGGCACCGCGCCGGTGCTGTAGCGGAAGGCGTATTCGGTGGCGCTGCCGTGCGGGTCGATCAGGGCCCCGAGCGTCGCGGAGGTTTCCGAGATTTCCGCCGCCGAGAGTTCGTCGATCTGGGGGGCGCCGGGAGGTTCGGGCGCGAGCACGACGACGCGGCCGGCGCCGGCGTCGGCGACGTAGACCGTTTCGGTTTTCGCGTCGGCGAACAGGCCCGTGCCCGAGACCAGGCCGTCGTTGACGGTCTGCACTTCTTCGGTCGCGCTGTCGTACTCGGTGACGCTCTTGCCGTGGTCGAGGAAGACGTTGCCGCTGCCGGCTTCGGTCGCGAGGCCGCTCGTCGGGTTCGTGTCCAGCGCTTCGATCAGCGGGATCCCGAGGAATTCTTCGCCTTCGTGGAGCACCTTCTCCTTGCCCACGACCGTCGGCGCTTCGGGCGTTTCGAGTTCGTGGGCCACGTAGAAGCCGCCTTCGCCGCCCGCCACCGGGTCGACGGCGAGACCCCGGCGTTCTTCACCGCTGATTTCGGATTCGACGAACTTCGTCGGTTTGTTTTTTTCGTCACCCGCGAAGCCGTAGAAATATTCTTCGTTGTAGATCCAGACTTCGCCGTGGGGGCCGACGGCGACTCCGTGCGGTTCTTCGAATTTTTCGCCTTTCCAGGCGCGGAGCTGCCCGAGCAGCTGGCCGGTCGGCGAGAACTTGTCGAACTGGGCGTATTCCGTTTCGACTTCTTTGCTGCCGATTTTTTCTTCGAACGGCGTCACGGCTTCGACGTAGATGTCGCCCGCGGAGGGACCGCCCGAGTTGTCGATCGCGATCGTCCCCGCGCCGTGGAGGCCGCCTTTGCCCTTGCTCGCGATGCCGGCTTTGCAGCCGCTGGTGCAGGTCTCGAGCACCTTTTCGCCGTTCTGGACGCCGAAGCCCCAAGTCGAGACGAATTCGTGCGCTGCGTTGAAGCGAACGATCCGGTTGTTGCCGCTGTCGACGACGTAGATGTCGCCGGTCGCTTCGTTGACCGCGACGCCGCTCGGTTCTTTGAGCTGCCCGTCGCCGCTGCCCGGTGAGCCGAAGCTGAGCGCTTCGCTGTATTCGTGACCGCGAGCTCGCAGGGCCGACGCCGAGGACGAGACGAGGAGTGTCATCACGGACGCGCAGGCGAGGAGCGCGCACAGGAACAGCGACGCTCTGCGAGCGCAAGCCCCCCCATGCGACCTGACGGTCCCTCCCGCTTCCCTCATCCGTTCCCTCTCCGTCCGTTCTCTCGGAAAAGTCTATTGGGGCCGGTTCGCTTGTCAAGCGGCAACCGCCGAGTTGCCTACATATCTAGCGCCCGCGCCCTCGCGCGCGGGCAGCCCTCGACCGATGGCCTAGAGCGTTTACAAACGTCATGCCCGGCATCACCCGCAACTTCCACACGACCGCCCGCCCACGGGAAGCCGACGCGCTCGCCCCGGGCGGGCTGCGGTTAAACGACGCGCGGGGCCCGAAGGCCCCGCGCGCTTGCTGCTTACTGCGTTGAGATCCTAAGACAGAGTCTTAGTTGACCTCGAGGCTTTCGCCCTTGTTGACAGCGGTGCCTTCCTGGCCGGAGGGCAGGCCGCCTTCAGGCTGCCAGGTGTTGCCGGTTTCAGGACCGTTCAGTTCGGTCATGAGGACGCCAACCGGTTCCGAGCCTTCTTCGAACGCGGGCGGGTTGACGAGCGGCGTGTAGCCGGGGGCGAGTTCGCCAAGGTACGGGCCGACGGAGAAGACCGACGACGATTCCTTGGAGACAACGCCGAACGGCGACAGGGCGCCGATGACCGCGCCGTGGACGCGGACTTTGGCGAGACCTTCACATTCGAACGTCGCCAGGTAGCCAGTACCCGGTTCCGCTTCGGAGGTCAGGGACTCACCAGCGGCGGTGTGCGCTTTGTTCAGGTAACCAAGCGAACCAGCAAGTTTGTTGGTCGTGATGGTTTCCTTTTTGCCACCTTCGGTTTTGCACGGCGCGCCAAGCGATTTGCACTTCTTGAATTCACTGGACACACCGAAGACACCGGACGGAGCGGCGATCGAGCCCGAGTCCTTGAAGGACGCGCATTCGACCTTGATGTCGCCTTTGCCGGGGATCACGTTGTGCAGGATGGCCGTGCCACCCTTGCCCTTGAAGCCCTTGCCTTTACCGATGCCGGCAACCAGGTTGTACGAACCCGTGCCACCCGCGCCGACGCTGCAGAGCTTGTCGCTGAATTCGCCTTTGCCCTTTTCGGACTTGACGCAGGCTTTCCAGGTGGGTTTGCTGGCAAGCGCAGACGACGCCGTGAAGGCGGCGAGAGCGAACACGGCAGCCAGGGCAAGCCCCAGGATCCTCATGCTCTTCATTAGTGAACTGCTCCTTTTCCCTCTTGATTAGATCGACCGGCTTAGGATCGGCCTCAGAAAGACGAGGCTGCCCCCAAGCCCGTCGTGGCCGCTTCGCTGATCCTCAGCTCCACGGTGCTGCTCTCGACCTTGGCAGAAAACATCTCATGCGTCAAGGTCAAGCCGTTTGAGCGGTGGCGACGGGTGACAGCAAGGCCTGCCACTGCACGTTGAACGTACGCGTCTCCGCGCGTCTGGGCATCCCAACCCCTCTCCACCCCTGACCTCATGTCGCGGGCGACCGTAGCACACGCCGGCTCGAACCGTCAACCGTCTGACATGCACTCAGCTGAGCCATTTTCCTGGTTGACTGACCAATCAGGCGGAGGGCTGTAGACGGCTGGGTTCAACGGAGACGGGGGTGGAACGCCGCTTCCGGGACCACCGCTCAAGGGTCGCCAATCCCTTGACCTCAGGTTGAACTAGATGTCTACTTCGACGGCCCGGCAGAAACGTCACGGTGCGCAGAGCGCCTCCGGGGTGGACAGATACGCCGGCCCGTCGGACGGCCGCTTGAACTCGAGCCACGCGCGGTAGTCGGCGTTCAGCTTGCTCAGGTCAGCGCTCGCCAGCCCGACCGGGTAGGCCGGGTCGTCGCGGAACTCGTACTGGAAGATCGCGCCGATGCGAGGGTCCCGTCTCCATGCCAGCAGCTGGGCGGCGAGCGCCTCGCAGCCGCTCGCTTCTTCCCCCTCGGCGCCGCTGCGAGGACGCCCCGGCTCAGAGGCGCCCGCGCCCGACTCGGTGACCCAGACGGTCGCGGCCGACGCGCAGCCGCCCCTGGCGTCGAGCGCGGCCTCGAGCGCGCCGACCGGGTCCTCCGCCGCCGAGCCTTCGCGGCCCCAGGCGGCGTAGGCGTGCACCGCCCAGGTCTCGCCGAGGCACAGCACGTCCGCGGGCAGCGCCGCGACGAACTCGCTCAGCGACAGGCGATGGGTCGAGCCGCTGCGATAGCCGCCGAGCTCGCCGAGCAGCATCCGCGCGCCCGGGTCGGCGCTCGCGAGCTCGGCGCTCATGGCACGGGCTAGCTCGGCGTAGATCGCGGGCGCGGCAGGCGCACCGCCGCTCCCGCACGACTCGCGTTGAGGGCTGAGGAAGCGGGGATCGTTCGGCTCGTTCCAGGGACTCCACCAGGGCAGCGCGACCCCCTCCCTGCGCCCGAGCGCGACGAGCTCGGCGATCAGGCTCCGATAGGCGGGGAGCGCGGCCGGCTCCAGCGGGCGGGCCATGGGCTGGACGGTCGCCGGCTCGCAGCCGTGGGGCGGCAACGCCGCCCACGCCGGCGCGCCGAGGATGTCGAGCACGACTTCGAAGCCCGCTCGCCCCGCGGCGCGGGCGGCACGCTGCTGAGACGCGATCGCGGCGAGCTCCGCGGCGATCCCGTCGTAGGCCCCGCACGGCCCCACCCCCCTCGCGCAACCGTCGATCGGGCCCGAGAGCGCCGGCGGCTCGTCCGGGGAGGGCTGCAGGGCGGCCCAGTCGACGATCAGGCGGACGTAGCGCGGCTGCAGCGCCGTCAGCGCGCGGCGCGCCGGCAGGAACGGAGCGGCCGCCGCGGGGGCCCGGGCGGAGGGACTCCACAACAGGTCGGCGTTGTCCTCGGTCAGGCCGAACGACGGGCCGGCCGGAGGCGCGGGGACGCGCGCGGAGGACGACCCTACGCGCGCGGGCGCGGGCGCGCGGACGCGCGTGGACGACGACCCTCTGCCCCCGCACCCCGCCGCCGCGGGAAGCGCCGCCAGCAGGCACGCGGCCGTGGCCGCGAAGACGCCCGCGCTCCG
Source organism: Solirubrobacteraceae bacterium (assembly GCA_035571915.1). Classification (GTDB taxonomy): domain Bacteria; phylum Actinomycetota; class Thermoleophilia; order Solirubrobacterales; family Solirubrobacteraceae; genus Palsa-744. Next base: position 2,699 of record DATNBM010000002.1, on the reverse strand, counting down.
CCGCTCGCGCGGGCGGGAGCGGGTCAGACCGCTGAGACCTGCTCCTCCTCGGCGACCCGGAAGGAGGAACCGCAGCCGCAGGCTGCCACGACGTTCGGGTTGTTGACCTTGAAGCCGGCGCCCTGGAGGCTTTCCTCGTAGTCGATCGTCGAGCCGCTGACGAACTGGAGGCTCTCGCGGTCGACGAGGAGCTTCAGGCCGTGGCTCTCGAAGACGACGTCGCCGTCGCGCTGCTCGTCGAAGGCCAGCTGGTACTGGAAGCCCGAGCAGCCACCGCCGCGGACCCCCACGCGCAGGCCGGCCAGACTGACGTCCGCCTGCTGCGCGTCCAAGAACTCGTGGACCTTCTCGGCACCCTTGTCGGTGATCTCGATCATCGCTGCGCTCCCGTTGATCTACTTCAAGACTTTCCAAAGTATAGCGGTGTGTCGCGAGGGTCCGCCGAGACCGATCCGGGGGCGCCCGGTCGGGATCGACGATCTTCTACGCTAGGACCGAAGTGCCCTCTCCCGAGGAAATCAAGCAGCGGATCGAGGCCGCGCTGCCGGGCAGCGAGGTCGACGTCGTCGACACCACGGGCACCGCCGACCACTTCCAGGCGACCGTCGTCTCGAGCGCCTTCGAGGGCCTCAGCCGCATCGAGCAGCACCGTCTCGTCTACGGCGCGTTGGAAGCCGACATCGGCGGAGCGATCCACGCCCTCGCCCTGAAGACGCAGCTGCCCGCCTAGACCGAATCCCCGAGCCAGGAGCGTCCAATGTCAAGCAGCCAGTTCGACCCGATCCCGATGGCCGCCGAGGCTCCGGTGGCGCAGGCCGCCGCGCCCGACGCCGCGCCGATCCGCGAGGCCATCGAGGAGGCGATCGCGGCGCACGATCTGATCCTGTTCATGAAGGGCACCCCGGAGGCGCCCGCGTGCGGCTTCTCGGCCCGCACCGTCGCGATCCTCCAGTCCCTGGAGGTTCCGTTCGCGGCGGTCGACATCCTCCCCGACCCCCGCATCCGCCAGGAGCTCTCCGCGATCTCCAACTGGCCGACGATCCCCCAGCTCTTCCACAAGGGAGAGCTGCTCGGCGGGTGCGACATCGTCACGGAGATGTACGAGTCAGGGGAGCTCGAGGAGGCATTGCGGTAGTCTCGCGCGCCGCATGGCTCCCGTAGCGGTCGCGACCGACTCGACGCACTACCTGCCCCGCGAGCTCGTCAAACAGCGCGGGATCCACGAGGTCAGCCTCTACGTGGGCTGGGCCGGCGCGCCCGAGCGCGAGCTCGACATGGCGAGCTTCGCCCCCTTCTACGAGCGGCTGGGCACGGACCCCGAACTGCCCTCGACCTCGCAGCCGTCGATCGGCGACTTCCTGGCCGTCTGGGAGCCGATTCTGGAGGAAGGCAGGGACATCGTCTCGATCCACCTCGCGGGCGGGATCTCCGGCACCGTCCAGGCTGCGCGCCAGGCGCACGAGCTGCTCGCCGAGAAGGGCCTCGGCGAGCGCGTCGCGGTGCTCGACGGCGAAACCGCCTGCGGCGGCGCGGGGATGCTGATCCTCGCGGCCTGCGCGGCCGCCGACGCGGGCGCGGACAAGGACGCTGTCGTGGCCCGGGTGCAGGAGGCGAGACGGGCGCTGCGGATCTGGTTCTGCCTGGACACGCTCGAGTACCTGCGCCGCGGCGGACGGATCGGCAAGGCCCAGGCGTGGCTCGGCGGGACCCTGCGGATCAAGCCGATCCTCTCGCTCGAGTTCGAGATCGTCCCGGTCGAGCGCGTGCGCACGGCGGGACGGGCGTTCGAGCGGATGGTCCGCTACGCCGAGGAGCTGCGCGACGCGGGCTCCGACGGCTGGGTCGTCCAGCACATCCAGGCCCCCGAGCAGGCCGAGCGCCTGGTCGAGCGCTGCCGCGAGATCTTCGACTCAGAACCCGTCTTCACGTCCGAAGTCGGCCCCGTCATCGGCACCTACACAGGCCCCGGCCTGATCGGGGTCGGCGGCGTACCGCGGGCGCTGCTGAGCTGAGCCGAGCCGGGCCGCGGGCGCCGAGCGCCTCGGGTCAACCTGGGCCTTTGCCGGCCGATTCGCTGGAGCCTTTGCCCGCCGGTTCCAACGAGCTCACCCCCGAGGATTCGCTCGAGCCCTTGCCCGCGGCTCCGCCGCCGCTGCCTTTGCCCGATTCGCCGCCGCTGCCCTTGCCCGATTCCCCGGCGCCGCCTTTGCCTCCCCCCGCCGGTTCGGAGGGAGCAGCTTCTTCTCTCTTGCTCTGCCCCGTCGATTCGGAGCTCTTGCTGTGTTCTTCGCCCGTGGCGACGGACGGTTCTTCGCTCTTCCTGGCGGGACGTTCTTCCTTCGCGGCTTTCGGTTCTTCGCCGTTGCCCGCGGCTTCTTCGCTCTTGCCGCCGGCTTCTTCGCGGGAGGAGCGCCGTTCTTCGCCGCCGCCGGCCGAAGAGCCGGAGTGGCTTTCGCCGGCCGCCACGGGCGCTGAGCCGCCCAGAGTCGCGGCCCCCGGGGAGCTTTCCCCTGCGCTCCTCGGGCCTGCCGCCCCCGGCGCGCCGTGGAGGCCGCGCCGGCGGGCTCGACTGTGCATGCTCGGCCCGGCGGCGCGGAGGCCCGACACGCCGCTCGCTGACGAGCCCGCGGCGCTCGCCGGCGCGAGGTGAGCCGTCGCCCGGGCGCTCCCGTGCCGATGCGTGCGCGACCCGGTGTCGA
>DATNBM010000001.1:0-125917 GCA_035571915.1 Solirubrobacteraceae bacterium | reverse complement strand
CGTAGAGCTCGTGGACGATCGCGTCGCTCGAGATCGTAGCCGCGCCCAGCCGCCCGAGCGCTTCGAGCGCCGTCGACTTGCCGGCGCCCAGCCCGCCCGTCAGGCCGACGAAGGGAACCTGCGGCGGCAACGAACTATCGGGTCGGGCGTCTTTAGCCCTGCTCGGGGCCGCCCGCGGCCTCGGCCTCTGCGGCCGCGGCTTCGGGCAGCGGCACGGCGTCCCCGGCCACGTTCTCGCCAAGCGGCTCCTCGTCCGCCTCGGCGGCAGCCTGCGGCTCCTCAGCAGCGGGGGGCTCCTCAGCAGCGGGCGCCTCCTCGGCGGCGGGGGGCTCCTCGGCGGCGGGGGGCTCCTCGGCGGGCGCGTCCGCAGCAGCGGGCGCCTCCTCCGTGACAGGCTCCTCGACGACGGCAGCCTCGGCCTCGGGCTCCTCCACCGCGACCTCCGCGGCGGGCGCCTCGACTTCGGCGTGGGGCTCTTCCGCCATCGCCTCTTCGGCGGCCGGCTCCTCGCCCTCGGCGAGCTCGCCCGCGGGACGGGAGACGGGCAGGATCTGGTCCTCCACGCGCTTGGCCGAAAGCGACAGGCGCCGGCGCTCGGAGTCGATCTCGAGGATCTTCACGCGGATCTCGTCGCCCGGGTGGACGATCTCGCGAGGGCTCTCGACGTGGTGGGCCGCGAGCTCAGAGATGTGGACGAGGCCCTCGACGCCGTCGAGGATCTCGACGAAGGCGCCGAAGGTGACGACCTTGGTGACCCTGCCGGCCAGCTCGTCGCCGACGTTGTAGGTGTCGACGATCCGCTGCCACGGGTCCTCCTGGGTCTGCTTGAGACCCAGCGAGATGCGCTGGCGGTCGCGGTCGATGTCGAGCACCTTGACCTTCACGGTGTCGCCGATCGAGAGGATCTCGCTCGGGTGGTTGACGTGCGACCACGAGAGCTCCGAGATGTGGATCAGGCCGTCGATGCCGTCGAGGTCGACGAACGCGCCGAAGTCGACGATGTTCGAGATCTGGCCTTCGACCACGAGACCGGGCTGCAGCCGGTCGAGGATCTGCTGGCGAACCTCCTTGCGCTCCTCCTCGAGGACCGCGCGGCGCGAGAGCACGACGTTGTTGCGCGAGCGGTTGAGCTCGATCACCTTCGTCTCGATCTTCGTGCCCATGTACTCGTCGAGGTTCGGCACGCGGCGGATGTCGACCAGCGAGGCGGGCAGGAAGCCGCGCACCCCGAGGTCGATGATCAGGCCGCCCTTGACGACCTCGATGACCGTGCCCTCGACGGGCTCGCCGGACTCGGCCGCGGTTTCGATCCGTCGCCACGCCTTCTCGAAGCGGGCGCGCTTCTTCGACATGATCAGGCGACCGTCCTGGTCCTCCTTGGTCATGACGATCGCGTCGACCTCCTCGCCGAGGTGCACCTCGTCGGCGGGGTCGACCGCCTTGCGGATCGAGAGCTCGTTGGCGGGGATGACCCCCTCGGACTTGTAGCCGATGTCGACGAGGACCTCGTCCTTGTCGATACGGACGACGTGGCCGGTGACGACCTCGCCCTCCTCGATGTCGCGGAAGGTCGCGTCGTAGTTCGGGACGATCTGGCCGTCGATTTCTAGAAGCAGGCCGTTCGAGCCGTCCACCACTCGGGCCTGCGGGTTCTCCATGACTGTTTGCACCGGCCGAAGCGTAGCGCAGCCGTATCATTGCCGGGCCTATGCCTGTTCGAGCGACGAAGCGGGGAGCCGACCGCACCCGCTTGCAGCACGACTGCGACGTGCTCGTCTGCGGCGCGAGCTTCGCCGGGCTCGCCGTCGCCGCCGAGCTCGCGGGGTCGGGCGCCAAGGTCCTCGTGATCGACCGTTACGAGATCGGCGAGCGCCAGACGTCGGCCTGCGGGATCCCCACGCAGTGGCTCGACGCGATGGATCTGGGCGCCAGCGAACGCCAGCGTTTCGAGGAGGTCGTCGTCCACACGCCCTGGCGCACGTCCCGCTGGTCGCTGCCCTGGTCGTTTTCGACTTTCGACTACCGCGAGCTCTGCGCGCTGCTCTGGGAGCGCTCGGGCGAGGCCGAGTTCGAGACCGCGACGGTCCAGGGTCGGCGTGGGAACACAGTCCTGACCGACCGCGGCGAGCTGACCGCGCCGCTGATCGTCGACGCGCTCGGCTGGCGGCGGGTGCTCTCCAACCGGACGCCGATCCAGCCCCCGAACGCGCGCCTCTCGCGGGGCCTCGAGGTCCACCCTCCCGGCACCGGCGAGGACATGGAGCTGTGGATCGACGCGAAGTACGTCAGGGCCGGCTACTCGTGGAGCTTCCCGGCCCGCGACGAGCTGCGCGTCGGCGTCGGGTCGTTCTGGCCGTCCCATCACGTCAAGGAGCCGACCGTGCGCCTCGCCGCCGATCTCGGCCTGCCGCCGCTCGGCTACCAGGGCAACTGGATCCCCCACCAGCTGCGCCGGGCGACCGAGGACGGCGTCTTCTTCGCCGGCGACTCGGCCGGCCACTGCCTGCCGCTGACCGCCGAGGGAATCAGGACGGCCCTCTACTTCGGGATCGCCTGCGGGCGAGAGCTGCGCGCGGCGGTGACGGGCGCGCGCACGCGCGAGCAGGCGCTGCGCGGCTACGGCTCCTTCTCCGACTCCCACGAGCGCAAATTCCGCTGGCTGCTGCACGTGCAGCGGGCGATCGGCCAGATCACCCCGAGCCGCGCCGCCACCCAGGTCGTGCGGGCGTTCGAGTCGCGCCGCCTGACCCGCTGGGCGTTCGACCACTACCTCGCGATCGCGCCGCCCTCCTATGTCGCGGCCGGACCCGGCGGCAGCTCCGCGAGCGCCGCCGCCAGGAGGCGGATGCCCTCCTCGATGGCGGGCTCCGCCAGGTTGGCGTAGCCCAGCACCAGCCCGTCGTCGACGGGCCGCGGCTGCATGTAGCCGTAGCCGAGCGGGTAGGCGCCGACCGAGTGGCGCGCCGCGGCGGCCATCAACGCGAGGCCGTCGACGGGCTCTGCGAGCCGCACGGTCGCGTGCAGCCCGGCGGCGAGCCCCGTCACGCGCGCCCCCGGCAGGTGCTCGCCGACCGCGGCGACGAGCGCGTCGCGCCGCGCCCGGTAGCGGCGCCGAGCCGTCCGCAGGTGACGGTCGTAGGCGCCGCTCTCGAGCATCCGCGCGAGCGCAAGCTGGTCGAGCGTCGGCGAGCCGTGGTCGGCCATCAGCTTGCGCGTCGCGACCTGCTCGAGCAGGCGGCCGGGCAGCACCATCCAGCCCAGCCGCAGCGCCGGCGCGAGCGTCTTGGAGATCGTGCCCGTGTAGATCACCCGGTCCGGGGCCAGCCCCTGCATCGCCCCGAGCGGCGCCCGGTCGTAGCGGAACTCGGCGTCGTAGTCGTCCTCGATCACGACCGCCCCCGCCGAGGCGGCCCACTCGAGCAGCGCCGCCCGTCGCTGGGGCGTCATCGCGACGCCGGTCGGCGACTGGTGGGCGGGGGTGACGAGCACCGACGCCAGCGGCGCCTCCTCGGGCGCGCCGGCGGCCAGCGCGGGAAGCTCGGCGACCCGTGCGCCGTGCGCGTCGACCGGCAGGGCGACGAGACGCGCCCCGTGCGCGGCGAGGATCGACCGGTGGACCGGCAGCCCCGGGTCCTCGACCGCCATCGTGCGGCCCTCGAGCGCGCCCGCGATCAGCGCGAACGCCTGCGCCGCGCCCGAGCAGATCACGATCGACTCCGGGTCGCACGCGACGCCCCGCACGCGACGCAGGTGGCCCGCGAGCGCCCGGCGCAGGGCGGGCGCCCCGCGCGGGTCCGGGTAGCCGAGCGCGCGGTCGGGGGCCTCGCGGAGCGTCTCGCGCAGCGCCCGCAGCCACGCCCGGCGCGGGAACCCGGCCAGGTCCGGGTAGCCCGGGAAGAAGTCGAAGCGCGGCGCCCGCGCGCGCTGCTCGGCGACCGGCCGCTCCGGCAGCGCCGCCGCGCCCGCCACGAACGTCCCCGCTCCCGACCGCGCCCGCAGGTAGCCCTCGGCCAGCAGCTGCGCGTAGGCGTCGACGACGAGGCGCCGCGACACGCCAAGGTCGGCCGCCAGGGCACGGCTCGGCGGCAGCCGGCTCTCGGGCGCGAGGCGCCCGCTGCGGACGGCGTCGCGAAGTCCGTCCTCGATCTGGGCCCGCAGCGGCCGGCCCGCCGAGCGGTCGAGCTCGAGCAGCAGCTCCCCACCGGAATTGGTACCCATATCTATCCTCGGATTGGTCCTTTACGCTGTACCACAGCGACCATATCGTGGAGGGCGATGTCCGCGCCACAGACCAGCCCCGGGGATGCCCGCGAAGAGGCGCTCCGCGCCGGTCTCGTCCTTTTCGCGCTGCTGCACGTGGGACTCGCCGCCTTCATGGTCTCCGCGCCCCACGCCTTCTACGAAGCGATCGGGCCCTTCGGCGCGCTCAACGCCCACTACATCCGCGACGTCGCGACCTTCGAGGCCGCCCTCGGCGTCGGCTTCGCCCTCGCCGTCAGACGGCCCGCGTGGCGGGTGCCGGTGATCGTCGTGACCGCGGTGCAGTTCGCCCTCCACGCGGTCAACCATCTCTTCGACGCCTCCAAGGCGCACCCGCAGTCGACGGGCTGGCTCGACTTCGCCTCGCTGCTGGCGGCGACGCTCCTGCTGATCTGGATGGCCCGCACCGCCGCCCGTCCGCCCAAGAGCCCCGAGCCGAGCGCTCCCCTCTCTCCGGTCCCCTCTCCCCTCCCCGAAAGGAGCACGACATGAGCCGCATCGCAGGCGTCCCCCCCAAGCGCCACCCGCTCGCCCGCTTCACCTACCGGGCGGCACGGCGCGAAGTCAAGCGGATGACGGGCAAGGCGCTGCTGACGCCCGACGTCCCGGTGCGCGCGCACCGCTTCGGCCAGCTGCTCGGCTACGCCGTGCTCGAGCGCAGCGTCGCCGCCCGACCGCGCGTGCCCGAGCGCCTGCGCGCGCTCGCCGTGCTCAAGTCGGCCGTGATGCAGGGCTGTGAGATGTGCCAGGACATCGGCTCCTTCGAGGCTCGCGCGAAGGGCATCTCCGAGGCGCAGCTGCGCGACCTGCACCGCTACCGGGAGAGCGCCGAGTTCGACGAGACGGAGCGGCTCGTCCTCGACCTCGCGGTCGCGATGACGCTCACGCCCGTCCGCGTCGACGACGAGATGATCGAGCGGCTCGGAGCGGTATTCGACGAGGCCCAGCTGGTCGAGCTCGTGCACCTGATCGCGGTCGAGAACCTCCGCTCGCGCTTCAACGCCGCCTTCGGCCTCACCGCGGCCGGCTTCAGCGAGGGCATGACGTGCGCCCGGATGGAGCCCGCACACGAGTCCGCAGCCGAGTCCGCAGCCAAGCCCGGAGCCGCACCCGCCGCGCCGTCGCCCGCGCAAGCAGCGGAGAGCGCGGGCGTTGCGGTGGCTTCGTGAGGGTCTTCCTGGCCGGCGCGACCGGCGTGATCGGCCGCCGGCTCGTGCCGCTGCTGCTGGCCGACGGGCATGAGGTGACGGGCATCTCGCGCTCGCCGCAGCGCGCGGCCCAGCTCGACGCGCTCGGCGTCCGGGGCGTCGTCTGCGACGCGCTCGACCGCGAGGCGGTCCGGGCGGCGGTAGCAGCGGCCCGCCCAGAGGTCGTCATCCACCAGCTGACCTCCCTGCCCGCGGCGATCGATCCGCGCACGATCGCGCGCGACTTCGAGCTCAACGACCGCCTGCGGAGCGACGGCACCCGGATCCTCGTCGACGCGGCCAGGGAGGCCGGCGCGAGCCGGATCCTCGCCCAGTCGATCGCCTTCTCCTACCGCCCCGGGCCGCCCGGCACGATCCACTCCGAGCAGGACCCGCTGATCTCCGCCGAGGAGGCCGACCGCGCCTACAGCCGCTCGGCCGGGGCGATCTGCGCGCTGGAGGAGTCGGTCCTCGCGGCCGACGGGATCGTGCTGCGCTACGGCTACTTCTACGGCCCCGGCGCCGCGATCTCCAGCGACGGCTCGACCGGTCATCTCCTGAAAGCCCGCAGGCTGCCCGTCGTCGGCGGCGGCCACGGGGTGTGGTCGTTCATCCAGATCGACGACGCGGCCGCCGCGACGCTCGCGGCGCTCCACAGGGGCACGCCCGGCAGCGCCTACAACGTCGTCGACGACGATCCCGCGCCCGTGCGCGAGTGGGTCCCGGAGCTCGCCCGCGCGCTCGGGGCGAAGTCGCCGCTGAAGGTCCCGGCGTGGCTGGCGCGCCCGCTCGCGGGCTCCTACGGCGTCTACGTGATGACCTCAGCCCAGGGCGCCTCGAACGCCCTCGCAAAGCGCGAGCTCGGCTGGCAGCCGAAGCACTCAAGCTGGCGTGAGGGCTTCAAGACGGCGCTGTGAGCGGTCAGGCCAGCCCGCGGAACGGGTTCTCGACGCGCACCCCGCCAATCGCCTGGCCGTCGCCCAGATCCTCACTCAGCAGACGCTCGCAGCCCGCGGCCTCAGCCGCCGCCACCACGAGCGCGTCCCAGTAGGAGAGCTGCGACCGACGACCGATCCGAATCGCGGCTCTGACGAGTTCTACGTCGGCGGCCACGACGGAAAGCTTGCCGAGCAACTCGATGGCCTGAGCCGCGACCTCCTCGGGCAGAGGCGCGTCGAGCTTCCGCGTGACTACGACGTAGAACTCGCTGAGCACCTGCGTGCTGAGCACGAACTCGTTGTCGCCCGCCGATCCGAGTAGATCGCGTGCGACCGTCTGCTTCTCGGGCTCTCCCTCGTCGACCGCGTAGACGAGGACGTTCGTGTCCAGAAACGCCCTACCGGCGCCCATGCAGCTCGTCTCGGGTCCAACTGCGGCCCTTCGGACCGCTGCCGGCGTGCTGCAACTCCGTGATCGCGAGGAACGCACGCAGCGAGCGCTCGTCCCGATCTCCTGCCGCCAGCTCCTCCAGATACTCGCGAACCAGCGCGTTGACCGAAGTGTCCCGTTCGAGCGCGCGGATCCTCGCACGCTTCAGCAGCTCGGCGTCGATCGTCAACGTCAGGTTAGCCATACACGAATCGAGTGTAACACAGGATCTGTGTGCCGGAGCTACTTGCGGACGACGAGCGCGACGCCGACCGCGAGCAGCACGAGGCCGACGACCCGGTGCAGCGTGACCGGCGTCCGCGCCACGCCGAGCAGCCCGAAGCGGTCGACCAGCACCGAGATCACGAGCTGGCCCCCGATCACGACGGCCGTCAGCCCGCTCGCCCCGAGCGTCTTGACGGCTTCGAGCGCGACGAACACGTAGACGGCCCCGAGCAGCCCTCCGACGAGCGCCCACCACGGGACCTTTCCGACGCTCCCGAACGACGCGAGCCCGCCCCGCAGCACGAAGCTGATCGCGACCAGCGCGGTCGTGCCGACGAGGAACGAGAACGTCGCCGCCTGCACCCCGCCGATCGTCTTGCCCAGCCGCGAGTTGATCGGCGCCTGCATCCCCACTAGGCAGCCGGCCCCCGCGCCGAGCAGGACCGCCAGCAGCCGGCTCACCGACCCACCCTCACGCGCGGCGGAGACACAGCGATTGGGAAGTAGAGCGGGCAGGGCTCGAACCCGCCGGTCCTGCTCGACCCGGCTCTCGCACCGTCCCGAGAGCGCTCACTTTGCGGCAAGCCAATCCGCCCCCACCCCGATGTCGACCGCCATCGGCGGCTCGTGCGTCCACACGCCGACCATCTCCCGCTCGATCAGCTCGCGGGCGGCGTCGGTCTCATCGGGCGGGCCTTCGAACAGCAGCTCGTCGTGGATCGTCAGCAGCAGCTTGGTCTGCAGGCCCGAGGCGCCGAGCGCGGCGTAGGTGCGGACCATCGCGAGCTTGATGATGTCGGCGGCCGTCCCCTGGATCACGGTGTTGACGGCGAGGCGCTCGCCGAGCGTCCGCACCTGGTAGTTGCGGGCCCGCAGCTCGGGGATCTGCCGGCGCCGTCCCCACAGCGTCTTGACGTAGCCCTCCTCCTTGGCCCGCTCGATCGTCGCGGCCATGAACTGGGCCACGCGGGGGAAACGCTCGAGGTAGGCGTCGATGAACTCCTTGGCCTCCTCGCGAGGGATGTTGAGGCGGTCGGCGAGGCCGTAGTCGGAGAGCCCGTAGACGATCCCGTAGTTGATCATCTTCGCCTTCGAGCGCATCCCCGGATCGATCGCATCGGCGGACACGTTGAAGACCCGCGAGGCGGTCGCCGTGTGGACGTCTTCGCCGCGTTTGAAGATCTCCATCAGGGCGTCCTCCCCGGCGGCCTGGGCGAGCACCCGCAGCTCGATCTGCGAGTAGTCGGCGGAGATCAGCAGCGCGCCGGGCTCGGCCTCGAAGCAGCCGCGGATCTCGCGGCCGAGGGGGGTGCGGATCGGGACGTTCTGCATGTTCGGGTTGGTGCTCGACAGCCGTCCCGTCTGGGCGACGGCCTGCAGGAAGGTGGTGTGGATCCGCGACTGCGCGTCGACCTGCTCGGGCAGCACGTCGAGGTAGGTCTTGATCAGCGTCGAGAGCTCGCGCCAGCGCTCGATCTTGGGGACGATCTCGTGCTCGGAGCGGATCGCCTGCAGGACCCGCGCGTCGGTCGAGTAGCCGGTCTTGCCCCGCCGCTTGCGTGACAGGCCGAGCCGCTCGAAGAGGATCTCGCCGAGCTGCTGGGGAGATCCGATCGTGAACTCCTCCCCTGCGAGCGCGAAGATCTCGCGTTCGAGGCCGTCGATCTCCGCGCGGACGCGCTCGGTGATGCCGGCGAGCCGCTCGAGGTTCAGGCGCACGCCGCGCAGCTCGAGCTCGCGCAGCACCGGCACGAGCGGAAGCTCGATCTCGGCCATCAGCTCTCCCAAGCCGCGCTCGGCGATCTGCTCGCGCTGCCAGTCGGCCAGCGCGCCGAGCATCACCGCCTGGGCGGCGAGGGGGTCGTCGAGGTCGCTCGCCAGGCCCCGCTCTTCGCACAGCTCCGCGAACGGGTACCCGCGCCGCGCCGGCTCGAGCAGGTAGGCGCCGAGCAGCGTGTCGTGGGCGATCTCGGCGGGGACGGTGCGCAGCGCCTTGACGTCGTGGGCGATCACGGGGCGCCCCGCGCAGCCCGCGACGACCTCCTCGGGACCGCTGCAGTCGCCCGCGATCGCCGCGCCGTCACAGGCGACCGCGAAGCGCCACGGCGAGCCCTGGGCGAACAGCTCGCCCTCGGGCGCCTCGGTCTCGGCCACCGCCACGCACAGCTCCGCGCCGGCCTTGCCGAGCTTCGCGATATCGGCCGGCGAGCCGGCCCGGACGGTCGCCGTCAGCGTCACCTCGGCGGCCCCGGACGGAGCCGCCGCGTCGGCGTCGCCGAGCGCTTCCTCCAGACGCCGCAGCGGATCGCGTAGCTCGTACTCGCGGAAGAACTCGCGCACCCGCGCGCGGTCCGGCTCACGCGCGGCCTCCAGCGCGATGTCGAGGTCGACGTCGAGGTCGCGCCGCACCGTCGCCAGCTGCTTTGAGACGCGCGCGTCCTCGGCGTGCTCGATCAGGTTCTCTTTGCGCTTGGCGCCTTTGACCCGATCGACGTTCGCGAGCACCTCCTCGAGCGTGCCGAAGCTCTGCAGCAGCTCGCTGGCGGTCTTGTCGCCGATCCCCGGGATGCCCGGGATGTTGTCGGAGGTGTCGCCCTTCAGGCCGTAGAAGTCCGGGATCAGCTCCGGGCCGATGCCGTAGCGGTCGACGACCGCCTGGCGGTCGTAGATCTTCGTCTCGGTGATGCCGCGGGCGGTCGCCATCACCTTGACGAGGCCGTCCCCGTCGATCAGCTGGAAGACGTCGCGGTCGCCGGTCACGATCATCACCGGCACCTGCGGCTCGGCGCGCAGCGCCCGCTCGGCCAGCGAGGCGATCACGTCGTCGGCCTCGTAGCCCTCGATGCGGACGTTGGTGTAGCCGAACGCGTCGACGAGCGGTTCCATCGCGGGCCACTGCTCCTTGAGCAGGTCCGGCCGCGAGCGGCGCTGCGCCTTGTAGTCGGGGTAGATGTCGTTGCGGCCCGAGGTGCCCGCGTCCCAGGCCACGACCGTCGGGCAGACGCCGTAGTCGGTGACGATCTTCACGAGCATCGAGGCGAACCCGAAGATCGCGTTCGTCGGCACGCCCGTCGAGGTCGCGATCGACTCGGGCAGGGCGAAGAAGGCGCGATAGACGAGGCTCGGCCCGTCGATCAGGAAGAGCCGCCGCTCGCCGCCGGAAGCCGGCCCCGCCGGGGCGGCCGCGCCGCGCGAGCGCGGCTCCGCTGTGCTCGTCTGAGCCATGCCTCCCCACTCTACGTATCCGCGCGGAGCGGATACCTCCTAACATCCCGTGCCGCCAACCGACCGAGGGAGCAGCGAGAAGTGAGCGCAACCCCCAGCGCCCAGTACCGATTGACGATCCGCGTGAAGCTCGACGACAGCCCGGGCGTGCTCGGCCGCGCGACGAGCGCGATCGGCGAGGCGGGCGGCGTCGTGGGCGCCGTCGACGTGGTCGAGACCGACGCGGGCCAGTCGCTGCGCGACATCGTCGTCGACGCGACCGGCCGGGAGCACTGGGAGCGGATCGTCGCCGCGATCGACGCGGTCGAGGGCGCCGAGGTGATCGACACCACCGACCGCACCTTCATGCTCCACCTCGGCGGCAAGATCGAACAGTCCAACAAGCACCCGCTGAAGACCCGGGACGACCTCTCGATGGTCTACACGCCGGGCGTTGCCCGCGTCTGCCTGGCGATCGCCGACGACGAGGACAAGGCCTTCCAGTACACGATCAAGCGCAACACCGTCGCCGTCGTCTCCGACGGCACCGCCGTGCTGGGCCTCGGCAACATCGGCCCGCAAGCCGCGATGCCGGTGATGGAGGGCAAGTGCTGCCTGTTCAAGGAGTTCGCCGACGTCGACGCGTTCCCGATCTGCCTCGACACGACCGACACCGACGAGATCGTCCACGCCGTCAAGCTGATGGCGCCGGGCTTCGGCGGGATCAACCTCGAGGACATCTCCGCGCCGCGCTGCTTCGAGATCGAGGAGCGGCTGGTGGCGGAGCTCGACATCCCCGTCTTCCACGACGACCAGCACGGGACGGCGGTCGTGGTGATGGCCGCGGTGCTGAACGCGGTGAAGCTGACCGGCCGCAACCTCGCCGATCTGAAAGTGCTCGTGATCGGCCTCGGCGCGGCCGGGATCGCGGTCACCAAGATCCTGCGCGCGGCGGGCGTGAGCGACATCATCGGCGCGGACTCGCGCGGCGTGCTGTCCAAGAGCCGCGAGGACTACGTGAACGGCTCGATGAACTCGGTCAAGCGCTGGTTCGCCGACGTGACGAACCCCGAAGGCCGCACCGGCGCTCCCGCCGACGTGATCGACGGCGTCGACCTGCTGATCGGGGTCTCCGGGGCGCGCGTGCTGCCCGCCGAGGCGCTGGCGCGGATGAACAAGGACGCGATGGTCTTCGCGATGGCGAACCCGAATCCCGAGGTGAACCCCGAGGAGGCGGCCCCGTACGTGCGGATCATGGCGACGGGCCGCTCGGACTACCCGAACCAGATCAACAACGTGCTCTGCTTCCCCGGCATCTTCCGCGGCGCGCTCGACGTCCGCGCGCGGGCGATCAGCGAGGAGATGAAGATGGCGGCGGCGCGGGCGATCGCGTCGATCGTCGACGAGTCCGAGCTGCGCGAGGACTACATCATTCCGTCCGTCTTCAACCGCGACGTCGCCCCGGCCGTCGCGGCGGCGGTAGGCGAGCAGGCCCGCGCGACGGGCGCGGCGCTCGCCGGGCAGGAGGTCGGCTTCGCCCACGGGGACACCGGGAGCGGCGGCGCGACCGTCGGCGACGGGCGCTCCCAGCCCGGCCGCTAAGGTCGGGGAGATGGCGGAGCGCAGCGTCACCCTGAGCGGCGCGACGGGGTTGATCGGGACCCGGCTGGTGGGCGAGCTGCTCGCCGCGGGGTGGGACGTGACGGTGCTCTCGCGCGACCCCGACCGGGCCCGCGCGAGGCTCGGCGATCGGGTCCGCGCCGAGCGCTGGGACCTGCTCTCGGAGCCCGCCCCGGCGGGCTCCCTGGCGGGCCGCGACGCGGTCGTGAGCCTCGCGGGCGAGCCCGTCTCACAGCGCTGGAGCGCCGCGGCCAAGCGCGCGATCCGCGACAGCCGCGTGACCGGCACCGAGAACCTGATCGCCGGGCTGCGCGCGGCCGAGGACCGCCCCGGAGCGCTCGTCTCGGCCTCGGCGACCGGCTACTACGGCCCACGCGGCGCGGAGCCCGTCGACGAGGAGGCCCCGCCCGGCGAGGACTTCCTGGCGGAGGTCTGCGTCGCCTGGGAGCGCGCGACCCAGCCGGCCGCTGCCGAGCTCGGCATGCGCGTCGTCCAGATCCGTACCGGCGTCGTCCTCGACGGGGACGGCGGCGCGCTGGAGAAGATGCTGCCGCCCTTCAAGCTCGGCGTCGGCGGCCCGATCGGGGGCGGCCGCCAGTTCCTGCCGTGGATCCACGCCGAGGACGTCGTCGGGATCTACCTCGCCGCGCTCGGCGACGAGCGCTGGAGCGGGCCGGCGAACGCAAGCGCCCCCGCCCCGGCCGACAACCGCGAGTTCTCGCACGCGCTCGGCCGCGTCCTGCACCGCCCGGCCGTGCTGCCGGTGCCGGGCTTCGCCCTCCGCGCCCTCTACGGCGAGATGGCCCAGATCATCACGAGCGGCGCGCGCGTCGTCCCCGCCAAGCCGCTGATGCTCGGCTACTCCTTCCGCCACCCGGAGCTCGAGGAGGCGCTGCGCTCGGCACTTGGCCGGTAGGGCCCGGCGTCAGCTCGCGACGAGCGCGGCGCGCGCGTCGGCGACGCCGTTGCGGGTGCCGTTGTCGGTCTCGATGATCACGCGGCAGGGCCTGCGGCTGAGCAGATAGGCGGCTGTCGGTCCGATCCCGTGCTCGTTCGCGGGAGCGTGGATCGCCGACCAGTAGATGACGTCGGAGCCGACCCGTTCGGCTTCCTCGACGAGCGCCGAGCCGGGGTTGCGCGTGCGGATCAGCCCGGTACGGATCGTGATCCCCGCGCGCCGCGCCTGGATGCGCGCGCTCTCGAGCACCGAGCGCCCGGCCGCCTCCTCCTCCTCGAGGCCCGCCTCCAGGGAGAGCTGGCGGGGCACGGGCAGGACGAAGACCGCGTAGACGACGCCCTCCTCGCCGATCAGCTTGGCGGCGCTGTGGAGGGCCTGCGCGCTCACGTCGCCGCCGAAGATCGGCACCAGGGCGGTCCGGTAGCCGAGCTCCTGAAAGTCCTCGGGACGTTCCGGGCGCGGCAGGCGATAGGACTTCATCGGGTCCAGCCCCTGACGGCGTCGGTAGTAGTAGTAACCCGCCATGCCGACGATCATCCAGGGGATCCCGACGAGCCTCGCCTCGCTATGCAGGGTCGTCACCGCGACCCACGCGGCGGCCGTGCCGACCCCGCCGATCACCGCCGTCATCGGGATCACCGACCCTTTGACCCGCACCCCCCAGGGACTTCGGTAGGGCCGTTCGCGGTCGGGGTCTTTGACGCGCAGCGCGACGATCGCGGCGTGCGCGGTCGTGAACGAGAGCATCGCGCCGAACGAGTAGAGGTTGCCGAGCACTTCGGTGTTGCCGTACAGGATCAGCGCGCACGCGAAGGCCGAGAAGAAGATCAGCGTGAACCAGGGGGTGCGGAACTTCGGGTGCAGCTGGCTGAAGATCCGCGGCAGCTGCCGGTGCTCCGCGAGCGACCACGAGAGCCGCGAGATGCCGATCATCCCGGCGTTCGTCGCGATGAACAGGATCGTCGCCGCGAGCAGGCCGACGTAGTAGCGGGAGATCGTCAGCACGGTCCCGTGCAGGCCGAGGTGTTCGATCACGCCGAGCACCGGGTCGTTTTCGAAGAAGTGCCCGAGGGCCGTCGCGAAGCCCGGCTGGGTGAAGCTCTGTTTGAGCTCGGCGCTGTAGCCGACGCCATGGTGGATCACCGGCAGGGCGGACAGCGCGACGACCGAGATGCCCGCGTAGACCGCGAGCACGGCCATGACGACGAGGTTGACGGCCTTCGGCACCTGCGTGCCGGGGTCCTTGGACTCCTCGGCCATGTTCGCGACCGTCTCGATGCCGGTGTAGGCGAGCATCGCGAGCGACAGGGCGAAGATCAGTTCCTTCCAGCTCGGGGCCATGCCGAGGTGGACCTGGTCGACGAGCAGCGACGGGTTCAGGACCAGCACGGCGCCGAGTCCGACGAGCAGCACCTGCGTGCAGAGGTCGACGACGGCGAGAACGAGGTTGAGCTTCGCCGACTCGCCGAGGCCGCGGATGTTCAGGCCGGTGAGCGCGACGACGACGACGAGGCCGCCGATGATGTCGCCCGGGTTGTGCTTCAGCGCGCCGAGGCCCGGGAAGGCGCTCAGGTAGTGGGGCACGAAGAACGCGGAGATCGCGATCGTGAGGATGTAGTCGAGGCTCAGGGCCCAGCCCGCGAAGAACGAGACGACGTCGTTGAAGGCGTGGCGGGCGAAGGACGATGAGCCACCCGCTTCCGGGAACATCGAGGCGCCCTCGGCGTAGGTTTTCGCCGTCAGGGCGAACAGGCCGCCGGCGAACAGGAACACCAGCGGGGTGAGGCCGAGCGCGTGCGCCGCGACGAGCCCGAGGGCGTAGTAGATCGAGGAGCCGACGTTGCCGTAGGCCGTCGCGAACATCCCTGAGACGCCGACCGTCTTGCGCAGGCCCTGCTCGGAGAGTCGAGCCATGACTCGACGCTAGATCGGGGCGCGTGAAGATCTCATCAAGAAGCGAGCGAACCGCATCTCGATTTCACAAAGATCCGTGAAACATGCGTAGCCGGATGCGGGATCGCCGCCGCGATCGGGCCTCAGGCGCGGAACCGGTAGCCGATGCCGGCGTCGGTCCTGATGAAGCTGCGCCTCCCCTCTCCCCCGCCGAGCTTGCCGCGCAGGTTGGCGATGTGGGTGCGCAGCAGCGGCGTCGCGTCGGCGTGCTCGGGTCCCCACACCTCGACGAGCAGCTGGCGGTGGGTCATCAAGAGGCCCCGGTTCAGCGCCAGCACGCGCAGCAGCGAGAACTCGATCGGCGTGAGGCGGACCTCCTCGCCGTCGAGCCACACGGCGTGCGCGGCGAGGTCGATGACGAGGCCGTCGAGCTCGATCCGGGGCTCGGTCGGCTCGCGTCCGGCGCGGCGCAGCGCGGCCTGCACGCGCGCGACGAGCTCGCCCGGGCCGAACGGCTTGGTGACGTAGTCGTCGGCGCCTGCCTCGAGGGCTTCGATCTTGATCGCCTCCTCGCCGAGCGCGGAGAGGACGATGATCGGCAGATCGCTCCAGCGGCGCAGCTGCCGGCAGACCTCGATGCCGTGCGTGTCGGGCAGCATCAGGTCGACGATCGCCGCGTGTGGGCCCGCCACGGCCGCGCGGTCGAGCGCCTCCTCGCCGGTCTCGGTGACGATCACCTCATAGCCGGCCTCGCGGAGCACGAGCCGCAGCGCCCGCTGGATCTGCGGGTCGTCGTCGCAGACGAGGATCCGCTCCCCGCTCACCGGCCCTCCCGCCCGGCCGGCACGGCGGTCCGGGGCGCCCCCTCCCCGATCGGGAACTCGACGACGAAGCTGGTCCCCTGACCGGGCGCCGACTCGACCTCGATGCGCCCGCCGTTGACTTCGACGAAGCCGCGGGCGATCGCCAGCCCGAGACCGGAGCCGAGATGGGGCGCGCCGGCGTCCGAGCCCCTGTAGAAGGGGAGGAAGACACGCTCGCGCTCGGCCGCGGCGATGCCGGGGCCCTGGTCGACGATCCGCACGCGCAGCCGGCCCCCGACCGCCCGGGCGCGCACCGAGACGGGCTTGCCCGCGGAGTAGCGGGCCGCGTTCTCGAGCACGTTGACGAACGCGCGCTCGAGCTGGGCGGGGTCGCCCTGAAGCGGGGGCAGGTCGCGCTCGATCGACATCGCGAAGTCGACCTCGCCGGCCCTCGTCTGCTCGACGGCCTCGTGCAGGACGTCCTCGATCGAGCACCACGCCGCGCCCTGCTCCACCCGCCCGGCCTGCAGCAGCGAGAGGTCGAGGAGCTTCTCGATCAGCAGCCACAGCCGCGTCGCGGCGTCGAGCACGACGTCGCGGACCTCCGCGACGGTCTCGCTGTTCGGCGCGGCCGGGTCGAGCGCGCCGGCGGCGGTGAGGATCGCCGTGACGGGGGTGCGCAGGTCGTGGGAGACGGACCGCAGCAGGGCGGTCTTCATCTCGTCGCTGCGGCGCAGCGCGTCGGTCTCGACCACCTCCTCCTGAAGCGCCTCGCGGTGGAGCGCCGCGGCGAGGATCGAGCCGAGCGGGGTCAGCACCCGCTCGCGCGCGCGGTCGAGGTCGGCGGCGGGGAGCGTCCCGGGCAGTTCGAGCGCGCCGACCGTCGCCCCCGCGGCGCTGAGCGCAAGCACGACGGCCCCGGCCCTGGGCTCCGCGGCCCCGAGGCGGATCTCGGCCCACTCGGCCCCGAGCGCCTGGGCGAGCCGTCGCGCGGCCGGGTCGAGCGCGTCCTGCAGGTGCTCGGCGCCGAGCAGCAGCTGCGCCAGCTCGCTCGCGAGGTCGGCCTCGCGGCGGCGCTCCTCGAGCTCGCGGGCGCGCGAGCGCGCGAGCTCGGCGACCAGCCCGACGGCCACGGCGACCGCGACGAACGCGGCCAGGCCGACCCAGTCGCGACCGTGGCGGAGCGTGAACTCGCCGACCGGGGGCAGGTGGAAGAGGTTGAACGCGGCGGCGCTCAGGACGGCCGTCGCGACCCCGAAGCCGAGCCCCCACAGAACCGAGACGACGACGACCGCGAGCAGGTAGACGACGCCGAGCGTCTGCACCGGGGCGACGTGCTTGAGCGGGTAGACGAGCAGCGTCGAGAGCGCGACCGTCGCGAGCGAGACGATCACGCCGAGCGGGCGCGAGGGTCGCTCGGCGCGGAGCAGGATCGGCGGCAGCGCGCGGGCCATCATCGGCTCAGCATGCCAGGGAGAGGCGTGGGATCGTCATCGGGCGGAGAGCCGCTAGGCTGGCACGGCGACCCGCTCGCGATCCTCGCTCGGGCCGTTGTTCTCGGTCTCGATGATGACCCGGCAGGGGCGCTTGGCGAGCAGGTAGGCGGCGGTCGGCCCGATCCGCTGCTCGCCGAGGGGGGCGTGGATCGTCGACCAGTAGATGACGTCGGCGTGGACCCGTTCGGCCTGCTCGACGAGCGCCGAGCCGGGGTTCCGCGTGCGGATCAGCCCGGTCCTGATCTTGATCCCCGAGCGGCGCGCCTTGATGCGGGCGCTCTCTAGCACCGAGCGACCCTGGGCCTCCTCGGCCTCCATCCCCTCCTCCAGGGACAGCTGACTGGGGACGGGCAGCACGAACACCGCGTAGACGACGCCGTCCGCGCCGATCAGCTTCGAGGCCGCGCCGAGCGCCTCGGCGCTGACGTCGCCGCCGAAGATCGGGACGAGCGCCGTGCGGTAGTCGAACTCGGCGAACTCCGCCGGTCGCTCGGGGCGCGGCGCCTTGTGGGTCGTGCGCAGATCGAGGCCCTGGCGCCGGCGGAACACGACGTAGACGAGCATCCCGAGCGCCAGCCAGAAGACGCCCGCGGCGGCGACGGTGAGATGCAGGATCGTGACGACCACGAAGGCGAGACCCGTGCCGATCCCGCCGAGCACCGCGAACAGAGGCAGCTCGCGGCCTTTGAAGCGCAGCGTCCCCGGGCCGCGGTACGGGCGGTCGCGCTCGGGCTGGATCAGGCGCAGGCGGATCACCGCGAGGTGGGCGACGGTGAACGAGAGCATCGCGCCGAACGCGTACATGTTCCCGAGGAATTCGGCCTGCCCGGGGATGATCGTCAGGCACGCGACCGCCCCGAACAGCAGGATCCCGATCCACGGCGTCGAGAAGCGCGGGTGCAGCCGGCTCAGGCGGTCGGGGACCTGGCGGTGCAGACCCATCGAGTAGATCAGCCGGGAGGCCCCGATGATGCCCGCGTTTGAGGCGATGAAGAGGATCGTCGCGGCGAGGATGCCGACGTAGATCTCG
The DNA here is from genome assembly GCA_035571915.1 of Solirubrobacteraceae bacterium. GTDB lineage: Bacteria > Actinomycetota > Thermoleophilia > Solirubrobacterales > Solirubrobacteraceae > Palsa-744. The sequence goes on along the minus strand of DATNBM010000001.1, from coordinate 107,873 downwards.
CCGGCGGACTGCAGCGCGCCGAGGTGCAGGTGCTTGACGATGCCCAGCACCGGATCGCCTGCGAAGCCGCCGTGGGCCTCGTCGGTCCCGAGCAGCGTCGTGTACTTGCCGTCCGCCGCCCGGTGAACCGGCAGCGCCGAGAGGGCGACCATCGGCAGCGCCGCGTAGATCGCGAAGACGGCCGCGACGACGGCCTTGATCGCCTTCGGGATCGTCTTCGTCTCGTCGACCGCCTCCTCGGCCATGTTCGAGATCGTCTCGATTCCCGTATAGGCGATCATCCCGACGGGGATCGCGACCAGGAAGTCTTTCCAGCTCGGCGCGACCCCGAGGTGCACGTTGTGGATCAGGACGTGCGGCGAGAGCACCAGCGCGAGCCCGACGCCGACCAGCAGCAGCTGAGTCGCAAGGTCGGTGATCGCGAGGACGATGTTCAGGCCCGCCGCCTCTTTGACGCCGACGACGTTGACGAGCGAGAGGACCGTCACGACGCCGACCCCGAAGACGATGTCGCCGGGCCCGTGTTCGAGCGCGGGCCAGAACAGTCCCCCCAAATAGTGGGGCACGAAGAACGCGGAGATCGCGATCGTGATCGTGTAGTTGAGCATCTGCGCCCAGGCGGCGAAGAACGACCACAGCTCGTTGAAGGCGTGGCGGGCGAAGGAGGAGGAGCCGCCGGCCTCCGGGTACATCGCGGTCGCCTCGGCGTAGGTCGCGGCCGTCAGGTAGAAGATCACCCCCGTGATCACGAACACGACCGGCGTCAGGCCCAGCGCGTAGGAGGCGACGAGACCGAGCGCGTAGTAGATCGAGGAGCCGACGTTGCCGTAGGCGGTCGAGAACAGCGCGCTCGTGCCGAGCACCCTGCGCAGGCCGTGTTGGGTCAGACGAGCCACGGAGGAGAGCGTAGGGGACGCCGAGGCGAAGGGGGTCCCGCCGGAGCAGCGCCGGCAGGCGCCGCGAGCGAGCCCGGCGAGCCCTCTCGGGGTGCAACTTTCGCTGCACCACAGTCGCCCCGGGAGGAACCAGCCGTATGATCCCGACGAGGGGCGAAGTTCCGTCCTCCGTATGCGCTATGGAAACCGCTCGACGCGAAAACTACGACTCCGGCGAGGACTTCGTCCTCGAATACGGGGAGCTGCGCTTCACGTTCAACGAGGCCGACTTCTCGCAGCGGTGTGAGCAGGCGGCGCTGAAGCTCGGCTTCGTCGGCGGCCGGCTCGGCGAGGAGGAGCTCGAAGACCTCGTCAACCTCGCCGTCAACGGCGAGATCCTCGACCCGGCCTCGGCGCTCGGCGAACACGTCAACGACTGCTGGCCGGAGCTGATCGGCCCCGCGGAGCGCTCGCTCGTGCACTGGCTGCGCCGCCTCGTCTTCCGCGGCGCATGGCTCGACCAGCGCGTCAAGGAGGGCGAGCTGAACGTCTGCTTCGACGAGCGCACCGGGACGTTCGCCTACGTCCAGCCCGCACCCAGCGGCGCCCCCGGCGGCGAGCCGATCGAGCTCGCGCCCGAGCCCACCTGGGCACGGGTCGCCTACCGCCGCTAGAGCTCCGATGGCAGCCGCACCACCCCCCGGGGCGGACGACGGCGCCTTCGACTGGCCGGCAGAGCTGACCGGCGTCTTCGAGGACGCGATCACCTGCGAGTACGCGAGCCTGACGCCCAGCGGACGGCCTGTGACGGTGCCGAGCACCCCCTACCGCGGCGCCGGAACGCTGGACGTGTCGACCGGCCTGTCCTACCCGGCGAAAGCCGAACGCGCGCGGGGCAACCCGAAGGTCGCGCTGCTGTTCGCCGACACGATCGGCGTCGGCGCCGCGCCGGTCGTCCTCGTCCAGGGACTCGCCGCGGTGCGCGACGCCGACCTGCAGGCGAACACCGACCGCTACGTGCGGGTCGCCTCGGCGAAGCTGCCGGCGGCGACGAAAGGCCAGCCGCGCTTCCTGCTCAGGCGCATGGCCTTCTACTACGCGCGGATCTGGGTCGAGATCTCACCGCGGCGGATCCTGTGGTGGGAGGACCGCCGGCTCGCCGCCCCGCCCCGCGAATGGCGCGCGGATCCCTCGCTGCCGGAGCCGGCGTCCGATCCGGCGCCCGCGGGTGATCGCCCGGCGGCGTGGCTCGCGCCCCCGGCCGACTGGCGGGCGGTAGCGGCCCGGGCGCTTGAGGAGCTGCCGCTGGCCGATCTGACGTACGTGGCGGAGGACGGCTTCCCCGTCTGCATCCCCGTGACGGCCGGAGCGCTCGCGCAGGACGAGGTGCCGCTCTCCTTCGGCCCCGGAGCCCCTCCGCTGTCCCCCGGTCGAGCCTGCCTCACCGTGCACGGCCACGACCCGGCCTTCACCTCGCAGGAGAACCACACGCTCGTCGGCACGCTCGCGCCGGGCGAGCCCGGCGCCGCGCGCCTGCACGTCGAGCGCGCGCTCGCCGACTGGTCGCTGACCGGCAACCGCGCTCAGATCGCGTTCGGCTTCATGCGCAAGGGACGAACCCTCGCCCCGCGGCTCAAGCGCGAAGCCGAGCGCCGCGGGCAGCCGGTCCCCGCTGTCCGCTTTCCCTGAAGCCGCGGCGTACCACGGGCTCGGTTTCGCCGCGGGCATGCCGCAGGCTCGTTTGCCCGGCCCGCGCGGAGCGGACATCGAGCTTCCACCCACCGACCCGACGGCGCTCATCTGCCGGCGGCGGTGTGGCGGCCACGCTCACAGTCGCCCGTGCGAAGCACAGGCGACTGTGAGTGGGGACGTCACCCCTTCAACGCCTTCGCCCGCGCCTTCGCGATCGCCTCGGCGTCCTTCTCGCCGACCAGCAGCTCGACGCGCAGGGTCGAGCTGGCGGCGAGGTCGATGATCGGCTGGCCGCCGCCTGCCGCCAGCTCGGGGTCGAGCGCGATCACGGTCGTCTCGCCGCCGAGCGGCGCGGAGGCCGTGGCGACGACCGTCAGCGACCCCGCGTCCTTGAGGTTGCGCGCGGCGGCCAGCGAACGGCGGGCGGCCGCTACGGGGAGACCGTCGAGGCCGTCGATGAAGACGACCGCGTCCGCGCCCCGGGCGGCGACGCGGCGCGCGGCGTCGAGCGCCCGCTCGACCGCCTGGGCCTGCGTGTCGCCGGAGGCAGCGAAGCTGAGCGCCGCGACCGGGGCGGGGCTCTCCGCCTGCCAGTCGGCGATCTCCTCGGGCCTGACACCCGCGAGAACCACGCTGACCTCGATGCCCTCCTTGTCCTTCAGGGCCTCGTAGAGCCGGCGCAGCGTCTCGGACTTGCCGGCCCCGCGGGGCCCGACGATCGTCGCCCGCGAGCCCTTGCCGAGGGGGGTGAGCCACTGGATCGCCTCGAGCGTCTTGTCCTCGGAGCCGAGCTCCAGGCGCTCCGTCGGCCACGCGACCGGCAGGTCCTCGTAGCGCGCCCCGTCGGAGACGGCGTCCGCGGAGGTCCCGTTGATCGTGTCGATGCGGACCAGCGAGGGATAGCGCTCGGAGCGCCGCGGCGTGCGGACCGGGCCGCTCACGCGATCGCCGGAGACGAGCTCGCAGCGGCGGACCTGCGCGGCCGAGATGTAGACGTCGTCGTCGGAGGGCTCGGGCGGGTCGACCCGCAGGAACGCCGAGCCGTTGCCGAGCACCTCCACGACGCCCTCGGCGACTCGCGCCTCGGCCTCGCGGTCCTCCCCGCCGCGACCTTCGCCGCCTCGGCCTTCGCCACCACGGCTTTCGCCGCCCCGGCCTTCGCCGCCGCGGCCCGAGCGGCGCCCGGCGCTCTCGCCGCGCCCGCCCCGGGAGCGCCCGCGACGGGGGGAGCGCTCGCGACCGCGGTCGCCGTCGTCCGCCTCCTCTGTGTCGTCGACGTCGGCGGAAGCCTCCGTCTCCTCCTCCGCGTCGCCGTCGACGTCCTCCTCCTCACGCCGTCCGCGGCGTGGGCGAGGGGCGCGGCGGCGGCGGGCTTTGGGGCGCTCCTCGGACTCGTCGGAGGCGGCGCCCCCGCTCTCCCCGGACTCGCCGAGGATGGCGTCGATCAGATCCGCCTTGCGCAGGCGCCTGAAACCTTCGAGGCCGACCTGGTCGGCAATCGCGTGGAGGTCGGCGAGAGGGCTCGCCTCCAGCTCGGAGCGGTCGAGTACAGCCATGGTGTTGCTCTCCTTTTTCGGATGGGCGGTTGGCGTCCCTCCGCGTTGGACAGCGGCGGGCACCCGTTGACGGCGTTCAGCCTATCGGCTCAGGTGGTCGCGTCCGCCGCGCCGGCCCGCTGATAGCGGATCTCCTCGCCGAGCCGCAGCGACTCCGAGGGCGTCTCCTCACCCCTCAGGGCAGCGAGCACCGTGAGGAAGTCGGCGGCCGCCGCCACGTCGTGGACGCGGAAGATGTGGGCGCCGCTGTCGACGCCGTGGGCGAGCGCGGCGAGCGTCCCGGCTCCCCGCTCGCGGGGCGGGCGCCCGGTCAGGGCGCCGATGAAGTCCTTGCGGGAGATCGCCATCAGGACCGGGCGGGCGAACCGCTCCAGGTCCTCCGCCGCGGCGAGCAGCGCGATCGTCTGGGCGGGCGTCTTCGCGAAGTCCGGGCCGGGGTCGAGGATCAGCTGCTCGCGGCCCACCCCCCGCTCGAGGGCGAGCTCGATCCGCTCGGCGAGGAACGCGCTCACCTCGGCCGCGACGTCGGCGTACAGGTCCGGGTCCTGGCGACGTTCCCGGGGCGCCGCCGCGGTGTGCATCAGGACGAGCCCCGCGCCGGTCTGCGCGCAGACGTCCGCCAGGCCGGGGTCGCGCAGGCCGCTCACGTCGTTGACGATCTTCGCGCCGGCCGCGACCGCCGCGCGCGCCACCGCGGGCTTGTAGGTGTCGACCGAGACGACCGCCCCCAACTCTCCCGCGACCCGTTCGATCAGCGGCGTGACCAGCTCGATCTCCTGCTCGGCCTGCACCGGCGGCCGGCCGGTGGAGGCCGACTCGCCGCCGATGTCGAGCAGGTCCGCGCCGTCTGCGAGCAGGCGCTCGGCGAGACGCAGCTGGGCGTCGAGGCCCGCGTGCAGGCCGCCGTCGCTAAAGGAGTCGGGCGAGGCGTTGACGACCCCCATCAGCCACGGCCGCGGCCCGATCTCGGTGTCGAGGCCGGCCGCCCGCAGGCGCCGCGGCACGATCGTCACGCCGCGCCCTCGCCCGCCACCCCGGCCGTCCCGGTGACGCCCGCGGCGATGCCCTCGGCGGCCGCCTCGGCCTCGAAGGCGCCAAGCTCGGCCGCGGTGCGCGCCTCGTCCCAGCCGAGCTCTCGTGCCAGCACGTCGGCGACGCGTCCGACGGGACCGTCGCGGCCCGCGACGAGCGCGCGCGCAGCGAGCAGGCCGAGCCGGGTGCGGCGCAGCAGCACGTCGCCGATGCTCCTCGCCTGCTCGTGGCGGGCGGCGAGGGCGACCTCGGCAAGCAGATCGGGGCAGCCCGGGACGATCGGCTGCGCCAGCTCCCCGCGCTCGGCGGCGATCGAGAGGACGGTCAGGGCGCCGTGTCCGTAGCGGCCGGCGAGCGCCTCGTAGGCCTCCTCCGCGACCCCCTCGACGCGCGGCATCTCCTCCGCCGCGAGCGCCTGTCCGAGCGGGATTTCGTGCGTGCGGCAGGGCGCCTCGCGGGCTTCGCGCTCGACCATCCGGTCGACGGTCATCTTCGCCATCCGACGCCAGGTCGTGAGCTTGCCGCCGGTGATCGTGATCATCCCCGAGGAGGTCTCGTACAGCTCGGCCTTGCGGGAGATGTCGACCGACTTCTTGGGATCGCCGGTCGAGATCAGCGGGCGCACGCCCGCGAAGGCGCCGGTCAGGTCGGCGGGGCCGAAGCTCGACCCGAAGAACTCGTTGACGGCCTTGAGCAGGTAGACGATGTCCTCGCCGGAGGGCTCGATGTGCTCGAGCGGGCCCTCGTAGTCGTTGTCGGTCGTGCCGATCAGCGCGTGGCCGAGCCACGGCAGGGCGAAGATCGAGCGGCCGCTCCCGGCCGGCACGATCGCCCCGCCGACGAGCGGCAGGTCGGAGTGGCGGATCGTGATGTGGGTGCCCCGGCTGGGCCGGATCGAGGGCAGCTCGGCCTCGAGGGCCAGCTCCTCGGGCCGCAGCTGGTCGGCCCAGACGCCGGTCGCGTTGACGACGTTCGCGGCCCGCACGTCGAAGCTCTCGCCCGTCTCGATGTCGCGGACGTGGACTCCGACCGCGTGGCCTCCCTCGTCGATCAGCCCCGTCACGTCGAGCCGGTTCGCGCACACGGCCCCGAACCGCTCGGCCTCGCCCAGCACGGTCAGGACGAGCCGCGCGTCGTCGGTCTGGCAGTCGTAGAAGAGGTAGCCGGAGGTCGGTTCGCGAGCCGCCAGCGCCGGCAGCAGCTCGAGCACCTCCTCGCCGGAGATGACGCGGTGACGAGCGGGGCTCCAAGACTCCTGCCTGCTGACGGCGCTCTGGTCCGCCGCCTCGACGGCGCCGTTGCCCTGCGCGCGCTCCGCCGCCTTGCGCTCGCGCCTGCCGCGGCGCGAGCGCAGCCGGTCGCGGTCGACGGCCATCACGTCGTAGAGATTCAGCCCCACCCCCATGAGACGGTCTGGCTTGGCGCCGTCGAAGGCCGGCACGACGAGCGGCAGCGGCTTGACGAGGTGCGGCGCCAGGGCGACCATCAGCTGGCGCTCCAGCAGCGCCTCGCGCACCAGGCCGAGGTCGAAGTTCTGCAGGTAGCGCAGTCCGCCGTGGACGAGCTTGCTCGAGCGGCTCGACGTGCCCGAGGCGAAATCGGCGCGCTCGAGCAGGGCGACGCTGTAGCCGCGCGAGGCCGCGTCCAGGGCGACGCCCGCGCCGGTGATCCCGCCGCCGACGACGACGACGTCGAACTCGTCCGACCGCAAAGCCGCCAGTGCTTGGCTGCGCGCTATCACGCCGGCAAGTCTCGCAGAGGGCGAAGCGGCCGAGAGGTCCTCCGTGTCGGGCCCCCGAGCCGCGACCGAGCAGGATCGGATAAACGCTCGACGGAGACCGGCGCTAGCGTCGAGGACGAGACCGATCGAAGGGAGGCCGAAAGCCCGATGAAGACGATGACTTGCAGGCAACTGGGAGGACCTTGCGATCTCCCCCACCGCGGGAAGAACGCCAACGAGGTGATCAAGGCGCAGGACGCCCACCTGAAGGAGACGGTCGCCGCCGGCGACGAGGCTCACCGCGACGCCCTGGAGGAGATGCAGGGCAGGTGGAAGAACCCACTCGCCGGGATGGGCTGGTACCGGAAGGCCAAGCGCGACTTCGCCGCCCTCCCCGACGCCGGCTGAGCGCCGGAGGGCGAGACAGCGCCGCCGTCAGGCCGGGATCAGCGTGGCGACCCCGGCCGCGTCCGGCAGGACGTGCGCGATCCCCGGCACCGCGGCGAACGCGACGTCTGCCGAGACCAGCGCCGTGACGCCGGCGTTCAGCCCCGTGGCCGCGAGCACGGCGTCGAACGCGCCTAGTCCAGGCGTACGCCCGAAGAGCGCCAGGCCCGCCCTCAGGTCCTCCTCGCCGGGCGCCAGCAGCGGTCCCGGCGCTAGCCGAACTCCCAGCCGTTGCGAAGCGCCGCCTCGAGCGCCTTTCGGGGGTCGCTCGCCTCGGGGCTCTCAGCACCCGCTTCGAGGAAGAAGCGCTCCATCCCGGCGGGACTGAAGAGGACGAGCCGGCTGAGCACCCCCGGGCCCGCGTTGCGGGTCGCGTGCTGGACTCCGGCCGGCACGTGCACCGTCTCCCCCACGGTGGCGACCCGCTCCTCGCCGCCCTGCAGCGAGTAGCCGAGCTCGCCCTCGATCACGTGGATCGTCTCGGCCGCCTCGGGGTGTCGGTGCGGCGGCAGCGCCCAGCCAGGCGGCAGCGTGTCGCGAAGCAGGCAGAAGGCGCCGGCGGTGTCCTCGCCGCTCAGGTGGATCTCGGTGCGAACGCCGCCCGGCATCCAAAGGACCGTCGGCTGAGCAGGCATGAGCTCAAGCTACACGCGCTCGGAGTCGTCTCTCTGCGCCCGCCCTCCGCTGGGGTCGGCTCGTGTTCCGGCCCCGCAGCCCTCGCGTGGGCCGGATCGGGCACGGAGCGCCCGCCCGACCTTGCCTAGATGTTCGCCAGCTCCGCGGTGATGTCCGCGACGGCCGATTTGGCGTCGCCGAACAGCATCTCGGTCTTCGGGTCGTAGTAGAGCTCGTTTTCGATGCCCGCGAAGCCGGGGTTCATCGAGCGCTTGATCACGATCACCGCGTGGCTGTCGTTGACCTCGAGGATCGGCATCCCGTAGATCGGCGAGGACGGATTGGACTTGGCGGCCGGGTTCGTCACATCGTTGGCGCCGATCACGAGCGAGACGTCGGTGCGCTGGAACTCGGGGTTCGCCTCCTCCATCTCCTTCAGCTGGTCGTAGGGCACGTCGGCCTCGGCCAGCAGCACGTTCATGTGGCCGGGCATGCGGCCCGCGACCGGGTGGATCGCGTAGCTCACTTCGACCTGCCGCTTTTCGAGCTCCTTGGTGAGCTCGCGAACGGCGTGCTGGGCCTGGGCGACGGCCATCCCGTAGCCGGGCACGATCACGACGCGGTTCGCGTAGGCGAGCTGGATCGCCGCGTCGGCCGCGGTCGTCGAGCGGACCGTGCCGGCGTGCTCGCCCGCCCCGCTAGCGCCCTCGACCGCGCCGCCGCCGCCGAAGCCGCCCGCGACGATCGCCGGGATCGAGCGGTTCATCGCGACCGCCATCAGGTTCGTGAGGATCGTTCCCGAGGCCCCGACGATCATCCCCGCGACGATCAGCGCCGGGTTGTTCAGGGCGATCCCGGTGGCCGCAGCCGAGAGGCCCGTGAAGGCGTTGAGCAGCGAGATCACGACAGGCATGTCGGCCCCGCCGATCGGCAGCACGACCGCGTTGCCGAGCAGCGCCGCGCAGATCAGCATGCCGATGAACAGCCCCTCGGAGTGACTCCCGGCCGCGATCGCGACGCCCGCGGCGACGGCCAGGACGAGCAGGATCAGGTTGACGAACTGCTGGCCCGCGCCGAGCGTGATCGGCTTGCCGGGGATGATTTCCTGAAGCTTGCCGAAGGCGATGTTCGAGCCCCAGAAGGAGACCGAGCCCACGATCGCCGCGAACAGCGAGAAGATCGTGATGTAGGTGGGCGTGTCGACGAAGCCGCCCGAGAGCCGGAACTCGGACCACGAGATCAGGAACACGGCGCCGCCGCCGACGCCGTTGAACAGCGCCACCATCTGCGGCATCGCGGTCATCTTCACCTGGCGCGCCGCCGGCACGCCGACGGCCGTTCCGATCGCCACGCCGAGCACGATCAGGCCCCAGTTGCCCTCGTTCTGGTTCAGCAGCGTCGCGATCACGGCGATCGCCATGCCGACCGCCGCTATCCGGTTGCCCCGGACCGCGGTCGTCGGTCCCGACAGGCCCCGCAGGCCCTGGATGAAGAGCGCGAAGGCGATGATGTAGAGGACGTCGAGGAAGCTCGTGTCCTGCAGGAAGCTTGCCATCGGGAGGTTCATCAGGACTTCTTCTCCCCGCCGTCCCCGCCCGCTTTGGGCTTGGACTTGAACATCTCGAGCATCCGGTCGGTGACCAGGAAGCCGCCGACGACGTTGATCGTCCCGAACGCGATCGCGATCACGAGGATGATCTTGTTGAACGTCCCGTTGCCCGACAGGCCGACGATCAACAGACCGCCGAGCAGGACGATCCCGTGGATCGCGTTGGTGCCGGACATCAGCGGCGTGTGCAGCGTGTTCGGCACCTTCGAGATGACGACGAAGCCGATGAACCCGGCGAGGACCAGGATCGCGAGGTTCGTGGTGAGGGTGCTCGCGAGGATCACGCCGACGCCTCCACGGCGCGCTTGGCGCCCTCGTTGAGGATCTCGCCGTCCTTCGTCACGCAGGCACCCTTCACGATCTCGTCCTCCCAGTCGAGCTGCAGGTTCCCGTCCTCGCCGACGAACAGGTCGAGCAGAGCCTGGACGTTGCGCGCGAACAGCTGCGAGGAGTGCTCGGCCATGTCGGCCGGAAGGTTGAGCGGCGAGACGATCTTGACCTCGTGCTTGACCGCGGTCTGGCCGGGCTCGGTCAGCTCGCAGTTGCCGCCGGACTCGCCGGCGAGGTCGACGATCACGCTGCCGGGCTTCATGCCTTCGACCGCCTCGGCGGTGACGAGCCGCGGCGCGGGGCGCCCCGGCACGAGCGCGGTCGTGATGACCACGTCGAAGCCCTTGATCGCGTCGGTCAGCGCCTGCTGCTGCTGGGCGCGCTCCTCGTCGGTCAGCTCACGCGCGTAGCCGCCCTCGCCTGCCGCCTCGATTCCGAGGTCGAGCCATGCAGCGCCAAGCGATTCGACCTGCTCGGCGACCTCCGGCCGCACGTCGTAGCCCGTCGTGCGCGCACCGAGGCGCTTGGCCGTCGCGAGCGCCTGCAGGCCCGCCACGCCGACGCCGAGCACGAGCACCTTCGCGGGCGGGATCGTGCCCGCCGCGGTCATCAGCATCGGGAAGAAGCGCCCCATCTCCTCGGCGCCGAGCAGCACCGCCTTGTAGCCGGCGACGTTCGCCTGCGAGGACAGCGCGTCCATCGCCTGGGCGCGCGAGATGCGCGGGATCGCCTCCATCGCGAACGCCGTCGCGCCCGTGTCCCTGAGCGCCTTGGTCGTCTGCGGGCTCGTCAGCGGCTGAAGGAAGCCGATCAGGATCGAGCCTTTTGCCAGGCCCCGGATCGCCTCCGGGTCCGGCGGGGCGATCGTCACGACCACGTCGCAGCCCCACACGCTCGCCGCGTCCGGCGCGATCATCGCGCCCGCGGCGGCGTAGGCGTCGTCGCCCAACAGGGCGTCCTCGCCGGCGCCGCTCTGCACGACGACGTCGAGGCCCTTGGCCTGCAGCTTGCCGACCACCTCGGGAACGAGCGCGACACGATGCTCTCCCGCGGCGGTCTCCTTCGGGACTCCGATCCGCATCTGAGGTCGGGGAACGTATCTGATCCGCTGGATGGGCGACTGCTCGTCCTGCGGGTTACTCCGTCAGCCGACGTGGAGCACGGAACGCCCGGCCACATACAATTCGTCGCATCCGGCCCGGCTTCGAGCCGCAGCCCACAGCACATGACCGTAAACCTCACACGCATCTACACCAAGCTCGGCGACGGCGGGGACACCCACCTCGGAGACATGAGCCGTGTCTCCAAGCTGCACCCGAGGGTGGAGGCGTACGGGACGGTCGACGAGCTCAACGCCCAGATCGGCCTCGCGCTGCTCGCCGAGGGCATGCCGGCGCGTTTCGCCGAGTGGCTCGCGCGCGTGCAGAACGACTTGCTCGACGTCGGCGCGGACCTCTCCGTGCCTCCGCCGGAGGGCGCCTCCGAGCAGGAGGCCCGTGAGCGGCTGCGCGTCACCGGCGAGTACACCGCCTGGCTGGAGGCGGCCTGCGACGAGGTCAACGAGCGCCTGCCGCCGCTGCGCTCGTTCGTGATCCCCGGCGGGACCCCCGCGGCGGCCCACCTGCACGTCTGCCGCACGGTCTGCCGCCGCGCGGAGCGCCGCACGATCGCCGTCGAGGACGGAAACCCCGAGGCCGTCCGCTACCTGAACCGCCTCTCCGATCTGCTCTTCATCCTCAGCCGCGCCGCCAACCACGCCGCTGAGGAGGGCTCGGAGCCGCTGTGGGCTCCCGGCTCGCACGGCACGAGCGCGTCCTGAGCGCCCGCGGCTAGGACGCCGCAGACACGGCGCGCGCCTGCTCGACGGAGCCGCCGCGGCTCGGGCGCACCCGCTCGGAGGCGCGCAACGCGGCGACCGCGAGCGCCATCCACAGGGTCGAGAGCAGGATCCCCCCGATCACGTCGCTCGGCATGTGCCAGGCGAGCACGAGCAGCGAGATCCCGACGGCGATCACGAAGACGGCGCCGAGGACCGCCACCGGCCTGCGCAGCCGCGGCGGCGCGACCAGGACCGCGCACATCGCGAGCGCCGTCGCCGCGGTCGAGTGCCCGCTGGGCCAGGAGGCGGCGCCGATCACCGCGCCGCCGACGTGGTCGTGCTTGTGCGCGAGCAGCGGCTTGAGCAGGTCGGCGCTGAACGGCGCCAAAGCGAGCACGATCGCGACCGCCACGGCCGCCCGCGGCCGTTCCTCGGCGAGCGCGACGGCGACGAGCGCGATGCCCCACAGGACGAACGGCGCCGGGTCCAGCAGGTGGAGCAGCAATTCCGCCACCGAGTCGACGCCGGGCCGGCTGAGCGTCGTGAAGCGGTGGAGCGTGACGGCGTCTTTGAGCTGCACCGCGGGGATCAGCTCCGCGATCGCCCATACGGCCGCCAGCGCCACCACGCAGACGGCGGCCACCCCGAGCGCGCTCAGCGGGCCGCGGCCGGGACCGCCGACCCTCTCCACGGGCGGGCTGCCCGCAGGGGAGCTGTAGGCCTGGCCGCTCATCCCCTGAGAGGGTAGGAGAGATCGTTAAGGCCGCCTGAAACACAGCTCGCGTGCCGCGCGGAGCCTTCAGCCCTGCGGCGGCCCGATCGGGAACGGCTCCTCGGCGAGCGCCGTGAGCGCCTGGGCCGTCACCCACACCGGCGTCTGCGCGCCCGTCCGGGAGTAGCGGACCGATCCGTCGGGCAGGACGAGGCTCTCCAGGTAGGAGAGCGGGCTCGCGCTGCCGGCGCGGCGGACACTGGCGGGGTCGACTCCGGCCGCGACGAGCCCCTGAACGGCCCACGAGGTCGACTGGGCGTTCGATGAGCCGCCCCGCTCCTGCGGAAAGCCGCCGTCGAGGTTCTGGGCTCGCCGCAGGAAGCGCACGGCCCGGGCGAGGGTGTCGGCGCGGTGCCTGGCGGCCGCCGCCAGCGCCTGCATCGCCGCGGCGGTGTCGTCGACGTCGCTGCCGCTGCCGCGCAGGCCGAAGCCGAAGCCGCCGTCGGAGCCCTGCTGGCGGGCCAGCCACCTCGCCGCCCCGGCGACCGCCGGCGTGCGCGGGCCGTAGCCGGCCGCGCGCAGCGCGAGGATCCCGAACGCGGTCAGGTTCGAGAGGTCGCCGAACGATCCGTCGCGGGAGCGGAAGGCGAGCAGGCGCTTGACGGGGTTCGCGCCCGGCAGCGCGCTCGCCGGCGCGCCGCACGCGCGCAGCGCGAGGATCGAGCGCTCGAGGTCGCCGGCGCCGCTCAGGCCCGAGGCTTCGCCCTCGATCGCGTCGAGCACCGTGTGCCCGCCCTTGCTGAGCGTCGTCGGGTTGCGGCCCGCGGCCGCCAGGCCGATCGCCGCCCAGGCGGAGTAGAGCTCGCTGCTGTGCAGGCCCGGCGCGCCCGCGAAGCCGCCGTCGGCGTTCTGGGCGCTTGCCAGGTAGGCGATCTCGCGGCCGATCGCGGCCCGCGCGTCGCGCGCCGGCGCCGGCGCCGAAGCCGGCGCCTTCGTCGCGTTCGCGCACGCGGTCAGCCCGAGCGCGAGCGCGGGTACGCAGACGAGCAGCACGAGCGCCGTGGGCGGGCCGCCGAGCAGGACCCCGGCCCCGAGCGGGCGGCCCTGCGGGCGGGCAGGCCCGCTCGTCTCACTCCAGCTGATCTGCAGCCGCAGCCGCACCCGCCTGAGCATCCGCAGCAGCGTGGAGCCGAAGAGGAGCCCGAACAGGAAGCTCGCGCCGACGTGGGTCAGGTCGAAGGCGAGGGCCGTGCCGAGCACGACGCCGAAGGCGGCGAGGCTGTGCGCGCCGATCGTCGTCCACGTCGAGACGTCCATCACGAGGTTGAAGGCCTCGGCCGCGAACGCGCAGGCCACGCCCAGCAGCAGCGCGGGTGGGGTGCGTTCGCCGAGCAGCGCGCCGAGCCCCGCCCCGAGCAGGCCGACGAGCCCCCAGCCGAGCATCTGCCAAGGCGTCCACGGCCCCTCGCCGAGCAGGATGTTCGAGGCGAGCGCCGAGATCGCCCCGATCGCGAAGCCGGGACGGGCGCCGAAGGCGAGGCCGCCGACGAGCACGATCGCCGTGATCGGCTTGACGTCGGGGACGGCCGCGAAGGCGTCGCGGCCGAGCGCCGCGAGCGCCGCGAGCGTCGCGACGACGGCGAGCAGCTTGGCCGGGGGCTCGCTGCGCTCATACCACCAGAAGCCCCCCGCGAGGGAGGCCAGCACGATCAGCAGCGAGGCGAGCTGCCAGCTCACGAGGCGACCATCCCCTCGGGGGCGAGCACGGCCGGGCTGCGTCGCGCCTCGCGCAGCAGCTCGGCGCCGTCCTCGGGCAGCAGCGCGCCGCCCGCGCCGCCGAGGATCCGCGCCGTCTCGGTCGCGAAGTACCAGCCCCCCGCGAGGATCTCCTCGATCGGGCCGTCCGCGATCGGCCGCCCGTCGGCGAGCAGCACGGCGCGCTGCGCGACGGAGGCCGCGAACTCGGCGTCGTGGGTCGCGACGATCACCGCCACCCCTTCGCCCGCGAGCGCTCGCAGGCGCGCGGCGAGCTCACGCTTGGCGAGGCGGTCCATCCCGCGCGTCGGCTCGTCCAGCGCGAGCACCGCCGGACGCTCCTGCTCGCCCCCGCCGAGGACGATCGCGAGCGCGAGGCGCTGGCGCTCGCCGCCCGAGAGGTCGCGCGGGTTGCGCTCGCCGAGCGCCTGGAGCCCTACCCGTGCGAGCGCCTGCGCCGGAGCCTCCTCGGCGACGCGCTCGTGCAGCAGGTAGTCGCCGGGGTTCTGCAGCAGCAGCGCGACCCGCCCGCTGCTGGCGACGCGGCCGCGGGTCGGCTCGAGCAGGCCGGCGGCGTGACGCAGGAGCGTCGACTTACCGGCGCCGTTTCGCCCCATCAGCGCGACCGTCTCCCCGGGCGCGACGCTCAGCTCGACGCCCCGCAGCACCGCGGGACCGTCGCGCAGCTCGTGCCACACCCCGCGCAGCTCGAGCGCCGGGGGAGCGTCCGCGCGGCGCGCGCGCACAGCGCGGCGCAGGCCCGACAGCGGCCCGCCGCCAGGGCCGGGCTCCTCGCGAGCTTGCTCGGCCGGACTGCCCGCTCCGTCCTCGCGGGCGGGCAGCAGCCCGTGGCGGCGCAGCGTCGCGCGGGCCTGCTTGACCCCCGAGGGCGGCGGGGCGAGACCCGCGCCCTCGATCAGCTGAGCGGCGGGCGTCTGCAGGGCGCGGTCGTTCGCGGCGGCCCATTCGAGGAACCCCGAGGGGTCGCTGTCGCAGGCGAGGACCCCGTCCTGCAGGGCGATCACCCGGTCGGCGGCGCCCAGACAGCGCTCGAGGCGATGCTCGATCAGCAGCACCGCCGTGTCGGACTCCAGGTTCAGGCGGCGCAGCTGCCAGATCAGCTCGTCGCCGGCCACGGGGTCCAGCTGCGAGGTCGGCTCGTCGAGCAGCACGAGCGCGGGCCGCGCGACGAGCGCGGCGGCGAGCGCGACCCGTTGCAGCTCCCCGCCGGAGAGCTCGGCCGTCGGCCGGTCGAGCAGCTCGCCGATCCCGAGCGCGAGCGCGACCTCCTCCACGGCCCGGGCGACCGCCCCCGCAGCGCGACCCTGGTTCTCGACGGCGAGCGCGAGCTCGGCGCGGACCGTCGACATCACGACCTGCGTCTCGGGGTCCTGCAGCAGCGTCCCCGCGACCGCCCCGATCGCGCCCGGCTGATGCTCGCGGGTGTCGAGGCCCGCGACCCTCACGCGGCCCGCGAAGTCGCCGCCGTGGAAGTGGGGCACGAGGCCCGCGGCGGCGCGCAGCAGGGTCGACTTGCCCGCCCCGGAGCGACCCGCCAGCACGCAGAACTCGCCCGGCGCGAGCGCGAGGCTCACCTCGCGCAGGCTCGGCCGGTCCCGGCCCGGGTAGGCGTACGTGACCCCCTCGAAGCTCAGCACGCTCAAGGCTCGATCCCCCTGCGGTCCGAGAAGGGGACAAGCGCCGTCGCGAGGATCGCCGCAGCGAGCGCGAGCGTGCCCGCCCCGGCGGACATCGACACGAGCGGGTAGGCGTCGAAGCGCGCCGCGCCGCTCGCATCGCCGAGCAGGGCGAAGGCGAGGATCGCGAGCGCCGCGGCCGAGAACGCCAGGTCGTGGCGCGAGAACGGGCGTCGCGCGCGCCGCTGGGCGCGGTCGTGGCCGGCGCGAGCGCGCCGCAACCCGCGGCCGGGCGCGCCTGCGCCGCCGCCGGACGCCCCGGCGCCGTGGCGGGGTGCGCCGTATCCGCGCATCTCAAGGACCGCGGCGACGTCGAGCGAGCGGTCGAGCGCGCCGGCGACGGTCGCGCGCAGGATCGCCAGTCGCCCGCGCACGCCGCGGGCGCCACCGTCGGGCCGGCAGCGCTGGGCCTCGGCGAGCCGGCGCGCGTCCTGGGCGAGGATCGGGACGAGACGTGTCGCCAGGGTCGCCGTCAGCGCCGAGCTCGGCGAGATCCGCCGCACCGCGAGCAGCAGCTCGTCGGGGTCGGCCGCGCAGAAGGCGAGCAGGCAGGCGAGCGTGACGATGAGCAGCCGAAGACCGAAGACGAGGCCGTAGACGACCGCCTCGAGGGTCAGGTCGACCTGTCCGAGAACCACCCAGTCGCCAAGCCGGGCGAACACCGTGAGCCCATGGCGGCTGGCGAGCGCGTTGACGAGCACGGTCGCCGCGAGCACGGGCAGCGCCGCCCTGCGCCCCGCGCGCAGCAGCTGCGGCCCGACGCCGGCGGCCGCGGCGGCGAAGAGCACCGCCGCGAGCAGCGCGCCGAGCAGGATCGGGTTTTCCAGCAGCAGCGCGGCGAGCGCGATCGCGGCGGCGTAGGCGGCGGCGACGGTCGCGCGGGCGGCGTGCAGGGGGCTCGCGCGGCGCCGGTAGGCGAGCCCGGCCGAGGCGGCGAGCATGCTCATTTCGCGGGAGCTTGGCTGTCGGGCAGCGGCACGGCTCCGAGCGCTCCGACTGCGAGCGCGAAGCGGTTGTGAAGGGGCGCTTCGGCGAAGTCGGCGGCGGCGCGCTGGACGCCGGCCGGATCGGTCCCCGTCACGACCCACACGGGCGCTTCCTCGCCGTTGCGCGTGGCGGCGATCAGCCCGGCGCCGGCGCTGAGCGTCTGCACGCCCCGGCCGTCGGGGTCGAGCAGCGTGAGCGTGCGACCCGCGGCGCCGAAGGTCGCGTAGACGCCGCTCGCGCGCGGGCCCCGCTCGATCGGCGCCGCGCCGCTGTCAGCGCGCAGCGCCGCCCAGGAGCCGACGAGCACGCGCAGGATCGCGGTGCCGCCGCCCGCGCCGAGCGCCGAGGTGGCGGCGGGCACGCCGTCGGCCTGGAGCCTGTGTGTGACGGCGCGGCATGCTCCGCCGGCGTCGGTCGAGCACTCCACGCGGACGGGCAGCCGCTTGCCGCCGGTGCCGTTGAGGAACGGCTCCGGGTAGGAGCCGACGACGGCGGGGACGTCCTCGGTCTGGCTCCAGTCGTGGCGGTCCCACCAGATGTGATCGCCGGGATGGACCTTCGTCTCGGCGGCTCCCTTCTCTGCCTGGATCCCGTTGACGTAGTAGAACCAGTCGACGGGCCGACTGCCTTCGGTCCCTCCATCGAGGCCGCCGATCGACTGCACGAAGCCGCCCCCGAACCGGGTCGTGACGGAGTCGTTTCGCAGCAGCAGGCTCATCACGGTCTCTTCGCCGGCGAGCTTCGGCCGGGGTACGTCGTCGAGGACCCTCGCGCCGAAGTCGCGGGTGACGAGTAGCCGGACCGCGCTCGGCGCGGCGCCGGCGCCGAGGCCGCAGCCGGCCAGCGCGAGCACGCAGCCGAGCAACGCCGGCGCGGCGGCGCTCTTCACCGCACCACGATCGGTTTCGGGAAGGCCGGAACCGAGCCCGAGCGGGTGGCCCGTACCGAGACGATGCCCGCGCGCGAGGGCGCGCGGAACGTGACGCGTCCGCCGGCGCGGGTCACCGCCGAGGCGCCCGCGAAGCTCACGCGCGCGCCGGACATCGGGATCCCGCGGCCGTCGTTGTCGTAGCCCTCGATCGTGACGGTGAACGAGGAGCCGCGCGAGACCGTCTTGGGTCCCACCACGCCGAGGGTGCGCTGGCAGCCGCCGGCGAAGGACTGGCACCAGAACCAGAGCAGCTGGGAGCCGGGCGCGAGCACGTGGCCGTTGCCGAAGGGCCCGGCGGGATCGGCCGCGCCGGCGGTCCCGGAGCGGTTGTTGACCTTGTACTCCCAGCCGTTCTGCCCGTGGTTGGTCTCCCCGTCGTAGGAGTAGACGAACAGCTGCCCGGAGTTCGCGGGCGAGCGGGTGCAGTGGCCGTAGTCGCGCACCGCGAAAGGCAGCCCGCCCGTGCGGCGGCGCGCGACCAGCGCGCCGAGCGGGGTGCCCAGCGCGATCCCGCACGGCCCCCGCGAGGTCACGATCGCCGTTTCGGGCACGCTCGTGCCGGACGGCGGTTCGAGCACGACGTTGCCCGCGCCGACGACCATGATGTAGATCGCGGGACCGGGGTTCAGGCTGAACGCCGCATGCGCCGGAGCGCCACGCCCGCGTGCGGCGTGCGACGGGCGTGCAGCGGCGCCCGTCGTGCTAGCCACCGCCGCGACCAGCGCGAGGGCGGCGAGCGATGCCGCCACCCTCGCTGCCTTCGTGCGGCTTCGCTCAGCGGACATGGAAGACGAGACGCGAGGTCCCGCGGGCGAGGGTCAGGGAGTTACCGGCGGTGTCCGCCGCCTGCACGTCGAGCACGTAGCGCCCGGGCCGCAGCGCGGCCGGGAGCAGGTAGGAAAACGACGCTTCCTTGGCGACCGCGAAGAACGCCGCGCTGCCGCAACGCGCCCGCGCGAAGCGCCCGCGGGCGCCGTCGTAGGCAAAGCAGCGCCCCCTGTACGTCCGCCGCAGGGCGAGGCTCACGGAGGTGACGGCGCTGTGCGAGCTGATCCGCCCGGCGATCAGGCGCGGCGCGTGGCCGCGGCGGTAGCTGCGGCCGCCCGAGAGGCTCGTCACGTCGGCGACGAGCGCGAAGGGGCCCTTGTAGGGGGCGGTGGCTCCCGTGTAGCCCTTGACCCCGCCGGCCCCCGCGGGGCCGCCCGAGCCGCAGCTGGTTTCGCCCGCGGCGCGCACGCAGATGCTCGACTCGTCACGCACCGCCCCCGGCTTCGAGACGCCGAGCGGCTGCGAGCCGGCGTGCGCGAAGACGAGCGTGGCGTGGCCGGCGCCGTCGGTTTCGACGGTCTTGCCTTCGTAGCCGATCGCCGCGCCGGAGGCGGGGGCCGGAGCGCCGGTCGCGTTGGCGTAGGCGAGCGCCGTGACCGGCACGGCTTCGCCGACGGCCGCTTCGGAGGGCGCCTGCAGGCCGAGCGGTTCGGGGGTCGGCGCTCCTTCGGCCGCGCTCGCGGGCGCGAAGAGCAGCGTGTCGCCGCTGTGCAGGGTCGCTTCGCAGATGCCCCTTTCTGAGTAGGCGTCGTTCTGCCAGAAGGCCCAGTAGCTCTTGCCCGCGAAGGTGTGGCTCTCGCCGAGGATCGTTTCCCAGCTGTAGCCGAAGCCGCTGAACCAGGTGCCGGCCCAGTTCCCGCCGGTCGCGATCTCGAGCGCCCCGACGGCGTCGTATCCCGAGCAGGAGTCTTCGGACTTGCCGTCCTTGACGACCGGCGCGCCGGTCGTGCTCACCAAGGTGGGTGCGAGCAGCGTGCCGGATTCGCCCTCGACCCGGACGGTCACGGTCGCGGGTTCGTCCGCCGATGCCAGCGGGACGCCTGGGCTGAGAGCGAGCGTCAACGACGCCGCCACCGACACTACGGGGAGCATGAAGCGAGTTTTCTGCATGGAGCCGACCCCTTTCCACGAGGGTTCATTGGGCTTGGGTCGGCGGCAGGTTTCCTGGCTTCCGGGCCTACCCTCCGCGCCTTCCCGGACCGCTGTTGCGGTCCAGTGGCTCGCGCTGTGCGCGCTGCGGGGGCATCCCCGGTGACAGTGGCGGGTCCGCGCCGGATTCGCACCGGCTTCCCTAATCCACCGACCTTATGGACGCGCCGATTCTACTTGACGGGCGAAGCCCCGGGAGCGTCCCGCGCGGGTCGGGAGACGAACGTCACCGCGAGATTGCCGTCGGAGTTCAGACCTCGGAATCGGTTGGCTGGTCGGTGCACTGCTAAAGCGTCGGCGGTCGCGGGCGCGAGTTGGACCGCCAAAGCGGACCGGGCGCCTAGCTCTCGACGGCGCGCTTGAGGCGTCCGAGTCGTCGGTCCCAACTCCGCTCGGCGTCGCGCAGCCAGGCGCCCGCGGGCGCCAGCGCTTCGCCGCGCAGCGTGTAGCGAACCTCGCGTCCCGCTCCGGGCACTCGCTCCAGCAGACCGGCCTGCTCGAGCTGGGCGAGGTGCTTGGCGACGGCCTGGCGGCTGATCGGAAGGCCCGCGGCGAGGTCCGGGACGCTGGTCGAGCCGTCCCGCAGCAGGACCTCGACCACGCCGCGCCGGGTCGGATCGGCCAGCGCCCCGAACACGCTCCCGAGCGGGTCGCTCAAGCCGCCACCAGCGCGAAGCTCGCGGCTAGGGTCGCGAGCGGGAACGAGGGGACGCTCTCGGTGACGATCACGCGCGTTCCCCGGGGCAGCTCAACGAGGCGGAAGTCGACGCGCGTCGCGGGGCGCTCCTCGCTCGCCCACCACCACACGAGTCGGTTCGGCGGATCGGCGGACTCGATCTGGATCAGGCGGTCGGGCTCTCCGAGCCAGCGTTCGCGGCCCTCCTCGGTGACGAGCGCCTCGAACACCTCGTCGGGCGTGGCCTCGATCTCGACCTCCCGGCTCACCTCTGTCCTCTCCCCTGCGCGCTCGATCATCGTCGCCTCCTTTGACAACCATTTGGTTGCTATTGTCGTTGACAACCAACCAGTTGTCGAAAGGATAGCCCACCATGCCACTGATTCCGATGGTCGTCGAGCAGAGCGCCCGCGGCGAGCGCTCTTTCGACATCTACTCCCGACTGCTGAACGAGCGGATCGTCTTCATCGGCACGCCGGTGGACGACGAAGTCGCGAACCTCGTGGTCGCGCAGCTGCTGCACCTCGAGAGCGAGGACGACGAGAAGGACGTCTCGCTCTACATCAACTCGCCCGGCGGGGTGGTCTACTCGGGCCTCGCGATCTACGACACGATGCGCTTCATCAAGCCCGACGTGCAGACGATCTGCTTCGGCGTGGCGATGAGCATGGGCTCGCTCCTGCTAGCGGGGGGCACAGAGGGCAAGCGGATGGCGCTGCCGAACAGCCGGATCCTGATCCACCAGCCCTCCGGCGGCTATCAGGGCCAGGCGGCCGACATCGAGATCCACGCCAACGAGACGATCGAGCTGCGCCGGCGCATCGATGAGATCTACGCCGAGCACACCGGCCAGAGCGTCGCGCGGGTTCACGACGACATGGACCGCGACCGCTACTTCACCGCCGAGCAGGCGAGGGAGTACGGGCTGATCGACAGGGTGATCTCATCGCACGAGCTGACGAGGATCAGGACGGGCTTCGGCTCGCGCGAGGAGGCCGCCGCCTGAGATCAGAGACCGAGGACGACGGCGAGCGCCTCGTCCACCGCGCGCAGCTCGCCGGCGTCGAGGCGGCCGGCGGAGCTGCCGAGGCGGGTGAGGTCGATCGCGCTCACCTGGTCGACCATCACGCGCGTCGCGACGCCGGAGATCGTGATCGCCGGGCGAAAGGTCGCCGCGGGCGCGCTCGTCGACGTCGGGGCGACCACGACGGTGTTGAACGGCAGCAGCTCGTCGGCCTGGACGAGGACGCAGAAGCGAGCGCCCTTCTGCTCGCGGCCACGAGCACCCCGCGGCGAGGCGAGCCTGAAGATCTCGCCACGCGTCATCAGACCTCGGGCCACTCCGGCGCGAGCTCATCCATCTGCTCGCGGATCGCACCCACCTCGGCCAGGTTCGCCGGATCGGCGGCGAGCCGGGCGGCCTCCGCTCGCAGCGCCGACTTCCGCCGGCGCCGCGTCGCGCTCTCGCAAAGCGCCGTGCGCACCGCCTCCGAGTCGGTCATGCCCTCGCTCCTGAGGATGCTCAAGGCGTCCTCAGAGGGATCGTCCAGCCGTACGTGTATCGATCGGGCCACATCCGCCAATGTAGCACGATACATGCTACATTGTCCACGGCCGGGTCCGTGCGGGTCACCCCGCTGACTCCCTGAGAAGACACTCATATCTCCCCCGTACGCCTTGGGTAATGGGGCGGGACGGCGGACTCTCAGCGACCTCTCACGGAGAGCCAATGTTGCCTTGAGCCGGCCGCCCGAAGCTTGATCCAGCCCCGAGAAAGCAACGGAAGGAAGCTCATGTCCACTCCCCTCGTCATAGCCCTCAACGTGATCCTCGACGCCGCCCTGCTCGGCGGGCTGGCCTTCGCGATGTCACACGCCAGGCGTCTGCGGCCGCACGAGCCGGCCGCCGAGAACGTCGAGGTCGTCCAGTTCCCCACTGGCCTCGTCGCCGAGGTCGAGACGCGCCGCGCCGCGTAAGACGGACGGCCGCAGCGCCGGGAGCCTCCCTCCGGTCCCGGCGCTGCCCGTAGGCGGGACCCCGGACTAGATCCAGCCGAGGATCGGGCCGAACAGCAGCCCGGCGGTGAGATCGAGCGCGGCCAGCGAGCCGACGGTCGCGATCTGGCGGCCGCGGCTCGCCATGTCGTGGACGGTGAAGGCGACGACGTAGAAGGTCAGGTAGCCGAAGACGACGATCACGGGGAAGCTCGCGACGTTCCACCACCAGTAGTACCAGTGGAAGACCCCGTCGGCGTGCAGCAGCAGCTCGACGCCGACGGAGACGAGCGAAAGGCCGATCGCGAGCGCCCAGCGGTTGGGCAGGCCGAGGATCCGCGCGGTCCGGTCCCTCGGCAGGAGCTTCGCGAAGATCACGCCGTTGATCGCGAAGAAGAGCGAGATCTCGACGGTCAGGCCGATCAGGATCACGTAGCTGGAGCGTCCTGTGACGGTCCACAGCGCCGCGTGGCCGTCGAAGTGCAGGAACAGCGCATTGACGATCTCGTTCGCCCAGTCCATCAGCCAGAAGGCGACGCCGGCGAGGACGGCGTCCCAGTTGGCGCGCTCGACCTCGACCGAGTAGACGTAGACGACGAGCGCGAGCAGCGTGACGGTCGACCAGTCGAACATCCCGGTATGGCGCAGCAGGTGCTGCGCTTCGCGCGTGAAAGTTGTGACCTCCCCCACCATCGCTGCCCCGGCTGCGGCTAGGAGCCGACTCCGGCGAGGTCGCTCGAGTCGTCCCCGAGCGCGGCCCGGCCGCCGTCGCCGAGGCCCTCGCGGGAGACGATCAGGCGGCGGGCGTGGTCGAGGTCGTCGGAGCGCCCGACCGTGAGCGCCGCCGCGAGCCGGCCGTCCTTGAGGTAGAAGTTGGTGAAGCTCCCGTCGGCAAGCGACCCGCGCAGGATCTCCTCGTCCCAGCCGTAGGCGGGGCCGACGTACTCGAGGCCGCCCCAGTCGGCGAGGTCTGAGAAGAAATAGGGGACGGTCTCGTGGGGCACGTCGCGTCCGAGCATGTTCAGGGCGGCCGTCTTGCCGTGGTTGAAGGCGACGTCCCAGTGCTCGATGCGGACCGGCTGCCCGCCGTGGATGGGCGAGTCGTATTCGCAGATGTCCCCGGCCGCGTAGACGCCCTCGACGGGGGTCTGAAGGCGGGAGCTGCAGCTGACTCCACCTCGCTCGCCGATCGGGAGCCCCGCTCGGCCGGCGAGCGAGACGTCGGGGGTGACACCCGCGCCCACGACCACGGCTTCGGCGTCGAGTGCGAGGCCGCCGCGGGTGATGACGCGCGAGACGCTCTCCTCGCCCTCGAAGCGCTCGAGCTCGTCGCCGCCGTGGATCCTCACGCCGTGCTCCTCGAGCAGCTCCTGAAAGAACCGTCCGGCGGTCGGGCCGAAGCCGCGTTCGAGCACGATGTCCTCCTGCATCACGATCGTGCATTTCTTGCCGAGCTTCGTCAGCGAGGCGGCGACCTCGCAGCCGATGTAGGAGCCGCCGATCAGCACGACGTTCTCGACTTCCGCGACGCCCGCGCGGATCGCGTCGGCGTTGCCGAGCGTGCGCAGGTAGTGGATCTGCTCGAGCTGGCATCCCTCGACGTTCAGGCGCCTGACGTTCGCGCCGGTGGCGAGCAGGACCTGCCCGAAGGCGACCTCCTCCTTGGTCGAGAGCTTGGCCGTGCGCGCCTCGAGGTCGAGGCCCGTTACCGAGGTGCGGGTCATGAGCTCGATGTCCTGCTCGGCCCAGAAGGAGTCGGGGCGGAACAGCGGCTCCTCGCGGCTCTCGGTCCCCTGTAGGTAGCCCTTCGAGCAGTCGGGACGGTTGTACGGCGGGTCGGGCTCGCGGCCGACGAGCAGGATCGAGCCGTCGGCGCCCTCCTCGCGCAGCCAGCGCGAGCAGTTCGCGGAGGCGAGGCCGCCTCCGATCAGCAGGTAGTCGACGTGTCGGTCGGGCACGGTCGGGACACTACAGGCCGGGCGGGTGGCGGACGGACCAGTGGGCCCAGTCCGGTATCCGGTCGAGCACCCTCCATCGCGGCCCGTCTTCGTTGCGGTTGGGCCCCACGTCCGTGCCGTTGTGGCTGGTATCGAGCCTGAGTCCCGCGATCGTCACGAAGACGTGATCAGTTGGGGACACGGTCGCGTAGATCGTGACCCAGCGTCCCGGCCCCGGCTCGCCCCAGGACACATAATCTTGGGCAAGCGGGTTCTCGCGGACGATTTCTCCAAGCGGTCTGATCCCGGCCCGGAAGAGCACGTAGTTCAGAGAGCTCGAGCAGTCCTGCTCGGAGGCGCCGAGCGGGTCCGGGTGACCAGCGGGCCCGTAGGGCAGATTCTGCAACTCGTTGCCGGCGACGATCATCGCGGCGACGGTGAGCGGCACGCCCGCCGGCACCAGGGCCAGGTGGCCGTCGCCCGGCGCAAGGCGCGCGCGTTCCCCCGAGATCTCGCGTATCGGCGTCCTGGTGAGCGCCTGCATCGCGACGAGAGAGCCGGTTCCGACGGGGAGTCCGGTCGCTTCCCCGTCGCTAGGCTGCGCCCGGTATCTCCGGGCCCACTCCTCGACGGATTCGACGTAGGCCCGATCGTGGTTGTAGGCGTAGATGGCCTTCGGATAGTCCCCTGGCGCGCCCGAGGCCCGGAGGTAGTAAGCGGCCGCGTCGATCGCGTCTGCGGGGTCCCATCGGTCCCGCCGGCCGTCCCCGTCGCCATCGACGCCGTATACGTCCCAGGTGGCGGGCAGGAACTGCATCGGCCCTCCGGCACCGGCTGCGTTCACCGCTCCCTGCTGCGTGCAGGAGGGGTCCGGGTCGCGTCCGTGGTCGCACTCGACCCTTCCGATCCCCGCCAGCACGGACCAGTCGATCCCGTAGCGGCTGCCGGCGGCGCGGTAGAGCGCGAGGTAGCGCGGCGGGATGTCGGCACGCGCGAGCTCCGACGGCTCGGCGCCCCCGCCCGGGGCGGCCTGAGGACCGACCATGGCGGCACCGGCGCCGGCGAGGACCGCGGTCGCCGTCGCGAGCGCGAGAAGGCCGAGCAGCGCCGCGCCGGCTGCCGCGAGCGCCTGCGGGCTCTTCGGGCCCGCCGGCGCCCCGGCATCGCGCAGAGATGCGTCCGTTGAGGCCCGTCCGGTCACGGCCGGTCGTATCCGAGCTGCCGTTTGCGCCCTTCGGCGACCGCCATCGCGTCCCGCATCACCGGCGACTCCTCGGCGGCCGAAGGCCGGTTCGGCGAGGGCCGCCTCCTTTCGACGGGAGGCACCGGGCGACTCCTGACCGGCCCCCGCGACACCTCTTCGGCTTCTCGGCGGGCTGGGGCGTGATCCTCGTTGCGGCCCGGCTTGGCGTGGTGACGGATGGATTCGATCCGCTCAAGCCGCGCGGTCAGCTCGCGATCGATCTCAAGGCGCGCCGCTCTCTGCGGCCCCGGCGCGAGACCCGCGTACTGGCTTCGCGAGAGGCCCGCAAGCGGGGCGAGCGACGGGTAGTCACGAGCGGGGCCTGCGCCGCGCCGGCCGGCTGCCCGGAGCTCCGTCTGGGCGTCGAGGTGACGTGCCCGCTCGGCGAGACGCCCGGCGCGTGCCGGCCCCTCGGCCGACCGGGCAGCCTCGACCGCCGCCGACTTCAAGCTCTCGTCCACGGCTGTCGCGGCGCGGAGCCGCTCGGCCCGGAGCTCAAGCGACATGGCGCGCCTGCGCTGCCCGCCCGCGCGGGCACGCCCCAGCTCCGTCTCGATCGTCTTCTGCCGCCCCGCTCTTCGGGCGATACGGCCGTCAGCGCGGGCGATCTCGGTCGGGGCCAAGCGGGCTTCGGTGTCTACCAGGTGTGCCGCGAGCGGATCCGGCGTACTACTCCCAGCCCCCGGGGAGCCGTGAAACCGCGGTGCTCCGCCTGCCGCTCGCGCCTGGGCGACGTCGCCTGCGGCCGCCTGTTGCAGTCGTTCCCGGCGGCGATCGCGCCAGGAGCCCAATCGCCCGGTCGCCTCTCGCGCAATACGCGTGCGGCGGATGGTGCTGCGCGTGGCCCCCTCTCCGTCCCGCAGGATCGTGGGAGGCACGGCCAGCAGGTGATGGCGGCGCAGGAATGCCACCCACCAGAACGCGCAGAGAAGCAGCCACTGCGCCCACCAGCCGAGCACCGAGACGTCCTCGATCGCCGAGGTCGCCGCGAACAGCACGCCCAGCAGGAACGCGAACACGAGCTTCGCCACGACGGCTCCGAACAGCCGCCCGGCCCAGGCACGGAACAGCGCCCTCCCCCGCTCGCCGAACGCCGGGGCGAGCACGACCCCGGGCGCCATCAGCAGGAACAGGAGGCTCATCACGGCGGCCGTGAGCAGACGCACGGCGAGGTATCCGAACAGCAGCAGCATCCCCGCGAGACCGGCGAGGATCAGGATCAGTCCCGTGACCCTCGGCCACGTCCCGGCGTTGGTGCGGAACTCGGCCTCGGCCGCGCCAGGGGCGGGGCAGTTGGTCGCTTCCGAGCCGCCGCAGAGCGCGTGAAGCAGCGACCATTCGTCATTGATCGAGTTGCGCGCCGGGCCGTTCGGCGGCAGCGAGAGGAACAGCGCCCCGTTCGTGCGGGCTTCCCGGAGCATCCTCGCGCTCGTCAGCAGCCCGGCGCGCGATGCGCCCTTGCAGGCGCCGGCGGCGCAGCCCGATTCGCGGGTCTCCTTCGCGGCGATTCGGAGCGCCGCCCGACGGACCTCGGGTTCGAGCCGGTCACGGTCGCGACACCAGGCGACGTTCCCGAACTCCAGGTAGCACCAGGGACCTTCGACCGCGGCGGAGAAGATCCCGCCCAGATGAGATCCGAGCGCGCGCCCGGGAGTGGCCGGGCTCCCCTCGCTCGCGACTGCGAGCACGCCGAGCGTCGCCTGGTCGCTCCAGCGGCCGAGCGCGCCGACCGTGCCGGTCGGATCGAGCATCAGCCACAGACCCGCGCCCGTCATCGCGAGGGTGAGCGCGGCCTCGCCGAGGCTCTGCGCGACGCGCCTCCTGATCAGACCGTGGTAGGCGAGGATGATCGAGCTGACGGGGAGCGCGAGCGCCAGGAGCGGCGTGGTGAAGGCCGCCTCCGAGCGTGCGAGACCGGCGGTCAGCCCCGTGGTTGCGCCGGAGTCGATCAGATCGAGGGTGAACGCCCACTCGAGCATCACCAGCACCGCGTGCACGAGCCACACCAGGCCGAGCCACTCCGGCGTGACGAACATGCTCTGCACGGTGCTGAGCAGCCCTCCGCCGCTCAACGGCAGAACGCCTGTGTCGATGTGGACGTCGAGGCCGTAGTTGTCGGTCGGCGCCGGGGCCGCGAGAAAGCCCGAGGTTTCGCAGTCGCGCCGCGCCTCGCGAGCGAGTTCCCACTCCAGGGCGGACCGACAGCTGGGACTGCCGAGACCGTTCGTCACGAGCGGATCGATCTGTGTCTGTGCGCCGCCTTCGGAGGCCGCTTCCTCGACCGCGGGCGCCTGCGGGAGAAGGGTTGCGGCTCGCGGCGCGCGGGTGTTGGGCGAACTGTCCGCGGTCACCGGCGGCGAGTCGGCCTTCGCGCGTTGCTGGCCCCCGGCGGGCGCCGCGCCGAGCGCCTGAGAAGGCGTCGTGAGCAGCGCGAGGATCGCCGCCCCCAGCAACGCGGGCGGCAGCCGGCGTGCGCTCATCGCCTCGGCGTGGTCGAGAAGGCCTCTGACAACCAGGGCGCCAGCAGCTCTACCTGGATCGCCTCGACCCGGCCCCGATGGTCGCGGAACAGGCACCGTCCAGCCTGAAGGCCGAGCAGCAGGCGCTGCAGGGACGCGTCCTCGGGGTCGAGCCCGAGCAGCGCCAAGGCGCGGGACGCCTCGGCGTGCGACCTCATCCCGAACACGAACGTCGCGCCGATCAGGTTCTCGAGCGACTCCCGCTCCCCGACGAGGGCATCCCCGACGAGCTGAGTGCTGATGATCGGAACGGCGAGCTCCGAGCGACCCATCCTCTGAAGCGACGCCAGCAACGTGCGGCCGACCGGGTCCGAGAGCAGTCGCCAACCCTCGTCGAACGCGAACAGCTTCAGACGCGCGCGCTCCGCGCTCATCAGGTGCAGCGCGAGCATCGCGATCAGCCGCACGATCTGCTCGCCGACGCGCTCGGCCTGCGAGTAGGTCGTCCGGTCGGCATCTGGAGCAGGGCCGGGGAGGTCGCGGATCGGGATGTAGGTGACCTGCTTCGCCCCGACGGACGGGAGCTCGACCGCCGGGTCGGCGAAGCCGAGCTGGGTCAGTCCCGATCGCGAGTAGACCTCGAGAGTTCTCGCGACCTGGGCGTCCACCTCGTCGCCCTCGCCGAGGGCCCTGACGACCTCGAGACAGCTCGGGCGCGCCGATCTCGTGATGACGCGGTCGACCGCGGCGACGATCGACGTCTCCCAGGCGGCCTCCGACCCGCCAGGAAGCAGATCTCGGAGAAATGAGACGGTCGCCTCCTGGCGCATGTGTGCGGGCGCGACGCGCAACGGATCGAGCACTCCCCGGAGCGCCGGGTCGGGACGGAGAGCAAGGGTCTCGACGTGAGGCGCGACGTCCTCGAGGAGGTGGAAGCGGTGGTCGCCCTTGGGATCGCAGTCGACCACCCGAGCCCCCTGCAGGAAGCCCTCGTACTGCAGCTTCTGGGCGAGCGTGGTCTTCCCGGAGCCGAGCGCTCCGACGCTGAGGATCGTCGCGTTGCCGTCGCGATCGGAACCCTCGCGCAGGTTGAAGCGGACGGGCCGCCGCGACCCCGAGAGCGTGTGTCCGAGGTGATAGCCGTTGCTCGCCCCCGCGACGTGGGTCGCCGTCGGCATCATTGCCGCGAGCTGCTCGGCCGTGAAGACGTCCTCGAACCCGGGGACTCGCGTCCGCTGGGCCGGGAGGTGCTGGAGGAAGAGCGGCAGCTGGTCCCCCAGAGGCCGGTGCAGCCGAACCTCGCCGTAGGCGCGGCGCACGAGCTCGACGCGTCTCTCGAGCTCCCGCTCCGACGACGCTCCGACGGCGATCGCGATCGTCGCGCGGAGCAGCGGCGGCCGGCTCGAGGCCTGCAGGTAGGAGAGCAGGTCGCGCGCCTCCTGGGTTCGTTCGAACCCGAGGTCGCTCGCCCCCTGCTCCCCGACGGTCTCGGCGCGGAGGATCTGGTCGGCGTCCTGAATCTTGCGGCGGGCCATCCGCAGCGCGAGGTCGTTGGGGAGAAACCTGGCGGTGACGGCGATGTCGATCCCGAAGGGGAGCTCTTCGGGCGGCGCGAACATCAGCTCGGCGCGGCTGCTCGGAAAGCGCACCAGCTCGGGCACGGCGCCGAGGACGAGGTGCGCCTGCCAAGAGGCGCCCAGCTCGGACTCGACTGCGAGGACCCTCGGCTGCTCCTCTATCTCGCAGTCGACCCAACGCAGCAGATCGGCCTCCAGCGGCGCGAGCTCCGCCTGACCGTTGCGCTCGAAGAGCAGCGCCGAGGGCATGTACAGCCCGTCGACGACCGGCTCGCCCAAGCCTCTGCAGAAGCCCCGGCGCACGAGCCACTGCAGCTCGATCCCGCGAGCGGGGCGAACCCGAAGGAAATCCGCGAGCCTCGCGTGGGCGCGGTCAGCGCGCACTCTCGCGCGCTCGAGAACCGCTGCGCTCAGGGTGCGGCGACCGCTACCGAAGAGGTTTCGACGCACCGCTTCGAGCCACTCGCCCGGACGCTGCGATGCGAGCGTCGAGACGTAGGAGGCGAGATCCAGCTCGGGCCTCCTGAGGCTGACGAGCAGATAGAGGGCGGAGCTCGTCGCCTCGCGCGCGGCGAGCTCGTCGCGTTGCAAGGCCATGTAGCGCGCGTGCGTCTCCCTTCGGCGAGCGGCGGGCGACGCGCGCTCCGGGTCCTCGCGCGGGCGGCCGCCCACCCTCAGCACCTGCACATCCGCCTCGGCCGACTCGAGCGCGCCGACGAGGGCGAGGAAGCGGGCGTGCTTCTCCGCGGAGGTGAGCCACGCGTAGGACTCCTGCTCGACGGCGAACGCGGCCCAGCCGTCGGTGAGGTCCTCGCCGAAGACGCAGTTGCCGTAGACGAACGAGATCGGAGCCCTCATCGCCGCCTGTCAGACACGACGACGAGCTCGACGCCCGCCTCGAGGCAGAGGACCTGTCCCCGATCACCTGGACCCACGCCGTTGCCCCGGACCGGGCCCGCGGTCGAGCGGATCTCGAGTACCGGCCCGCGCGAGAAGGAGCGACCTCGCCGCCGCGATCTCCGGCGGTGCGGGACGCTCACCCGCACCGCGCCGGGGCCCGTGTACCGGAGAGCACGGAGACCGGGCTCGGAGCCGTCGGGCAGGAACACGATCCCGGGCGGCCACCATCGACTTCCGGCGCGCGAGCGCCACAAGAGCCGCGTGCTGCGGGTCGGCCTCGCGAGGGAGCGCGCAACCGCCCACGCCGCGAGGTGGAACGTGCGTCCGTCGACCCGGATCGCCGCGAGCACGGTCGCGAGCGCCGCGGGGACGGCCAGCTCCCGCAGATACCAGGGCACGAGCGCCAGAGCCCCACCGACGCCCGGGGTCCGCGAGGCGACCAGCATCACGACGACCAGGCCGAGCAGGTACACGACTCCGCGCACCGGCACGCCGCCGGGGTTCAGGCGGACTCGGTCGACGCTGTAGATGCGCCGCTCGAGGTCGAACACCCGGCGATAGGAGCGGATCTCCGTCACTTGCCGAGCAGCGAGGCCACTGTGTCCCGCAGCAGGCTCACGCCGCTCGGCGTCGCGAGCAGGACCGCGACGATCCCGACGGCCAGGACGCCGGCCGCCTCCTTGAAGTCCCGCTTGAACGCGAGCACGGTCGCCGCGACCGCGAGGGCGAGGCCGATCAGGCTCATCGCGACCGCCCGACCGATGCTCCCTGCTCGAGCTGCCGCCGATTCCAGCGAGCCGCTTCCCGCTTCCGGGGCGGCCGACCGGGTGACGGCGGCGCCTTCCTGCGACCTGACCGCCGCGCCCGCGTACGCAGGCACCCCGAGCAAGCACAGAGCGGCCAACGCGGCCGCGAGGATGACCGACACGCGCGCGCTTATCGGGCGACTCTCAGGCATACGGGTCCGTCTGGATCGCGGAGACCTCCCAGCGTCCGTGGACGCGGGTCACATCGAGTTCGTAGGAGAGCGTGTAGCGGGCCCCGAGCCCGTCGCGCGCCTGCGCGACCACGGAGACCGCCCCGCCTCCGGGCGCCCACTCCTGACGAGCCGTGGACAGGAGCCTCATCGGAACCGCCGGCGGGGAGACTCGAGCTCCTTCGACGAGATCGGCGGCCAGCTCGCCGGTCGAACCGGACAGGTAGTTCGCCAGCGCTCGCCGAACGACCAGTTCGAGCGCGGGTTGCGCGACGCCGCGAAGCGAACGCGCCGTCACGGCCGGAGCGCTCGCGGGCGCTCCCACGAAGGCCGGATAACCGGCGAGCGCGAGCCCCGTCGCCGTCCGCTCCACCGGCACGGTGAGGTACCTCAACCCCTCGCGCGTCGTCGCGGCGGCCACCGTGTACACGTGCAGGTCGGGAACCGGCTCCCGCGCCTGCACGACTTCGGCCCAGAGCACCCGCTGTTCGCCGGTCGGCGGCACCTCCAGCCCGAGCCCCGGTTCCAGCTGGCCGCCGCCGAATGCTTCGAGCGTGGCGGCGCCCCCTGCCGGTTCGCCGTCGTTCCAGCTCAGATAGCCGCGCGCGAAGCGGACGGCGAAACCCTCGGCGGCGAGGTCGATCGCCGCCCCGGCGCCTGGAGCTGACCGGACCATCGCCGGCCGCGGCGGCGCGATCGCGAACCTGGCGCTCGCGAGAAGGCCGAACATCGACGCCGCGATCACCGCGTAACGGCCCGATTCGCGCGTCAGCCGCAGGCGCCGCAGCGATCTCCTCGAGATGGTGATGTGGGCTCGCGCCTCGCCTGCGCTCATCGTTCGAACCCGAACTCCTCCGCGGGCGCGGCAGCGGGCGGCTCTCGGCGATCAGGTGCTTCCGCCACCGGCCTGCCGGACACGGTCACGACGACCCGCGTGGGAGCCCTCCTCGGATGGATCCGCACGGCTGGATGCAGACGGGCGATCCGAGATGACGCCTGGCGCGAGGGCGAGCCGACGCGAACCGGCTGAGGGGTGCGCGCGGGCGCCCCCGGAGAGACCGGGCCCGGCGTAACGGGCCCGACCGACGTCCGTCTCTCGACGGCCATGACCAGCGCGGCGACGACCGCGGCGATCACGAGCGGCACGCCGCGCCGAGCGCGACGCGCGGCCGGTCGATCGGTTGCCCACTCGGGCAAGGGGACGTGGGGCTCGTCCGACGCCGAGCCGCCGTCCCGGTCCGGGGCCTGCACTGGCTCCGCGCTCTCCGCGCCGGAAAGGAAATCGTCGACCTCGTAGACGCGGTACGGCTCGCGACCCGACCGGCCCGCTCTCACGTCCGGCCTCGCTGTGCGGGGTGGGCGACGAGGACGGCCGACACCCGGAGTGGGCAGAGCTCCGGATGCCGGCCGCGCTCGCGCGGCTGGGCTGCGCCGTGCCGACGTGCGAGAGACCGTCGGCCGGCGGCCCGGGGACCTGTCCTATGGGTGGGGGGAGATTTCATAGGTGGGTCCCTGGCTGCTGTTCCGACCCTCCCCGAGCGACCGGGACAGCTTGGGCTCCCCCGGTCGGGCCGTCCATCAGCGAGCGCAGCTTCGCCCGCCCCCGCTGGGCCACCTTCCGGTACTTCTCGGAGCTCCAGCCGTGGCGTCGGCAGAACTCCTCGCAGCGGACCTCGAGCACCATCTGGGTCGCGATCACGAGCCGCTGATCCGGGGTCAGCTCGCCGAGGTGCGCCAGCGCGCTCGCCAGCTGCTCGCGAGCGAGCGCCCGTCGCTCCGGCTCCTCCCTCGTGTCCGGCAGCTGGAGCGACTCCTCATCCGGTGAGAGCGCCTCGGCGCCCTCGATCGCGGCGGCGATCGGACTGCGACCCGAGAGCGCTCGGCGCTTGTCCGTCACCCGCGAGACGAACCTCTGCTCAAGAGCGTTCTCGAGGTGGCGCCGGCTCTGGAACGCGCGTCCCCCTCGCGAGAGCACGACGAGCTCGAGGGTCGCCTGGGAGAAGGCGTCCTCGAGGTCCTCCCGCCGCAGCCGGTGGCGGTGGACCCTCAGCAGGACGTCGCGCTTGGCCGCCGAGACGAGCGCCACCTGCTCGGCGGGATCCGCGAACGGGCCGGCTCGCCGCGACCGGACCGCCGCTCCGGGCTCCCCGGTTCGTCCTTGAAATCGGGTAGACACGTAAGGATGTCGAGCGCCGGGGCCTTCAGACCCCCCTCCCAATTCCGCACGTGAGCCTCACCGACCGCCTCCACGCGCTCGACCGCCGCCAGCAGGAGAGCCCCCGGCTCGCGTTCCTCGCCGCCGTCTTCAAGAAGTTCACCGACGATCAGGGCGGCCAGCTCGCCGCGCTGATCTCCTATTACGGCTTCGTGTCTCTGTTCCCGCTGCTGCTCGTGATGGTCACGGTGCTCGGCTTCGTCCTGCAGGGCGACCACGCCGAGCAGCAGAAGATCCTCAACGGAACGCTCGGCCAGTTCCCGTTGATCAAAGACCAGCTGGAGCTGCATGGGCTCAAAGGAAGCGTGGTCGGACTCGTCGTCGGGATCCTCGGCTCGCTGCTCGCCGGCGTGGGGATCACGGGCGCGACCCAGATGGCCTTCAACCGCATCTGGGCCGTGCCGTTCAAGCACCGTCCGAACTTCCTGACCGCCCGCCTGAGAGGCCTCGGGCTGCTCGCCTTCCTGGGCACGGTCTCGATCGTCTCGACCGTCGCGGCCGGGTTCGTCGGGACCTCGGACCATTCCGCCCCGGCGGTCATCGCCGGCGTGGTGGCGGCCCTGCTAGCCAACCTGGTTCTGTTCATGGCGGCCTTCAAAACCCTCACCGCCGCCGAGCTGGGCTGGCGCACGCTGCTGCCGGGCGTGGTCACGGCGTCGATCCTCTGGGAGCTCCTGCACGTCCTCGGCGGCTACTACGTCGACCACACGCTCAAGCACACCCAGCCGCTCTACGGCTTCTTCGCCGTCGTGCTCGGCCTGCTCGCGTGGCTGTATCTCGGCGCGCAGCTGACGATCGTCGCCGCCGAGGTCAACGTGGTCAAAGCGCGCCACCTGTGGCCCCGCAGTTTCTTCTCCGACCCGCTGCTGGATGCCGACCGCCGGGCGCTCACGCACTCCGCGGAGTCGGAGGAGCGGATCCACGAGGAGAACGTCGAGGTGACCTTCGACGAGCCCGCGAGCGACGCCCCGGCCGGCCCTTCCGGCCAGCCCCGTTGACAGCGCCGATCGCCCGCGGATAGGTTCGCCGACAGGGTGTGGGGGCGCTCGCCTGCGTCGTCGCCGCGCGCAAAATCGGGAGAGGAAGAGTCGATGAGGAAGAAGCTGCTGCTGCTCACCGCGACCGCGCTGCTCGCGCTCGCCGCCACCACCGCGACCGCCGGGGCGAGTCTCTACGTCCCCTACGGCAGCGAAGCGATCGCCGAAGCCGCCTGGAACGAGACGTGGGACCCGACCGCCCTCTCGGGCGGCAACAACAACTGCAAACCGTCCACGGCGCACCCGTACCCGGTCGTGCTCGTGCACGGGACGTTCGCCGACGAGGGCTCCAACTGGGTCACGCTCTCGCCGCTGCTCGCGAACAACGGCTACTGCGTCTACGCCTTCAACTACGGCGAGACGTTCCTCTCCGGCCTGCTCGGCTCCGTCGACGGTCTCGGCAACATCGAAAGCTCCGCCTCGGAACTCAGCTCGTTCGTCACCAAAGTCCTGGGCAAAACGGGCGCGAGCAAGGTCGACATCGTCGGCCACTCCCAGGGCGGCATGATGCCCGGCTATTACGTCCGCTTCCTCGGAGGCGCGAGCAAGGTCCACACGCTGATCGGCCTCTCGCCGTCGAACCACGGCACGACCGTCGACGGGCTGACCGAACTGGCCGAAAACTTCCCGTTCGCGACGATCGCGATCAACTCGTTCCTGGGGGCGATCGGCGCCCCGTCGCTGGCCCAGCAGGAGGTCGGCTCCGCTTTCCAGAAAAAGCTGTTCGGAAGCGGTGACACGGTCGCCGGGCCGCGCTACGTCGTGATCCAGACGACCCACGACGAGGTCGTCACGCCCTACTCGAACGCGTTCCTAAGCGGCAGCGGCGTGACCAACATCACGATCCAGAACCAGTGCCCGAGCGATCCCGTCGGGCACATCGGGATGTTCGAGGACTCCCCCGTCCTCCAGAACGTCCTCAACCAGCTCTCCGCGAGCCCCAACGGCTCCTTCCAGGCGAGCTGCAGCAAATACGGGCTCGGGCTCTAGCCCGGGTCGGAGGGTGTCCTCCCGCCCCGTGCGCGGGGCGGGAGGCGCTCACCTGAACCAGTATCCGATCGCCGCGCCGACCGACGAGCCTGCCATACGCTGCAGGTCCAGGTCGCCGCGGCCGGCGAGCAGGACGAACATCCCGCCTCCGACGAGCGTTACGGTCAGGACGCAGGCCATCACCAGGCGGATTCTTCGCTCCGACACAGCATGCCAAGGTAGACCTCGCGTGCGAGAGATTGCGCTCGAGCTAGGTCAGCCCCGTCTCGCTTCCTTCACCCACGCCTTCTCGCGACGGCTTTCACGGATCACCCATTTCGCCCAGCGGATCTGATTGCCGAAAAGCGGCCTGGGCTCGCGGAGCCACGGGTCAGGCTCCAGCGGCACAAACGCGGGCCGCTCCGTGGCCGTCGCCTCGCTCGTGCGAGCATGACTCGACTTCGTCGCCATCGACCGAACCTAGCTCAGCTCAGGGGAACAGGCAACAAACCTGGCGCGATCGGGCTAAAGCGACCCTCGAGCCCTACTCCTCCGGCCACTCGACCTCGCTCATCTGCCCGTCCCCCTCCTCGGGCCTGGGGCCGCCGACGGCCACCATCTCCAGTCCCTGCGGCCCCGCCTCGAAGGCACGGACCACCTCCGGCGCCACACGCAGCAGGTCCCACTCGCGCAGCGCCGTCACCTCGCCGTCGAGCAGGACGTTGCCCGAGCCGCCCAGTACGAGATAGACCTCCTCCTGCTGGCCGTGGCTGTGCCCGAGCGCGCTCCGGCGGTTCGGCTCATAGCGCCAGTGGCTGACGCCGAGATCGCGCGACTGCATGTGGCTGCGCCCGAAGCGACCTTCTATTCCCGGCGCGCGATCGCCGACCGCGTTCTCCAGCTCCATCAGGTTCACGACCGTGTAGCTCGACATCGCGTGCTCCTATCGTTCGGACGGGGACGCGCGCATTATGGTGCGGAGGGAGCCGATGACCCTCGCCATGTCCACGCCGGCCTACGTCGCGACCGCCGCCGCGCTCCTCCTGGTCGCGCTCGCCGTGCGACTGATCGGCTTCTGGCTGATTCGCAAGGGCGGCGCGATGGAACGCGCGCGCCACGGCGTCCTCCCCGGAGTCGGCTCGGCGCCGCGCCGCCCCGACCTGGCAGACGAGCCGCCCCGGAAGGCGCCACCGGAACCCGAGCGCTACGACCCCTTCAACGCGGGCTGAGCTACACCGTCGGCCCTCGCTCGGCGCGCGGCAGGGCCCGGAATCGGCTCTGCGATGCCGTTTCCCGGCATGACCGAGAAGTGCTTGCACCTGCAACCAACTGCGGCTATACTAACTAAACTTTCGTAAGCTCATATGGAGCGAGAACCCTTATGACACCTGCCTCTCCCCCAGACCAGAACACCCTTTCCGAGCCCTCCAACCCGCGCCTGAGGCTGATCCCCCTCGACGACACGGTCGTCTTCCCGAACATGGGGATCACCCTCACGATCGACGTCGGCGACGACGAGCGGGTCGTGCTCGTCCCCCGCCACGAGAACGAGTTCCTCGAGGTCGGCACGATCGCCGAGGTCTCAGAGCAGATCCGCCTCCCCGGCGGCGGTCGCGCCGTCGCCCTCTCCGGCGAGCACCGTGCCCTGATCGGCAAGGCGGAGACGGGTCCGGGCGGCGAGCTGCGCGTGGAGGTCGACGAGAAGCCCGACGAGGTCCCCGTCGACGGGCGCACCCGTGAGCTCGAGCGCGAATACCGCGCGGTCGTCGAGGAGATCCTCGAGCTGCGCGGCGACGACGGCCGCATCTCCGCGTTCCTGCGGGCGATCGCCGAGCCCGGCGCGCTGGCCGACTCGGCCGGCTACTCCCCTAGCCTGAGCTACGAGCAGAAGGTCGAGCTGCTGCGCACGACCGACGTCACCGAGCGCCTCGAGCTGGCCGTCCGCCTGCAGCGCGAGAGCCTGGCCGAGCTGCAGGTCCGCAAGCGCATCCGGGAGGACGTGCAGGAGGGCGCGGAGAAGCAGCAGCGGGAGTACTTCCTGCGCAAGCAGATGGACTCGATTCGCAAGGAGCTCGGCGAGGACGACGCGTCCGTCGCCGACGAGTACCGCACGAAGATCGACGAGTCCGAGATGCCCGACGAGGTCCGCGAGCAGGCCACCAAGGAGCTCGCGCGCCTGGAGCGCATGGGCGAGCAGACGGGCGAGTCGAGCATGATTCGGACTTACCTGGACTGGCTGATCGCCGTCCCGTGGGGCAAGCGCTCCGACGAGCGCCTGGACCCGGTCGCGGCACGCGCCGTGCTGGACGCCGACCACGCGGGCCTGGAGGACGTCAAGGACCGCGTGACCGAGTACCTGGCCGTGCGCAAGCTGCGCCAGGAGCGCGGGATCGAGGCCGAGGGGCGGGTGGGCGACAGATCCGGCGCGATCCTGACCCTGATCGGCCCCCCGGGCACCGGCAAGACCTCGATCGGCGAGTCGATCGCGAAGGCGACCGGACGCGAGTTCGTGCGCATGTCGCTGGGCGGCGTCCGCGACGAGGCGGAGATCCGCGGCCACCGTCGTACCTACATCGGCGCCCTCCCGGGCCGCCTGGTGCGGGCGCTGCGCGACGCGGGCACGATGAACCCGGTGATCCTGCTCGACGAGGTCGACAAGGTCGGCGCGGACTGGCGGGGCGACCCCTCGGCGGCGCTGCTCGAGGTCCTCGACCCGGCGCAGAACCACTCCTTCCGCGACCACTACCTCGACGTCGAGCTGGACCTCAGCCAGGTGATGTTCCTGGCCACGGCCAACGTCGCCGACACGATCCCCGGACCGCTGCTCGACCGCATGGAGGTCATCTCCTTCGACGGGTACACGACCGAGGAGAAGCTCGCCATCGCCAAGGGCTACCTGTGGCCGCGCCAGCGCGACCGCAACGGCCTGCGCGAGGACGAGGTCGAGGCCTCCGACGAGATCCTGAAGACGGTCATCACCGAGTACACCCGCGAGGCGGGCGTCCGCAACCTCGAGCGCAACCTCGGCACGATCCTGCGCAAGACGGCGACGAAGATCGCCTCCGCGCAGGGCGGCGAGGCCGCCCCGAAGGAGGCGAGCGCCGAGGGCTCACCCGAGCAGAACGGGGGCGCCCCGGCCGCCAAGGACGCCAAGAAGCCGCTCGAGATCCCGGTGAAGATCGACGTGGAGGCCG
Organism: Solirubrobacteraceae bacterium; assembly: GCA_035571915.1. Classification (GTDB taxonomy): domain Bacteria; phylum Actinomycetota; class Thermoleophilia; order Solirubrobacterales; family Solirubrobacteraceae; genus Palsa-744. Next base: position 68,942 of record DATNBM010000001.1, on the reverse strand, counting down.
TGCGCGAGGCGCTCGGACGCCAGAAGTTCTTCCAAGAGTCCGCGACCCGCACGGCGACGCCGGGCGTGGCCACGGGCCTCGCGGTCACCGGGGTCGGCGGCGACGTGCTGTTCATCGAGTCCACCGCCATGAAGGGCGAGTCCTCGAACGGCAGCCTGGTCCTGACCGGGCAGCTGGGCGACGTGATGAAGGAGTCGGGCCGGATCGCCATCTCCTACGTCCGCGGCCACGCCGAGGAGCTAGGCATCGACGAGCACGCCTTCGAGAACAGGGAGTTCCACCTCCATATCCCCGCCGGGGCGATCCCGAAGGACGGCCCGAGCGCCGGCGTGACGATGGTTACCTCGCTGGCCTCGCTGCTGACCGGGCGGCCCGTCAAGCACACGGTCGGGATGACCGGCGAGGTCACCCTGCAGGGCAAGGTGCTGCCGATCGGCGGGCTCAAGCAGAAGGTGCTCGCTGCCCACGCGGCCGGGTTGACCGACGTGATCCTGCCCGAGCGCAACCGGGGCGACCTGGACGACATCCCCGAGGAGGTCAAGGAGCAGATGACCTTCCACCCGGTGATGACGATCCACGAGGTTCTCGACCGCGCCCTGGAGCCGGCTCGCGATGTCGCGCACGCGTAGATGTGAGCCCGTGCCGCTCGAGGTCAGGGAGACGGCCTCCCTGCTCGAGCGGCGCTGGCAGCTCTCGATCCTCTACGCGGCCCTGACCGGCGCGATCCGCTTCAACGAGTTCGCGGAGGCGGTCGCGGGGATCTCCCCGCGCATGCTCTCGGAGCGCCTCCGCGACCTCGAGGGGGCAGGGCTCGTGCAGCGCAACGTGATCCCCTCGAGCCCCCCGACGGTCGAGTACCGCCTGACCGAGCGCGGCCGGCGCCTCGGACCGCTGATCGAGGCGATGCGCGACTACGCCCGCACGGGCGTCTGAGCGACCGTCGCTCCGCGGTCAACCGGCCGCCGCGGCGGTCCCGCTCTCCGCCTCTCCGCGCAGCTCCGGGGTGGAGATCCCGACCAGCTGCCCGGCCGCGCAGTCGGCGGCGCGCACCCTCGTGCGGCGGGGGTTTCGAACCTCGAGCACGCCGACGATCCCCCCGACCGCGACCAGCGCCGCCGCGATCGCCATGCCCAGGTGGAACGCGTGCAGAGAGGCGCCTTCCGCGGCGCGCGCCACCGCGTGGGCCTGCACGGAGGGCATGCCGTGCAGGGAGGGCTTGCCGAGCGGCAGTCGCTTGGCTTCGCGCACCGCCGCCTGCGCCGCCGCGCCGAGCTTCACGCCGGCCAGCCTGCCGCCGATCGAGGAAGAGAACGACGCGGCGATCGCCGCGCCGACCGCGGCCGTCCCGAGCAGCCCCGCCACGCGCGCGACCGCGTTGTTGACGCCGGAGGCGATCCCGGCCTCGCGCTCGGATCCCTGCAGGACCGCGGCCGTCAGCGGCGCAACCGTCATCGACAGCCCTACCGAAAAGATCAACAGCGGCGGCAGGACTTCCGGCAGGTAGTCGGCCCTCGCGCCCGTGGCCTGGAAGAGGACCAGGCCCGCGGCCGCCAGGAGCGGCCCCGCGCCCATGAAGAAGCGCGGCCCGAACCGATCGGCGAGCGCGCCGAAACGCCGCGAGAGCACGAACATCACGACCGTCACCGGCAGCGTCGCGAGACCGCTCTTCAGCGGCGTGTAGCCGCCGATCTGCTGCAAGAAGAGGATCAGGAAGAAGAACAGGATCGCCAGGCCCGCGTACATCGCGAAGGTCTCGATGTTCCCCGCCGAGAAGTTGCGTCGGCGGAACAGCCCGAGCGGCAGCATCGGATCGCGCGTCCGCGCCTCGTAGGCGAGGAACAGCGCGAACAGACCGGCCCCGAACGCGAGCGGCGCGATCACGCCGGGGCTCGACCACCCCAGCCGGGGCTGCTCGATCAGCGCGAACACGGGCCCGCCCAGGCCGAGCGCGCAGAGCAGCGCGCCGGTCGCGTCGACCCGCCGCGCGTCGCGCGCCCGCGGAGCGCCCGGCGGGATCGCCGTCAGGATCAGCGTCACGCAGATCGCCACCAGCGGCACGTTCATCACGAAGATCCACCGCCACGAGGCGATCGCCAGCAGCTCGCCGCCGGCGAGCGGTCCGAGCACCCCAGCGATCCCGCCCCACGCCGTCCACGACCCGATCGCCGGCCCCCGCTCGGTCTCAGAGAAGGTGTTGACGATCACCGCCAGCGAGCTCGGCACGAGCAGCGCCCCCGCGACCCCCTGCAGCGCCCGCGCCGCGACCAGCACGCCGATCGACGGCGCCGCCGCACAGATCACCGAGGCCACCCCGAAGCCGCCGACGCCGAGCGCGAACACCCGACGCTCGCCGAACAGGTCACCGAGCGAGCCGCCGATCAGGATCAGCGAGCCGAGCGTCAGCAGGTAGCCGTTGACGACCCACTGCTGCGCCGCCAACCCCCCGCCGAGGGCGCGCTGGATCGTCGGCAGGGCGACGTTCACGACCGTCCCGTCGAGCAGCACGATGCCCGAGCCGAGGATGCACGCGACGAGCGTCAGGCGCTTGGCTCGAGCGTCCGCGGAAGCGGCCATGCAGCTACCGTACCCGCCTCGCGAGCGCGGGCATCCCCCCGCCCCGCTCGGCGGGAGGCGACGCTCAGGCCGCGGCGGGCCGGTGCTCGGGCGACGAGACGCCGCTCGTGCAGACGCGGTTGCGCCCCGCCCGCTTGGCCTCGTACAGCGCCGCGTCGGCCTCTTCGCAGACCTGCTGGTAGTCGAACGCCCGCTCGCGCCTGGAGGCTGATACGCCGAAGCTCATCGTCACGCGCAGGCCCCCGCCGACCGTGTCCGCCTGGACTCCGAGACGCAGCCGCTCGGCCATCGCCTCGGCCTGTTCGCGGTTGGCGCCCGGCAGCAGCACGAGGAACTCCTCGCCGCCGATCCGGTAGGCGAGGTCGAAGGCCCGTAGCTGCTTGCGCAGCAGGTAGGCGACGTCCTGCAGGACCGCGTCGCCGGTCGCGTGGCCGAAGTTGTCGTTGACCTGCTTGAAGTGGTCGAGGTCGCCGACGATCAGCCCGACCGGCTGGCCGGTCCGCTCGGACTGGTGGGCCAGCTCGAGCGTGCGGTCCTTCAGCGAGTTGCGGTTCAGCATCCCCGTCAGCGGATCGATCACGGCTTCGGAGCGGTGCGCCACGTCGGAGCGCATCAGCGCCGTCGAGAGGATCGCGACCGCGATCGACAGCCCGAGCGGCATGATCAGCAGCGGCGGCCTCGCGAGCACCGCGCCCGCGTCGCTTCCGAACGCCACCGCGACCATCATCACGACCGTCACGCCGAGCCCGAGCACCACTCCCCGCGCCGGGAAGCGCGCGCTCAAAGTCACGATCGGGATCGCGAACCACGCCATCGCGGGCGAGCGCGGCCCGCCGGTCAGCACGACGGCGAGCGCGATCATCAGCTGCGACCCCGCCCACGCCGCGAACAGCAGGTACTCGGGGTGCGTGACCTTCCCGATCGCGTCGTCGGCGACCTTGAAGAGCACCCCCGCGACCGCCAGCAGGGCGATCGTCCACCATCCGAGCCACGGCCCGCAGACCAGCAGCGCGACGGTCATCACCATGAAGGACTTGCGCCGCACCGGCGCGACCAGGCGGTCCATGTCGAGCATCCGCTCGCGGTCCATCCCGTCCGAGATCAGCCACGAGACGGGCGCGCTGTCGGGCGCGCTCGGGGTCGGCGGCGCGGGCTCCTGCGCGGCGAGCGAGGGAGCGGGGCGCAGCGCGTGCACCGGGCTGGGCAGGACGGAGGCAACTGGATCACTCATACGGGGGAGGAATCGGCCCCGGCTAGCACAGTCAGGAACACTCGCCGTCCTTATGGACAAATAGGCAGCCTGTAAGCAAACAGCAGTGGAGGCCGGCACCAGTCGAGCCGTGCGCCGCCCGCGGGGGCGCACGGCCGCGGCGCCGCGCTAACCGAGTACGAGCTCGGCGGCGGTCCGCAGCGTGGCGGCGTCGCCGGAGACGAGCAGCGTGGTCACGATCGACTCGCGCCAGCGCTCGAGGTCGTCACGGATCTTGTCCTTCGGCCCGATCAGCGACATCTCTTCGATCAGCTTCCGCGGCACCTTCGCGCCGGCCTCGTCCTTCTTGCCGGCCAGGTAGAGCTCGGCGATCTCGTCGACCTCCCGCTCGTAACCCATGCGGATCGCCACGTTGGCGTGGAAGTTCGTCCCTTTCGCCCCCATCCCCCCGAAGTAGAGGGCGTAGAACGGCCGCAGCGCGTCGGCCGCCGCGTCGAGATCGTCGGAGACGATCAGCGGCACCGTCGCGTTGACCTGGAAGTCCGCGAGCGAGCGGCGCGCGCCGGGCCTGGAGAAGCCCTCCTCCAGGTAACCCTTGTAGTGGTCCTGCTCGGACGGCGAGAACAGCATCGCCAGCCACCCGTCGCAGAGCTCGGCGCACAGCGCGATGTTCTTCGGGCCCTCGGCGCCGAGGTAGATCGGGATGTCCTCGCGCAGCGGGTGGATCGACGACTTCAACGGCTTCGCCAGGCCGGTCCCGCCCGGCAGGGGCAGCTGGTAGTGCTCCCCTTCGGCCGTCACCGGCCCCTTGCGAGCCCAGATGTCGCGCAGGATCCCGATGTACTCGCGAGTCCGCGCCAGGGGCTTGGCGAACGGCATCCCGTACCAGCCCTCGACGACCTGCGGACCGGAAACGCCGAGGCCGAGGATGAAGCGCCCGCCGGAGAGGATGTCCATCGTCATCGCCGCCATCGCCGTCGCGGCGGGCTGGCGGGCCGACATCTGCACGATCGCCGTGCCGAGCTTCAGCTTCTCGGTCTTCGCGCCCCACCACGCCAGGGGCGTCAGACAGTCCGAGCCGTACGCCTCGGCCGTCCAGATCGAGTCGAAGCCGAGCCGCTCGGCCTCAGCGATCGAGTCCTCCACGCCGGGCGGCGGGCCGCCGGCCCAGTAGCCAGTGTTCAACCCCAGTTTCAGCTCCCTCGCCATCGGCGCGGCACTATGTCAGACCGACTCGGCGGGTGCCCGCTCGCCCGCGCGGGTGATCAGAGCGACCGGCACCGCCAGGCCGGCCGAGCGTCGCACCGAGGCGATCCGCCTGCCCGGCTGGACCGCGTCGCGCACGGAGGAGACGTGCTCGCCGAAGTGGGCGGCCGTCCTCTCCACGTCCTCGCAGCTCAGCGCCAGACCCCAGAAGTGCGCGGCCCGCCGTGGGCCCCCACGGCGCTCGGCGACCTCGGTCGGCTCGGCGACGACCTCGAGGATCTCCCGCCCCAGCCTGAAGAACGCCTGCCGCGGCGCCCCGGCCGGCGTCGGCTCCTCGCGGATCCGCCGCAGGTCGAGCCCGGCCAGCTTCAACGCGTCCACGCAGCGCTCGAAGTCCGGCGCCACGACGACGACGTGATCGATCCCGAGCACGCCGTTGGGGTGCGGTCCCGCCGGCGCCGTCGCGGGCTCGCTCCCCCGCTCCGTCGGCAGCCCGTCCAGCTCAACGCGCTCGAGCCCCGCGAGGCTCCACGAGAGGATCCCCTCGCCGGCGCCCTCGCCGAGCAGGCGCACCGCGACGGCCCCGAGCCGGCAGGTATCCCCTTCGACCTCGAACCCGAAGCTCCCCCAGCGGGCGGCGTCGTCGGCCACGCGCAGCTCCTCGATCGTGATCGCCATCCCACCTCCGCTTCGTCGCCGCAGACCCCGTCAACCTCCGTCCGTAGGCGATCGGCGCCCGCGGACCGGGCTTGAACGCTAACCGACCGGGGCCGCGCCGCCGGAGCCCCCCAAATAGGCTGACCGGGCGATGGGCGCGGACCCACCCAAGGACGAGGCCGAGGCGATCACGCGCGAGGCGTGGCTGCTGTTGTCCGACCTCGTCCTCGACAACACCCGCCGCCGCGAGGTGGCCGACGCGCTCGGCATCAGCTTCGGCAGCACGCGCGCCCTGCGCCGCATCGCCCGCCGCCCGATGACGATGGGCGAGCTCGCCGCCGCGCTGGGAATAGACCCCCCGAACGCGACCGTCGTCGTCGACGACCTCGAACGACAGGGACTCGTCCGTCGCCGACCCCACCCCAGCGACGGACGGACGAAGCTGGTCGAGACGACTCCGCGAGGACGGGAGCTCGCCGCGCGCGCCGATCAGATCCTCGCCGAGCCCCCGGCCGCCCTCACGGGGCTCGGCGACGGGGACCTGCAGACGCTCCTGCAGATACTGAAGAGCATCAGGGCCAACGCCTAGCCGCGCTGCCCCGCCGGCGCATCGAGGTCGGGCCCGGATCGGGCCCGAGCGTCGATATATTTATGCTTTCATAATGACTATCGTCCCGCCAAGAGGAGCAGGTCAAGAGGCTCGCCAGCACACCCCTGTCGCGCCCGAGCCGCGGCGCAACGTGATCCTCGCGATCTGCTGCCTGAGCCTGCTGATCGTCGCGATGGACAACACGATCGTCAACGTCGCCCTGCCCTCGATCCGACGCGACCTGCACGCCTCCCTGTCGGGGTTGCAGTGGACCGTCGACGCCTACACGATCGTGCTCGCGAGCCTGCTGATGCTGGCGGGCTCGACCGGCGACCGGCTCGGCCGGCGGCGGACCTTCCAGACGGGCCTCGCGCTGTTCGCCGGCGGGTCGCTCGCCTGCAGCGTCGCGCCGACACTCGGCTGGCTCGTCGCGGCCCGCGCGGTCCAGGGGATCGGCGGCTCGATGCTCAACCCCGTCGCGATGTCGATCATCACGAACGTCTTCACCGACCCCCGCGAGCGCAGCCGCGCGATCGGCGCGTGGGGCGCGGTCGTCGGCATCAGCCTCGCGCTCGGCCCGATCGTCGGCGGCGCGCTGACCGAGGGCGTCGGCTGGCGCGCGATCTTCTGGATCAACGTCCCGATCGCGCTCGCCGCGATCGTCCTGACCGCGCTGTTCGTGCCCGAATCGCGCGCCCCGCGGCCACGGAGGATCGACCCGGCCGGCCAGCTGCTCGTGATCCTCGCGCTCGCCTCGCTCACCTACGGGATCATCGACGCACCGAGCGCCGGCTGGGGCTCGGCGCAGACGATCGGCCTGTTCGGCCTCGCCCTCGCCGCGGTCGGCGCGCTCATCCCGTACGAGCTGCGCCGCCGCGAGCCGCTGATCGAGCCGCGCTTCTTCCGCTCGATCCCCTTCGCCGGCGCGACCGTGATCGCGGTGAGCGCCTTCGCGGGGTTCGCGGGGTTCCTCCTGCTGAACACCCTCTACCTGCAGGACGCGCGCGGCTACACGGCACTTCAGGCCGGGCTCTGCACGCTACCGATGGCCGTCCTCGCGGGCCTCTTCGCGCCGCTCTCCGGTCGCATCGTCGGCCGCCGCGGCGCGCGACCCTCGCTCGTGTTCGCGGGCGTCTGCATGCTCGCCGCGCCGCTCGTCCTGACCGGCCTCACGCGCACGACGCCGCTCGGCCTGCTGCTGGGGGTCTACGCGCTCTACGGGATGGGCTTCGGGGCGCTGAACCCGCCGATCACCTACACCGCCGTCTCGGGCATGCCCGACAACCAGGCCGGCGTCGCCGCGGCCGTCGCCTCGACCAGCCGCCAGGTCGGCCAGACTCTCGGCGTCGCGGTGATCGGCTCGATCCTCGGCACGGCCGCGGGCACCGCGGCGGGCGCGGGGCTCGCGGCCGCGAGCCACCCGGCCTGGTGGGTGATCGGGGCGTGCGGCGGCGTGGTCCTCGCGCTGGGCCTCGCCTCGACGGGGGCCCGGGCCCGGCGCACGGCCCAGCGGACAGCGGCGGAGCTCACCGCCGATTCACGCTCCCGCGGCCTGGAGGCCCTAGCATCGAGACCGTGACCGACGAGCGCCCCGAGCAGGAGCAGCATGGGACGGCGATGGCGCTGCTGCGCTACGTGCTGCCCGGGGTCGTGGTCGTCGCGGGCATCGTCGTGATGGCCCTCGGCAGCGAAACGGACCTCGAGGGCGGCGGCGGGATCGTCAGCGCGGGGCTCGCGATCTACTTCATCAACTGGCTCTTTCGAGCCGGCGCCGCCGGCGACCGCGAGCGCGACGCCGAGGACGCGGCGCGCGAGTACTTCGACCGCCACGGGCGGTGGCCCGACTGAGCCTCTGAGGCGGTTCTCGCCCGCCCGCGCCTCGACAGCTGCCGTGAGCGCGCACGCGCGCGTTTCTCCACCAGTCGAAGGTAACGCCGGACCGGGCGGGCGAGAATCCCGCGGTGAGCTCGCGGGTAGAGACACCGCCGATGGCCGACTACCGCCCGCAGGCGCCGTTCTTGGACGAGCTGTTCGAGCCCGACGGCTCCCCGCGCCCGACCGCCGAGTCGTTGATCCGCGACCTTCAGCGGCTCGGCAGCGACGGCCTCGCCGAGGCGGGTCGCCGCCGCGACGCGATCTTCATGCAGCAGGGGATCACGTTCGAAACGTCCTCGGCCGGCGGGGCGAGCGGCCATCACGTCGAACGGCCCTTCCCCCTCGATCTCGTCCCCCGCGTGCTCAGCGGCGAGGAATGGCGCGCGATCAAGCGCGGCCTCGCGCAGCGGATCCGCGCCCTGAACCACTTCGTCGACGACGTCTACCACGCGCGCGAGATCGTCCGCGAGGGGATCGTGCCGTGGCGCCTGGTCGTCTCCTGCTCGCACTTCGCCCGCGCCGTCCACGGCATCCGGCCGCCCGGCGGCGTGTACACGCACGTCGCGGGCTGCGACCTCGTGCGCCACAGCGACGGGACCTGGAAGGTGATCGAGGACAACGTGCGGATCCCGTCGGGGATCTCCTACGTGCTCGAGAACCGCGCCGCGATGGCGCGGCTCGTGCCGGAGCTGTTCGCCTCCTACCGGGTCCGCCCCGTCGACCACTACCCGCAGCTGCTGCTGCGGGCGCTGCGCTCGGTCGCGCCGTCGGCCGAGAGCGAGGCGACGGTCGTCGTGTGGACACCCGGCCCCGCCAACCCCGCCTACTTCGAGCACGCGTTCCTCGCGCGACAGATGGGCGTCGAGCTCGTCGAGGCATCCGACCTCGTCGTCCGCGACGACGTCCTCTACATGCGCACCACCCGGGGCCTCGAGCGCGCCCACGCCGTCTACCGCCGCCTCGACGACGACTTCGTCGACCCGCTCGAGTTCCGCCCCGACTCGCTGCTCGGCGTGCCCGGCCTCGTGCGGGCCTACCGCGCCGGCTCGGTCGCGATCGCCAACGCCTTCGGCACCGGCGTCGCCGACGACAAGGCGATCTACACGTTCGTCCCGGAGATGATCCGCTTCTACCTCGGCGAGGAGCCGATCCTCGAGAACGTCCGCACCTACCTGCTCTCCGATCCCGAACAGCTCGAGCACGTGCTCGGGCGGCTCGGGGAGCTCGTCGTCAAGCCGACCGGCGAGTCGGGCGGGCGCGGCGTGACGATCGGTCCGCACGCCTCCGAGCAGGAGCTCGAGCGGATGCGCGGCGTGCTCGCCAACCACCCCGACCGCTGGATCGCCCAGGACGTCGTGCGCCTCTCGACCGTCCCGACCGTCTGCGCGGACGGGACGCTCGCGCCCCGTCACGTCGACCTGCGCCCGTTCGCGGTCTTCGGCGAGCGCATCGACATCGTCCCGGGCGGGCTGACCAGGGTCGCCCTCGAGGAGGGCTCGCTGATCGTCAACTCCTCCCGCGGGGGCGGCTCGAAGGACACGTGGGTGCTCGAGGACAGCGCCGACGACGCCGACCGCGCCGGGCCGCCGATCGCCGACACCCAGCCGCCCGCCCTGCCCGACCTTCGCTACGGGGGCTGGACCGGCCAGCAGCAACAGCAGCAGCAGGCGCTCGAAGGCGCCCCGGGCCCCTGATGCTCGCCCGCATCGCCCACGAGCTCTACTGGCTCGGCCGCAACCTCGCGCGGGCCGAGTTCACCGCCCGCGCGGTCGAGGCCGTGTTCCGCTCGGAGCTGCAGGCCTCGAGCGACTCGACCCCCGGCGTGTTCTTCGGCTCCGGCGGCCTGCTCGCGATCCTCGGCGACGTCGACGCGACCGCCGGCAACGGCCGTCCCGCCCTGGACCAGCTGACGCTCGACCCGGGCCGGCCCGGCTCGATGCTCGCATCGATCGAACGGGCACGCGAGGGAGCGCGGACGGTCCGCGACGTGATCAGCGCGGAGATGTGGGAGGCGATCAACACGACCAGCCTGACCCTGCGGGAAGGGTTCGAGGCGCCCCGCTGGGAGGGCGCGACCGGGACCTCGGCGACCTCCCAGTACGTCAAGGAGCGGACCGCCCTGATCTGGGGGGTCGCGAACCGCTCGATGCTGCGCGACGAGGCCAAGAGCTTCCTCGACGCGGGCGGCCTGATCGAGATCGCCGACATGGTGCTGCGGATGCTGCGGGTCGCGCTGCCGACGACGAGCTTCGCCGGCCCCGCCGGCGACTCGGCCGGCACCTCCGACGGGCAGGCGCTGATCCTGTTGCAGGCCGTCGGCGGCTTCCACGCCTACCTGCGGGCCGTCACCGCGCCCCCCAACGCCCACCCCGTCGCCCGCTTCCTGCTCTTCGAGCGCGCCTACCCGGACAGCGTCGCGGCCTGCGTCGACTCGCTGCACGACTGCTTCGCGCTCGCCGACGCGGGTCCCCGCAACTCCAAGCCGGTGCTGCGCGTGAGCCGCCTCGCCGCCGACCTAGACTTCCAGCGGCGGGCGCTGCCCGACGGAGCGGAGTTGACAGGCATCTGCGAACAGACCCAGCAGGAGCTCGCGCACATCGACCAGGACATCGCCGAGCGCTACTTCGCGGGCGCCGCCTCGGCGGGCGAACGGAGGTGATCGGAGCGTGCACTTCGCGATCCGCTACCTGACCGAGTACCGCTACGAGCACCCCGTCACCGACAACCTCAACTCGCTGCGCGTGCGGCCCGCGACGACCTCCACGCAGCGCTGCGACGAGTTCCACACGCGGATCGACCCCGAGGCCCGCGTCAGCCGCCACCTCGACTACTTCGGCACCGAGGTAATCGAGTTCGGGATCCCCGCGAGCCACGAGCAGCTCACGATCGACGTCCGCGCCCGGGTCGTGACCTCCGAGCCGCCCGACCCGCCCGAGGGCTCCTGGGAGAGCCTCGGCAGCGCCGCCTACCTCGACGCGGCCGGCGAGTTCGCGCTGCCCTGGCAGGACCAGCCCCCGATCGACGGCATCGAGGACCTCGACGCCGCGCTCGGCCGCGAGACCCCGCTCCGCGTCCTGACCGCCCTCTGCGAGCTGATCCCCGATCGCTTCGAGTACCGGCCGGGCGCGACCTACGTCGGCTCGACCGTCCGCGACCTGCTCACCGCGGGCGCGGGCGTCTGCCAGGACTTCGTCCATCTCTCGCTCGTCCTGCTGCGCCGCCGCGGGATCGCCGCCCGCTACGTCTCGGGCTACCTGTGGGCCGCCCCCGAGGACGACGGCACCGACTCGCTGGAGGTCGACACCCACGCCTGGCTGGAGGCGCTGCTGCCTTCCAGCAACGGCAAGGGCGAGCCCGTCTGGGTGTCCGCCGACCCGACCAACCGCCGCCTCGCCGGAGAGACCCACGTGAAGATCGGCCACGGCCGCTTCTACTCCGACGTCCCACCCGTCAAGGGTCTCTACATGGGCGGCGCCTCCTCCGAGCTGGAGGCGAACGTGAGCATGTCGCGCCTGGACCCGCAGGCGTCCGCGCGGGCCTGATCGCTGGGGCGCTCCTCCCGGTCATCGCGCTTAGACCCGCAGGCATCCGCGCGGGCCTGATCGTTGGGGCGCTCCTCCCGGTCATCGCGCTTGGACCCGCAAGCGTCCGCGCACACCTGATCGCCCGGCGTTCCTCCCGGTCGGCCGACACCTTGCGCGCCTGCTCGACGCGACCCAGCACGCTCAGCCTGCCCGGCTGCTCGCCGCCGGTCGACGCGACCCAGCACGCTCAGCCCTCCCGGCCGCTCGCCACCGGTCGACGCAACCCAGCACGCTCAGCCCTCTGCGGGGGGCTCGCCGCCGGTCGACTCCGCCCTGGCACGCCCCCAGTCCGGCGACGCGCAGCGCGCGACCGGAACGGATCTACCTCTATCCGTGGTAACCGGCCAGCGCTTCGGTGAACGCGAACGGCGTCTGGGCGATGCCGCTGCATTCTTCTTCCGGGGCCCGTTCGGCCTGGCACGGCCGGTCGCGGTTGACCGCCCAGAAGCTCATCCGGCCGAGGTGGTGCGCCGCCGCGAACGTCAGCATCGTCTGGAAGTCGCCCTGCGAGACCGTCTCGCTCGCTTCGTCGGTTTCGCCGTTCATCGAGGAGATGCCGGAGTGTTCGTAGGCGGCCGCGGTCGAGAGGCCGTAGGCGGCGACGAGGTCGGCGGCGAGCCCTTCGACCGCCCGGATCGAGGCGTGGCCCATGTCGGTCGCCGGTTTGCCGAAGTCGAACGGCATCAGCGTCCACACCGTGGGCTGGAAGCCGATCGCCTTGGCGTCCGCGATCAGGCTGAGCGCGTCCTTTTCGGGCCCCGCTTCGGCCGTGCCCATCGTGACCGAGATCTCGAGGCCCGGGTTGGCCCGCTGCGTCGCGAGCAGCGCTTCGGCCACCCGCATACGGGTCTTCTTGTTCGCCATCTCACCGTGCTCGATGTCGACGTCGATCGCGCTCAGCGAGTAGGCCTCGATCACCTTCTGGTACGCCCCCGCGAGCGCCGTCGGCGTCTTGCATGAGGAGCCGAGCTTCTTCCCGCTCCAGCCGCCGAAGGAGACGACCACGTCCCCGCCCGCCGCGCGGACCGCTTCGATCGCGTGCTGATCGACGCCGCCGAGCAGCGGCCGGTGCCCGTCCCACTCCGGGTCGCACTTGCCCTTCGAGAGCACGAAAGCCATCGTCAGGTCCCCGACGCCCGTCGCTTCGATCACCGACGCGGGCGGTTGCGGGTTCCCCCAGCCGAGGTACTCGTACGGCGACGCCAGCAGCGGCGACTGCGCGGCGAGGGACGGCGCGGCCGCGCACAGCGCGATCGCAGCCGAGAGCAGCGCGCCCGCAAGCAGCCGCGCGGAAACCACTCTTCCTCTCCCCTTCTCCCGCACCGCGGCCAGCATACCCCCGCCCCTCACGGGCGCGGGACGGGCAGCGAGTAGCAGAGCCACGGCTCGTGGCGACCGCCGATCCGGTCATACAGGGCCTGCGCGCGAGCGTTGTCGGGCGCCGTCTGCCACTCCATCTCCCGCGCTCCGTGCTCGGCGCAGCGCTCGACGCAGGCCTCGATCAGACGCTCCCCGATCCGCAGCCCCCGCGCCTGCGGGATCACGAACAGGTCGTTCATAGTCCCGAGCGGAGCCGCCCGCGACGTCGACCAGCTCCAGTACAGGGTCGCGAAGCCGAGCGCCTCGCCGCCGGGACCGCGGGCGATCAGCTGCACACCCTGCCGGGCCGGGTCGGCGATCAGCGTCCTGCACAGCGCCAACAGGTCCTCGTCGGCGGGCTCGACCTCGTAGAAGTCGCAGTAGCCCCGCATCAGCACGAGCAGCTCGGCCAGGTCGGCCTCACCCGCGGGCGCGATCGTGACCGCGGCGGGCCCGTCGGGAGCGGGTAGATTGTCGCCGGACACGCCGTCAGGCTAATGCAGTCGCCCGCGACGGCCGATCCGTTCCCGATGAGAGCCCGAACCGTCTCCTCCACGCTCGCCGCCGCGCTCGCGGCGGCGGCCCTGGGCGTGGCCGCCGCCGGCTGCGGATCCGGCGGCGCGAGCGCGACGCTCGACCCGATCGCCCAGGCGGCCGAGATCACCAATCGCGCCGGCGGCGCGCAGATCGCGATGACGATGTCGATGACGATCCCCGGCCTCTCCTCGCCGATCTCGCTGACCGGGGGCGGGCACTTCAACGCGAAGAGCGCCGAAGGCTCGCTCGCCTTCCAGATGTCGGGGCTCCCCGCCGGCGGCGCATCCGGGCTCTCGGGCGGCGCGATCGACATGACCGAGCTCATCAAGGACAACGTCCTCTACATGTCCTCCCCGATGTTCGACGGCAAGCTCCCGAACGGCGCGAGGTGGATGAAGCTCGACCTCGCCAAGGCCGAGGCGAAGCTCGGGATCGACCCCTCCTCGTTCATGAGCGGCGGCGCGAACCCCGCCCAGATCCTCGACTACCTCAAGGGCACGAACGGGAGCGCCAAGCTCGTCGGGCACGAGAAGGTCCGCGGCGTCGCGACGACCCGCTACGACGGGACCGTGGACTTCCAGTCGATCGTCGACAAACTCCCCGCCGGCGAGCGCTCGAAGGCAGGCGCCGCGATCAAGGCCCTGACCGCCAAGATCGGCAACCCGACCTTCCCCGTCAGCGTCTGGATCGACGCCCACCACCTGCTGCGGCGGATGACGATGAACATGAGCTTCACGGCCGAAGGCAAGAGCGTGACGGCCAACCTCGAGGTCGAAGAGTTCGGCTACGGCCCGACGCCCGCCGTGACGGCGCCCCCGAGCAGCGAAACGTACGACGCGAGCAACCTCTCCAGCTCGGCCTTCTCCTCAGCCGGCTGAGCCGCCCGCACGCTTTCGCCCAACCGCCGGACGCCTCGGCGCGTTCCCTTTAGGCTTCGTCGAGGAGAGGTGAAACGGATGGCCGGGAGCAAGATCGGGATCGCGGGCGGCGCCAGGCGCGAAGGGGAAACCCGCGTCGCGGTCGCGAGCGCCGCCGGCCTCTACATCCTCGGCGGGACGCTGATCGGGACCTCCTTCCTGCTCCCCGAAGTGAGCTCCCCCGCGGGCGCCGCGGCCGTCGCCGGCGACGCCTACCTGACCGCGATCGCGCTCCTCTGGGCCGTCCGCCGCGGCCGCTCGAGCCTCGGCCTGGCGTGGCTCGCCGAGCTCTGGGGGATCGCGATCATCACCGTGCTGTGCGCCTCCACCGGCGGCGCCGCGAGCCCCTTCGCGCTGCTCTACTTCTTCGCGACCGGCCACTCCGCCGCCTTCCAGCCCCGCTCGCGCTTCGCGCTCACCTCGCTCGCGGGGCTGCTCGCCTACCTCGCCCCGCTCGTCTACTCCCACGTCGACACGAACTTCGCCGCGATCGCCTGCGTCGGCGGCGTGCTCGCCGTGCTCACGACCGTCGTCCTGCACGTCGCCCTGGAACGGATGCGCGCCGACCGCCGGCGTCTGGAGCTGCTGATCGCCGCGACCGCCAAGCTCGACAACTCCCTGGACCCGCAGCAGACGCTGCGCCGGATCGCCACGACCGCCCTGCCCGAGCTCGCCGAGCTGTGCGTGATCGACCTCGTCGACGAGGACGGCGCGATCACCAACACCGTCGCCGCCGCCGTCGATCCTCGGGTCGCCGCGCGAGTCGAAGCGACCCGGCCCAGCGAGCGCCCCGAGAAGCTCGCCGGCCACCCCGTCGCGCGGGTCCTCACCGAACGGAGCTCGAAGGTCATCGACGACCTCGCCGACGCCCCCGCGCTCGGCGAGGCGATCCAGACCGCCGGGATCCTCCCCGGCGACGACGCCGGCTCCTCGCGATCGGCGACCGTCGTGCCGATGGTCGCCCGCGGACGGATGCTCGGCGTGATGACCTTCGTCCATCCCGGACGGCCGCAGTCCGGCCGGCTGCGGATCCTCGAGGACCTCACCGGCCGCGCCGCTCTCGCGTACGACAACGCCCGCCTCTACGCCGAGCGCGCGAGGGTGGCCCAGACCCTGCGCAGCAGCCTGATGCCCGCCGCCCTGCCCTCCGTCCCCGGCCTCGAGTTGCGCAGCTACTTCCGTCCCCTTGGCGCCGGCAACGAAGTCGGCGGTGACTTCTACGACGTCTTCTCCGACCGCGACGGATGCTGGCTCGTCGTCGGCGACGTCTGCGGCAAGGGCGCCGAGGCCGCCGTCCTGACCGCCTTCCTGCGTCACACCGCCGGCGCCTACGCCCGCGACGGCTCAAGCCCCGCGACCGTCCTCGCCCGCGTCAACGCCGCGATGCTCGAACACGACTTCGAGGGGCGCTTCGCGACCGCCCTCCTCGCCCGCATGGAGCACTCCCCCGGCGGGATCGCCGTCACCCTCGCCGCCGCCGGCCACCCCGCCGCCCTCGTCACCCGCGCCGGCGGCCGGACCGAGGAGTTCGGCGGCGGCGGGACGCTGCTCGGGATCTTCCCCGACGCGCGCATCGCCGAGGCCACCACGACGCTCCGCGTCGGCGACTCCCTCGCCCTCTACACCGACGGCCTCGCCGAGGCCCAGGCCCCCGCGCGGACCCTCAGCTCCGGCGAGATGATCTCCGCGCTCGATCGGACCCGGCCCGAGTCGGCCGAGCAGGCGATCGCCGCGCTGCTCGGCCTGCTCGACCTCAGCCAGGGCGCCCGCGACGACATCGCGATCCTCGCGGTCCGCGTCGCCGCCGCCGGCGCGCTCGGCGTCCGCGCCGCCTGAGCCGGCTAGGGGTAGCGGTAGCCGCCTCCTGCGCCGGAGGACGAGCCGCTCGGTTCGCCGGCGCCGCTCGCGGCGCCTTCGCTCGTCGCTTCAGAGCCGCCGGAGGAGCCGCCGACCTTCACGACGCCCCACGTCCCGACGTCCTTGAACCCCTCGCCGTTCGTCTGACCCGGGGCGCTGTCGGATGCGAACGTGTACAGCGGGCCGCCTTCGTAGCTCACCTGCTCGCTCCCGTCCGGGCGCTTGACGGTGCCCAGCGACGCGACGCCGCTCGGCGCCGAGGAGCCCGCCTTCAGCGGATGCCACACCGCCAGGCATGCCTGCGAGGTGCAGATGAAGTGAGACGCGGACTCGCCACTCAGGCGGTACAGCGTCATCCCGCTGGAGTCGACGAGGATCTTCGCGCCGAGCGACGCGTCCGAGGCGGTGCGCAGGGCGCCGGAGCCGAAGGACTTCGCGGCGGCGGCCTTCGAGGACGAGCCTTCCGAGGCGGAGGAACCGCTCGAGTACGAGCTGCCGCCGCAGGCGGCGAGGAGCAGCGCGCTCGCCGCGACGGCGGCCGCTGCGGGAATGGACCTTGACACTTGGGACTCCTATCTGGGTCGGGGCCGGTGATGGCCTCCTCTCCCATCCAGACCGCCCGCCGCGGCTTTTCTTCCTAGGAGGCCCGCTCCAGGTAGCGGCGCAGCCCCGCGTAGCTCTGCGCGACGGGCGTCGCGTGCCCGTACGTCGAGGCGACGTCCGAGCCTCCCCGCGAGGAGAGGCGCTCGCGGACGGCCGCCGCGAAGTCCTCCTCGTCGAGGCGCGCGGCTAGGTCCTCGACCTCGTCGAGGTACTCGCGAAGCTCCCCGAGCTGGGCCCCCGGGTCCTCGTAGGAGCCGAAGTGGGTGATCGCGAGCGCCGCCGGCGACCAGGCCTCGACGAGCGCGATCGACTCCCGCCAGGCGGGCAGGTCGATGTCCGGCGGCGGCGTCGGCGCGAGCGTCGGGCCGCCCCCGATCCGCACCCCCGCGACGTCCCCCGCGAACGCGTACCCGCTCGCCTCGTGCAGGTAGCTGACGTGGTGGGAGGCGTGCCCCGGCGTGTACGCGACGCGCATCCCCGCGAGCGTCTCGCCGCCCCGAAGGATGCGGATCCGCTCCTCGGGGACCGGCAGGACCTCGCCCCACAGCCGCTCCATCTCGGCGCCGTACAGCCGCGTCGCGCTCGCCAACAACTTGCTCGGGTCCGCTAGGTGCCGCGCGCCGCGCTCGTGGACCCACACCTCCATGGCCGGGAACATCCCCGCGAGCACCCCCGCCGCGCCCGCGTGGTCGAGGTGGATGTGGGTGAGCGCGAGCGCGCGCGGCTCGCGCCCCGCCAGGCCCGCCGTCAGAGCGCCCAGGCACGACGCCGGCCCCGGGTCCACGATCACGTCGCCGAGCACCCACGCGCCGATCGCCGCCGGGCGGCCGAGATGCTCGAGGTCGATCAGCTCGGGGGTGCCCTCCCCCGTATCGGCGTCGGTCCTCACGCCGCTCGGCCCTCCCCCGCGCCGTAGCGCAGCCCATCCATCAGCAGCCCAAGCATCCGCCGCGCCCGCTCGCTCCAGTCGGGCCCGTCGGAGACCAGCCAGATCCCGCTCATCACCCGCAACACGTCGTCCGGCTCGACGCCCCGCCGGATCGTCCCCGCCGCTTCGGCCGCCTCGATCAGCGACCTGATCGCCGCGGCCATGCGGCCACGCGCGTCCGTGTAGAGGCCCGGATCGCCCGCCGCGATCACCGTCTGGAGGATCCCCGCCATCGAGCGCTTCGCCGCGACGTAGGTGACGAACCGGTCCATCCACTCCGCGAGGGCGTCCTCGGGCGCTCTCCGCGCCAGCAGCTCGTCCGCCGCGTCGCACAGCCGCCGGACCTCGTTGCGGTAGGCCGCCTCGGCCAGCGCCTCGCGGGTCGGGAAGTTCCGGTACAGCGTCCCGATGCCGACGCCCGCCCGCTCGGCGATCGCCTCGAGCGGCACGTCCTGCCCCGCGACCGCGAACAGCTCGACGGCCGCCGCGAGCAGCTTCTCGCGGTTGCGCCGCGCATCGGCCCGCCTCGCGGGCGCGGCCGCCTCTGTCTCCGTGCTCGCCATCGAACTGGGATCGGGACGCGGCCCGCGCGGCGCCCGCGGATCGGGGCCGCGGAGGCCGCCTCCGCTTGGCCGGGACTGTATCGCGCGGCCGGCAGGCGCCGGTGCGGCCGGGCGAGCCCCGCGATCGCCGCGGGGCTAGGAGCGCGCTACCGCCGTGCTCGCCTCGCCGCTCGGCTCCTCCTCGGCGCCGAGGCCCCGGAGCAGGCTGTCGAGCACGTCGCCGGCGGCGTCGATCGTGTTCCAGTCGAGGTTCTCCGGGACGTCGCTCGGCCAGTGGTAGTTGGCCGGCGTCTTGTACTCGTCGCAGGCGGCGAGGCAGGCCGTGCGGTAACCCGCCCGCAGCGCCGGCAGCGCGTCGGTCGCGCCCGCGCCGAGCCGCAGCCCTCGCCACAGCCCGATCCCGACCCGGTCGGCGGCCCGCTGGATCTCCTCGCGCAGGCCCGCGTCGTGGTCGCGCATCAGGAGCATCCCCTCCCCCTCCATCAGCATCAGGTGCGGCGATCCGACGCACTCGAGCGCGATCACGCGGGTCGTGTCCGGGTCGAGCTCGGCGCGATGGCGCGCGACGAACCCGCGCATGCCCTCCATGAACGACTCCTCGCTGCCCGTCGAGAGCAGCAGCACGCGGACGCCCGCGACGGGCCGGTTCTCCAGGCGGCGCGCGAGGTCGAGCAGGACCGCGACCGCGCTCAGATTGTCGTTCGCCCCGCACACGACCGGCGAGCGCGCGACGTCCGCGAGCAGCAGCGCGGTGACGGCGCTCCAGACGGTCCCGAGCGCCCGCGCGGCCCTCACGCCGAGCAGGTTGCCGAGCGCCACCAGCAGCGGCCCCGCGACGAGCAGCCGCCCGGTCTGCACGGACGTGTTCTGGCGGGCGTACCAATCCGGGAAGCGCCGCGCGAGGGCGGGGACGAGGCCGGGATGGAAGAGCAGGCCCGTGTGGGCCGCGTCGTGGTGGGCGACGATCACGACCGTCTCGCGAGCGGCGGGGTCCCCCGCCCAGGCGAGCACGTTGGTGGCGCTCCGCTTGCGCAGCAGCCAGCGCAGGTGGTGCCGTCCCCCGTCGACGTCGTCGGCCATCGCGCCCGCCGCCGCCGCCGACAGCGCGAGCGCCGCCGCGCGCCGCCGCGGCGAGCCGCCGCGCAGCCCGATCGCTCCCGCCAGCGCGCCCGCCGCCGCGGCGAGCCCCGTCGACTGCCAGAAGCCGCCGACGGCCGGCTCCCGCTCGAGCCACGCCTCCAGGCCGTGCTCGCCGAGCAGCCCCGCGATCAGCTCCGCCGCGCGCTCCTCGCCGGGGCCCGCCGAGCCGCGCTCGATCGCAGCCAGCGCGTGCAGCGCCGCCCGTGGGTCCGTCGCCGTCATCGCGCAAGCCTACGCCGTATGCGATCTTGGGCCGATGGCAGGATCGAGCGAACCCCCCGCCCCCGGACCCGGACCGGCCCGCGCGATCCGCGCGGCCGTCGCGGGGCGCGTTCAGGGGGTCGGCTTCCGCGACGCCGCCGTGCGCCGCGCCCATGCCCTCGGCGTGCTCGGGTGGGTCCGCAACGAGCCCGACGGGATGCTCGCCGTACACGCCGAGGGGCCCGCGGAGGCGGTGTCGGCGTTCGAGGACTTCCTCTCCCAGGGCCCGCGAGGCGCCTCGGTCGAGCGGGTGGACGCGCGGACGGTCAAGCTCGAGGGCCACGAGCAGTTCGCCGTCCGCGGCGTCGACGCCGGCGTCTTCGTGGTGCAGGAGCACCGCGCCAGCACCCACCACTTCGACCTGCGCCTGGAGGTCGCCGGGGCGATGCGCTCCTGGGCGGTGCCGAAGGGACCCTCGATGGACCCGGCCGTGAAGCGCCTCGCCGTGCAGGTCGAGGATCACTCCCTCGCCCACAACGACTTCGAAGGGCCGACCGACCACGGGGGTGTTTCCATCTGGGACCGCGGCGGATACGAGCAGGGCGGTCGCGTGCCCTGGCCCGAGGCGCTCGAGCGAGGACACGCCGTGTTCGTGCTGCACGGCGAGAAGCTGAGCGGCGGGTTCGCGCTCCAGCGCACCCGGCCGGGCTCGAAACCCCAGTGGCTGCTCATCAAGCGCAACGACGAGCACGCGCGCCCCGGCTCCGACGTCGTCGACGAGCAACCCAAGTCAGTTGTCAGCGGTCTGACACTTCAGGAGATTCTCGCCTCCAGCTGAATCGACGCTGAGCCACTGTTCCAGATACACGAATCGACCATCGGGCCAGATCGCGCCCAAGCCTGTGGTCCCGTGCACTAGCCTGTCGATGAAGTCTGCAGACAGACAGCACCCTCGCGAGCGGGGGTGCGCCTGAAAGCCTCGAGATGAGCGTTCGACCCCGCAGCCTCGCGAGAGCAGGCGCGGCCACCCGACTGGCCGCCACGCTGATCCTCGCGCCGATCGCGCTTCTGGCCGCGTTCGCCGGGTCCCCAGCGCAGGCCGCCCTCATCACGCTCGGCGGCGGCACCTCACCCGGACTCGGCCTGCCCTCCCTGAAGATCGAACTGCCGATCGGCGGCGGGGGCGGCGAATCTTCCGGCACCGGCGTGACGCTCGAAGAAGGCGGTCTGACGGTGACGTCGCCCGTGACCCCTCCCGTCACCGTCCCCGTGCCGAAGGTCGAACTGCCCCCAGCATCGACCACGCCGGTAGAAACACCCGTCGGTGAAGTGGTGGAAGGCTCGGGCGGCGGGGGCGGCGGCTCGGGTTCGGGCGGCTCGGGTGGCGGCTCCGGCGGTTCGGGCGGGTCGGGCGGCGGCGCGGGCGGTTCGGGCTCGTCCGGGTCCTCGACGACCGCGACGGCCGCCTCCACGTCAACCCCCGGGGGCGGCCCCGCCGGGACGGCCTCCCGCCCGTCGTCCTCTGGCGGCGGGAGCGGAAGCCCCGGCGCGCGCCGGCACGGCGGCAACGGCCGGCCGGCCCGGCGAACGGCCTCGCCCACCGCCGTCGGGAGCGGTCTCGCCGTGGCGACGAGCACCGTGGCCGGCGCCGCGGGAGGCCTCGACCCGGCCGCGGCCCGCGCGAGCAAGAGCGCGAAGGACAGCTCGGGCGATCCGCTCGCCTCGCTCGGGGCGAGCCTGCCGCTCCCCCTGCCGGTCCCGGATTGGAGCAAGCCGATCATCCTCGCGCTCGCGCTACTGGCGCTCGCGTTCGGGGCGCGGTGGCGCCTGGCGAGCAGGCGCGCCGGGCGCCTGGAGCGGACGCGGGACTCGCTGCTGCGCGACATCGAGGTGATGCAGGCCGCGCTCGTGCCCGCCGTGCCGGCGCAGATCTCGGGCCTCGAGCTGTCCGTCGCCTATCGCCCCGCCGAGGGGCCCGCCGCCGGGGGCGACTTCTACGACGTCTTCGAGCACGAGGAGGGTCGCGTCGCGGTGATCCTCGGGGACGTCGCCGGCCACGGCCACGACGCCGTCCGCCAGGCGGCGCTCACGCGCTACACGCTGCGCGCCTTCCTGAAGGAGACGGGCGACCCCCGCGCGGCGCTCGCGCTGGCGGGCAGCGCCCTCTCCGAGCCCGGCTGCGAACAGCTCGCGACGGTGGCGATGGCGATATACGACCCCGCCCGGGGCTCGCTCACCTACGCGCTCGCCGGACACCCCCCGCCGTTGCTGCTCGGCGTGCCCTGCGTCGAGGCTCCGACCGCCTGCTCCTCGCCCCCGGTCGGCTGCGACCTGCCGACGGGGCGGCGCCAGCGCACGATCGGCCTCCCCGCCGGGGCGCGCGCGTGCTTCTTCAGCGACGGCCTCGTCGAGGCGCGGCTCAGCGACTCCCATCCCGGCGGACATCCCGACATGCTCGGTCGCGAGCGCCTCGCCGAGCTGCTGGCCGAGCTGCCGGGGGAGGACGGCGCGCCCGAGCTGCTCGCCGCGGTCCGCGCCGAGTCCTCCGCCACCCCCGACGACATGGCCGCCTGCATCCTCGGGCCGGCGGCCGGAAGGCCGCGCGGCATCATCGACCTCGAGGAAATCGAGCTCGACGCGCGGACCGTCGCCGACGGTCACCTCGACGCCTATCTGCACGCCAGCGGACTCGACAGCGCCGCCGCCGGCCGCGTGCTCGGCGAGGTCCGCGCGCAGCTCGAGTACGGCCCGCTCGTGCTGCTGACCGTCGACCGCTCCGACGGAGAGATCGTGATCGGCGTGCGCGGCAAACAGGCTCCCTCCGGCACCCCCGCGCCGTCCTCGGTGGACCTGCTCCGCACCTGAGCGCCCCGCCGGCCGCAGGGGGGTGCGATGGATTTCGGCCCCGCGCCGGATCAAAGAGCACATGAACACGAAAACGCGCTGGGTCCTCGCGCTGACCGGAGTCGGGTCGCTGATGGCGGCGCGGGATCGTGTGGGCGCTCGTACGCGGCAACATCGCCGGCTGGGGCAGCGCCGAGACGATCGCCGAGACGCAGCTCTCGTACTCCTCGGTGCTCGCCCCGTTCCTGCTCGCGGGGGTGGGGATCTCGCTCGCGATCCCGGCGGCCCAGAACTCGGTCGTCGGGACCGTCGATGACCGCGACGTCGGCAAGGCCGCGGGTGCCAACAGCATGATGCGCGCGCTCGGCGGCGTGTTCGGTATCGCGCTCGCAGTCGCCGTCTTCGCCGGCAGCGGCGGCTACGCCTCACCCGGGCGCTTCATCGCGGGCTTCGGCGGCGCGATCTGGGTCGCAGCGGGAATCGCCGTGGCGGGAGCGGCGTGCGCGCTCGCTCTCCCCTCGCGGCGGCTGCTCGCAGCCGGGACACTGTCGATCGGGATCGTCGAACCGGAGGAGGCATGATGAGAGTCGTGATGGTGCGCTACACGGTGAAGCCAGGCCGCGCGCAGGAGAACGAGCAGCTCGTCCGCGCCGTCTACGCGGAGCTGGCGCACAGCGCGCCGGAGGGCTTCCGCTACGCGACGTTCAAGCTCGAGGACGGACACACCTTCGTGCACCTGGCGTCGGTCGCCGACGGGCACGAGAACCCGCTGGGGTCCGTCGCCGCGTTCGCGGAGTTCCAGCGAGGGATCCCCGACCGCTGCGAGCAGGGACCCGTCGTCAGCGAGCTCTCCGCGGTCGGCGACTACCGGCTGCTCGGCGGGGGGCTGCCGGCGTGAAGGCGCTCGTCCAGCTCGGCGACGAGCGCGCGTTCGGCGAGCTGGTGGCCGGCCACCGCAACGAGCTGTTCGCCCACTGCTACCGGATGCTCGGCTCGCCCCAGGACGCCGAGGACGCCCTGCAGGAGACGCTGCTGCGAGCGTGGCGCGGGATCGGCGGCTTCGAAGGACGCAGCTCGCCCCGATCGTGGCTCTACACGATCGCGACCAACGCGTCGCTGCGCGCGCTGGAGCGGCGCCCGCGGCGCGTGATCCCGCTCGAGCACGGGCCGCCCGCCGAACCCCACGAAGGGCCGGGACCGCCGCTGGCCGAGTCGGTGTGGGTCCAGCCGCTCGCCGACGAGCCGCTCGCGCTGCCCGACGGGCCGGCTTCTCCCGAGGCCCGCTACGAGCAGCGCGAGAGCGTCGAGCTGGCTTTCGTCGCCGCCCTGCAGACCCTCTCCGCGCGCCAGCGGGCGGTGCTGATCCTGCGCGACGTGCTCGGCTTCTCCGCACGCGAGACCGCGGCCGCGCTCGACTCCTCACCCGCCTCGATCGACAGCGCGCTGCAGCGCGCGCGGCGCACGCTCGACTCCCACCTGCCCGAGCGCAGCCAGCAGGCGACGCTGCGGGCGCTCGGCGACCGCCGCCTGGCCGAGATCGTCGAGGCCTACATGGACGCCTGGGGGCGCGGCGACACGGCCGCGCTCGTGGAGCTGCTGGCCGAGGAGGCGACGATCTCGATGCCGCCGATGGCGACGTGGTACAGGGGCCGCGACGCGGTCGCGCGGTTCCTCTCCTCGTGGCCGATGGAGAACGATCGGGGCTGGCCCTGCGAGCCGCTCTCGGCCAACGGCCAGCTCGCCTTCGCCCACTACGAGATCCGCCGCGACGACGGGCGCGTCGTCCCCCACAACATCTCGCTGATCGAGCTGGACGGCGAGCGCATCGCGGGAATCACGGCGTTCCTCTCCCCGGAGATCTTCTCCGACTTCGGTCTCGGACAGCAGCCGAGCGGTCGCCGCTCGTTCCGGCCCGCCTCAGGCGCCGGGGAAGGCGGTCCTGCCGGCTGACCAGTCGCGCAGGAACGCGTCGGCCTCGTCGGCCGAGAGGGGCTTGGCGAACAGGAAGCCCTGGCCGTGGTCGCAGTCCTGCTCGCGCAGCAGCGAGAGCTCGCTCTCCTGCTCGATCCCCTCCGCGAAGGTCTCGATCGAGAGCGCCTTGCCGAGCTGCACGAGCGTCTGGATCAGCGTCTCCCCCTCGCTCTTCTCCGACAGGCCGGAGACGAACGAGCGGTCGATCTTCAGCGCGTCGACGGGGAAGCGCTGCAGGTGGGCGAGCGACGAGTAGCCGGTCCCGAAGTCGTCGATCGCGATCCGCACGCCGAGCTCCTTGATCGCCTCCAGGCGTCGCGCGGTCTCCTCGACGTCGCGCATCAGCGTCGTCTCGGTGATCTCGATCGTCAGCGACTCCGCGGGGAGTCCGCTCTGCTCCAGCGCCGTGCGGATGTCCTCGATCAGCTCGTCGGAGTCGAGCTGGCGCCCGGAGACGTTGACGGCCATCGCGACCGTGTGCCCGTCGCGCAGCCACTGGGCGCCCTGCCGGCAGCTCTCGGACAGGACCCAGCGGCCGACCTCGGTGATCAGGCCCGTCTCCTCGAGCAGCGGGATGAAGCTGCCCGGCTGGACGGTCCCGCGCTCGGGGTGCTGCCAGCGGATCAGCGCCTCGACTCCGGTCGGCTCCATGCGGGCCAGGTCGAGGGTCGGCTGGTAGGCCAGGAAGAACTGCTGCTCGGCGAGCGCCTGGCGCAGGTCCATCTCGAGCTCCATCCGCTCCTGAACGGCGTCCTGCATGCCCGACTCGTACAGCGCCCAGCGGTTGCGCCCGTCCCACTTCGCGCGGTACATCGCGATATCCGCGTCGCGCAGCAGCGTGCCCGCTGAGGAGCGGTCGCCGACGGCGATCCCGATCGAGGCGCCGACCGTCACCGTCGTGTCGCCGGCCTCGCCGAGCTTGAAGGGCTGCTTGAGCGCGTCGAGCAGGCGTTCGGCGACGAGCGCGGGATCGGTGTCGACCGAGAGGTCGCCGACCAGCACGACGAACTCGTCCCCGCCCAGTCGCCCGAGCGCGTCGACGTCGCGCACGACGCCCTCCAGGCGCGCGGCGACCGCCTTCAGCAGCTCGTCGCCGACGCCGTGACCGAGCGTGTCGTTGATCGCCTTGAAGTTGTCGAGGTCGACGAACAGCGCCGCCACCGAGGTACCCTCGCGGGCCGCGCGGGCTGCCATCTGGCCGATCCGATCGACGATCAGCGTCCGGTTCGGCAGGTTCGTGAGCGGGTCGTGGGTCGCCATGAAGGCGAGCTCCGCCTCGCGGCGGGACAGCTGCTCGTCGGTCGCCCGGCGCTCCTCCTCGAAGCATTGACACATCCGCAGCAGGCTGAACTCGACGCTCAGCTGGAGCATCTCCAGCGCGTCCTTGAGCACGCCCTGGGGGGTCCGCAGCGCGGCCGCCGCGTCGCGCATCACCGCCCCGAAGACGTTGCGCCACCAGAACATCCGTCGCGTGACCTCCTGCAGCGAGGCCGCCCGGTGCGCGGCCAGCTCGCCGAAGATGCGCGAGGTCTCCCGTGCCGAGTCGTTCGTCACCTCCAGGCCGTCGCCCGCGATCCAACGCGCGACCGCGACGGTGGAGTTGGTGCAGATCCGTTCGAAGCTCTGCTGAACCGGGGCGTCGACGGGCTCGCCGGAGTCCTGCGTGCGAGCGATCGTCTCGGCCAGCACCTCGTCCGCCCGCGCGAGCACGGCCTCGCCGAGGCGCCTCATGTGCGCCGCCCGGCGCTCCTCGGGGGTGTGCCGCGGGGCGGGCCGCGCGGCCCGCCTGCGCTCGCCGGCGCGCACGCGGCGCCGCTCGTCGGTCTGCTTCACCCGCATCTCGATCTGCTCTTCGGCAGCAAGCACCCGTAACTGAAGATCCGGGAGCGGGCGGCTCGACTCTCAGGCGGCCTTTCCGCCCGGTCCAGGGGGTTGCGGCGGGGGCGCGCCGGCGCGATCCGTGCCGCCGAAGCCGGCCGCGGGCGCCCCCTGCGCGACGAGCGCCGCGGCCCTGTCGCCGCCGCGTCCGCGCAGCGCGACCGCCGCGGCGACCGCCAGCAGCGCGCCCACCAACGGCCCCGCCAGATAGACCCACCAGGCCGTCAGCCGGCCCCCGACGAGGTCGGGGGCGAGTGTTCGCACCGGGTTCATCGAGGCACCCGAGAGCGGGCTCGCCCACAGGCCCGCGAGCGCGATGTAGCCGCCGACCGCGAGCGCCCCGATCGGTCCCACGTTCTGCGCGCCGGAGGCGGTCCCGAGGATCACACCGACGAGCCCGAACGTGAGCAGCGTCTCGAGCCAGAAGGCGGACATCTGCCCGTGGTGGGGGGCCGGGTAGGTGGAGCCGAGCGAGCTCGACACGCCGACGATCCCGCGCACCGCGAGCGCGGCCAGCAGCGCGCCCGCGAGCTGCATCGCCACGTAGCCGGGGACCCGTCGCCACGGGAACTCCTGGCGCAGGGCGAAGGCGATGCTCACGACGGGGTTCAGGTGCGCCCCGGACACGCGGCCCGTGGAGAGGATCACGGCGAGCACGGCGAGGCCCGGCGCGACGACCGCCGCGTCGCGGCTGACGCTCCCGGGGAAGGCGTGGCCCATCATCGGCGCGCCCGCGGCGACCGCGACGAGCATGAACGTGCCCAGCAGCTCGCCGAACAGACGCCGCCCTTCCTGGCGGGGGTCGCCGAAGTTCTCGGCCGGACGCACCGGCCGGCGCCGCGCGTACCCTTGCGCGCCCGGCGGGATGTCTACCGGACCGCCGATAGCCCCTCGAGCTCGGCGCCGAGCTGCCCGACCAGCGGCGAGGCCGGCAGGTGCTCGCGCAGCAGAGCCAGGCAGCGGCGGTAGTGGGCGAGGCGCCGGCGGCGCGAACCGGTCTCGCAGTCGCCGCGCCGGCGCCCGCGTCCGCCGAGCTCGATCCGCAGCTCCCTGGCCTTCGAGATCTTGTCCGCCGCGAGCAGCATGAGGGCCTCCTCGCCGGCCTCCTGCACCTGCCTGCACAGAGCCGCCTTGCGGTCCGCCCAGCTCTCGATCCGGGCGTCCTCGGTGACCGCGAGCACGAGCGTCGCGACCTTCGGGCCGAACCGCCTGCGCAGATCCGAGGCCAGCGCGGGCGTCTTCTCGATCACGTCGTGGAGCGCTCCCGCGGCGATCAGGTGCTCGGGCGCCCCGGCGCCGCGCAAGAGCGCCGCGACCTCGCGGGGGTGCAGGATGAACGGCGCGCCGTCGGCGCTGCGGGACTGCCCGGCGTGCAGCGTGCGGGCGTAGTCGAGGGCTGCCGCCGTCGTCGATCGATCGGCCGCGGAGTCCGGAGTGCGGAGTCCAGCTCCCACGCCGCGCAATGTAAGACCAGGCGACCCGATCGGACCGTCCCGCAACGCCAAACCCGTGCAAATTGCGGGAAAAACGACGGGAGGGACGTCTCCGGCGGGGCCGCATCGCCTATCGCACGCCGCCCCGCGGCCCGAGTCCACGGGTGGGACCGGACCGGGCCTCGGGGCGAGGTGGGACGTCAGGCGCCCGGCGCTTGCGGCGCGCCTGCGCCGGGAGCGCCGCCCGGGGTCGGCATCGATTTCACGGACGCGACCGTGTAGTCGGCGTTGACCTCGACGATCACCTGCGTGCCGTCCGACTTGGTGATGTGCGCCTCATAGGGGACCGAGTCGTCGACGTTCGTCTCGACGCGCTCGACGGTCCCGCTGACCTTCGCGAGCGCCGCCGCGCGGACCTTGCTCTCCGTTTCGCCGGTGAGGAGCTTCTCGGTCTTGCCCGCGACCGTGTGCCCTCCCTGGGAGGGATTGAAGGCCGGCGAGCCCGTTCCCTGGGGCGCTCCGCTCGGGGCCGCGGCCCCGGCGGCCTGGCCGGCGGAGCTCGACGAGCTCGAGCCCGAGCTTGAGCTCGCGGCGTTTGCGAGCGCGCCACCGCCGATCGCGGCGGCGCAGACCGCGGCGGTCGCGGCGAGTGTGGTCTTGATCCGGTTCATGTCTGCTGCTCCTTCGGTGGTGTTTGTGCGGCGAGCATGCCGCCGCGGGTTGGGAGCGAGCCCACGGGAAGCTGAGAGTCCGCTTGGAGGCGCGGCCGCCCAGCTCGGAGCGCCGGGGGCGCTCTCGGGGCGCGACATCCGTCCGGGTGGGGGCCGGGGCGGCGCCGACGTCGACCGGCCGTCCTAGTCTGACGTTGCGTGGTTTGAGGATCGCGTCGCTGCGGCCGACCTGATCGGTGCGCCGCGCGAGGCAAACCCCGGAAAGGACCTGATGGCAACAGACTCGGCACACCCACCCGACACGAGCGGGGAGAGCGGACGGACCGGCCCGCGCAGCAGGCTGCATCCCGCGAAGGTGCGCGCGGCCGTCAAACGCCGGCTGTTCGAGCACCGCCTCGAACGCACGCCGCTGAGCCCCGCGGGCAGGCTGGTCACGCTCGGCGACCCGCGCTACGGCGGCTGGACCGTCCCCGGGGACATCCTCCAGCAGGGCTGGGTCTGCTACTGCGTCGGCGCCGGCGGGGACGTCAGCTTCGACATGGACCTGATCGGACGCTACGGCGCGACCGTGCGCGCGGTCGACCCCGTCGAGAAGTACGTCGCGCAGGCGCTCGAGGAGGCCGGCGGCGACGAGCGCTTCACGATCGAGCGAGCCGCGCTGGCGACCGCGGACGGGCCGCTGCGGATGCAGATCACCCACGACCTCGGCAGCGAGTCCGTCTCCCCCGCGGGCCTATACGACTCGAGCAGCTTCATCGAGCTCCCCGGCCGCACGCTCGGCTCGCTGATGGCGCAGTTCGGCGACGACCACGTCGACCTCCTGAAGGTGGACATCGAGGGCGGCGAGTACGAGCTGATCCCGACGCTCGACCTGACGAGCCTGGGCGTGAAGGTGTTCGCGACCCAGCTGCACCACACCGGCACGATCGCCGACGCCAAGCGGCTGATCGGCCTGCTCGGCGCGCAGGGCTACGAGCCGGTCGCGCGCCACCCGGTTGTGAAGCTGACCTTCGCCCGGCGGGACCTGCTCGGGCGCTGAACGGGGCGGCCGCCCGGCGGCCGCCCCACGACCCGGATCCGCCGCGCGAGCCTCAGCCCAGCGCCCGGACCTCGATCGCTCCCGAGCCGACCTCGACCCGATAGCGGATAACGGCGCTGATCGCAATCGATTCCCAATGGCCTTCGACGAAGGCCATCGCGCTGGCGGGAGGGTGGCGTTCCAGACGCGACGGGACGGGCACTCCGGGGGCGAACTCGGCGTAGGTTTCTTCGATCTCGCCCGTCATCACGTTGACGGGCGTCACGGTGGCGACGAGCGAGGTCCGTCTGCGTCCGTTGCCGCCGATCCGGAGCATGCCCATCGACCCGCCGCAGCTGATCGGGTCGAACAGCGGTTCTCGGTTGTTCGCGAGGTATTCGATCCCCACCCGATCGGCGGACCTGCTGATCCAGCCGAGCTTGCCCGACCACCCCGGCTTCGGCTGGAGCGGTTCGGCGGCTTCTTCGATCCACTGGGAGAAGTCGTTGATTTCACCCAGCGCGGAGGCGGTCGTCGTGTGGCACTCCAGGCCTTCGGATTCGCAGCCCTGCAGTTCCCAGAGCGGGGTCAGCGCCCGCTTCGCCCCGTCGGGCTGGGCCATCGATTCAGGCCCCAACGCCGAGCATTCGATCGTCCTTCCGGCCCGCGTCTGAAAGCGAACCGCGCCCGCCAGAGTCGGACGCACGAGCGCGACTGAGCGACCCGCCCCGAGTGCCTCCCATTCGTAGGCGCCGGTGCGGGCGCTCGTCCTGACGGTGCACCCCGGATCGCTGAAGCGGCGTGCGGCCGTGGGGGTTGCGTGCCTGCACGTACCCCACTGCGGCGGCGACGCCGCGGCGGCCGGCGCCATCCCGGCGAGAGCCCCCAGGGCACCGGCAAGCACGATGCCGTGCCCCGTTGCACGGGCTGCTCTGGAAACGCCCCGCACGGCGGCGTCCGCCGCCCGCGCGAATCGGGCCATGCAGTCGTACGCCTGTCGGTTCGCACTCTCTCGCTTCACGCTGCGGCCCTCCTCCTCCGGGAGACGCCATCCGGCGCCGACCCGGGAACCGCGGTTGGCGACCAATCTAAGCACGCGGCCGAATCGGGCGTCAAACGCAGGGCGAGGGCGCGGGAGACTTCAGCGCCCGTCTGACGCGACGCGGCCCGCAGCGCGGGCGGCCCGCCCCGTGAGCGGGAGCCGCCGCCCCGCAGCGCGGGCGGCCCGCCGGGCGAGCGGGAGCCGCCGGCCGTCGGGCGGTGCGGCCCGGCGACCGGCGTATCCCCCGCGAGGGTCGGCGTCGCTCTCCCTTCCTCGGCCGGCGCGGGGGGCAACCGAGGCGACGCTCACGCGGTGTGGGTCAGTGGATGGCGGACCAGTTGGCTTCGGGACTCATCGTGATCGTCGAGTTCCCGGAGTACGCCGCGTTCGTCGTGCCGAGTTTCAGCCCTTTCACCTTGTGTTCTTCGGGCACTCCGCCGTTGTTCAGGTAATAGATTTTGACCGGCGTCGTCGGCCCTTCCGCGATGTGTCCGGTTTTTTCGACGGCGCCTTCGGGGTTCTTCAGCGCGATTTCACCTTCCACGGTGTATTTGCCGTTTCCGGGTGTCGGGCAGTGTTCGCCGCTGAGTTCGACCCGGAGGTAGGCGGTGCCGGATTCCGGTTTGAGCGCGGTGACCGTGCTGGGTTCTTCTTTTTCGGCTACGACGATTCCTGTGTAAGCCAGTTTCGCTGCGAGTTTTTCCGTCTTCAGGTAGCCGACCGATTCGCCCACGCTGTTGACTTTGCACCCGGCCGCGACTTCTTCGGTCGTCGTGTTCTCGACCACGCAGCCTCCGTAGATGATCTGCTCGCTTCCCGTACCGGGCGTCGCTCCGTTGCCGCCCGTCACGATCGATCCCGATGCGAGCGCGAGGCTCGTGCACGCGATCGTCGTTTCGCCCGATTTGAACTTCTGCTGACCCGATGCCGTGCCGGTGACAGACCTAGTTTCGCCAAGCCCCAGCTGACTGCCGGCCACCGACCACTGCGGGTTCCCGCCGGCGCCCGCGAGCGCGGGAACCACCACGCCCAGGCCGATCACGCACGTACAGGCCAGCAGCCATATCGAACGTTTCATAAAGCCGAATCCTCCCCCGTTCCGGGACATCAGGTCATCGGTCATGACGTGAAACAGCCGTGCACTCGGGGTGCACGACCGACGTTTCCACCCTTACAGATCAGCGCTCGGCTGTCAACTTAATTTGCATGTCGTCGTCGTTTCTGTCTACATGCCCGGCGCGTTCGGAGTCGCTCGGCGCAACTGCCTGCTCGGTCTCGGCGAACGGCATCGTGAAGGTCCCGGCCGGCCGCCGACGCCGGCCCGGCGCACGAGCGGCGCGCGGGCTGTCTTTCCGGCGCGGAGTGGCGTATCGTTCTCGTTTAGTGGGAGAGCGGTCGATGGCGAACGTACGAGCAGGGCAATCCGAGGATCACGCGCGAAGCGCGAGCGTTCGGAGCCTGGAGGGACGCTCCAAGGCGGGCGAGGAGACGCGCTCACCCGCGACCTGGCTCGTGCTCGGACTGCTGCTCGAGCAGCCCAGCCACGGCTACGAGCTGAGCCAGCGCTACGAGGAGCGCTTCGGCACGTTCGTGTCGATGAGCGTCCCGCGCGTCTACGCGGCGCTCGATCGTCTCCGTGACAACGGCATGATCGAGCCCGTCGCGCTCGACACGGCCAAGCCGGTCCCCAAGCAGCATCTGATGCGGCGCAGCTACAGGGTGACCGGCGCGGGCGTCAAGGCATACCGGGCGTGGGTCGCCGAGCGCATCCTCGAGGACCCACGGCGCGCGCAGCTGCTCGCGCGCATCGCATCGGCCGGGACGCTCGGCCTCGACGGGGTGCTCGACGTGATCGACCGCTACGAGCGCGCATGCCTGGAAGACCTTCAGGCTCTCCCGACCGACACTCCGGCCGCGGAGGCCGGAGATCTGAGCCCCGAGCAGCTGACTCGGGTGCTGATCGCCGACCAGCAGCGGCGCGAGCTCAACGCCCGGCGCGAATGGGCGGTCCATGCCCGTGGCCTCGTCCAGGCCCAGATCGCTCGTCGCCGCGGCGGAGGATCCCGAGGAACCTCGTGACGCTGCTGTCGCTGGAAGGCGTCTCCAAGCGCTACCGGCACGGCAGCCGCGAACGGCTCGCGCTGCGCGACGTGACGATGAGCGTCGCCGCGGGGGAAGTCGTCGTCGTGCTCGGCACGCGCCGCTCGGGGCGAAGCACCCTGATGAGGATCGCCGCGGGCCTCGAGCGCTCCGACGAGGGGCGGGTGCGCTTCAGGGACGCGGCCCTCGGCGTCCGCAGCGGGGTCGTCGGCAGGCAGCTGTGCTACTGCCTGACGTCGTTCTCCTCTATGGAGGGGGACCGGGTGCTGGATCACGTCGGCGCGCCGCTGCTGGCGTGCGGCGCATCCCGGCGGGTCTCCCGCGAGCGCGCGTTCCGCGCGCTCGAGCGGGTGGAGATCGAGCAGCTCGCGGCGCTCACGCCGGATGAGCTGGACGGGTCCGAGCGCATCCGCGTCGCGATCGCGAGGGCCCTCGCGCCGGAGCCGCTGCTGCTCGTGATCGACGATCCGACGGCGCCCGCCGGCACGCTGCAGCGCGACCCGCTGCTGCGCCTGCTGCGATCGCTCCCCGGCACCGGCGGCCCGTCGGTGCTCATGTGCACCGACGACGGGATGTGCGTGTCCGGCGCCGAGCGGCTGCTGCTGCTGGACGACGGCGAGCTGCGCACCCAGGTCGACACCCCGCAGGCCGAGGTCGTGCCGCTGAACGCCCGCCGGGCGGGCGCATAGGCGCCGCCGCGCCTCTGGCCGTGATGGAGCGATGAGCGCGCTCGAGCTGGAGCGGGTCTGCAAGCGCTACACCGACGCCGGCGAGGTGGTCCGCGCGCTCGAGGACGTCACGCTCAGCGTCCAGCCGGGTGAGATCGCGGTCCTCTACGGGCCGAGCGGGTCCGGCAAGACGACGATGCTGCTGATAGCCGGCGGACTGCTGGCGCCGGACAGCGGAACCGCGCAGATCTCGGGCCGCGACCTCGCGCTGCTGCGCCGCGACGAGCTGCTGGCGATCCAGCGCGAGAGCCTCGGCTTCATCTACCAGTCCCCGCGCCTGATGGCGGGCGTCCCGGCCGTCGAGAACGCGGCGATCAAGCTGCTCGCCGGCGGCATGGGCCTGCGCAGCGCGCGACCGCGAGCCGCCGATTGGCTCGAGCGCGTCGGCCTCGCCGATCGCCTCGACCACACCCCCGAGCAGCTCTCCGGCGGCGAGCGCCAGCGGGTCGCGATCGCGCGGGCGCTCGTGAGCTCGCCCACCGTGATCCTCGCCGACGAGCCGACCGCGAACCTCGACTCGCGGCGTGCCCGCGAGGTGCTCGCGCTCCTCGCCGCGCTCGGCAGGGACCGCGGTGCCGCGGTCCTGGTGGCGACTCACGACCCGCACGCCGCCGCGTTCGCCGACACCGTCGTGGCGCTGCGGGACGGCAGGCTGCTGCGCGGCGAGCAGGCGTATGAGGAGCTGCCCGCGGCTCCCGCGGCCGTGCGGACCGCCCGGCCGGGGCTCTGAGAGGTGGCCTTCTCGACGCTCGTCTACTTCTACCTGCGACGGCTGCGCAGCCACCCCGTTCAGGAGGGGCTCGCCGGCCTCGGCATCGCGATCGGCGTCGCGCTCGTGTTCGCCGTGCAGATCGCCAACGGGAGCATCACGAACGCCAGCCGCCATGTCGTAGCGAGCATCGTCGGGGTAGCCGACGTGCAGGTGCGAGCCCGCAGCGAGGGGGGCCTTCCGCAGACGCTCGTCGAGGAGGTGCGGCGGTTGCCCGGGGTGCGGGTCGCGGCGCCCGTGCTGAACCTCAGCGGGAGCGTGCGCGCCGCGTCGGGTCGTTCCGTGGCGGTCCAGTTCGCGAGCGCCGACGCGACGCTGCCGGCGATCGCGGGCATGGCGCGCCAGCTCGAACAGGCCCACCTGACCCCGCGCGAAGAGAACCTCCCGGGCGTGCTGCTGCCGAAGGCGACCGCGGAACGGCTCGCGATCGCCGTCCATCCGAGCGCCGGCATCGCCCGGCCGGCGCCCGTCGTCTCGCTGCTCGTCCGGGGACACGCCGTGCGGGCGAACGTGCTGGCACTGCTGGGCCCCGAAGACGTCGGCTCGCTCTCCGACGCGCTCGCCGCGGTACTCGACCTCGAAAACCTGCAGAAGGTCGCCGCCACCCCGGGCCGGATCACGACGATCCTCGTGCAGGCTCGCCGCGGGTCTCGCGCGAAAGTCGAGGAGGAGCTGCGGCGGTTGGTGGGACCGGGCGCCGACGTCGCCTCTGCGACCCACGACATCAACCTGCTCCGCCAGGCCACGATCCCGAGCGACAAGGCGACCGGCTTCTTCGCGTTCGTCAGCGCTCTAGTCGGGCTTCTGCTCGCGTTCGGCGCGATGCTGATGTCGATCCCCGAGCGGCGACGGATGATCGCCGACCTTCGCATCCAGGGGGCCAGCCCCGGCTCGCTCGCAGAGCTGCTCCTGTTCCAGGCTCTGTGCCTGGGCGTGCTCGCCTCGGTGGCCGGCATCCTCGTGGGAGACGTGCTGTCGCGAAGCGTCTTCCACCAGACGCCCGGTTATCTCGCGCTCGCCTTCCCGCTCGGCACGCAGACGGTGATCGGCTGGCAGCCCGTGGTCCTGTCGCTGCTCGGCGGCATCGTCGCGACGTGCCTTGCGACCTGCCCGCCGCTGTTCGACCTGCGCCGCTCGCGCGCCGTCGACGCCGTCTACCACCACGGCGGCGAGCCCGGCCAGGCGCTGAGCATTCGGACGCGCACGGCGATGTTCGCGCTCGGGGGCGCCCTGCTGGCCTGCAGCGTGCTGCTGCCGCTGCTGCTCGGCACCTCCGCGGCGGTCGTCGCAATCGTGTGTCTCGCGTTCGCCGCGGTGCTGACGATCCCGCTCGCGTTCACCGCCGTGCTGAAGGTCGTCGAGGCGATCGCTACGAAGGTGCCCGATTCCAACATGCTGCTCGTCGCGACTAGGACGCTGCGCAGCACGACCGCCCGCTCGCTGGCTCTGGCGGCGACCGGGGCGATCGCGGTGTACGGGACCGTCGCGGCGACGGGCGCCCACCGCGACCTGCTCGACGGGCTCTACCGGGACTACTCGGGCTACGTGACGACGACGGATCTGTGGGTCGCCAACCCCCACGACTACCTCGCGACCGGCACGTTCGATGCGACGGGCCTCGCCGCGCGCGCCGCCGCCGTTCCGGGGGTCAGGAGCGTGCGCGAATACCAGGGAGCGTTCCTCGACGCCTACGGCCGGCGCATCTGGGTGATCGCGCGAGCGCCCGAGGCAGAGGGGCTGATCCCCGCCGGGCAGCTCGTCAGCGGCAATCGCGCCGGCGCCGAACGGCTGCTGCGCACCGGCGGCTGGGCCGTCGTCTCCGCACAGATCGCCCGTCAGGCCCACGTCGGGCTGGGCGGTGTGATCGCCGTCCCCTCCCCCACCGGCACGGTGCGCCTGCGGCTCGCGGCGACCACCACCAACCTCGGCTGGTCGCCGGGCGCGATCCTGCTGAATCGCGGCGACTACCGCCGTCGCTGGGGAGAAACTGCCCCGACGGCGCTGGAAGTCGACGTCTCGCCGTCGGCGAGCGTCGCGTCGGTGCGCGGGCGCGTCCGCGACGTGCTCGGAGCGGGCAGCGGGCTGCAGGTGCAGACGAGCGCCGCCCGCGCCGAGGAAGCGGACGCGCTGGCACGCAACGGACTCGACCGGCTGACCCAGATCGCGCTGCTGCTCACCGCCGCCGCCGTCCTGGCGATGACGGCCGCGATCGGCGCCTCGATCTGGCAGCGCCGCCCGGCGCTCGCCTCGCTCCGAATCCAGGGCTTTCGCCCCTTCCAGCTGCGCGTGATCCTGATGTGGGAGTCGGTCCTCGTGATCGCCACGGGATCGGCGATCGGCGCCTCCGCGGGGGTGTACGGGCACGCTCTGATCGACCGCTACCTGCGATCGGTGACCGGCTTCCCGACGGCCTTCTCGATCTCGCTGACGGATGTGGTGCTCGCGGTGTGCGCGATCGTCGGCGCAACGCTCCTGCTGCTCGCGGGACCGGGCGCGGCTGCGTCGCGCGTCCAGCCGGGGCTGGCGCTCAGAGAAGGCGGCTGAGGGTCCTCACTCGGCCGGGCTGATCGCCCCGCGCGCACCGCCCGACGCGGCCTTGCGGGGGCGTGGACGAGCTGCCTGCAGCGCGCGCTCGTGGGTGCGCCTGCGGAGCTTCAACACCCCGCACATCGAGGCTCCCAGCGGGCCCATCTCCTCGAGCAGCTCGCGCGCGGTGGGAGCCGGGAAGCCCTCGCGGACCGAGGGCGAGGAGAGGTAGTAGGCGACGATGCCCGCCAGGATCACCTCATGGCGGGGACTGTGGCGCAGCTCTGAGACCCGCTCGCGGGCTTCCCGGGCGATCGCCGTCATGCGTTCGCTCGCCTGCTCGGGCCCGGTGTAGCGGGCGACGAAGCTGTGGTTGCCCGAGCGCGCGTCGAGGTGGTAGTCGGCGAGGCTGTCGAGCAGCGCGCTGAGCGCGCAGATCGAGGGAAAGTATGCGGCCTCGACGTCCGCCAGATCCTGGGCGTTCGCGCGCGGGTCGGCCGCGCAGGCGAGCGTCGCGTGGATGTTCAGGCACGAGATGCCGCCCGCGGCCACCTCCCACCACCGGTAACCCCCGCAGCGGGAGTACTGCTGCGCACACCATCCCCTGAGCGCTCCGTCGTCGCTGGCGCCGCCGGCGTGGTTGTGGCTCTGCGCCTCTCCGCAGCGAACGGTCGCCTGCTCGATCACCCTGCTCGCCCGGACGATCGAGGGAACGCCCGCGACCGCTGTTCGGCACCAGGCCACCAGGGCGCTCGTGTAGCCGCCGTCGTCGACGCCGGGATGGCGCAGGTAGTAGTCGCGGGGAGATCGGTCCAGCAGCAGGGCGTCGTTCAGTGCTTCGTGCAGCTGCAGGCCGTCGATTAGCCGGTCGAACCCCGGCTGCTCGTTGACTCCGTCCAGATAGTCGTAGAGCACCTGGTAGGCGACGATCAGGCTGACCAGGCGCGCGCGCTCGGCGGGCGGGGCGAGCACCGCGAACAGCGCCGCGGCCTCCGGGTTCAGGCGCTCGCCGGAGAGCTTGCCGAGCGCCTCGCGACGCAGCAGCGGGTCGGGGATCTCGCGCGCCAGGGCGTCCCAGCGACGCAGCTCGCCGCCGACCATTCGCCGCACGCGAAGCCAGTAGGCCGTGCCGAGGTGGGCGAGCGACGCGAGCGTTGCCGGTGCGGCGTGCGCCGAAAGGCCTTTCCCCGGTCGCTCCACTCCTCCCACGAGGGGAATATTCCATGTACGGAATATTTTGGATAGGGCTTATGTCCAACCTGCGCACACGCGACCATGATCGTGTCGCGGCGTTGCCGAATCGCTTGAAACCCGCATGGGCACCAAGCGTTGCGGCAGCAGTCTCGGCATTACATGGCCGTTTCCCGGCCACGTCCGGACGCCCTCGGGGGGCGTCCGGACCCAGTAGCGAGTGATTGTTGAGCCCGGGGCGCCCCTTTGCGAGGCGCCCCGGGTCGTTAAGCCTTGGCGCCGCGGATCGCGCGCTCGCGGAGCGCTTCGACGGCGTCGATCGAAGCGTCGGTGCCCAGGAACGGCGCGGTCGCGACGAAGACGAGGCGCGGCAGCAGGCGCGGGAGCTCCGCGAGCCTGCCGCCGGAGATGTGCGCGTAGAACTCCTCGAAGACGTAGCCGGCGATCGCGTGCGCGGCGATCGCGGGAACGTTTCCGGCGGTCGGGCTGTTGAATCCCTCCTGCACGAAGATCGTCGACGCCCGCACGAGCTGTTCGCTCTGTTCGATCGCGACCGGCCCCGCCGCGTAGCACTCGACGAGCCGCAGCTGAGCGAGTTGGGGATTGGCAACGAGCACGTCGATCAGCGCGGACAGCGCGTTCCACACCCGCTCGGGCCAGCTCGAGCCCGCGAAGTACGCGGCCGTGCACGTTTCGAGGATCTGCTGAGTGGCGTACTGCTGAGCGGCCAGGTAGGCGTCCTGCTTGCTCGAGAAGTGCTCGTAGAAGACCTCGCGCGAGATCCGCGCGGCCGTCACGATCTCGCTCACGGTGGCCTCGGCGTAGCCGCGCTCGGCGATCACCTCGGCGGTCCCATGGACGATCCGATCGCGGTGGCTGCGGGCGACGACCGCAGCCGGCAGCCGGTGCCTGCCGCGGGGGAGTCGCTGCGGGGCGGCGATCGTCTTGTCGGCGCCCGGCGGCTTCGCCGCCTTGGCGGGGAGGGTGCTGCGCCGCCCGGTGCTCCAGCGTGCGCGCCCGGCGGGCGTCCCGTAGGACTCGATCCACCGCTGCAGGTCCTCGACGAGCAGCGGGAGGTTGTCCTCGGAGTGCCGGCGAAGCTCCCGCGAGACGAGCCCGCGGACGGCTCCGATCAACGCCGTGACGGGCAGGTCGAGAGTCTCCGCGCCGGCCGGGGCGCTGTCCAGAAACTGCTGGGCCCGGCGCTCGAACAGGCCGAGGACGCGTTCGCGCTCAGCCCGGACGCCGCCGCCGCCGGCGAGCGCCTCGACGAGCAACAGACGGCCCGCCTGAGGATTCTGCTGGAGCGCGTCGAGCAGGTGTTCGAGGACGCTGCGCGCGGCCTGGTGCCAGTCGCCGTCGCCGGCGACCGGCCGGACGTCCCCCAGCAGACCCTCCGCCGACGCCCGGTAGGCGGCGAGCAGGCAGTCTTCCTTGTCGCTGAACAGCTGGTAGAAGGTCTTGCTCGAGACGCCCGCGGTCGTCGATACGTCGGCGACGCTGAAGTTGAGATACCCACGGTCGGCGCACAGCTCGATCATCGCGTCGATCAGCCGCCGCCGCCGGACGGCGTGTAGATCCTGGTGGGTCGCGGTCGGCGAGACCTCCGGGCCGCCGCTCTTGCCGGACTGCTTGCGGCGGCGCCCGCCGGAGGCCGGCTGATGTTGCGCTGTACGCGGCATTCTCCACCGGTGAGCATACCCACGACCGGCACGAGCGACCGGCCGCGTTTCCATCAAGGCATCGGTAGGGGGTGGTTGACAACGCCGAACACCGCGTTTAGGGTACGGAATGTTCATGCCGCGGAATAATTCTCGCCCTCGGGTGAATCGGGGCGCTCGTAGCCCGATTCCCAAGACTTAAGAATACCGTGAACGTTTCCACGGAGAGCTGCTTGCTGGTCGGCGAGTCTCGGCGCGACGGCTTCTCCCCGGCCCCCGAACGGAATACCGAGATACGAACCCCAGACCCCGACGCCGGTCGCGTACAGCGACTCCTGGGCGAGGTTCGCCGGCTCTGGGCGATCGCGGCGGCCGCGAAGATCTCTTTCGAGAAGGGCCCCGACGCCGTCTCGCCGACGGCCGTCGCAGAGCGGTCCGGGATTCCGCATGTTGAGATACTAGCCCTGTTCCCGGAGCCGGACGGGCTGCTCAACGCGACATTCAGCAAGGCCGCCGCCGTGGCCGCCGAATACGCGATCCCCCGCTTCGTCGCCGAGCCCGACCCGCTCGAGCGGTCGCGGCTCGCCACGGCGCACCTGCTGGCCTTCTGCGAGGCGGAGCCCGAGCTGGCGTGGGCGTGCGTGGCGAACTGCGTGGATACGGGGCCCGCACGCGCGCAGCTCGCGCGGACCCTGTCGCGGATCGTCACGGACTGGTTCGACGGATACCCGGCGGGCGACGAGCGGGAACGGCTCGTCGCCGGCTCCATCAGCGAGGCGATGGACGCGATCGCGGACGCTCTGCACACCCGGGGGGCACGGCGACTCGGGGATCTGTACCCGATGACCCTCGAAACGGTCCTGGCGCCGCTCGTGGGCGCCACCGCCGCGCGGATCGTGGCGGCGCGCCCGGCTCCCGGGGTCCGTCCGCCGGAGGCTCCCGTCGGCCCCCGCGGGGAACGCCTGGTGCTCGACCTGCGGCTGACGGCCGATCTTCTCGACGAGCTCAAAGGCTTTCCAGCGGCCAAAGACCCGCGGTAGCACCCCGGGGGCGGCTGCAATGCAGGGAGGTCGCCGCGCCGGGGCCGCGCCCGGCGCGCCTCGACGCCCTTGCCAACTGGTTGGACCAGCTGCTAGGCTGCCTGCCATGGCACTCAGAGCAATCGAGAAGCGCTCGCTCCCCGACGAGGTGTTCGAGCAGCTCACGACCGAGATCGTCAGCGGTCGCTACGCCCCGGGGGCGAGCATCCCCTCCGAGCGCGACCTCAGCGAGACGCTGGGGGTCAACCGCCACGTCGTCCGGGAGGCCGTCAAGCGCCTCGAGCAGATCGGCCTCGTGAAGGGCGGACAGGGCGGGCGGACGAAGGTGCTCGACTTCCGGGCGACGGCGGGGCTCGACCTGCTGGCCGTGGTAGCGGAGCACGCCGAACCGGTCGAGGACCTGCTGCCGCTGCTGGCCTCGGCGATGGAGATGCGAGCGGGGATCGGCGCGGAGGTCGCGCGCCTGTGCGGCGAACGGAGCGCCTCCGAGGCAGGCGGGGAGCTTCTAAGGATCGCCGAGCGGCTGGCGGCAACCGACGATGGCGAGGAGCGGCTCGCGCTCGACCAGCGCTTCTGGCAGCGCGCCCTGGACGGCGCCGGCAACCTCGCCTACCAGCTCGCGTTCAACAGCCTGATCCGGGCGGTCCACGCGCGGCGCGACTTCAGCCTCCCGTGGCTCGAGCAGGAGCTAGCTCGCGGCGACTACCGCCGGCCGATCGCCGCCGCGATCGCGGCGGGCGACGCGGAGGCAGCCACGCAAGCCACCCGCCGCGCGCTCGCGCCCCCGGCGCCGACCGACATCTGGCCGACCAGCAGCACTACAACGGAGGCGTCACGATGAGCGCAGAGCGGGTCCCCGCAGAGTACGACCGCAAGCTCACCTCCAAGCGAGCCGACCTCACCGAGCTCGGAGCGTGCTGGCGCGAGTACTTCTCCCACTTCTCCCCCCGCGCGGCGCTCGCGTCGATCGCGATCGTGCTCGCCGCGCGCGTCTACGTGGGGCAGTGGTCCTGGCACGACATCCTGCCGCCTGTGGTGCTCGTGGCGGCGCAGCCGTTCGTGGAGTGGGTGATCCACAAATACCTGCTGCACCTCCCCCCCTTCAGGTTCCGCGGCCGCACGATCGAGCTGTACGGGTCGATCCAGCACCGCAACCACCACCTCACCCCCTCGGACCTCGACCGGGTCCTGCTCAAGCCGATCGAGATCATCAGCTTCGTGGTCCAGATCGGGGTCGTGATGACCCTGCTCACGCTCGCCGTCGCGCTGCCGCCCAGCTGGCCGGTCCTGCCGCTCGCGCTGACCGGGATCACGTTCTCCTACCTCGGGCTGTTCCGCTACGAGTGGTCGCACTTCCTGATCCACACCCCCTACGTGCCGAAAACCCGCTGGTACCGGACGGTCTGGCGGAACCACCGCCTGCACCACTTCAAGCACGAGGGCTACTGGATGGGCGTCAGCTCGAACCTCGGCGACCGCGTGCTCGGGACGAACCCCGACCAGAGGTCGATCGAGAAGTCGCCGACGGCACGGACGCTCGGGGTTGAGGACGAGCCCGCGGCCACCGCTGGGCGCTAGAGCCTGGCGACATCGGGAGCGGTCCGCGTGTGGCGGAGCGACTCAGCGCCGCGCGGGTACGGCAGCCTTCCGCGGACCCGGCTGGGAGTGCGAGAGAAGATGCATCGCTGGCATCGCACTACGCGTGACCTCTGCACGAGGACGGACCGCAACGAGCCGCGAGGGTAACCAGTTGCCTCGCGGTTGGCTCTGCAAGGCCGACCTCTATCGGGCGACAGGGGAGTTGGAGGGCGACATCGCTGGCGATTTCGCTGGGCGTGGGCGATTTCGTGAGTGTCTACCTTTCGGCTTCGTGGCAGATGCCCAGTCTGCGGAGTCCTTGATGCCGAGTACGTAGCATGGCGTGGTGCTGCGAAAACCCCAGTTGTTGACCGCGTACCGCGAACTGTCGTCAGATAGCGCAGACCCACGGGCCAGAGGTACAGCTCTGGAGCGAGTGGTCGCCCAGCTCTTTCGAGCGGCTGCTTTCTGTCGTGCCGAATGCGGGCGCAGCAGGGCCACGACAGACCGATCTGGTCGCGACGAGTACGGACGGAACGATGTATCTGATCGAGACCAAGTGGCGTGCAAACGCCGCGAACATCGGAGACCTCGACTCCTTGCGTGGACGTATCGACAGAGTGCCTTCGGCTATCGGGATCCTCATTAACGTCAGCGGCTTCTCGAAAACCGTGCTTGACGATCTCGCGACCCGTCGCGAGCAAAGAATCCTTCTGATTGACGGGCACGAGCTTGAGCACGCGTTGAGCGATGCCGGCGATCTGCAGGCGCTGCTGAACGAGAAGGAGACATCCCTCCGAGTACACGGCGAGGTCCTGCATGGATCGCGAGCACCGCGCCGTTCACGAGCTCGCAATCCATTGGGTGGCGGCCCAACTCCGAACACGACGTACTCTGCTACCAAGACATCTGCGAGGACGGCTTCTACACACTTACCTTCGACGTGGACGCATCTTCGAGGCGAATCGTCTGGCGCGCCGCGCTCTGAATGATCGGCATTACTCGTGCTTCGCCCGCTCGTGGCGTATCAGCGCCACATCATCTCGCGCTCTAACGGCAGTCGAAGGCCAGGAGTCGGGGCTGATTTAGCAGAAGCACGATGTCAGCTCGAAGCAGACGCTCGTCGATCTCGTCCGCAAAGTCCTCGCCCGCCGTTCACGGTCGGACCACTCCTCAAGAAAACCTGCCTGCTCATCATCGTCCATTGGGTCTCAAGCTGAAGCTTGAATTGGCTGCCTTATGGGAGTCGGCCTCGCCCAGATACGCTTCCGCGTCGGACTTCAGCTTCTGCAGGATCATCGCGCTGATCTCCGGCGGGGAGTGGGACTCGCTCCCGCCTTCGACGCTCGCCGTCCCCGTTTGAGCCGGAGATGACGGTGTAGGGGACGATCGCGAGCGTCCTTCTCCGTCCGATACGGTCGGAGACTGCCGAGCACAATCCCGAGCCTCCGGTTCCGAACCTCTGGACCCCGCGGCCCAGGAGCTC
Organism: Solirubrobacteraceae bacterium; assembly: GCA_035571915.1. Taxonomy (GTDB): domain Bacteria; phylum Actinomycetota; class Thermoleophilia; order Solirubrobacterales; family Solirubrobacteraceae; genus Palsa-744. Next base: position 25,206 of record DATNBM010000001.1, on the reverse strand, counting down.
GACGATTGGCGTGTCCCGCGTCGCCTCTGCGACGATGGGCGATACTTGGGCTCCAAAATGAGCCTGGGACTTATTGTAGGTGTTATCCCCCACGTTTACTTAGCTTAGCTGGCTCATTCGCTGAAACTTGGTCAACATGAGAAATGCCTTTTCAGGACTCGTCTCTGCGGTGCTCCTGGCGTCGAGCAACGACGCCGCCAGATGCTCGCGGTCACGCTGCACTGCGTCGGGGAGGCCCCAATGTGGGGGCCCGCGGCGAGCCGCCCTATGCGTCGAACGGCGAGCATGTGATGGCGCTCAGAACATCATGGCCGATCCCGCGAGTACGCTGACACGGTGCACACCGACGATGATCTCCAGCGTTTCTACGCAGACGGGCATGAGAGGATGCGTCTATCCAGCCCTAGAGGCAGGCTCGAGTACGAGCGGACGCTAGACATCCTGAAGCGCCACTTGCCCCAACCGCCAGCGACGGTGCTCGACATCGGGGGCGGAACCGGGCCATACGCTCACCATCTCGCAGCGAAGGGCTACAAGGTTCATCTGCTCGACCTCGTACCCCTTCACGTCGAGCTCGCGCTTGCTGCCGAGAAGCCGGAGCATCCACTGGCCAGCGCCGTTGTGGGCGACGCGCGGGAACTTCCTTTTGAGGACGCGAGCGCCGATGTCGTGCTGCTCCTAGGACCCCTCTATCACCTGGTCGAGCGACGCGAGCGCCTACTTGTGCTGAAAGAAGCGCACAGGGTGCTCAGACCCAAGAGCCTGCTGTGCGCGACGACCATCTCGCGATTCACGTCGGTCTACGAGGGCCTCTTCGACGGCTTCCTGACGGATCCGTCCTTCAAAGACATCGCGGAGCGCGACCTCGAAACGGGCGAACACAACAATCCCACTCGGCGTCGCGACTGGTTTATGCGAGGCCACTACTACTTGCCCCAAGAGCTGACTACAGAGCTCTGCGAAGCCGGCTTTGAGATCGAGGCCGTCGTCGGCATCGAAGGCGCAGCGCAGTTCCTGCCCGATCTGAAGTTCTGGCTAGAGGATCCTGAGCAGCGCGACCTACTGCTGGAAATCCTCCGGCACATCGAGGGCGAGCAACCGGTCCTCGGAGTCAGCTCGCACTTGCATGCGGTTGGCCGCCGCAGCAGCAACGTCCGGGTTGGCTCCTAACGCCTGCGCGTAGCGTGCTCCACCTCGAGGGCAAGACCAGTTCGCGCGACCCTTATCGCAAACGGCCTCTCAAGACCCGCCCGCCATCTCGTCTTCGCTCTCGCTATGCAAAGCCCGTTGCGGATCACCTGCTGGGTCTTGTGCAAGCTTCGCCCCCAAGCCTCGGAGTAACTCCGCAATGTAGTTCCGACCCGCAAGTGAATATACCTCGTCAGGGGCATAGTGCATACACATGCACTCCTCGATCGTCTTCTCACACTTCGCCACCTCCGACAAGACACCGGCCAGCAATAAGCGCAGGACTTCGTAGCGTCGTCTTCTGTCATCGTTTAGAGACTCGCGGTCCAAGTGAAACACAGCGATCGATGCGGCCCCGTACTTGCTGCCTTTGCGCGGGTGCGGCATACCGTGCTCATCGAATGTCAAATGCAGGCTCGGGTCGCGCGAGCCCGCATCGAAAGGGTGGAGCAGTAGCGGCCTCTCCCGCTCATCCAAGTCCTCGATCCCAACACATTCGTCAGGACCGAAGACGTACTCGCCCTCGATCGGAAACTGCGTGCCCTTTCCCTTGCCAGAATTGCAGTCCGTACATGCCGGCACGAGATTTCGCCAGTGGTAGGCGAGCCAATAGTACCCGGGGTGAGGGACGCCATCACGCACGACCTGCTTGCACTTGCCGTCTTTGTCACGCACCGAGACTCCTGCCTTTGGCCGCCAATGCTCAGCTACGCCGGGCGACACGTGGCGCACCCTCGCCTCACAGTACGCGCACTTTTCCGCGAATACGTTCTTGAACAGCCACTCTCGGGCGGAACCCCACACAGAACCTTTCAGCTTTAGCTCGCCCTGATCGGGAGTCCACTCCAGCACCTCGCGGGTCGCCGCCGCGGCGCTCTGCAGCCATTTCTCCCACCAGCCTCGCTCCTCTCCATGCAAGTCTTCGGGATCGAACGGGACGTGAATCACGTTTTACCCCCATCTTCGTCGAGGCGCTCAACCAACGACTGCGCTTCATCGGCAAGCGCCTGTCGCTGCTCCGGCGAGAGTTCGGTCAGCTGGCGACGAAGCTGGGAAGCAGCCAGCTCATCCACGCGAGCGGCGTGTAGACGTTCACTTTCGGTCTCGTGCGGATACGGCAGCGTTTCCCGAAGGCGCTGATTGAGTTCAGCTAGACGAGCCGTCTCGTCAGGCGTGAGCTCTGCGCGCGCCATCAGGGCGCGATACTCGTCGAGACCCGTCGTGGTCTTCCGATCTCGAGTCGAGTCGAGTTCGAACGCAACGCTTGTGAGAATTTGGTCGGCGCGCAAACCTTCAAACCTTACGTCGAGCCGACGGCGCGTTCGGACTCCTTCGTGCCGCGCCAACTGAATCACCTCTCCCGGAAACGTGTTCCCTACCATGAGTGGCGAGTGGGTGGTTGCAAACAGCTGAATCGCCGGAAAGACGCCACGCAGCTCGGGCAACAGCCGCTGCTGCCAGTCTGGATGAAGATGCGCATCGATCTCGTCGACCAGCACCAATGCACCTCGAGAGGCCGGGTTCCGGTCATCGTCATACGCCTCGTAGAGGCGCTCGAGGAGCACCCCAACCCACGCCAGCAGCGAACTGATTCCCTGGCTGAGCATATCGATGCTGATAGCGCCGTCAGGTGAGTCGAGTTCGATTTCTCTCGTATCGGCGTTCACCCCGCGAAAGGTGAAGTCGACGCCCGGCGTGAGCCTGCCTAGCAGCTCGAAGAAATGCTCCAGCATCGCTCTCGATCGCCTCGCGCGAGACGCCCCTCGTTCGTTGCCGATGAGCCACGTCGTAAAGACCCACTGCTTCACGTCGTTCAACCTCAGATCCACGTTGTCCTCGAGTAGGGGAAGTACGTCGTCGGCGCTCGGCGCGCTGGCCGGGCTCATCGTCGCTCCACGTGGCTCTTGGTTCGACACTCCCCGCAACGGCGGGAACCCTAGGGCAAGCCACGTCCCCGCTTGTATCGGCGTGACCGCGTCCGCGGTAGCGCGAACCGCACCATTAGCTTCACGCCGAAGCTCCGTCGTATACCTCGCGCCGCCGACCCAGATCGAGATCTTTCCGACCGAGGCCCCACTTCGCAACATGCGCTTGGGCGCCATGGCGGTGGGGCGCGATTCACCGGCCAGGGCCAGAGCTACGGCTCGCAACACCGTCGACTTTCCGGCGGCGTTGTCGCCAAGCAGGATGGTCCAGTCGCTCTCTAGCTCGATGTCGAGCTCATCAAAGGGGCCGACCTTTTCGAGATTGATGCGTTCCAAGCGCATCGTCTCACTCAATCTGCGCGGGTGGCCGACTGCCTTCTTTCCTGCTCTACATAGCTCCTCGACGAAGGCCTCGACGGGAAGAGGGCCTTCTTCGACATCGAGCCGGATCAGCGTCACCCCATATCGATCCTGCATGCGGTCGGCAACCAAGGAGAAGCCGCGCTGATCCGCAACGAGGGCTACGTGACTTTGGCTCGCCGGAGCTCGGACGCCGGATGCGGTGAAGAACTCCTCGATCTGACGCACACTGACACCGAGGAAGAGAAACGTTCGAGAAGCGAGCAAGGTTGCAACCAGCGAAGCGAAGTCCCGCTCATCTCGGATCGCTTGACGGTAGTCCTCGACTGTAAACAGGAGATCCGAGGAGTCGTTGAGGTCGCCATATAGCTTGAGTGTGAAGAAGCGTTCATCTCGGAGCAGCTCACCCGCGTTACTGCTCGTGCGCGGGGTGAGTCGCATCGGGTCGCGCCTCGCGAACGGTTGAGTGATGAGGTCATCCCATTGATCCGTCACCAAGCCTACGAACTCGATCTGTCCGAGCGTCTCAAAGAGCAAAGAGGTCCGTGCAGTTCGCGTCCGTTGGAAGATGGAGATCAGCACGTCGCGTAGAGCCTTAGGCCCCAGCCGACGCCGAATGATCTCCGACACGAGGGCAGTTTGACCTTCCTCGAGCGACTCTCTAAGGACCGCCCAGTCCCGGTCCGGCCTCAGCTGCTCCAGGTGATCGATCATCGCGGCGAGCAGGGCGTTTCCTGTCGGAAGCCCGGCGTAGCTCGATAGGCCCGAACCTCCGTACAGCACGCAGCGACCCTCCGCGACCGCAGCGATGAGGTCCTGAGGAGGACGCGGAATTGCTCTCCTGTTCTCCATCGGTGCCGTTTCTGCGAACTCCAGGTCGCGCTCCAACAGGCGTTTCCGAGACTCCCGTTCCCTGCGGCGAGCAGCGACTGTGTCCGACAGCCGCGGCGCGATCAAAGCGACAAGCGCTCCTGCGACCACCCCGACGAGCGCGAACACCGCAGCGGAGCCACCGGTCGATCCAATGACGGCGTGCATTGTCATCGACCGGCGTGGAAACTGAGCGCGATCGAAGGCTGGACGTCGCGCTCAACGTCGGCGGTTACATGGATCGAGGCGCCTCCTCGAGCGGAGGATCGTGTGATGGCGGGGCGACCGGCTGAAGGCTGCCGTCTGCGCAGACCTCGATTGGCAGTCGGCAAGCCCGGGAATGCCGACGCGAGCCCCCCAACCCGTCTATCCAGCATGCCCACCGCCCCCCCTCGAACCGTTGCCTGATGGTCGCCAAAATACTACTATGTTGACTCCCCGTTCGGGTTGGAGATCTTGAGGATCGATGTTGTTGGACTTCAGCCGCCAGCGGCCTTTCGCTCGGGCGGTTTCCTGGGCGAGGTTCCGCCCAGAATCGCCTTGTGCGATGAGCACCCTCGTGCTATGAGCACTTCGCGTACCAGCCCGCCAGGATCCTGATCCCAGAGCCAATCCCCGCGCTCCAAGCCCTCCCCAGCCCCCTCCAGCAACCAACCACACTCAATCGGGGAGACAGGGGTTGGAGGGCGTGGGTGCGGGGATTTCGGTGCGGCGTGGGCGGTTTCGTGGGCGGTCTGCGGGTTACGAGGACCTAGTCTCCTCATCTCGCTGGAGGTACTCGCGGTCCTTGGGGCGATCGGCGCGGCGCTTTGACTCGTGAACGTCCTCGAGCGCAGCGACCGACACGACGACGGTGGTCCCGGCTACGGGCCGCTCGGTGGCTCGCTGATGCAGGTCTCCGTAGCCGCCCGGGAAGCCCTCGGGCGTGAAGCAGAGGTCCAGCTGGCCGTACCGGGTGGCGAGGTTCCACACGCTGGCGGCGAGCAGGCTGCGAGGAGTGAAGTAGCCGGACGGCAACTCCACCCAGCTGCCGACATCGGCCGGGTCCGTGATGAGGCGGCATTGCAGCTCGTTCAGCGCGTCGGCCAGCCGGGCCAGGTTCTCCGGCGTGGTCGCCGGGGTCAGGTCAATGTCCTGTGTGTCGTAGCGACGGCCGTGGGACTGGATCGCAGCGCCACCGATCAGCACGAAGGCGACACGGTGGCCGGCGAGCACGCCGAGCAGCGCCTCCCTGTCGGCGTCTATGCCGCCGGGACCTGCTCGCTCAGCCACGCTTCGATCTTCTGGCCGTCGCTTCGATCATCGACTGGCTTCGGCTCCGCTTGGGCACGCTGCACATTGAGCACCGCCTGGTAGGCCAAGGCGTGACGCCGGGCGCCAGGCTCCGGCGAGGCGTCTGCGATCCGCAGGAGATCCAGAAGCCCGGCTACCCGCACCTTCTTGCCGTCGACGTTGACCGATTCGGCGCCACGCGCGAGATCCTCATAGCCCGACGTACCAGACGGCACCTCGACGATCGACAACCGCCCCCCGGAAGGAAGCTCGTACTTACCGGCACCGGTCGCCCGACCGCCACCCAGGATCGGGACCGACGGCCGCTCTGGAGCGCACACCTCCACCGTTCGGTCGCTCAGGACGAGCGGCCAGCCGTGAAGCGCACCGGCTACCTCGCCGATCACGATCCCCCACTCGCCTGTCTCTGCGAGCGCATCAAGCACCGCCATTACGTCGGGCAGGTCCCCGCGTGGCGCGAGCGCGCGGACACGCTGCGCCGGCGTGCGCTCCATTTGCAACGCAATTTGAGGCCACCACGAACGATCCTCCGAGAGGAGATGTGCATCGAGCTGCAGGCCACACGCACCCACGACTTCCTGCACGTCTTGGAAGGCAGGCTGACGATCGCCACGCTCCCAGCGCGCAACGGTCGCCTGTCGGCATCCGACCCTCTCCGCGAGCTCCCGCTGAGTCAGCCGCGCGCGTCGGCGCGCCATCAGAACAAGATCCCCGCCAGTCATACCGCTATGGTATCAACCTCTCCGGGAGCCGTGCGACTGCAACGGCGCTCGTCGTTCACAGGGGCACAGCCTCGGCGTAAATACGTTCGCGAAGGTGGGGGCTCACGCCGCCATCGCTCAACAGGTCAACCTGAAAACCAAGCAGGTCTTCGAGGTCTTGCCAGAGCGCCACGAGATCGAGCAGACTGCGACCCGGCTCCATCTCCACAAGCAGATCCACATCGCTCGCGTTCCGCGTCTCGCCCCTTGCCAGCGAGCCAAAGACGCGAACATTGCGCGCGCCATGTCTCGCCGCGCAACGCAGGATCTCATCGCGACACCGGCGCAGCCGATCCAGATCGATAGCTGTCGTTTGAACGCTCGTGACGAACATCACGCTACCGCTGTGGCTAGACGAGCCTCAGCTGCGTGCAGCTCGCTGTGCGCTCGTACGCGGCGGCGACGCGGTCGAGCGCGCGATCACGGTCGCGGTGCCCATACAGCCGTCGTACGAGCTCGCCGCCGTCCGTATGCCCGAGCGCGATAGCGACATCCTCCGAGGCCAGCTCGAGCACGTTGACCATGTACCAGCCGGCGAAGTGTCGCGTAGCCAGGTAGAGGCTCCCCTCCCAGCCTGCCGCCGCCTTGACCGCCTTCCAGTGGTAGGCACGCGCCGAAGCGGTCCAGTGCTCGCCGCGTATCGGTGCGAAACAGAACTCGCCTTCGATCGGCAACGACACAAGGGCCTCGCGGGCAGGGTCGGTTAGTGGCGCCTCGCGTGGCTGTCCGTTCTTCGGCAGCGTAAAGGTGCGTGTCGCCGCACTGAACTGCTCAACGACGCGGATCCGCGATCGTGCCAGCTCGACGTTCACGTGCCGCAGCGCGTCCAGCTCGCCGGGCCGCAGCCCCGTGAACGCCGCGACTTGCAGCCATGCCGAGAACGACGGCGTCGCCAGCTCACGCGCGCACCGGATGATCCTCCACACCTGCTCCTCGCTCGGTGGCTGCTCGTGCCGACGACCGGGACCCCGAGAGATTCCAAGGCGGGCAAATGGGTTGCTGCGCGCGATCCTGCCAGCCTTCGCCGACGCCGCGTCGTTGAACATCGCTCGCAGCGCCGAGACAGTGCCGTTGCGAGTCCCGCCAGCTAGCCACTCGGCAACTACGGCGTCATCGATCTCACGGATCGCCCGCGCGCCGTACACAGCCACAAACCCCTTCGTCCGCTCGCGATTGTGGATGTTCGTGGACTCCTTCGGCCGAGCGAACAGCGGATCGGTCGTCCAGCGCTCCAGAAGGCAGCGAGCGTGATGCCTGCCTCGCGGCTCTCTCCGAGGCGTTCGCGCGCCTTCTCCCGAGCCCGCTTCGCCTCGGTCTTCGTCGCGAAGGTGCCCGGACCCCCGAGGAGGGTCGAGACGCTGACGTTGGTGCCCGTAACCGGGTCATACACCTGCGCGCGCCAACGACCCGACGGAAGCCGCGTGACGCTCACGTCATCCTCCTTCGCTCGGCCGCCCACGCGATTGCCGCCGATGCCCGAAAGCGCCGCGTGCGGCGTCCCCAAGTGACTGACGGCATGCCTTCGGTCACCAGTCGATCGACTGTTGCGACGCTCACCCCCATGAGCCGTCCAAGCTCGTGACGGGACACGAACGGCTCCACCCCGTCTTGTCGCCGAAGACGGAGGCTCTCAGGAGTGGCATCTGTCCTGCCCACATCCTCGATGACCGCGAAGGGCGCAAAGCGGCCAACAAATTGGCTCGTTTCACTCGCCGTCTTGCCAGAGATTCGTGCTGCGACGGCCGATACGGCGACGGCGACGTCGGGCAATCTCCTCGTCGCCCAGTAGCTCGTCGCCCGGCATCGTGTGATCGTCGATGTCGGCGCGATCGTCGGTGGGCTCGCTCCACTGCAAGAGGCAGTAGGTGGCTGAGCCGAGACGCCATGCAGCGGTTCGCAGGCGATTCGCCATCTCGAACCAGTCGTCAGATGAACTGCCCCCGTCGAGTAGGGCGGTCGCCTCTGCGAGCACGTCGGCCATCGCCGAGCGGAACCGCTCGATCTCTTGCTCGGCTAGAGCTCGCGCCGCGCGCCATGCTCGATGCTGTGGAGACTCAGGCAGCCCTACGTCGCCGACACGCCGTAGTTGGCGGCGCCCTGCAGGGGTCAGGCTCCATAGCTGCCTGCCGTGAGCGCGGGACGTGACCAGAGTGCCTGCGTCCGTGAGCGCGCGTATCTGCGGCCTGACTCGGCGTGCGCGTCGTGGGAGGCCCAGGTGTTCGAGGATCATCCAGATCGGGACGCCGGGGCGCCCGCGATGGAGTGCGGCGCGCTCGATCGCCGCGAGAATCATCGCGTCGGGAATGGGAGTCGTGCTCATCGGTTCCTCCTGTGGTCGGAGGCTCCGGGAGGACTGCTCGGGGCGTTGAGGAACCGCGCTGTCTCGCTAGGGTCCCTGTGCGCCGGGAGCTCAGGCTCTCGGTGCCACGCCCCCGGCCGTTAGCGCGGCGCGGGGGCACTTTGATATCCGTGTGAGCGTAGTGGATCAAACAGATAGGCTCAAGCGCATAGACGTAAGCACCTGATCCTGGCAGGCTCCCGCCCAATGCCGCCTCGACTACCGACCGATCCGGCCCTCGGGCAAGCGATCCGCCAGATGCGAGAGCAGCGCGGGCAAACACAGGAGGAACTCGCCAGCGCCGCCGGCATCACGTTCGGGACCGTGAATCGCCTGGAGTCGGCCAAGAGCGCACCCGCCTGGGCGACGGTGAGGGCACTCCTCGGCGCGCTCGACTACTCGCTCGCGGATCTCGCGAAAGCGGTCGACGCCGCAGAGCGCCGACGCTAGCCACAAGCAGACCCCTCTCGGCTCGACGCACCCCCTCGGACCACGACCATCCAGCGGGCCACCGCCTGGCTCTGCCCTGCCATCGGCCGCATGTGCCCACTGACATCCGTCGCTCGTAAGTCCGCACAGACTAGATGCACAGCAGTGCGAGGACACAGCAATTGCTGTGTCCCCCGCAGCATGCTCCGACCCGGACGAGTGTCGTCTCGCGGCACTGATTAGGCACCGCGCGGCCCCTGCACATCTGGCCCTTCGGGATCGTCCGTCTTTGCGAAAGCCTGGCCAGCAAAGGAGACCAGCACATCGGCATCTAGCCGGTCGCGCATCAAATTTGCGGTGATAGCCACATGCGACGCCTCACGCCATTAGCTTCGCAATATGCGGATGAGCGGCCACCATTAGGTCGCGGCACCGTCGACCCGGGGGCTGTGTGCGGCACATAGAGCGGCTTTGCCGTCGCTACGCGCTGAGGTCGTCTGACCAACAGGTCCGGGCCTAGTCGCGGCCGCGGGCGCCTGAAAGCAAGTCGTGAGAGCTCGGCTCGTCGTGGATTCCCGGAAGGCCTTGCTCCGCGCGCTCACCGTAGGCCAACAGCGACTGCCGTTCGGCGACCACGTGGCTGAGCGCCGAGCCCGCTGGTGCGCCTCCGTTGAGCGTCGCCGCCGCCGCGGCGACCGCAACGATCGCTTTCGCCGCGGCTTGAGGATTGTGATTCACCGGGTCGTACGTCAGGTCTCTACCGACAGGGGCCGCATGCACCAACTCGTCCCGACGCTGGAACAGCCACTTGATTGTCTGTAGCGGCTGACCACCACGCCGCAAAGCTGTCGACTTCGCCGATAGCGCAGGCAGAAGTGCGAACTTATCCACCGTCGGCAATCTGCGTAGTGCTTCACGATCCTGGCCGTGCCTCTTGTCGTAGAGGAAGTCGTTCGCGTAAGCCTCTGCCGCAAACGCCGCGAAGAGCAGCGCGTGACGTGCGTGGCGGACGCGCCGGCCCTCGGCTACGTCGCTCGCGATACTGAACTCCTCATACGTAACCTCGCTGGGGTCAGCAGCGCGCAGCTGATGATCGTAAAGCGCGTCGGCGCTCCCGCTGTCTCGCAGCGCGCGCACGGCATCGGTGAGGTGCGTCCCGGCCATCGTCTCGAAATAGATGACGAACCTAGACATCGCGCCGCCAGCCTAGCGGGAGCGGGGTGGGAGCGCTGCTTGGCCTAGCCTGAGGGCGGCCTTGGTACCGCACGGCTGCCGCGAGCGACTTATCTGCTGGAGCCGGATGAGCGGTCGGCCGCCCGTCCCGGGCTAACGACCGCTACTTCGTCGCGCCGGGCTCAAGCCGACGCTTGAGATTGTTGAGTCGATTTGGCGGCACGTGTTCGTCTCGCTGCAGTCTTCCAACGACCACACCAGGGGCCACTCGCTGGGCTTTCGCGAAGCTCCGCACGGCGTCCGCGGTAAAGATCCCGTCACGTACGAACTCCTCGTAGTCGGCTGGCGCCACGAGAATGTCGCGAGCGAACCGATCAGCATCCTCCTCGGCTCGGTCTTTGTCTCGCTGCGCTCGTGCGTCGCTATCGATGAAGTCAGACCGCCGCTTCTCGAGCAGATGACGGGCCTCGTGGAAGAAGCTAAACCACAGCTGGTCATCCGTCTTGTGTCGCAGGCTGACTTGGAGAATCGCCTTATCGCTCGCGAGCCATCTCGCGGCACCGCTGACGTGCGTACCCGTGAGCTCGGGGGTCACGACAAACGCCACTCCACCGCTCGCGCAAAGGTCCTGGACTGCTTCTCGAACGAGAGCGAAATCCCGCGCCGTGAGCTCCCGAATTTCCCCAAGCGCATCGCGGAAGCGTCCAGGATCAAAGGGCTGCGTCTCAATTGCTTCCGCCGCTAGCTCCCCCCAACGCAGCCACGCCGCTGATGCGTACGGCGATGACTCGAAAGCCGGCGAGGAGCGAAACGCGGCACCGTGCGTGAGCCAATGCTGCTCCCACGCGCTTGGGGTGCTGACCCGGAAGTACGCAAGCAAGGCGGCAACGCTTCCAGCCAAACCGCCACTCGTCTCAATCAGACCGTGACGCTCAAGGTCTTTTACAGGGAACTCCGAGGCCCACGAGCCAAATCCCGCCAGTTCGCGTTGGGATCGGGCACGTGCTAGGTCCGAGCGGTACGTCGCCTCAAGGTTGTTCCAGACGTCGGCGGAGATACCCAGAGACAGCTCTAGCTGAATAGCGGTGTCTGGCGTGATCGCAGCCTTTCCGTTGACGATCTCGTTGATCGTCTTGATCGGCCGGCCCATTCGGCGAGCGAGGTCAGACTGAGACATATTCCGATCTTCAAGAGCCTCGAGAAGAATCTCGCCCGGCGCTACGGTCCAGTCGCGCTCGCTCCAGCTAGTCGGTTCAGCGGCCATGGTAGTCCGTCACCTCCTGGAGGATGATCGCGGTGACACGACTCGTGTCAATGCCGCCGTCCTTCAGCGCCGGCACCGGGTCATGGTCTGGCGAAAATATGAGTCTCTTGGCACCACGGAGGTCGATAGCGAACGCACCACTGCGATCCCCACTAAGCAGGTGGCAACGACCAGGCTGCCCCTCCATCTGTGCCAGTGTCGGCGTCGCTGCAAGCGCAGCCAGGCGGCGCTTTAGGACCGCCCAGCCCTCAGCACCCCACTTTCGCCTGCCCGCCTTATCGCTGGCGCAGCTCTTCTCTAGTTGGCGGTCAGACCACGAGATGTCGATAACGTGACTCCATAGCATGCTATAACCCTTGGGGTTATAGGATAGCGCGCCACGATGATAGACGCAGAACACCTACAGATTCCCCTGCTCCCCGCCGAGCCGGTCGGCCAGCTGCCCGTGCGGAGCGACCACTATCTGCCTGCCTTGCAGGCCCGGAGCGGAGAGCTCCGCGCTTTGGCGCACGCGGACGAGACTACCTGGGAGCGATTGACCCCCATTGTCCATCTCGCGCTACGAGCGCAGAGCGGTCCGCTGACCGCGGGGGCGATCCGTGAGCAGGTCCGTAACGTGGCAGCGTCCGTCGGCCAACACACCGTGTATCTCGACACGCTTCGGCTGGGCGCGACACACCCAGTGACTGCCGGGAAAAGGACGGTGCCCTTGCTCGGCGCCATCTACGAGCAAGCGCGCAAGCGGAAAATGCGCTTCGTCCCCGTAGCCCATGCCGGCGAGACCGGCCCGCAAGAGGTAGAACTGGTCTCCAACGCCGTCCTCCAAGACGGCCACGGCGTTGGGATTCGCTACCGCCTCCGGACAGTCGTTCCGCCCGCCAGCCTGAGCGTCGATCAGTATCTGAGCGACCTTATCGAGAGCCTTTGCACTTTGGTCAGTGACGCTGACCTCATCGTCGACCTGGAGTACATCGATGGCGATGTGGAGCTCGACTGCGGAGACGTTGCCCGTGCTCTGTCGAGCATGCTCTCAGTCGGCCCGTGGCGCAGCGTCGCCGTACTAGGAACATCGATGCCCTCAGCCCTCGGCGAGGTGAAGGAGGGAACGATTGGCTCGCTGCCGCGGCGCGAGTGGCAGCTGTGGAACGAGCTCCGCGAGGCAGGACTGACCCGCATGCCTGCCTACGGCGACTACGCGATTCAGAATCCTCTCCCCCCCAAGGGCGGTGGGCCTGGCATGCGCGCCAACATTCGGTATACGACTGACAGCCGCACGCTCGTAGCCCGCGGCCACGGGCCTGTGATCCAGGAAGGCAGCGAGCAATACCGAGAGCTCTGCGAACAGCTCGTCAGCCGTCAGGAGTTTTCGGGCGGCGGATACACCTGGGGCGACGGCGTCATTGACGATTGCGCTGCTGGAACAATCGCCCCTGGAGCGCAAGGCATGTGGCGTGGCGCAGGGACCTCCCACCATCTTCGGTTCGTCACCGAACAGCTGAGGCAGATGCAAGCTGCGCAGTAATGCGCCGAGTCGCGATCCGAGCACTTTTCGGGTCTCGACCCAGCAGCGCACGGCGGACGATTGAACGGAGCCGCGCAACTGTCGTACCTTCGAGCAGCTGCGTCCAGAGACGCCCACGAGTCGCCTTCGCGTCCGGCTCGGTGCCAAGCGCCTTGAGCGCCGACAAGACCTCATCCCGCCACAACAGTCGCACCAGCACCTCGACATCGATCGAGGGATTTGGCGCCGCCGGACGCGCCGAATCGAAGGTCACCCGGTCCCCGACGCGCACCGTCATAACCCCCCACCAATCGGGCAGTATCTCGGCGACGCCGCTGACGTGATTGGGCGCTGCCACGACGGTGCAATGGTCGAAGATCCGAGCGTACGCATCAGCCTGTCGTTGCAGCCGCCGGAGGTTGTCGGTGCTCGTCTTGATCTCAAACCCGTCCATAGATCTAGCCAGCACGGCGAGATCGGCGCGCTCGTTTGTTCGCGGGACCCACAGCTCATCGACGAACTCACAAGGCCCAGCCATCGGATCGAGCAGATGCTGCCTCAGTGCACCTCTGACTAGCGCCTCAGGACGCAACGTGCCACCTGGAGCCGACAAGACTCAGTGCGAATTCGCGAGCCTGGGCCGCGTCGCTCGGTTCTTGTGCGAACATATGTTCGACCTTAGGGCGCGCATCGGACGAGACAGTAGAGGGGGGTTCGACGCGCAGGTGGGGGGACCTCGCAGTCTGCGGAGAAATTTGCGAAAGCCAGAGACCCGTGGCGACGCCGACAGCTGCCAGCGTGGGCGGTCTCGTCGGCGGCCAACACCGAATGGCCGCCACCATCGATCTGCTCCTTCGGGCCAGCGCGGCCAAGAAGACCCAGAGCCAATCCGCGGCCCGAATCTTAGACCTGAGATGGACCGCGCCTTGCCGTGTGCGGTCCGGGGTTGTGACGTGTGCGGTTCGTGTGCGGTCAGCCATCACACTGCCATCCCGCCGGATCAGAGCGGGTCGGCACCTCTGCCTCGGAACCCATGGCCTAGAGCCAAGTCCCGAGGCTCAAGAGGTCGCGAGCGTTTCCCAGCTTTCAACGAGTCTTCGATCGGGGAGACAGGATTTGAACCTGCGACCGCCCGGCCCCCAGCCGGGTGCGCTACCAGACTGCGCCACTCCCCGTGGCTCGGCTCCCGATTCTAGGGCTATTGGCCGCGCCGGTCCGTCCGCCGCTAATGCGAACATATGTTCGTGCCTGATCACGAGCCATCTCGACGCTGCGGACGGTGCGGGGAGTTCAAGCCCGAGTCAGCGTTCGCGTGGCGTCGGCGCGCGCGTACGCAGCGAGACAACTACTGCCGACCGTGCAGAGCCGGTTACAAACGCGAGCACTACTCAGCGAACCGAGACCGGTACGTAGCGTTGGCGGTGCGACGGAAGACGGCGCTTGTCGCCGAGCGGACAACGTTCTTGGTCGGGTTCCTGCGACAGCACCCGTGCGTCGATTGCGGCGAGACGGACCCGATCGTCCTAGAGTTCGACCATTTGGCCGACAAGAAGTTCGCGATCTCGGTGGGGCTGAGGGACCGTCCGTGGCAGGACGTGCTCGATGAGATCGACAAGTGCGACGTCGTTTGTGCAAACTGTCATCGGCGCAGAACCGCCCGCCGAGGCGGCTTCCTACGCGCGGCTGTAGCTCAATGGTAGAGCCCCGCCCTTCCAAGGCGATTATGCGAGTTCGATTCTCGTCAGCCGCTTCGACTGATCGCATCAGCGGCCCGCATCGCTAGCACCCATTCGCTGGGCGCTCCCCAACCCGCCCCCTCTACTGCAGCCCCGGCCCCTCCACCGCCCCGGCCCCTTTCCGCTCCTCCACCGGCACGGCCCCGTCGTCCCCGGCGAGCCCCGGCGGCGGCCACGGCCCGAACCAGTTGTCCCGGGCCCCGTCCAGTGTCACGGTCGACCCGCTGAACCCGCGCCCGAGCGGGGAGGCGAGCATCGCGACGAGCCACGCGTGCTCGATCGGCTCCCCCAAGCGCTGCAAAGGCACGGTCCGCGACGCTCCCGCCCGCACCGACTCGGGGTACTTGGCTGTGACCTCGGTGGCGAAGTGCCCGGCCGCGACGGCGACGACCGAGACCCCCTCGGGAGCCCACCGCGCGGCCAGTTCCGCGGTCAGCGCCTCGACGGTTGCGCGGGCGGCGCCTGAATGGACCATCCCGGGCATCCCGTGGTGGGGAGATAGCGTGACGTTGATCACCGTCCCCGATCCGGCCTCCGCGAAGGCCAGCTCGTGGGCGGCCTCGGCCATGTTGAGCATCCCCCCCACGTTCAGCCGCCAGACGGCCCGCCAGCCCTTGGCGACGATCAGCTCGGCCGGCGAGAAGAACTGCCCGCCGGCGTTGTTGACGAGCACGTCGAGCCGCCCGCGGCGCGCGAGTACCTCGCCGACGATCCGCCGCGCCTCCTCGACCTCCCGCACGTCCCCCGCGACCCATCCGATCTCCCCCTCCATCCCGGCCGCACCGGCCGCCGCCTCGGCCAGGACCTCCTCACGCCGCCCCGTGATCGTGACCGAAGCTCCGCAGCGCGCGAGCTCCAACGCCGTCTCCCGTCCGAGGCCGGTCCCTCCGCCGGTGACCAGCACGGAGCGTCCCCGCAGGGCCCCAACGGCGAAGATCTCGGACGCGACGTCTGGCGCGGGCTCGCTCACGGCCCGCGATCATAGGCCCGCGCCCGCCCGACCGTCCCCCGATCTTGCTGTCCGTCCCCTGACGGGTTTAGGGTTCTCCCGTGTCCCGCAGGCCTCTGGTCTTCGTTCTCGGACTCACGATCGGCGACTACCTCCTCTGGAACTGGTCGCTGAACGGCAACCACGACGTGCTCGCGCTCGCGTCGGGACTGACGCTGCCGCCGCTCGCCCTCGTCGCGTTCTGGCTGCTCGCGGTCGCAATAGCGCGCGTCCTGGGTCGCCTCACGCACCGGACAACCGCCGCCACAGCGGCCCAGCGCCGCCAGAGCCGCGGCTACGCCGAAGCGACCGCCCGCAGGCGCGCGGCGGCCGCGGCCACGTCGGCCTCGGGCGAGGACGCCGGGGCTTCCCGCAAGATCGCCGCCTGAGGGAGGGCGCGTCCTCGTGAGCGCCCGCCGTCCACGGCGCCTGTTCATGCGCCGCCGTCGCCTGCGCTGGATCCTCGCCGGGGCCGTCGCGCTGCTCGCCGCGGGGGGCGGCCTGCTCGCCTATCTCGTCAAGCACGACCGGGCGGGGAGCGTCTACCACCCCCACGCCCGCTTCGTCCCCGAGCCGACCCCCACAAAGCTCCCGAAACGCCCCGAAGACCGCTTCTCGTGGCCGTTCTACGGCTACACGAAGGAACACACCCGCTTCTTCCCCGCCCCGGAAAAGGTCCGCCCGCCGTTCCGCCAGATGTGGGAGCGGAACGCCCACACGCTGCTCGAGTTCCCGCCGGTGATCTACGCGGGGCGGATCTACCAGCTCGGCGACAACGGCCAGCTGATGGCGATCAACAAGCACACCGGCCACGTGATCTGGACCAAACACGTCGGCAAGCTCTCCGCCTCGACGCCAGCGGTGACCGCGAACACGGTCTACGCGACGGTCCTCGACAGCGGCCACTCCAGGCACCCGGGGCGGATCGTCGCGCTGAACTCGAGCGACGGGTCGGTCCGGTGGTTCCGCTCGCTGCCCTCCCCGAGCGAGTCCTCCCCGCTGATCGACCGCGGGAGGATCTTCTTCGGCTCACAGAACGGGACCGTCTACGCGCTCAACGACGGCAACGGGAAGGTGCTGTGGGCCTACCACGCCTCCGGCTCGGTCAAGGCGAGCCCGACCCTCTCGGGCGGCGCCCTCTACTTCGGCGACTACTCGGGCCACGTCCAGGCGGTCTCCGAGCGGACGGGCCGGCAGATCTGGCGCAGCGGCTCGGGCGGCACGCTGCTGGGCAGCGGCACGTTCTACTCGACCTGCGCCGTCTATTACGGCCGGGTCTTCCTCGGCAACACCGACGGGCGCGTCTACGCGTACGACGCCTCGACGGGGAAGCTCGACTGGGCGGTCCAGACGGGCGCCTACGTCTACGCCTCCCCGGCGGTCACGAACGCCCCGGGCCTCGGCCCGACGATCTACCTGGGCTCCTACAACGGGACCTTCTACGCGATCAACGCCCGCTCGGGGCACGTCAGCTGGTCCTTCAACGCCCACGGCCGGATCTCGGGCTCGGCGACGATCATCGGCAAGATCGTCTACTTCGCCGACCTCGGCGAGCACAAGACCTACGGCCTCGGGATCTCCACCGGCCGGGTCGTGTTCGAAAAGCGCACCGGCGCGTTCGACCCCGTGATCAGCGACGGCAAGAACATCTACCTCACCGGCTTCACGGGCCTGTTCGGCCTCGCCCCCCGCTAACCCCGGCAGGAGGGACCCGAGCCGAGCGCGCGGGCGAGCGAGAAGCGCGCGGCGACCGTGATCGGCCCCGCCGCCGCGGCGCGCACCTCGGTGAAGCCTTCGGGCCCGCCCCCGACGCACCCGCGTCCCGCGATCAGCGTCCAGTAGCGGGTGTCGTGGATCCGCACCTCGATCCGCCGGGGGGCGCTCGCGCGCAGCGAGAAGGAGTCGTGCCCGAGCGCGGTCAGCACGGCCGGCCCGCTCACGATCGGCTGCGGGTCGGCGACCGCGTAGATCCGCCAGTGGCGGCTTCGCGAGACGAGCCGCAGAAACGGCGGTCCCGCTTCGATCAGGCGGCCCTCGGCGGCGCTCGAGGGATCCAGCGGGACGTCGGGCAGGGCCACATACGAGATCGCCTCGTGGTCGAGCCACGCGCGGTAGGAGGCGGCCGTCAGGTGCCCGCCGAGCAGGACGCGGTCGTAGCGTTCGTCGATCTGCTTCTCCCAGCCCCGCGCGAGCGAGACCTTCGGGGCGAGCATCGCGGCCTCCCAGTGCGAGCGGGTGAGCGGCACCTCGACCCGCACGGGCGGGCCCGGCAGCCGCCCGAGGAAGCGCTCGACGGGGGCGTAGTAGGCGGCCGTCGTCGCGGGGCTCCCGTCGACGGCGGCGGTTTCCCTGACCGGCCCCCACAGCACCCACACGGCAATCGCCGCGAGCGCGACCGATCCGATGAGCCCCGGCCGCGGGCGCGCCGCCAGCAGCAGCGGCGCCGCGAGCAGCACGCCGTAGCGCTCGATGTTGCTGCCGACGGGCGTGTGGATCAGCAGGCAGCAAAGACAGGCAGAGATATAGAGGGGGCCGGCCACGGCGAGCAGGCGATCCTCACGCGAGGCGGCGGTTGTGAACAGCAAGGCGACCCCGGCGGTGGCAAGGAACGAGAGGACCGGGAACGGCTCGGTGCCGCCTTCGGGGAACAGCGCCGAGAGCGGCAGCACGACGAGCGCGGCGGGGACGGCGAGGACGAGCAGCGGCCGGGCCGAGCGCTCGTACACGGAGCCCGTCAGCGCGGCCAGCCCGAGCAGCAACCCCGCGACGGGGGAGCCGGCCGCCGCGAGCGCCGCGAGCAGCGCCGCGGCCGGCCACGGCCCGCGCAGGTAGGCGAGCACCGCGCCGAGCGCGAGCGCGACCCCGAGCGCGAAGGCGAGGCGCCCGAGCCACACGTCGCCGACGGCCGCGACCGCGAACGCCGCCGCCCCGAGGCCCGCGCCGCGTCCGTAGCGGTGCGCGAGCAGCAGCGCGAAGATCCCGCTCGAGACGAGCACGCACAGCGCCCCCGCCCCGCGCGTCCCGAGCAGCGCGCCGAGGGGCGGGAACAGCAGGCTGTAGCCGGGCAGATGGTGGCCCGCGTACCAGTGCTCGTCCCACAGCGCGAAGCCGACCCGATGGAAGAGGCCGACGCGGTAGACCTGCGCGGCGAGATCGGGCGTGCGGGGATCGACGAGCAGCCAGACGAGGACGAGCAGCGCCGCGGGCGCGAGCGCCGCCGCGAGAACGGTCGCCCGCTCCCCGCCCTCCCCGGGAAGCTCGATCGGTCCGCGGCGCCGACGGATCGCCTCGCCGGCGCCGTCGGCGGTGACGGCGGGCTCGAACGCCTGCCGCAAAACGCTCGCGCGGGACGCGGCTGCCTTCGCGATCGGCCTGGGGCGCGGCACGCCACGGGATAATGACGGCGATGAGCGCGCGAAGAGGAATCCTCCGCGGCCTCGCCCTGGCCGCGTCGGGACTGTGCGCACTCGCGGCGGCCGGCTGCGGCACCGGCCACCCCGCCCCGATCTCCCAGCGCGAACTGGCCGAAGCCCAGACGTTCCCCTACTACCGCGTCTACTGGGTCGGCCCCACCTTCCAGGGCAACCACCTGACGGCCGCCGACGGCCTGCGCGGCTACATCGAAAAAATCGGCGACAGCGTCTACTACGGCGACTGCGTCAAGAGCAAGGGCATCTTCGGAGGCGGCAGCTGCGTCCTGCCGCTGCAGGTCACGACGGTGATCTACCGCCTGCACTCGAACGACCCGCTCGGCCCGCAGCGAAACATCGTCGTCCGCGGCGTCCCCGCGACCGTCTACGACGAAGGGCGCTCGATCGAGCTCTACACGGGCCGCGTCGCGATCGACGTCTTCTCCAACAGCTTCGCCCGCGCGCTCGCCGCCGCCAGGACGCTGCTGCCGATCAACGCGCCCGGCGCGCCCACCGGGAATCTGCCGGCCCCCGTGTACTGCCCGGGCCTGTCGGGGACGGTCGGGCGTGATGTCGCGAAGGTGATGGCCGCGCTTCCCGGCCACGCGTGCAGCCGCAGCGCCGCCGAGGCCGCGCTCGCTGCCAGCCTCCAGACGTAGAGCTGAGCGGGCCGCGCTTCTCGCAGAGCGAGCGGCTGCCTCAGCCGACGCACCGGTGGTCCCGCGGCCCGCGGCGCGGCGTTGGTCGCGCCGGGATCAGTTACGGCTTGCGCCCGCAGCTGCGCGGTCCCTGTCCACGCCCACCCCGCAACAGCAGGCCTGCCGATCTCGCGCCGTGGCCTGCGCCGCAGCCGCGCGGACCACCCACCGCGGCCACCCGCCACCGCAGGCCCTTCCGGTCTCGCGTCGCAGGCTGAGCCGCAGCTGCGCGGATCACCACTCCGGCCCACCAGCCACCGCGGACCCTGCCGATCTCGCGTCGCGGCCTGCTCCTGCAGCTGCGCGGACCACTACCCCGGCCCACCCGCCACAGCAGGCCTGCCGATCTCGCGGCGCAGGCTGAGGAAGGCGAGCGAGCCCGTCAGGGCCGGGACCCACAGCGAGATCGCGCGGTAGACGACGACGGCGGCGACGACCGTCGAGCCGGGGGCGACGTGGAACAGGTCGAGCATCCCGACGAGCCCGCCTTCGACCGCCCCGAAGCCGCCGGGGATCGGCAGCGAGTTGGCGATCAGGCCGATCAGGTAGGCCATCGCGATCGCCCAGAAGGGGGCGACGTGACCGAACGCGGCGAGCGCGGCGTAGAGCGTCAGCACGTCGAACAGCCAATAGCCGACGGCGCCGAGCAGTCGCCAGTCACCGCGGCGGATCTCCTCCAGCGAGTCCTCGACGCCGCCCGACACGGCGACCAGCGCGACCGCGCCGCGGGAGCTCGTGCCGCTGAGCCGGTCGGCCCGGCGGCCGGCCCAGCGGCCCGCGAGGATCGTCGCGACGATCGCCGCGGCCGCGATGCCGGCGGGCAGCAGCGTCAGCAGCGGGTTGGTCGAGCCGGGCAGGATCCCGAGCCACATCGGGACGCCGATCAGGACGACCGCTGCAGCGCTCACGGCGCTCGTCAGGACGAAGATCAGGACCGTTCGCTTGGCGATCCGCTCGACCGAGAGGCCGCGCGAGCGCAGCACCCAGGCACCGAGCGCGAGGCCCGCGAGGCCGCTGACGGAGACGACCGAGTTGACGGCGAGCTCCGACAGCGAGAGGCGGGTGACGAGGCTGCGCCCGATGCGCGAGAAGACGAGGTCGAACAGGACCATGTAGCCGACGCACGAGAGCAGCTCGAAGCCGATGCCCGCGGCGATCCACCCGGGGTTGGCGTCGGTCAGCCGCTCGGCGGCCGTCTGCAGCCCGGGTACGGCGAGCAGCAGCAGGACGACGATCGCGAAGAACACGAGCAGGCTGATCATGCTGTTGCGCAATGTCCGCGACTGAGTCGCGAGCACGTCGCCGCGTACCGCCTCCTCGCCCTGCCCTTCGGAATCGCCTCTCATCCGCCGTGTCCCTTCCGCCATCGTGGCACCGCCGCGTGGCTCTCACGCTAGCCTGATGTCTGGTCCCTGTCCCCCGCCATCGGCCGGGAGGGCGCACCGACGCGGGGCCCGCACGAGATGGCTGAGCAGGCACGCATACTCGTCGTCGACGACGAGCCCGCCGTACAGAGCGCGCTGTCGAGGGCGCTGAGCATGGAAAGCTACGAGGTCGCCCAGGCGGCCGACGGGGTGCAGGCGCTCGAATGCCTCGGCGCCGGCCCGTTCGAGGCGGTGATCCTCGACATCGCGATGCCGCGCCTGGACGGCCTCGAGGTCTGCCGCCGGCTGCGTCAGGGCGGCGACCGCACGCCCGTCCTGATGCTGACCGCCCGCGACGAGGTCGACGACCGCGTCGCGGGCCTGGACGCGGGCGCCGACGACTACCTCGTCAAGCCGTTCGCGCTGCGGGAGCTGCTGGCCCGGGTGCGGGCGCTGCTGCGTCGCGCCGAGGAGGGCGAGCCCGGCGAGGAGGAGACGCTCTGCTTCGAGGACATCCGCCTCGACCTGCGCGCCCACGAGGCCTGGCGCGGCGAGCGCCTGCTCGCGCTCACGCGGACCGAGTTCCTCCTGCTCGAGATGTTCCTGCGCCATCCCCGCAAGGTGCTGACCCGCTCGGCGATCTTCGAGCACGTCTGGGGCTACGACTTCGGCGCGAGCTCGAACTCGCTCGGCGTCTACATGGGCTACCTGCGGCGCAAGACCGAGGTCGGCGAGGAGGCGCGCCTGCTGCACACCGTACGGGGCGTCGGGTACGTGCTGAGGACCCAGCAGTGAGCTTCCGCCGTCGCATCACGCTCGTCTCCGCCGCCGCCGTTGCGATCGCCGTCGTGCTCGCCTCGCTGCTCGTCTACGTGCTGACCGCCAACCAGCTGCACAGCCAGGTCGACAACCAGCTTCGCACGCATGCGCGGGAGACGAACCGTCTCAAACGGCTGTTCGCGGCGGCGAACATCAAGGTCAACAAAGACGGCTCGGCGAGCATCGTGATCAACGCGCCGAAGGCCTTCGCGGTCGCGGCCAAGGAGGCCGAAGGCGACATCAACCCGAAGGGCGCCGAAGGCGAGACCGACACGACCCGCCGGGGCTACCGGAGCCAAGCGCCTTACGGGCCCTCCGCCCAGCAGCTCCACACGGGCAGCCGCCCCGGGTCGCTGTTCGGGCAGCTCCCCCCCAACCCCCAGCAGGTGCGCGGCTACCAGCAGGTCGTCGAAGCCAACGGCCGCGTGCTCGCCCGCTCGGTCTCCGACGTGACGCTGCCGATCGACCCCCGCACGCTCGTGCTCGCCCGCCAAGGCGGCGAACCGTTCTTCCGCAACGCGACCGTCAACGGCGTGCACATGCGCGTCCTCGCCGCCGGCTTCGGCACCAACCGGGCGGTCGAGCTCGCGCTCCCGCTGAGCGAAGTCGACAGCCTGCTGAGCACGCTGCGGCTGATCCTGATCCTGATCGTGATCGGCGGCATCGCCCTGGCCGCGCTGCTCGGCCGGCTCGTCGCGGGCGCCGCGGTGACGCCGCTGAAGCACCTCATGCAGACGACCGAGCACGTGACCCGCACGCAGGACCTGAGCGGGAGGATCGAGCCCGCGGCCGAAGACGAGATCGGCCGCCTCGCGCGCAGCTTCAACGCGATGCTCGACGCCCTCGAGGGCTCGATGAGCGCGCTCGACGCCTCGGTCGTCTCCCAGCGCCAGCTCGTCGCGGACGCTTCCCACGAGCTCAGGACACCGGTCACGAGCCTGCGGACGAACATCGAGCTGCTCCAGCAACTGGGTCCGCAGATGGACGCCGAGGAGCACCGCCGCCTGCTCGACGAAGTCGTCGAGCAGCTCGAGGACCTGACGCGCCTGATCAACGACCTGATCGACCTCGCCCGCGGCGAGGAGCCGAACACCGAACGAGAGGACGTGCGACTGGACCTGCTCGTCGAGGAGACCGTCGAGAAGGCCCGGGTGCGCGCGCCCGCGACGCCGCTGCGCCTCGACCTCTCCCCCGCGATCGTCGAGGGCGTCCCGGCCCGTCTCGAGCGAGCAGTGGCGAACTTGGTCGACAACGCCCTGAAGTACAGCCCGCCCGACGCGCCCGTCGAGATCGAGCTCCGCGACAAGGAGCTGACCGTGCGCGACCACGGCCCCGGCATCGCCGCCGAGGACCTCCCCCACATCTTCGACCGCTTCTACCGCGGCGCCGAGGCGCGGGGCCGCCCCGGCTCGGGCCTCGGCCTCGCGATCGTGCGCCAGGTCGCCGCCCAGCAGGGCGGCGCGATCACCGCCGAGCCCGCCCCGGGCGGCGGCACGCTGATGCGCCTGCGCCTGCCCGGCATCGAAGAGGTCGCCGAGGAACGGACGCACGAGGACCCGAGCGAGGACACGCCCGCGCTCGCGGCCGGCGAGCCGCAGCGAGGCTGAGCCTCACCGCCCTCGCCGCGCCCGGTACTCCCCCGGCGCGACGCCGCGCGCCGCTCGGAAGACGCGCACGAAGTGAGAGGGCGCCAGGTAGCCGGCGAGCGCGCCGACCTGCGCGACCGACAGCCCCGGCTGTGTGCGCAGCAGCTCGGCCGCCACCGCCAGACGCCGGGCGCGCAGATCCTCGGCGAAGCTCGTGCCCTGCTCGGCGTAGGCGCGCTGGATCTGGCGCGGCGAGGCTGCGAGCTCGGCGGCGAGTACGCGCAGGGTCAGCGCCCGCCGGTAGTCGCGCGCGACGAGCGCCGTCGCCTCCTCGTAGAGCCTGCGCCGCGCAACCGCCGTACGTTCCCGCACACACCCTGATCCGACGCGGGCGCGCACGCGTGACGCCGCGACACGCTACGAAAGCCGTCAGGACCGCGCGCCGCCACCGTCGGTGCCGGGGTGCGGCTCCCGGGACCAGGCTGACCGTCGCTACGGCCGGGCCGCTGCTGCGAAAGCCTCGAGCGCCCGCTCGATCTGCGCGCGGTCGACGTCGAGGTGCGTGACGGCCCGCACCATCCGCGGGCCGAGGGGCAGCACGTCGACCTCGCCGGCGAGGCGCTCGACGAACAGCGGCGCGTCGTCCACCTCGAAGATGACGATGTTCGTCTCGACCGTCTCGGGGTCGATCCCGACGCCCGGGAGCTCGGCGAGCCCCGCGGCGAGCGCGCGGGCGTTCTCGTGATCCTCGGCCAGCCGCTCGACGTGATGGTCGAGCGCGTGCAGGCACCCGGCCGCGAGGATCCCCGACTGGCGCATCGCGCCGCCCATCATCTGCTTGTAGCGCCAGGCCTCGTCGATCAGCTCGCGCGAGGCGGCGAGCACGGCGCCGACGGGCGCGCCGAGCCCCTTGGAGAAGTCGATCCAGGCCGAGTCCCATCCCTTCGCCATCTCATGGGCGGCGATCCCGGTCGCCACGCAGGCGTTGAGAAGCCGCGCGCCGTCCATGTGGGTGGCAAGGCCGGCGGCCTTGGCGATCTCGACGACCTCATCGAGAGCGGCCTTGGTCCAGATCGTGCCGCCGCCGATATTTGCGGTCTGCTCCACGCTGACAACCGTCTGCGGCGGCTGGTAGCGGCTGCGCGGATGCAGCGCCTTGCCCAGTGTGTCAGGCGAAAATTGCCCGTCGGCGCCCGGGAGCGGCGTGATCTGGAATCCGCCGAGCGAGGCGTGCGCGCCGCCTTCGCGGGCGATGATGTGGGCGGTTTCATGCGCCAGGATTTCGTCGCCCGGTCGACAATGCGTCAGGGTCGCCGCGACGTTGCACATGGTGCCCGAGGGCATGAACACCGCTGCCTCTTTTCCCAGGAGAGAGGCCACGCGTTCGCACAAGAGATTGACGGTCGGATCGTCGCCGGTCTGCTCGTCGCCGACCTCGGCCCGCGCCATCGCATCCCGCATCGCCGGTGTCGGGCGGGTCTGCGTGTCGGACAGCAGGTTGAT